>JAZRQO010000001.1:0-95049 GCA_045649825.1 Clostridia bacterium
CGGTTGTTGTAAATGTAACTTCTGTACCTGTGACTGTTCCCCCATATACATCTGTTGCCGTTCCTGCAAGGGTTACAACATATTCGGTACTGTCTGACAGTCCAGAAAGTTTAAGGGTATATGTTTTTCCTTCTCCTGTTATTTCTTTCCTTACATTACTGTCTGAAACAGTAAAGGCTTCAGCAGTAAGGCTGTTGGGAACAAGAGGATTTGAAAAGGTAAATTTTATTGTGGCTTCTGATTGGTCCACTTTTTCAATGCCTGTTTCTACAGTAAGTTCAGACGGTGTGATTTTCTCTAAAACAAAATCATCCGCATAGATCGTGGCACCTGCATCTGCAAACACACCCATATGCACCGTATAGTCCTGTCCTGATTCTAATGGATAAGAATACTCCACATAAATCCTCTGCCATTCATCGGTAAGAGGGAATTCTGTACCTTTGGTTGTGCTTCCGCCGCTTCGTTGTGCAATCAGTTTTACTTTCTTGCCTTTTGAGCTTGTATCTCCTGCTTTCACATAGCCTGAAAATCTATATGACTGATTATCTGAATATGCCTGTTTAATGTATCTCAGGTTTGCTGTTGGACTTTGAGAAGCAGTAAACTTTACACCGTAACCTCCCGTTCTTGCCGCCTGCGGTATCACTTCAGGCTCAATATCAGTACTCCATCCGGATAAGTCACCTGTTTCAAATGAACCATTTGCAGCAAGTGAAGATTCGGGAGTTATAAATGTTACCGTGCTTTGTGTAATAGTCCTATCGTATATATCAGTTACGGTTTCAGCCAGGCTCACTGTGTACTCTGCCCCGGGAGTTAAACCAGACAAAGTAAGAAAATATTTATTTTCATTTATGGTTATACTTTTTTCTGTTATTGTTCCACTTACCTGAAAACTATTCTCAGTCAGAGTTGATTTAAGGGGAGTTGAAAAAGTATATTCTATTACTGCCTTTCCTTCAGGTTGACGTACCTGCGTTGAAACAGTAAACTCCGGAAGCGTAAACTCTATCAAAGAAAAATCATCTGCATAAATCGCAGCACCTGCATCTGCATACACACCCATATGCACCGTATAGTTCTGTCCTGATTCTAATGGATAATCAAAAACTACATTAATTTCCTGCCATTCATCGGTTAGCTGAACTTCTGTACCGTGGGTTGTTTTTCCGCCGCCGCTTCGTTGTGCAATCAGTTTTACACTCTTGCCTACAGATAATGCATCACCTGATTTTACATATCCGGAAAATTTATATCGCTGATTATTGGAATAAGGACGTTTTATGTAGCGAAGATTTGATTCTCTGTCGTTTTCTGTTGCCACAAACTTGGCACCGTAGTTGCCGGTCCTCGCAGCCTGTGTTATAATCTCCGGCTCTGTATTGGTATCCCAGCCTGTGATGTCGCCCGATTCAAAACCGGGGTTCAGATCACCTATTAAATTATTGCTTTCCGCCTTTGCTTCAAAGGAGAAGTTCATCATAAATAATGACAATGCAACAACCATTGCACTCAGTCCTGACAGTTTTTTGTTCATTCAAATCATCCTTTCATCACAACTTATTTCATTACTGGAAAAAATCAACAAATAAATTTTTGAAAATTTTGAAAAAAAATCATTTTAAACCGCATAGTTGACAAATTTATTATACCATGATATAATTTTTATGAAAATTTAAAATATCACTTGAAAGGTTGAAAAAATACCCATGTACGATAATTCATTTATGATTCCGAACCCTTACATAAAAAAAAGACCTGTTCGGGCAAGCACTGTTGGAATTCGCTCAGACAAAAAGCAAATTGCGGCCATATCAAAAGCCCCTCGTCAACACTCATTTTATTATGTGTATGAGGGTGAATTTTCCGTAAAGATAGATAATTCTTCCTTTGTGGCAAAAGCCGGAGATATGTACTGGACGCCCGAAAAACAGTTTCACAATGTTCAATCTGCACCAAATGCTCCCTGGAAGTATATTTTTATAAGCATTAATGATGAATTCATATATAATATGCTTAAAGCTTATAAAATCAAAAATACATATCATTTCGCCGGATTCAACGACCCAAGCTTATTTGAAGAATTTATGGTTACTGCAAAAGAGCCTTGCGAGCCTGATGAATTAATTGATAAGCTGACTGTAATTTTCCTCAGAATTGTTCAAAAAATGAGGCGGATGATGGATGATGTAACATTCAAGCCATCGGAGGCACCTAAGCTTGCAAATTTTATTAAATCATACATTGACCTTGATACAGTTCACGGATTTAATCTTGACGATATAACTGCCCGCACATATTGCTCAAAAAATCATGCAATACGGGTTTTCAAGCAATCCTTCGGGATAACTCCCTATCAATACTTGCTGGAGAAAAAAATCACAATTGCCAAGGATATGCTGCTGGACTCAAATTATACTATAAAGCAAATAGCAGATTTGCTGCAATTCAAAAGCCCTAATGACTTTTCCACTTTTTTTAAAAGGAACACGGGGTTAACACCTACGGAATTTAAAAGAAAGAACATTTGAAAAAAGCTGACTGAATTTAAAAAATCAGTCAGCTTTTTAAACTATTGCTTATCTTTATTCGTAATATCTACTCTATAACCTTATATCCTTCAGCCTCAACTGTTGCTTTTAATGCCTCAGTGGGGATGTCCTTTGTGAGAGTTATTATTGCATTATTTGTTTCGTGGCTCACGATTGCGGATTCTACTCCGTCCATAGCTTCAAGAGCTGACTTTACTCTGCCTGAGCAGTGCATACACATCATACCCTCTATTTTGAGTTCTTTTTTCATTTTTTTAATCTCCTTTTCTTTTTTTGCTCTGAAACCATTTAGTCTCAGGGCATTTGATACTACGCAGAAGCTGGATAAACTCATTGCGGCAGCTCCCAGCATAGGACTAAGCTCTATGCCGAAAGGAATAAGAACACCTGCCGCAACAGGAATTCCGATCACGTTATAGATAAAAGCCCAGAACAGATTTTCGTAAATGTTTTTGAGTGTTTTGCGGCTAAGCCTTATGGCAGAAACCACATCGGAAAGACGGCTGTTCATAAGAACTACCTCTGCCGCATCTATTGCAACATCCGTTCCTGCACCGATTGCAATGCCCGTATCTGCTGCGGTGAGTGCGGGAGCGTCGTTTATTCCGTCGCCTACCATAGCTACCTTGCCTTTTTCTTTAAGCCTATTTACCGCCTCCGCCTTACCTACAGGCAAAACACCTGCGATTACAGTGTCTACACCGCACTGGGCTTTTATGGCATTCGCGGTTTTTTCGTTATCACCCGTTATCATCACCACTTCAATGCCCATTTTTTTAAGGCTTAATATTGCTTCAGAGCTATCGTCCTTTATCTCGTCCGCAACGGCTATAATACCGAGAACAGTATCGTTTTTCTTAAAAACGAGGGGGGTTTTTCCTTCGTTTGCAAGAAGCTCCGCTTTTTCGGAGAATTCGCCTTCGGGATTTATGAATTTAAGACTTCCGCCTGTTAGTTTTTCGTCATTTAAACTGCCTGAAAGTCCGTTTCCGGGCGAAATTTCAAATCCCTCAAGGGGGATTGGCTTCATACCAAGTGTTTCACAATAACGGATTACTGCCTTTGCGATAGGATGCTCGCTTTTGCTTTCAAGGGCATATGCCGCCTCTAAAAGCTCATTTTCGCTGATACCCGTTGCGGGAACTACATTCGTCACTGACGGCTCGCCTTTTGTAATAGTACCTGTTTTATCAAGTGCCACAATTTTTGTTCTGCCTGCCTCTTCAAGGGCGGCAGCGTTTTTGAAAAGAATACCGAGCTTGGCACCAACACCGCTTCCCACGGTTACTGCAACGGGAGTTGCAAGACCGAGAGCACAGGGGCAGCTTATAACAAGCACGGATATACCCCGGGCAAGGGAAAAGCCTATGCTTTTACCCATAAGGAGCCACACTGCCGCCGTGATAATTGCAATCACGATTACACAGGGAACAAAAATTCCCGACACCTTATCAGCAACCTTGGCAACGGGAGCTTTTGTGGCAGACGCGTCATTCACCGCCTTGATTATACGGGCAAGCCCCGTATCGTTACCAACGTGAGTTGCACGGCATCTTATATATCCGAATCTGTTAACCGTTGCGGCAGAAACCTTATCACCCGTCTCTTTGTCTACAGGAATGCTTTCGCCTGTAAGCGCCGATTCATCAATGGAGCTATGACCTTCTGTTACGACACCGTCGGCAGGGATGCTCTCCCCGGGCTTTACGGCAAATATATCACCGACGGCTACCTCTTCTGCGGGAACGATTTTTTCTTCACCATCCACTATAAGGGTTGCCGTTTTGGGGGCAAGATTTATAAGGCTCATAAGGGCGTCTGTGGTTTTACCCTTTGCCCTTGCTTCAAGGAGCTTACCTACGGTTATGAGGGTTACAATCATAGCAGCAGATTCAAAGTACATACCGTGGAGCAAGGAATGACTGTCTTTTAAGCCAGTCATAGCAAAAAGAACACATACACTGTAAATAAACGCTGCGCCTGAGCCAAGGGAAACGAGAGTATCCATATTGGGAGCACCTTTAAATAGCGCCTTTGAACCGCTTACGAAAAATTCCCTGTTAATTACAAGCACTGCCACAGTAAGTAAGAGTTCTGAAAGACCTACTGCTACGGGGTTGCCTTTAAAAAATTCAGGAACAGGGAAACCCCACATCACATACCCCATAGAAAAATACATAAGAGCCGCAAGAAACACAAGAGAAGATAAAAGCCTTCCTCCAATATGCTTCACAGGAGATTCAGCGGAGAGTTCAGCAGAAGATGTTTTATTTGTGCCGTTTTTTAGGGAGGCTCCGTAGCCTGCATTTTCCACTGCGGAAATTATTGATTCAGGGCTTGCATTTCCCTCAACAGACATAGTTTCCGTTAGAAGATTAACCGCAACAGAGCTTACATCGGGCAGCTTGCTCACGGCTTTTTCAACCCTTGCACTGCAAGCGGCACAGCTCATTCCCGTAACATTAAACTGTTCCATAATTACCTCCGAATTGAAAATCCAAAAAATCAGAAGAAATTAATCTTCTGATTTTTTTATGTTTTGTTCTTTATAGCCTTCCTCCGGATGAGTTCCCGTTGGGGACACAAACACCATAACAATACCTATGGCATGGAATACCACCGCAGACAGGAAGTTTGAATTTATATAAGGCGGTAAATACTTAAATACTTTTGTTATGGCAAAAATCACCGTGTATATATACCGTGACATTTCTCCTCCCGTAAAGTATACAAAAAGGAAGAAAAGAGCATTTACACATATAAAGAGCAGATATGCAATAAGATTGAGTTTAAAATAACTCCTGTCGCCCTTTATATCGTAATAGCAATCCCTCATCTGACGCACGTTAACAAGCCAGAAAAAGAGTGAAAACAGGGTAAGCAGTATCATAAGGCCATAAGCCGTTTCGATTACATTCATAACATTGAGTACGGTTGCAACCAACGACAGAACAAAGCACGAGAGCATAAGCTCCCGAAGCCTTCTTAATACTACACCTTTTTTATTTATTTCCATACCTTCACCATCCTTTTAATGGGGAACCATACCTATATGGGGAGAGTTTTAACTGCTCTCCCCATATGTTTTTTATCAACCTTCGATAAGTCTTTTTGTGTCGATAGCTATCATAAGCTCTTCGTTTGTGGGGATAACAAGAGTTTTAACAGTTGCGTCGGGAGCTGAAATGTCCATCTTACCTCTGTTCTTGTTCATTTCCTTGTCAATCTTGATTCCCATAAACTCAAGACCTTCTACTATTGACTCACGTGTCTGGCTATCGTTTTCACCAACACCGGCAGTAAATACAACCGCATCAACACCGCCCATAGCAGCTGCGTATGAGCCGATATACTTCTTAACGCCATATGTGAACATATCAAGTGCGAGCTGCGCTCTTTCGTTACCGTTATCTGCAGCGGAAGAAAGGTCTCTGAAATCGCTTGATATACCTGAAACACCGTATACGCCTGATTCTTTATTAACAACAGTGTTAATCTGAGAAGATGTAAGCTTAAGGTCGTCCATCATATAGAGGATAACTGCAGGGTCCATAGTACCTGTTCTTGTTCCCATAACAGTACCGTCGAGGGGAGTGAAGCCCATTGTTGTATCAACAGATTTTCCGCCGTCAACCGCTGTTATTGATGAACCGTTACCAAGATGGCAGGTAATGATTTTAAGGTCTTCAGGAGCTTTGCCGAGCATCTTTGCAGCCTCTGCCGCAACATACTTATGGCTTGTTCCGTGGAAGCCGTATTTTCTGATTTTGTGTTCCTCATAAAGCTGATAAGGAAGACCGTACATAAATGCCTTGGGAGGCATTGTCTGATGGAAAGCTGTGTCGAATACTGCAACCTGCTTAACACCGGGCATAATCTTTTCACAAGCTTCAATACCTGTAATATTTGCGGGGTTATGGAGAGGTGCAAGAGGTGTACAAGCCTGGAGTGCTTCCATTACTTCATCTGTTATAACGAATGAGTCTGCAAATATTTCTGAGCCATGAACCACTCTGTGGCCAACTGCACCGATTTCAGACATATCCTTAATAACACCGTGATCGGGGTTAACCAGAGCATCAACAACAAGCTTGATACCGTCTGCGTGGCTGTCCATCTTGCTTTCGATACGTACTTTTTTATCTAAGCTTACATTTGTGTGCTGAAGGTTAGCACCGTCGAGGCCTATACGTTCGCAAAGACCTTTTGCAAGAACCTGCTCACTGTCCATATCAATAAGCTGATATTTAAGAGATGAGCTACCTGCATTTATAACCAAAACTTTCATTTAATTTTACTTCCTTTCTGAAATTTAATTCTTCTGTGCCTGAACGCAAGTAATTGCAACAACACCAACGATATCGTCTGCACTGCAGCCGCGTGACAAGTCATTAATAGGCATTGCAATACCCTGAGTTACAGGGCCGTAAGCCTCTGCCTTTGCCAGACGCTGTGCCAGCTTGTAGCCGATGTTTCCTGCATCAAGGTCGGGGAATACAAGAACGTTTGCATGACCTGCAACAGAGCTTCCCGGTGCCTTTGATTCGCCGATTTCGGGAACGATTGCAGCGTCGAGCTGAAGTTCGCCGTCAACCTTAAGGTTGGGGTTTTCTTCCTTACAGATTCTTGTTGCTTCAACAACCTTAGTAACGTCATCATGCTTTGCACTACCCATTGATGAGTGTGAAAGCATTGCAACGATTGCCTCCTCCTGAACAAGGAGTTCAAAGGACTCTGCAGAGCAAGCAGCGATTGCCGCAAGTTCTTCAGGGTTGGGGTTCTGTACAAGACCGCTGTCACCGAAGATAAATGTTCCGTTTGCACCGTATTCGCAATCAGGAACAACTATAACAAAGAAAGCGGAAACGAGCTTTGTTCCGGGCTTGGTTTTTATAATCTGAAGACTGGGTCGGAGTGTATTTGCAGTTGAGTGGCAAGCACCTGAAACAACACCGTCAGCATCGCCCGCTTTAACCATCAGGCATGCATAGTACATATAATCACCCAGAGCAGTTGCTTTTGCTTCTTCATATGTCAGACCCTTAGACTTTCTGAGTTCAACGAAAAGGTTAAGGTATTCTTCTGTTTTTTCATATGTGAAGGGGTTGATAATTGTAGCACCTGTAATGTCATAGCCCTTACTGTATTTTTCAACCTCTTCGGGAGTACCAACAATAATAATATTGGCAAAGTCCTCCTTAAGAATTTTTTCTGCCGCTTCATAAATTCTGGCATCCATTGATTCGGGAAGAACGATTGTTTTTTTATCTGTTTTTGCTCTTTCCTTTATTGTGTCCAAAAACTTACTCATGAGAATTCCCCTCTTTTTTAATATCTTTTTGTAAAAAATTACATTACCTTTCAATTATAATACTTTTTTTGTATATTTTCAAGTGAAAAGGGAAAATTTATTACAAATTTTTTTAAAATATATAAAAAGTACAAAAAAGACTTGATATTTCCATACAATAATAGTATAATGGTGGAGTATGGCGAAAGCTAATAAACTTAAAAAGGAGAATATACAATGTTCGGATTTACAACAGTAGCACACGCTGCGGCAGCTGCACCCGTTGAAGGAGCAGGTATGGCGGCAATGATAAGCTCTTTACTTCCTTTTGTTCTGATTTTCGTATTTATGTACGTTATAATGATCAGACCTCAGAGAAAAAAGGAAAAGGCTCTGAGAGAAAAAATCAACAACATGAAGGTTGGAGATAAGGTTGTAACAATCGGCGGTATCGCAGGTAAGGTTTCAAAAATCAAAGATGAATTTGTTATAATTGAAACAGGCAATATCGGAACTCAGGATGAAAAGTCTTTTATAAAGTTTGAAAAAACTGCAATTAAAGACGTTCAGACAAAGGTTACAAACTAATTTAAAAAGCTCCGCGGAGTATTCACTCCCGGAGCTTTTTTGTTATTTTATAGAAAACTAAAACTTTTAATATTTGAAATTATGTGTACATTGATTCACCATAATATCAGCCAATGGCTGAAGTATTTAATCAAATGCTTTAATTTATCTTGCACAGCATCCAGAAATCTTACGGAACAACTCTACCATCTGATTAATTTCCATAATGAGCCTCCTTTATTCAATGCCCAGCGCATCCTTTGCAAGCCTGTCCGCCTCGTCGTTATACTTATCTCCTGAATGACCTTTAACCTTGGTGAAAACAACTTTCAAACGGTCTTTTATGCTGTTATAAAATGCACTGTAGGCAATTGTTCCTTCTTTATTTGTTTTCCACACACCTGTACACCATTTTTCCACGCCTTCATAGTCGTATCGGATTTCTACAGATGGTATATTATTTTTAAGGCAGTAATCCATAACAAACTCTGCACCTGCTATTTCGCCTGCCACATTCCGCATCTGAGCCATTTCGGGATTTTCAAAGGCCTGTGAAAAGGTAAGCTTTTCACCGCCAGTGAAAAGCACAACACCAAAAGCGTATCTGCCGTCGGAAACGGAGAAGCTTCCGTCGGTGTATGCAACCGCATCACAATCGGGCTTTTCTTCTGCTGCTCCAATTCCAAGATACATAAGAGCTTCTGATTTCTCTCCAAACCCCTTAAATTCTGCTCCGCTATAGCCGTCAATTTGCTCTTTACATTCTGCCCAGGTGGTATAAATGCCGGGAACTCGTCCCTGCTTCACCGCATAAAAATTCTTTTTCATAATAATCTCCATTCAAGCTTTAAAACAAAAAGCCGTGCTAAAGCCACGACTTCCTGCCTGCAAGCTGCACGCGGGGGAGCATACAACCTGCTGAAATTATTAACAGAGAGCAAATTAATTTGCTGATATAAGTATATCACAGCAAAATCAATTTGTAAACAATAGGATATTTGTATTTCATATAAATATATTGAACTTATCCGTTATAGCTCCTGTATTTCTTGCCGCTTAGCTTTATTTCTATGACCGGATTTGAGTTTTCAAGGCTTCGCATAAGACGCATAATCTCTTTTTCGTCAAAATCCGTCACACTCATAAACACACTGTCATTATCTGTTGTTGCGATATAAAGTATGTCAATTTTTTCAAGCATCCTGTTATTTGCACTGTAGCTTGCATTTTCATAAAGAGCCACTGCCTCCAGGAATGATTCGTCGTTTGTGTTACGCTTTATAAAGGTTTTTGTTCCGATATAAACCTTGTCTATTTCGGAAACCGGAACCCGAAGCCTTACATTCTTTGCCGGCAGAAGCTCTGCAATAAACTGAGGCTTTGCAAGAGTCTGATAAGGGAAAAAGCAGTTGTCCCAGCATTTTAAAAATAAATCCTTACCGTCGGTGAAAATCCAGGTTGAATAAAGCTCGTTAAGGCATACAAGAATATAGCTTCCGCCAAGAACTATTCCGATTGTGTAGCTGATTACATACCACACATTGGGAACTATAAAAATATTGTATACTATAAACACAAGCGCCACAAGACAAAGCGCCGCAACTACCCACATAGTTACAGAGCCTCTTGTTCTCTTCTTTTTGCTCACACTTGCTTTTGCTTTCATAAATTTATCCTTTCCCGGCACACCTGCCGAACATTATCAGAAAACACGCTTCGCTCCTGCATATTCCCTGTGGAAATAACCATCCTGCAGGCTTGAAATCTTTACGACGTCACCTGTATGAGGTGCGTGAACAAACATATTATTGCCTATATAAATTCCCACGTGGTGGACCGTTCCGTCTTTTTGGAAAAAGATAAGGTCACCGGGAATAAGCTCCTCACGGTCTACGAAAACTCCGCTATGAGCGAACTGCTCACGTGAAGTACGTGCTACATTTTTGATACCCAGGGAATTGCATATGTATTTCACAAGCCCTGAACAGTCAAAGCCTGTGGGAGTTGTCCCGCCCCAGAGATACGGAACTCCCCTATAGGAAAGTGCCATTGCCGCAATGGCGTTACCTGTTTCGGAAGGAGTGCCCGTGTATGTACGGTCTATGAATTTACCCGTTGTTCCTCCATATTCAGGAAGCATACCTGCAAGCGCCTTAAATCGCTTGGTTGCAGGAAGAATTCGTTGGGTTATCTTCGTTTTGTATACCGTTACAGGCTGAGAAATCTGCTGAGTTACAGGTTCCTTATCTGCATTAGCGAAAGGCATTTCCCCGCCAACGGGAATATTCTCCGCAGGGTCGGGTTCACCCGCCATATCGGGAACTATCACGGTTTGTATAACCTCTTCTGTTACCGCTACGGTTTCGGTGTCGTAGAGGTATATCCACTCTTCCCCGTCACCGTAGTAGTATTCAAAGGTTTCATCGGGTTCGAGTATAAATTCGTTTATAACCGGCTCAAAAGGCTTTATTTCCACCGACGCAAAGGCATTTCCCTTTTCCTTTCCGTCGGCATGGCTTATTGCGGTTGCACACACGTAGTACACGCCCGGAGCAAGCGGCTCCAATATACATTCGTTTGCACCTTTAAGCTCACGTGTAAGCACAGGCTTGTTATTTTTATCGTATACATCTATGCGGAAATCCCTGTATGCCGAAGAATACAGCGATATTTCAAGCTCATCATCATAGGTTGAAAGCTTCATCTCAGGAGAAACTATATTAATCCTGGTTTCTGCATTGCCGTGAGTAAATTCCACTGTGTTACCGCAGAGCTCCTTTTCTTCCGATACGGAAATCACACAGGCTCTGTACATATTGCCGTCGGTAAGAACATAGGAGGGGATTTCGATATATGGTTTATCCGATCTTATATATGCAAATACGTCATAGCTTTCCTTTTCCATATTGAAAAGCTTAACAAGATATTTATCCCCGCAGCGTTTTTCAAGCTCCAGAGTAAGGCTTCCGCCTTTTGTTTTTTCGCCGTTTGCGGGAGAAATAATACGCGGAGTTTTAATTTTTTCTACAGGTTCGGGAGAAACATCCGCCGCTCCCGGAAAGGGATTTTTAAGGTTTACAACCTTATTCCTTGCATCAACTGCGGTTATTTCCCAGGCTCCCTCATTGTAGGAAGCAAAAAGCTCCGATGCCATTCCGAAGGAATGTGACAAAATTCCGTCTGCGCGATCCTCGCTCTGAAGCTCCTCGTATACTTCGACAAAGGTATCACCCACAACCATTTCAACAACCCTGTCGGCAAAATCATGTGTGAGCGTGGGAGAGGTTCGGGCAGATTTTGATACAAAGGTTATATTTCCCTTCTTAGCCCTGTATGCATTTATAACATCAAATACCATACCTTCATGAAGGGCCAAGCCGTCAGAGGGGATGTTGCAATAAACTGCATCTACTTCCCCATCTTTTCCATATATGTATTTAATTTCACTGCTTTTTGGGGGGAGATTTCCCCTGTCAAGCCCTGCCGCATTGGTAAAATATCCCCATACCATATCGTCTTTAATCCCAACAGCTATAAAATCCAGGTAGCTACTGCTGAAAATATGCCAGCTTACACCATCCTCTGAAACGTCAATACGGTCGGGATCGCCGAATTTTGTAAATACTTCATTTACCGAGCTTCCGATGCTGATTGTTTTTCCGCCAACGGTTACGGGATTTGTTTTATGGAAAAGGTCGTTTACTCTTTTCATAAACGCCTCTGCCGCAGCGTTAGTAAACTCCTCGTCGGGATTACTCTGACCTCTTATTCCTATAACGCCGTGACGTATCATGGAGGCATAGGCTATTTTATTTTCGTCTCTTACAAATGCATTATCGTAGCAGGAATTAAGAATTGTTTCCGCCTGTTCCATACTTATTTCAAACTGTGAATCAGCACTGACTAAAATACCGTACACAAACCTCGCCGCATCCTGCTTAACCGCGCGGGCTTCTTTATCGGTAATATATTCAAAAGGCACAAGACCTTTTGAAGCTGCCTTTAACAATGTTTTGTTACAATTTTTATATTCTTCGGGTATTTCCGTGGTTTTATCTGAAGTACCAAGCTTATCGCTGAGTGTGATGAGCATTTTCCCAAGCTCCTCGCGGGTGCAGAAGCTATCTGCTAAAGCGGGAACAGAAAAAATCAAAGCACACACAACAGTAAGCAAAAATACTATCCTTTTGCGAAACATAAAATTACTCCTGTTTTTAAAAAATATACATTCTCTCAGCTTAAAATTATACCAAACATCAGCTTTTTTGTAAAGAAAAAAGAGAAATCTTTAAAAAAATATAACATTTGGTTAATATAATAGGTAATAATCGATTTTTTTTTGAACTTTATGACATAACCTCCCGAAAAAGATGACGGTTTTTCCGCAAAATTTGTGATATACTTGGAACATAACCGGTTATAAAAAATATTTTTTCAGGAGTGATTTATTATGACAGACACAGAAAAACTACTTAACGTGCAGACCACTACAAGCAAGGGTACATCGCCTATATTCCAGGACGTTCTTAACAGACACATCCTTAAAAAGGCTGAAACCAAGCTTGTACACGACCAGTTTGGACAGAAGGTACAGATTCCCAGAGGCAAAACAAAAACAATTGCCTGGGACAGACTTTCACCTCTTCCAAAAGCGACAAAGCCCCTTACTGAGGGTATTACCCCCAAGGGCAGCACAATCAACATCACACGTATTACCGCACAGCCCGTGCAGTACGGTAACTACGTGAGCTACACCGACAGCTTTGACTTCTTCAAGAACGACCCGTCACCTGAGGTCCTCAAGATGAATGATCTTCTCGGCAGAAACGCTGCAGAAACTCTTGACGACATCACAAAGGACGTCCTTGCGGCAGGTACAAACGTGCTTTATGCAGGCGGTGTTGCAAGCAGAGCAGAGCTTGAAAGCGGGCTTACGGTAACGGACATAAGAAAAGCTGTTAACCAGCTCAAGAGAAACAAGGCTGTTCCTTTTGATGACGGTTATTACGTTGCAATCGTACACCCCGATGTTACCTTTGATATTCAGTCTGACGAAAACTGGAAAAAGCCCCACGAATATGCAGACACAAAGAACATCTACAAGGGTGAAATCGGTGAGCTTTACGGAGTAAGATTTGTTGAAACTCCCGACGCAAAGGTTTTCAGAGGCACTGACCTTGCCGTAAACCGCAGTGAGCTTACGGTTCAGAGCATCGACGCAGAGAACAAGCGTATTTACATTATGGAGGATATTTCAACTTCAGAAGCCTCTGCACTTTCAGGAAGAAGCATTATTGCAAACGGATTTATTTACGTGATTGCATCTGCAACTGCAGGCGAAAACGGAGAAGCCTACATAACACTTTCCGAAGAGCCGGATGCATCACTTGAAATTGACACCGCAATATACCCTGCAGACGGTGGCGGTGCAAACAACAGCCCCGTTTACGGCAACCTCTTTATTGCAAAGGATGCCTACGGCGTAACAAGCCCCAAGGCAAACATCGAAAATATCACAAAAGCCCTGGGTTCTGCCGGAAGCTCAGACCCCCTCAATCAGAGAGGTACTATGTCTTGGAAAGCATACCACCTGGCAAAAATCCTCGAGCCGCTTTACTTGCTCAGATATGAGTCTTTATCTACTTTGACAAAGATGTAATATATTTGACGGAGGAAGTTGTGCATGAATGTAATTTGGAAGCCACAGCCACGGCAGGCGGTATTTCAATCACGGAGCGAATATGAAGCGCTCTACGGAGGTGCCGCAGGCGGCGGCAAGTCTGATGCTCTTGTGGCAGAGGCACTCAGACAGGTGCATATTCCTCATTACAAGGGTATTATTTTCAGAAAAACCATTCCTCAGCTCAGGGAACTTATTCAGAAGTCGAGGCGTATTTACAGTGCGGCATTTCCGGATGCGGTTTATAACTCCACGGAGCACGTATGGAAATTCCCGTCAGGCGCCAGGATTTATTTCGGCTCTATGCCGAACAGGGACAGCCATCTGAGCTATCAGGGGCTGTCCTTTGCCTTTATAGGCTTTGACGAGCTTACCCATTTTACCCGTGAGGAATATGAGTATCTTATATCCCGTAACCGTGCCGACGGCGAAGGTGTGCGGGTTTATATACGGGCGACGGCAAACCCGGGCGGTATAGGACACGGCTGGGTTAAGGAAAGATTTATAACCGCCGCACCGCCCAATACAACAATACATTTTAAAAGTCAGGTACGCATGCCCGACGGTACAACAAAGGAAGTTGAAAGAACACGTGTTTTTATACCGTCGTCCGTATTTGATAACGAGGCACTTCTAGCAAATGACCCCAATTACCTTGCAAATCTTGCCTCACTGCCCGAAGCGCAGAAAAATGCACTTTTGTATGGGGATTGGGACACATTTTCGGGGCAGGTATTTACAGAATGGAAAAATCATCCCGAAAACGAGGACAGACGAAACACTCATGTTATTCGTCCCTTTGCCATACCACGGCACTGGAAAAGATACCGAAGCTTTGACTATGGCTACACACGCCCCTTTGCAGTGCAGTGGTGGGCAGTGGACGAAGACGGGGTGTGTTATTTATACCGTCAGCTTTACGGCTGCACGGACCAACCAAATACCGGAGTGCGGATGGAGCCTTCGGCAATTGCAAAAATGATTAAGGAAATAGAGGATTCAGAAGAAAAGGGAAACAGAATAATCGGCATTGCAGACCCTGCTATCTGGGACGAAAGCCGGGGCAAAGCAGGAACTATTATAAACCTGTTTGAGGAGCAGGGCGTATTCTTCGAAAAGGGTGATCACAAGCGTATACCGGGGAAAATGCAGGTTCATCACAGACTTGCATTTGACGAAAACGGGTACCCCGCCCTTTACGTGTTTGACACCTGCCGTGAGTTTATAAGAACATTTCCCGCACTTATTTATGACCGCAACGCCCCAGAGGATATTGACACGAATTGTGAAGACCACGATTATGATGCAATGCGATATTTTCTTATGCGAAACCCTATTCCCGCAAGAAGTATACCCGAAAAGAAATTTGAGGGAGTAAATGTTTATTATAAATAAAGGAGAATTTTATTATGGCAACAGAAACAAAGAAAGTTATAAAAAGCGTTGAGGAAAGAAGAAGACTCAACAACCGTAAGTATCAGGAATATATGAACGAAAAGGTATCGGTTAACATCCCTCTTGGAGGCGAGAAAATCGGGACCACCACAACTGCCTCCTGTGACGGCAGAGTTTATGAAATAAAGCTCGGTGAAACAGTACAGGTCCCCCGTAAGCTTGCAGAGGTTATAAACCGCAGTATTGACGGCAACATTGAAGTGCAGAAGAAGATGGAAAAAGCGGCTGCCGGTGCAAAAGAAATCGGTGAATATTAATCTATCACATAAGAAACGGATGTGAAAATATGAACCTGAAAAACATGCAAAAAATGGCACGTCCCCGTTGCAAATACGGAGGTATATTATGGCATTTGAAATAAACTCAGACAAGTACAGCTTTGCTTCAAAGCCTGAGAAAAGCGAAACGGACTACACACTTACCATTGCACGTCAGCTTGTAGCAAAAGAGGCGGAAGTAAGGGCATCGGCAGACACTGAAATAAACAGGCATTTAAATCTGCTTGACAATTCGGAAGCCGATTTCAGAGCTTTTGAAGTTCAGACAACAGCGTTTCTTGCAGAGAAGGAAATTCTTTCAAACAAGGTGCAAAGCATTTCAAACACTCCGTCAGAAGATAAGTACCCGTCAGAGGCAGCAGTGGCAGAGTATGTGGCAGGTCTTGGTGAGGGAAACGGCGGACACGTACATGTGAACAAGGAAGTCATTGACACCATAACCCACGAAAGGGTTAACAGGTGGGATTTTGCGGCAGATAATCTTAAGGATTATTCCGTGGAGGCAATGGCAAGTGCGGTAAACACTCTTATTGACAGAGCGAACAAAGCGGAAACAGACATATCTTCACTGTCTGATAACATACAAAGCATAAAAGGCTACACAAACAGAAAAACTGTTTTTAATTCAGATGGAAGTATATCAGAAATAAGCAGTAATAATACAAAAGTTACTACATTTAATTCAGACGGAAGCGTTACAGAAACTGATAGTAACGGTAATTCAAAAACCACTTTATTTAACCCGGACGGAAGCATTACGGAGGTGATTTAATAATGGGTATATGGACAGAGATTAAGCATGCACTTAACAGCACTTTAGGTACTGAAAAATTCAAACCTTTAGATAAAATTATAGAAGGTCAAAAATTATTTGTAACGGGTGGACCCGTTATTGCAGACTTAATTAAAAACCCCGTTGAATGTGCAGTATATGCTCAAGGATTTGCAAAACAACCAACTTTTTTGGGTAAATTCTCGCCAAAAATATCTGGCACCATTACGACGAATTTAAACATCGTTAATGGCTCTTACGCAACGGACAGTATTTTTTATTCTGTAAAAAACAAAAAAGGTGAAGAAGTTGCAAAAAATAATATTATTACTACCAATGATTACAAACCCGCTGGAGTATCATTGCAAGTTCCCCTGGATGCTGGAGAAGAATACTCATTTTATGCACATATGGAAACAGCAGGTGCTATTTCCACCAGAAACCTTAGTGCAACTTCTTTAAAAATATCAGCACAAATTATAGACAGTCATTATTTTGATGTGGAAACGGTCAATGGAAAGGGGTGATACAATTTGGCTTTTAAAATGAATGTTGATAAGTATTCATATTCTAATTCCCCTGAAAAAAATTCTCAGAACTATGCCGCAGAGCTTGCTAAAAAGCTGGTTAATGACGAAGCTCAAAGCCGTCAGTATACAGATGATGCACTGAGAGAGCTTATTGAAACCTCTATTATTGAGGAATCGATGGAAAGACAAAAAGCTGATAATTTAGCAAACGAACGAATTTCCTCTGAGAGGATAATTCGTGAAAATGCTATTAATGAGATTAGAAATGAGCTTATTACAGAATCGGAAATGAGAGGCGAAGCAAATCTTTTGTTGTCAGATTCTATTGCTGAACTTAGCAAACGGCTTATCACAGAGCAAATGAACAGGGCAGATACTGATACTGCTTTGCAAAACAATATTTCTGCAGAAACTTACGCAAGAGAAGCCATTGATATTGAGTTAAAAAAGCTCATTGACAATGAGGCTAAACTTAGAGCTGCAGACGATGAAGCCATTGCAAACAGTAAAGCGGATATAAACCATGCTCACTCTGCTGAAGAGGTGGGGGCATTGCCCGACACAACAGAAATTCCGTCAAAAGTGTCACAGCTTGAAAATGACAGGAGATACCTGACAGAGCATCAGGACATATCGGGAAAAGCGGACAAGCCAATTATAACAACCGATAATACAACTGCATATATTTTTGAATTTTCAAACAGTTACAACACTGAAGTACGACTGTCAGAAGTATCTAGTATATCATTTACATTCGGCAATGGCGAGTACAAGCAGGACTACATATCAGGGCTTTCATTTGACAGTGGAGCAACACCCACTGCAATTGATTATACTGACAGCGGTATTCTTAATTGGGTGGGTACTGATTGCACGAATGCTAACGGACTTTCCATTTTCCAACCCTCTGCAAATACTCATTATGACATTGTGTTTTATTTTAACGGTGTGCAGTTTATAGGCTTGGTTAACGGCTTTGTTCCGGCAACAGGAAATGTGGTGAGTGTATGACTTATCTGCAAAATAAAAAGCTTACATTTATGAGCATTGTTAACAGGATTAAGGGGTTTGTGCGGAGTGTTTCAGGCATACCGCCTTTGATACTTCCTGATTGCGTGGATGAAAAAAGTTTGATTAACTATACAATTGAAGGTAACAGTGTACAGAATGGCACGCCTACTCCAGACGCTCCTGTTGAGGTTGAGAGTGTTGGCGAATATGATGAGGAAACAGGGAAATACAAAATCCCTGTTGTGTGTAGCGGAAAGAATTTATTTGATAAGGATAAATTTAAGTATAGTATGCATATGTGTACGGTAACACGAAATGATTACAACTATACAATCAAAGGAAGTAAGGGTTCTCCGAACGCAGCATCTTCAGGAAGTTTTCAAATAATTCTTCCAAAAAGCGTTATATCGCAAACTAATACATTTACTGTATCTATTAATATAACCATGTTGGAATATGGTGATATTAATAATCAAATAAGATTGTGGACAATTAATAACAGTACTGCAAAACAAAATATGATCTCACAAACTTTTTCTTTAAATGAAAGATGCAGACTATCTTGGACTTTTACAAATGCGGATTATGAACTTACTGGGATTTGGTTTTACGTTAATGGTAACAAAATATCATTTGAAATGGACACCCTACAGATTGAAACAAATGATGTTATGACCGATTATGAGCCTTATTACCTGCCCGTTACAACAAACATATATCTTGATGAACCTCTCCGAAAAGTCAGAGAGTACGGGGATTATCTGGATTTTGACAAATGCACACATATAAAAAACATTGGTTATGTCAAGAATCCGATAATTCAGCAGGTAATGAGCGCAGAAAGTTTACAAACCCGCTTTTTGTTAAATAGTACCCTCACAGGAACAAATATATTAAATAGTTCTGTGCAGATGACTCATGGTATCAATCGAGGCTACGCAAACGATTCACAACCATTTACGGTACAAGCTGCAAATAACAGACTGTATTATTATATTTTAAATACTCTTACGGGAATTAGCAGTGAGGACAGTAATACAGTACGTGTTGAAAAAGCATCAGCTTGGTTAAGTGGCAAAGACGTTGAGGTTGTGTATATCTTTAAAAAACCAATTGAAACACCCATAACTATACCCAAACTGCCAACCTTCAGAGGTACAACTATCTACACAATCAAAACAAGTGTTCAGCCATCAGATATGAGTGCAACATATTATGCAACAAGTAAGGAGTGATTTTAATGGAGCTTTACAAATATTTAAATGAAAATGAAGTACAGAAGTATAAAGGCGGATTTGTGGTAATTGATAACCGCATTTACACAAATCCTACCGAGGAAACAATCAGACGGGCGGGATTCAAGGAGCTTATCGACGGCCCTGTCCCCGAAATAAACCCTGAAAATGAATACATACAAATAACCTATACCGACGGAGAGAAAATCACTGCAGTGTACACGGTTAAAAAGCTTGAGGTGATGGGTGATGAATAATGTGCTAACCACCTGCCGAAGTATAGGCGAGCTTACCCCAAACGCACAAAAAGCCTGTAATTTGTTTATGGCAGAGTGCAAAAGGCAGGGCTTAAATGTACTCATAACCGAAACCTACAGAAGTCAGACACGGCAGGATTATCTTTATTCACAGGGACGAACAAGAAGCGGTAAAAAGGTGACGTGGATGAAAAGTTCACGTCACACATCAAGACGCGCATGGGATATATGTAAGAATGTTAAAGGTCAGGAGTATTCTGATAATAATTTCTTCAAAAAATGCGGAGCCGTAGCTGAAAAGCTAGGTATAACCTGGGGCGGTGTATGGAACACACCCGATATGCCCCACTTTGAAGTGGCGGCGGATTGGAAATGGAAAGGAGATGATATTGATATGGAGGAGTTTGAAAAATTCAAAGCTGAATATGCAAAGTACGTAGAGCATACAAGCATCATAATAAATACTATGGGCAAAGAAATCGCAAGCCTTCAGAATATTATTAATATTATGGGTAAGGAGCTCGCGGAATTGAATTCAAAATGAAAGAAAGGTGATTTTTTATGAACGAAATTAAAATTTTTGTATGCACTTTTTTTGGTGTAGCGGGAAGCTTGTTTACTAAAATTTTCGGCGGATGGTCTGAGGATATGATAACACTTCTCATATTTATGGGAGTTGATTTTTTAACGGGGCTTATAGTCGCAGGAGTTTTCAAGGCTTCGGGAAAAACAGAAAGCGGAGCTTTAAACAGCAAGGCAAGCTTTAAGGGCCTATGCAAGAAGTGCGTTATGCTTTTGTTTGTTCTTGTTGCCTGCAGGCTTGATATTCTTCTTGGTGTTGATTATATAAGGGCTGCCACGGTTATCGGCTTTATCTTAAACGAAGCCATATCAATAATCGAAAATGCAGGGCTTATGGGAATACCCCTCCCCGACATTATCAAAAAGGCAATCGAGATTTTAAAGAACAAATCAGGCGGTGAATAATTATGTATATATCAGACGTAATTGAGCGTGCAAAGGCCCTTCACCCCACGGAATACACCGTAGAGGAATATATAAGGTGGTGCGATGAGGTATCATCAGACATCCGTAAAAACTATGACGTTATTTATGACAAGTTTAAGGTAAATTCCGCACAGGTTCTACTTCCTGAGGACGTTTCCATAAACGAGGTTGCAAAGGTTATAGTAGACGGAAAAGAGCTCAAAAAGACGGACCTTCGTGACTTCGGATTTATATATGAATACGGAGAGAGAGGGCGTGTTCTTAAAAAAGCCGACGGGATACCGTCAGAGCTTGAAGTTATTTATGCAGTGCCTCACGCCCCCATACGGTATATAGACGAAGACAGTGCAGCCGTATTTTCGGAAGGGAGCTTTGTATGCGGAATACCCTTTGCTTCGGGTGACACAGTAAAAATTACAGATGGGGATACGGAGTACACGGTGCATATTACGGACTTCGATGAAAACACCTTCTTCTACAGAGGTGCGGAAATTCCCGAGGGCGAACGGACGGTGAGATTTTACCGCGAAATCACGGAAAAAACACTGCTCCCGGCACCCTATGATACGGCGTATATGGACTACGTAAATGCAAAGGCTTCTTTGTACCAGGGAGATCAGGAGGCTTACAGAAGCTTTATGGAGCAGTACAACGAAAAAATGAAAGACTGGCGGATGTATCTTACAAGGAATATGCCAAGGATTAAGAGCCGCCTTAAAAACTGGTATTAGGAAGGAAGTGAATTTTATGGAATTTATAATGGAAACCCCCCCTGAGCTTACGGGGAATACGGATGATGACCTGAGAGCCTTAAGAGACCATATTGCAGAGCTTCAGGATGAGCTTGAATACACATTCAAAAGGAGGCTTGGAGATGACACCGAGTAAAATATCAAGAGAATTTTTGTCAAAGGCACTAACTGCCTTTGACAAATATAAAAGCGATAAGGACATGCTTAACCGCCGTGTTCGTGAAAATGATTACTGGTATAAGGCGCGGTACGGAAAGCTCATAAACCCCTTAAGCAATGAAACAGAGCCTGTTACAGCATTTATTTTTTCTGCTATTGAGAACAAGTTTGCCGATGCAGTGGACAACTTCCCCACCCCGAACATTCTTGAGCGTGAGCCGTCGGACAAACCGCTTACGGAGCTTTTGTCGAAAATTGTTCCCGTTCAGCTTGACCTTGCGGATTTCAAGATGGCGTACAAGACCAACTGGCGGCGGAAGCTGAAGCACGGAACGGGGATATACGGAGTTTTTTATAAGAACAAAAAAATTAAGATATGCTCCCTTTCCATTCTGAACGTATACTGCGATATGCACGTGGATAATGTACAGGACAGCAAATTCCTGTTTATCGTCAATGCCGTTGATAACGACGAGCTTAAAACAATGTATCCCGACCACCATGAAAAGTTCACGGGCAGCGCCACGGTGGAAACCTTTGACGGCTCTCACGAGGCGGAGGACAGAACGGAGATTGTGGATTGCTACTACAAAAAGTCAGGTAAGGTCCACTGCATGAAGCTTTGCAGAGGTGAGGTAATTGCCGCCACAGAGGACGGAAACTATCCCGACGGAATCTACCGCCACGGCATGTATCCCGTTGTGTTTGACACCCTTTATCCTGAAGAGGATTGCCCCTTTGGCTTCGGCGTGATTGACATATGCAAAAACCCTCAGATTTATATAGATCGTCTTGACGGGGCTATTATTAAAAACGCCGTTCTGTCCAGCAAAATAAGGTTTCTTATCAAAGACAGCGGTGCAGTGAACGAAGAGGAAGTTCTCGACTGCGAAAACGACCTTATCCACGTTGCAGGCTCGGTGGACAACGACTCCATACGTGAGCTTAAAACCTCAGGGCTTCCGGGGTATGTTATGAACCACCGCACAAAGAAAATTGAAGAGCTTAAAGAAATTGCGGGAAACCGTGATTTTCAGCAAGGCGGAACAAATGGCGGAGTTACGGCGGCGAGTGCTATTTCTATTCTTCAGGAATCGGGAAACAAGCTGTCACGTTCATCAATTGACGATGCTTACGACAAATACAGGCAGATTGTTGTAATGGTTATAGAGCTTATGCGTGAGTTCTTTACAAAGCCCCAGATTTTCAGAATTGCGGGAGAAAACGGGAAAGCGGAATTTGCAGAGTTTTCGTCAAAGCTTATGTTCAAGGACAAAAAAGAACCTGTGGAATTTGATATAAATATCGTCCCACAGAAGCAAAACCCGTTTCAGCGAGAAAGCAACAATACCACCATCATACAGCTATGGCAGGCAGGGTTTTTTAATCCTCAGAATATTGAAATGGCGACTATTGCCCTGGAGGCTATGAGCTTTGACGGCAAGGAAAAAATCATAGAGGAGCTTCAGAAAAGGACAGCGCCGCAAAATACCGCTAATAGTAATGACGAGCTTGTCCCTGTTAATGAAACTGTGGAGAAAATGCTCTCCGAAAACAAACCTTCAGAAAACGGAGACGACCTTGTCCCCGTAGACGAAACCGTTGCCCGGTTAATGGAGCAGAACAATATTCAAGGAGGACTAAAAAATGGCACATATCATAAATAATAAAACGGGCAAATTAACCTATATGCCTGAACAAACGCCTGAGCCGACACCCCAGCCATCACCTCAGGCAAACACAGAAACTCAGCCACAGAAAACATATAAAAACAATTTCGATTCAAACAATGTACTCATACGGGACGGGCTGAATTCCTTTGGCTTTGACAACAACGCCATAGGCTACGACGGTACGAATGTAACCTACAACGGTAAGAGCATTATGAAACCAACCGAAAATGTGGACGGCGTTACCAAAATCGACGCAAAAGGATTTATTGACGGAGTTAATAACTACAACAAGGAGCAGGGCATTGACGACTATATTGTTGACGTTACATCTTATGCGGCGGCAAACTCACGTCTGCCAAATGCCGTAGAATACCACGACAACGGAAATGTAACCGTTGGCGGATTTCCAATAGAGAATGTGGTAATAATCGACGGAAACTCTTATGCTCCGAAAAGTGCAATTGAAGCGGCGGTTAACAATCTTAAACAGTCTACAGGCTATACAACCCATATGGAGCTTGCAAACAAGCACCTTGCCGACACAAAAGAAAAGGCGGATATGTATATGAACAAGATAGACAACTATGCCCCCTTTGCCTACGACCCCGCCACAGACCCCATATATAAAGCTTATGAGGCAATATATGAGCGAAATGCAAACGCAGCTCATGAAAACACATTACATATAAATAATGCCAGAACAGGCGGCTACTCAAACAGTGCCGCCATAGCTGCAGGAAACCAGGCATACTACAACCATATGGCAGAGCTTGCCGACCGAGTACCCCAGTTTGAGGCCAATGCCTATAACAGGTATATGGACCAGTATAATATGCTGTGGAAAGGCTTGGAAGCCTACGGCTCACCATATGACAGATACCTGCTTGCACAGAATGCAAATGCTATGGACATCAATGCTATGTATAATTCTCTTGAGGCGGATTATCGAAGAAGTATTGACAACCGTGATTTCAATTATAAGAAAAGCATTGACGAACGTGACTTTGCATACAAGTCCGCACTTGACGCCTGGGAAAGAGATAATATTCTTCTGCCCCAAAGCCAACATTATATGCAGGAAAATGACTACTATGGTTCACTCTATCCCTTACTTCTTGCTCAGGAACAGGAAAAATTAATCGGTCTCAGATTTGATAATCGCACAGATGCAGCAAAGCATGGTTATTCATATTAATCCGAAACCGTGAAAGGAGAAATTGAATTATGAGTGATTATTTTAAAGACGCCTGGGATTTAAATAATCTCGGCATAAACAGAGAAAAATCCATTTTCCTTACCCCAAAAGCCTCCCAATCGGGAGGCTCAGGGGAAAATAAAAGCACTACCCCAAAAAAGCAGACAGCAAAAGCTGATAATAAACCTGTTAAATCAAAAACCACCTCTAAGAAGCCAACCTCAAAATCAGATGAATCCGCCAAAGCAATGAAATATTGGGATATGAAAGCCGAAATGAATCGCACAGAGCAGGAAAAGGACAGCATCAAAACTGAATTTGATAAGGAAATGGAAATTCTGAACAGACCTGAGGTAACTGGTATTCTCAAAAACGAAAAATCCCTTAAGGACCCGTATTTTAAGGACTTACGGAGTATGGATAAAGAGCAGGCAACCAAAAAGCTTATAAATGATTATGAGGATTTGGAGATTGAGAGAGGGAAAAGCTCTGCCAATTCAAAGGAAGTATTAAGCAAACGCGGCGGCAAGCTGCTTAAAAACAATCAGCAGCATATCAGTATGGCTTTGTCTGATACTGCATTTCTCAATGATTTAAATGTTGATACTGATTTGTACTATAAAGGCATAGGCTCACAGAAAGCAAATAACACAGAAAAAATCGTCACATCTAACCACGCTGTAACACGATTTGTAAAAACTCTCCCCTCAGAATTGCAAACAGAGGCTATGAACAACTATTTCAAGCTTCAGGAAACAAGCCTAGATGATGCAATATCTTACATAAAGAATTTGTCAGGTCAACATTCGTATGATAATGACACTTTTGTCAAAAACATTCTGAGTACGCCCTATCAAAGTAATTCATCAGGTAATACATTTAATGACTGGAAAGCACAGCAAAGATTTAAAGGGCTTTCGGGCAGTGATAAAGACAATGTGTATTATGCCAATAAAATTGCAAAAGGTGAAAAGTACAACAACCTGCAAAACGAAGAGGATTTTGATGCTTTATCAGAAAAAGGCAGAGAAATTTCGTGGGGTGCAACACTGAACGACCTTAAAATGGACAAGATAAAAGATAAACAGGTTCCGGCACATCATATGACGGAAAAAGAGATAAAAACCTATGCGTATCTTTGGGGGAAATACGGCGAAACACAGGCTCGTAATTACCTCGACTTCCTGACAGATGATTTAAAGCTGAGAAAAAGTGATTACGACACAAAAAAATCACAGGATTTCGCTGAAGAACATCCCGTACTTGCAACAGTATCAACCGCACCCGCAGCATTCATAGGCGACCTTCAATCCGCAGGCAACATTGCAGGGCGTTTCATAGACGAAAAAATCCACCCCGGATTGTATAAACCAACCGAAGTAGTACTTGCAGACAATTCTATCAATAACAGAACGGATACAATATTAGGAACAGTGTCGGAAAATATTGATAATGATGTATATAGAAAAGCATATGATGCAGCAACTACTATATATCATGAATTTGCTCCGGATTTGTTATATGGAACCTATGCACCGTATTTGTTGGCTATTGATGAATTTGGCGAATCTGCTGAAGCCGACATGAAACTGGGAGCTTCAACAACAGAGGCAACATTGAACGGTATATCAGCCGCAGCAATTAATTTTGTGACAGGCAAAATACCAAAACTAAAGGTGGTTGATGATATGGTTGCAAAATCTTTAAGCCTTGCAACGGAAAATAAAATATTAGGAGAAAACTCGTTATATAATAAAAGGGCTATAGAGTATTATAACAATGGAATGAATTCTTATGAAGCTAATCGCCATGCAATGGCAGATGCATATTTTGATTCTCCGTTATATAATTTATTTTTCGAAAAAGATTTCTCAAATCAAAACACAACTACCCACAACTCAAAAAATAGCATTACTGGAAGTACAAGAAAAAATGCTTGGGAAATGTCTAATGTAGAGTTTGATACATATATAAACAACATTATGAATCAAGAATAATTAAAAAGAGAGAGCCGTTCGGCTCTTTCTTAGTTTATAAATGCTGTCATTCTTTTTTTGTAATACTTAATACCAATTAATAGCCCTATTATACAACAAAAACTTTCAATCACTGCTATAACAAGAATAACAATATCAAGATTATTAATTGCCAAAGCAATCAATACATACATAATCCACACAGCTACAACTGCAGAGCATTGTATATATAAGTATTGAGGCGCATCTTTTTGGAAATTAATTAGTTTAAACCTTGTTACAAAAGAAAGTATTCCTATAGATAAAAACAACATTCCCGTTATTATATTATTCCATACCATAATATGATAATATTTACCAAAAAAGATATAGCTATCTGCATATCTTAAAAACATAATTCCTTGCAATAATATAAATGCCCATAATCTACCATACAAGCTGATTTTTATAAATGCCCCCTTGCCCACACAAAAAAAGTCTTGCAAATTCCAAGTCATATTCCAGTGCGGCGGATTTTGTTCATTTGGGGTTATAGCTCTAAACTCAATCTCTTCCTTATCCACAGCACCATCAGGGGCTTTTGCTCCGCAGTTTCCACAATACTTTTCTCTTTCTCCAAGCACCGCACCGCACATCATACACTTTCGTTCCACAACATTCACCGCCCATTTAATCCTGTTTTTTATATTATACCCCCATATATTACCAATGTCAATATTTATTCATCAAATCAAAAGCAAGGGACAAAAAAGGACCGTCCAATTTTGCCTAAAAACTTGCAAAAATTGGAGGTCCCCATTGCACGGATTTTTATTGGTAAACATCAATACGTTTCAGATAATATACCATATTTGTAAACAACATAACTGACGGCACCAAGATAGATTTTATCAAGTTTACAAGCCCTGTACTACCCGGAACTGACATAACGGTTACCAACCACAAAAGAAACGGGAACGCAACCCCGCAGCCTGTAAATATCAACACACTCTCTACACCAAACTTATGAAAATTAGCAAGGAAATGACGTGTTACAAATCCGAATGCTCCAAGAAGTATGTATAGTATACTAAAAATATAGATAGCTGTTACAAGTACTTTAGCCGACGGGTCATCCATAACATAAGCGGGATATGAGCTTACCTGACGCGACATATTAAGCATTCCTAAAATACCGCTTAATACCAAACCTATACTCTGAAGAATAATTATAAAGTTGCAATAAACCCCGTGCCATCCCCAGGAAAACTTGGATTTTACATCTTTTTTTACAAACTTTAACTGAACATCCTCTTTTACTGCAGCACCGTCAGGAGCCTTTGCTCCGCAGCTTCCGCAGTACTTTTCTCTCTCTCCAAGCTCTGCTCCGCACATCATACATTTTCGCTGTTCCATAGTTCCCCTCCGATTTATATTTATCTCTTATACCATTCCTTTAAAATGCATCTTACCATTGCATCTATATCCCCGTCTTTTAAATAGTTATTTTCCCTGTTATAACGTGTAAAATAGTAAAAGTCCTGCTCTGTTGCGGCTAAGATATTAGTTTTAAATAATTCTATCATTTCTTCAACTATTACATCTATTTTATACGCCTCGCCGGAAGCTATATGATTTACATACTGATTTATATATGCATCTGCCTTCTGTTTTAAAGACCATGCGTCTTGAACTGCAGACTGACCTGCAATAACACTTATTGCACTGTTCCAATATCCGCCCGAACTGTTTCTGTATGTATCCATATAGGACGGCTCATTAATAAGGGTTGGTGTACCGTTTGAGTCCACTCTTATACCGTATGTCGCATAAATCTCATCAACATCCATGTCTATATTGGAATACGCCTTTTCAAGCTCTTCTTCACGCCAATTTAAAAGACTGTCTATTGCGGTGTCATAAAACACTTGCCTGTAAGCACCCGCTTCATTGCCCATCACGTAATAATCCGTTTTAAAGAGGGTTCCCTGCTTTGTATAAATATTAACTAAACCATCAAGCTCATCATCAACAAAGCTACCCACGTAATCATATGCTTCAGAGAGCATAATTCCCTGTCCGTTTTTCTTTAAGTTTTCGTCCAGCATACCGATATAAACACAGTTGCCATCGCTGTCGAACTGTTTACTTTCTTTGTTGGAAGCGTCAAATTTTCCGTTTTGGAACTTACCTATAAATGCCATACCCGTAAGGTTATTCCATATAACACATTCTCCGTTAGCTACACCATTTACATAGGTTGTTACATATTCCACGCTTTTATCGGCAAGACAGAAAAATGCATCGCCGTTCAGCACGCCGTTTTCGTAGTTACCCAAATACTTAATTGAGCCGTCGGCATAATATTCAGAGCCTGCACCGTGGGGGACGCCGTTATTAATTCCGCCCATATATTTTACAGTGCCGTCATTATTATAAAGCATCCCGTTTGTATTATTCGCCGTAATCATCACGGCTCTTTCTTCCGCCACCCATTCCACGTCGTGAAAAAGATTTTCCGAAACTGCACGAAGCGGCACAAATGTATAACCGTTAATCAACACAGGAGCTACGTCGATAGTATAGTACACGCAATTCTTTTTGTATTCAGTATTGCCGATTTGAAAAACAAGGGAAACTCCCGAATAGTCTGCATATATGCTCTGAGTTTCGCCTTCCCATTCAACTCTTGCACCTATAGTTTCAAAAATTTTTCGCATAGGTACCAAAGTCCGCCCTTCCTGTATAACAGGAGGCTGGTCGAAGTAGATTTCATAGCCATTATAATATACCTTAATATCATCATTTGCAAAGGATGTGTGTGCTGCAAACATAAAAATCAAAGCTGCAAGTGCCGATACAAGAATATTTTTTTTCATAATAATACCTCACCTTTATATCTTATAATTATAATATCATATTTTCCTTAAAATGTCAATTATATTTGGTCGTCGAATACCAAAAGGGACTGTGCAAAAATGCACAGTCCCTTACAGTATAATATTCAATTAATAAAGAGGGTATTTATCGCAAAGAGCCTGAACTCTTGCTCTAACCTCGTCTGCACTGTTTTCAAAGTCGCAGATTGCAAGCTTTATAAGCTTTGCGATTTCAACCATATCCTCTTCAACAAAGCCACGGCTTGTTGTTGCAGGTGTTCCAAGTCTTACACCGCTTGTGATAAAGGGGCTTTTTGTGTCGAATGGGATTGCATTCTTATTTACTGTAATTCCCACTTCGTCAAGACGGTGTTCTGCTTCTTTACCTGTTACGTCCTTATCGGTAAGGTCGAGAAGCATAAGGTGGTTATCTGTTCCGCCTGATACAAGCTTGAAGCCTTCGTTAATAAGCGCTTCGGACAATGCCTTTGCATTCTTAACTATCTGCTTCTGATATGCCTTGAACTCAGGTGAAAGAGCTTCTTTAAAGCTTACTGCCTTAGCTGCAATAACATGCATAAGAGGTCCACCCTGGATACCGGGGAAAATTGCCTTATTAATCGCCTTTGCAAGCTCCTCATCATTTGTGAGGATAAGACCGCCTCGGGGCCCGCGGAGTGTTTTATGAGTTGTAGTTGTTACAACGTGGGCATGGGGCATGGGTGAGGGGTGCTCGCCTGCGGCAACAAGACCTGCAATGTGAGCCATATCAACCATAAAATATGCGCCAACCTCGTCGGCAATTTCTCTGAACTTTGCAAAATCGATTGTTCTCGGATATGCACTTGCACCTGCAAGAATGAGCTTGGGCTTTGTTTCAAGTGCAAGCTGACGTACTGCTTCGTAGTCAATTACGTTTTCACCCTCTGTAACGCCGTAGGGTACAATGTTAAAGTACTTACCCGACATATTAACGGGGCTTCCGTGACTAAGGTGACCGCCGTGAGCAAGGCTCATGCTGAGAACGGTGTCACCCGGTGTGAGAAGTGCAAAGAAAACTGCCATATTTGCCTGAGCACCTGAATGGGGCTGAACATTTGCATAGCCTGCTCCGAAAAGCTCCTTTGCACGTTCAATTGCAAGGTTCTCAGCAACGTCTACACACTCGCATCCGCCGTAGTATCTCTTGCCCGGGTAGCCCTCTGCATACTTATTTGTAAGGGGTGAGCCCATTGCCTCCATTACGCTTTCAGATACGAAGTTTTCTGATGCGATAAGCTCGATTTTGTTCTGCTGTCTTTTTGTTTCGCTTATAATTGCCTCATAAATCTCGGGGTCCGTGTTTTTTACATTCTTAAGTTCAACCATTTTCTCTCTTCCTTTCGTTTATATATAATCATTTCTGATAATATCGTCCAGGGTTTCTCTTTTTACTATCACCTTTGACTTGCCCTCTGACACCGCAACCATAGCGGGACGGGGCAGACGGTTATAGTTGGATGACATTGAGTAGTTATATGCTCCCGTTGCCTGGATAGCCATTATATCGCCACGAACAAAGGTCTGAACCTTCCCGTTTTCGATTATAATATCTCCCGATTCGCAGCATTTTCCAACGATTGTTGCAATATCGTTATAGGGGCTGGTTGCATGGTTTGCCGCAACCGCCGTATATTCCGCACCGTAGAGGATATATCGGGGGTTATCCGCCATACCTCCGTCAATGCTTATATACTTTCTTACGTCTTTAATATCCTTAACATTACCCACCGTGTACAGAGTAACACCTGCAGAGGCAACAATGGACCGCCCCGGCTCCATGAGTATGAAGGGAACATTAATTCCAAGCCTTGAACATTCACGTGTTACAACCTCGGACACGCCTTTTATATATTCGTCATAGGGGATGGGGTCGTCGCTTTCCACGTAACGGATCCCGAATCCGCCGCCAAGGTTAAGACAGGTTATTTCAATTCCCAGCTTTGACTTTATTTCCGCTATAAATGAAAGCATTATCTCTGCCGATTGGGTGAACGGCTCTATGTCAAAAATCTGAGAGCCTATGTGGCAATGAAGTCCGTCAAGCTCCACATTTTTATACAGGAGTGACTTTTCTATTATTTCAAAAGCTTCACCGTTTTCAAGTGCTACGCCAAATTTTGAGTCAATCTGACCCGTTTTGATAAAGTCGTGGGTATGAGCGTCAACTCCGGGCTTTATGCGGAACATAATCTTCTGAAGCTTGCCCATCTCACCTGCGATTTTGTCAAGAGCTGAAAGCTCGTCTTCATTATCAACCACTATATGAGAAACACCAAATTCTACTGCCATACGAAGCTCGTCGTCGGTTTTATTGTTGCCATGGAAATATACCTTTTCCATAGGAAAGCCTGCTTTATAGGCAGTGTACAGCTCTCCGCCCGACACAACGTCAACTCCAAGCCCCTCACTCTCTGCCGTCTTATATACGTGCATACAGCTAAGAGCCTTGCTTGCATAGAGAATAAGTCCGTTTCCGCCATAATATTTATCTATTGCCTGCTTATAGGTTCTGCAATTCTTGCGGAACAGGTCGTCGTCCAGGACATACAGAGGAGTTCCGTATTCCTTAGCAAGTGCTACCGCATCGGACTTACCTATAACAAGATGATCATTTTCGTTTATTGACAGGTTATCTGATAATAACATTTGTATTTCCTTTCCGGGTTTTTGAGAAAAACTTTACTGGTTCTCAGCTACGGGCAACTCTGCCGGCTCTGCCTTTTTACGGGTACGCCTTGTAATACGCGGTTTGTCTGTTCCGAGAACGCTCTCTTTTGTTATAACAACCTTTTTGATTGTTTTATCGGAGGGAACGTCGAACATAAGGTCCATAACGGTTTCCTCCACTATGGCACGGAGACCTCTTGCTCCCGTTCCTCTTTCGATTGCCTTATCTGCAATTGCCGCAATTGCTTCAGGCTCAAACTCAAGAGCCACTTTATCAAGGGCAAAAAGAGTCTGATACTGCTTGGACAGTGCATTTTTAGGCTTGGTTATAATATCTGTAAGTGCTTCACGGCTTAATTTATCAAGACGGGCAAACACGGGAAGTCTGCCGATAAATTCGGGGATAAGACCGAACTTCAGAAGGTCCTGAGGAATCATCTCACGCAAAAGCTCGCCTATGTTCATTTCCTTTTTGCTTTCAACCTTTGCACCGAAGCCAAGACCTGCCTTGCCCACTCTGTCGCCGATTATTTTTTCTATTCCGTCAAAAGCACCGCCGCAGATGAACAGGATATTGGTCGTGTCAATCTGCAAAAACTCCTGATGGGGATGCTTTCTTCCGCCCTGTGGTGGAACTGATGCTTCCGTTCCCTCAAGAATTTTAAGAAGTGCCTGCTGAACACCCTCGCCGCTTACGTCACGGGTGATTGAGGGGTTTTCAGATTTTCTTGCAATTTTATCAATTTCGTCAATGTAGATTATTCCACGCTCTGCGGCTTCAATATCATAGTCCGCCGCCTGGATAAGCTTAAGAAGTATGTTTTCCACATCCTCGCCCACATAGCCTGCCTCTGTAAGAGAGGTTGCATCCACAATTGCAAAGGGTACGTCGAGGACCTTTGCAAGGTTCTGGACAAGGAAGGTTTTACCTGAGCCTGTAGGCCCTATCATAAGTATATTGCTCTTTGCAAGCTCTACATCATCCACTGCGCTCTCGTCCTGATAGGCGATACGTTTATAGTGGTTATATACTGCAACGGAGAGAATTCTTTTTGCTTCCTCCTGGCCCACAACATAATCGTCAAGAAAGGCTTTTATTTCGTGGGGCTTCGGGATATCATCCGATGCGGATTTTTCCTTTGGTTTATACATACCGTCGATTATATGGCTGCAAAGCTCCACACATTCGTGGCATATAAATGCGTTTCCTCCTGCAATAAGGTTTACCTCATTCTCAGGTCTGCCGCAAAAGGAACAAACTCTTGATTTCTTTTCGTCCATACTAAATATCCTTTTAAATTAATTTCTTGATTTAATGACTTCGTCGATTAAACCGTATTCACATGCTTCTGCCGCACTCATAAAGTTATCTCTTTCGGTATCGGCAGAAATCTTTTCAAGTGTCTGACCTGTACGCTCGGAGAGAATTGTGTTTAGAGTTTCACGCATTTTGATAATGCGGTCGGCATGGATTTTGATATCGGTTGCCTGGCCCTGCATACCGCCGAGAGGCTGATGAATCATAACTTCACTATTGGGGAGTGCATAACGCTTACCCTTTGCACCTGCGGCAAGAAGGAATGCGCCCATGGATGCCGCCATACCGATACAGATGGTTGAAACGTCACATTTTATATACTGCATTGTGTCATAAATTGCCATACCTGCTGTGATTGAGCCGCCGGGTGAGTTAATGTAAAGCTGAATGTCTTTATCGGGGTCCTTTGCTTCGAGATAAAGCATCTGAGCAACTATAAGGCTTGCAGATACGTCATTTACTTCCTCACCGAGGAATATTATACGGTCTTCAAGAAGTCTTGAATAGATGTCGTATGAACGCTCTCCTCTGTTTGTTTGTTCAACTACTACGGGTACTAAACTCATTAAAATCATTCCTTTCTTCGCTATATGAGCGAAAAGAGCCATCACAAATTATAATAATATGCGACAGCCCTCCGTTTTAAATTTATTTTTTCATTGTGGCATTGTTTACAAGCATTTCCACAGTTTTGCTCATAGCCATATCCTTCTTCATGCTTTCCATTTCTGCTTCGGGGATAAGCTCTTTGAGCTTTTCAAGCTCCATATCGTACTTCTTAGCCATATCAACAAGGTTTGTTTCAAACTCTTCGGGATTAACTTCGATACCTTCAGCCTTCATGATAGCTTCGATAACAAGACTGCTTGAGCATGTCTTTGTTGCCTGGTCGCGGAAGTTCTCACGGAATGAGTCCTTATCGCCACCAACGTATGAAAGGTATGTTTCAAAATCAAGTCCCTGATAACGGAGTCTTTGAGCGAAGTCATTAACGTGACGGTCAATTTCTTCATTAACCATTGCATCGGGAAGCTCGAACTTAGCAGCTTCTACTACTGCGTCAACTACTGCTGCTTCTGTTTCTGCCTTTACTCTCTCTGCCGCCTGAGCCTCAAGGTTTTCTCTTATGCTCTTTTTATATTCGTCAAGTGTTTCAAATTCGCTTACTTCTGATGCAAAGTCGTCGTCAAGCTCAGGAAGCTCTTTAGCTTTGATTGAGTTAACCTTTACCATAAATACTGCATCCTTGCCTGCAAGGTCTGCTGCGTGGTATTCTTCGGGGAACTTAACCTCAACCTTTACTTCGTCACCTGTTTTAGCGCCGATAAGCTGGTCTTCAAAGCCGGGGATAAAGGTGTTTGAACCGATTTCAAGCTCATAGCCTTCGCCCTTGCCGCCGTCGAAGGGAACGCCGTCAACACTGCCGTCAAAGTCGATTACTGCTATATCGCCTGATTCAACAGCTCTGTCTTCCACGTAGATTACACGTGCATTCTTCTGCCTCTGAGCTTCGATTGAAGCGTCTACGTCTTCATCTGTTACATTATGCTCAATTTTATCAATCTTTATACCCTTATATTTTCCAAGCTCTACCTCGGGCTTTGTTGTAACGAGAGCGGTGAAAACAACGGGCTTACCTGCTTCGATTTCGCCGTCGATGTCGATTTCAGGTCTTGCAACTATGTCAAGCTCTGATTCCTTTGCAGCTGCTTCATAAGCTGCGGGAAGAACTGCATTGATTGCATCTTCATAGAAAACACCTGTTCCGTACATCTTCTCGATTACGTTTCTGGGTGCCTTACCCTTACGGAAGCCGGGGATTGCGATTTTTCCTCTGTTCTTTAAATAAACATTGTTTACTGCCTTTTCAAATTCTTCGGCAGAAACTTCAAAGGTTAACTTTGAAAGATTTTTTTCTACTTGTTCTGTTTTTACAGCCATCTTGTAAGATCCTCCTGTATTTACGGGTACTATTCCCGCTAATTCTAATATCCGTCCCATTATATCACGGATTTTTTAATATTTCAACGATATTTTGTAAATTTATCATTTTTCCATATTTTATTTGAGTTACGGGGCTTTGGTAAGTGCAAATTATACTAAAGGACAAGGTCTTTAAGAAAGCTTCCCGCCTCCGTTCCTGAAAAATCCTTAATAAGTCTTGCCTTAAGCCTTCCGCAGAACTCATCACGGACGGCTTCACTTTCTGCAAGCTGCTTTTTAAATCCCCACAGATGAGTAAACCTTTCGTCGCTCCCCGATGTGAGCTTTTCAAGGGATGAGAACACCGATGGGGTAATTCCCATTTTATGTGCCGTCATGGCAAGGAGCCGCTGCTCCGCAAAAACCATTGGCCGCAAAGTGTCGCCCACGGTGCAGGAAAGCATAAAAGCAGTGGCATTTTTTATATATTCAGCTTTCAGCTCTTCGTCACCAAAATACAAAAATGCCGCATTCAGGGGCAGTACCTCCCAATTGAAGCCGTCGTCAAACACTGTAAAATCCTCTGTGTTAGGGTATACCTCGGCTGACAGGGTTTCACGATGGATTGCACAAAGCCGCGAGCCGATATTTTCAAGCTTCAGGCTATCCCACACTATAAAGTCGGTGTCAATAGAAACAACAGGTGCCTCAAAGCCCCGAAGGGCGTATATCTTCCCCGCCGCCCAGAACCTTACAGGGTCAATCCCGTCGGGGATCTCGTCAAGAGCAGTTGTAACTTTCGTCCAACAGGGCAAAAATCCCGAAGCCTTTAAAATACGAAGCCCCGGGGTATCTGTTACAAGTGTTATATTTCCGTTTTTCTCACGCCATTTAAGGGCGGACAGAGCAAGAGTAAGAAGTTCATATTCCTCAAGATGAGGAGCATTGCGTGGTTTTGTCCAAAGGGAATGAAATGCCTCCATAATCTATCAGTTCCTTTCAGATAAGATGAAGTCCGAAGCCGCCGCCTATACTGCCTCCTGAGGTGGGGGCAGGTGAAGGCTCGCTTTGTTTTTTCGTAAGGTTTATTTCAAACTCGCCTTTGTCTGATTTTATTATTCCTTTTTTTGTATGTCTGTCGTATCTGAAAACGAATTTATCCTTCAAGGTTTTTTTCCTTCCTTTCTTTTAAAAGGCAGTTAAACTCTGCACCAAAAAGAAATATGTTCATGCAAAAGTACAGCCACAGAATAAGGAGAACTACGGCTGTAAGGCTTCCGTAGATATACGAATAATCCGCAAATCGGTTTACATAAAATGAATAGCCTGCGGAAAAGCACACCCAGCCCAGGGATGTGAAAAACGCACCCGGAAGCTGATTTATAAAGGTAAGCCCTCTGCCGGGGAGAATTTTGTATAAAAGACCGCACACCACCGTAAATGTAAGAACGTGTACAACAACGGGGAATGTTCCGATAAATTCCGCAACGGGCACAAGTGATGGATTATGACTTACCACAAGGCTAAGGAAATATCTGCCTGCAGCTGAAAAAAGGAGTGCAGCCGCGATTATTATAACAAAGAACAGGGTATATACGTAGGCAAAAAGTCTGGTTTTTATATATCCCCTTTTCTTATCTGTTTCATAAACGCTTTCAAGGCCCTGAACAAGTGCCATCATTCCCTTTGAAGCCGCCCATACCGTTGCAACAGTTGTAACCGACACAATTGAAACTGTGGAGCCTGAGAAAACCTCGTCCAGCACCGTTCCCAGATAGGGGATAAGATTTCTGTGCATAAAAGGTGTTACAAAGCTCATTATATCTGCCTTATCAAAGGGTATGATATACTTTATTATACTTATGATGAGCATGGTAAAGGGTATGACGGAAATCACAACAAAAAGCGTTGCCTGTGCCGCATAAACCGATATTTTATGGTTATTGATTTTTTTAAGTATTCCTTTTAAAAATTTCCACAGGGCTTCCATAACACAAACTCCCAAATCTTAATCAAGCTTCAATACTGACATAAATGCTTCCTGAGGCACTTCAACAGAGCCTACCTGACGCATACGTTTTTTACCTTCTTTTTGCTTTTCAAGAAGCTTTTTCTTTCTTGTTATATCGCCGCCGTAGCATTTTGCAAGCACGTCCTTACGCATAGCACGTACAGTTTCACGGGCAATTATTTTTGAACCGATTGCCGCCTGAATGGGTACTTCAAAAAGCTGACGGGGAATATTTTCCTTAAGCTTTTCTGCCATTCTTCTGCCTCTTGAATAGGCACTGTCTTTATGAACGATAAACGACAAAGCATCCACAAGCTCACCGTTTAAGAGGATGTCAAGCTTAACAAGGTCTGTTCTCTGATAGCCCGTAAGCTCATAGTCAAAAGAGGCATAGCCCTTTGTACGTGATTTAAGGGCATCGAAGAAATCGTATATTATTTCGTTAAGTGGGAGTGAGTAGTGGATGAGCGCTCTCGTTTCCTCAATATAGCTCATATTGTGGAATACGCCACGTCTGTCCTGGCAAAGCTCCATAACATTTCCCACAAAGTCTACGGGAACAAGGATTTCAGCCTTTACCACAGGCTCTTCCATATAATCAATTTCCGACGGGTCGGGGAGATTTGTGGGGTTATCGCACCAAATCATCTCGCCGTCTGTTTTGTACACCTTATAAATAACGCTTGGTGCAGTTGTTACAAGGTCTAGATTATACTCACGCTCAAGGCGTTCCTGTATGATTTCCATATGGAGAAGTCCCAAAAATCCGCAGCGAAAGCCGAAGCCGAGAGCTGCTGAGGTTTCAGGCTCAAACATAAGGGAAGCGTCGTTTAGCTGAAGCTTTGCAAGAGCTTCTTTAAGGTCTTCATAATGAGCACCGTCGGCAGGGTATATGCCGCAGTACACCATGGAATTTACTTTTTTATAACCGGGAAGGGGTTCCTTTGAAGGGTTTGCGGTTGTAGTTACGGTGTCACCCACGCGGGTATCACGGATATTTTTAATACTTGCCGCAATGTAGCCAACGTCACCTGCTTTGAGATTTTCGGTGGGGATAAGACCTGACGGGTGCATCATACCCACTTCAACTACGTCAAATTCCGCACCTGTTGCCATCATACGTATTCTATCCCCTGCTTTTAATGTTCCGTCCATAACGCGGACATACACAATAACGCCTCTGTAGCTATCGTAATAGCTATCGAATATAAGGGCGGAAAGAGGTGCGTCCTCGTCGCCCTTGGGTGCAGGGATTTCTTCTACTATTTTTTCAAGCACCTGCTCGATATTCACACCTGTTTTTGCCGAAACTCTGGGTGCATCCTCTGCAGGGATGCCGATTATATCTTCAATTTCGGAAATAACCTCTTCGGGGCGTGCCGCAGGAAGGTCGATTTTATTTATTACTGGAACAACCTCAAGGTTATGGTCTATGGCAAGATAAGTATTTGCAAGAGTCTGCGCCTCTATACCCTGAGATGCGTCAACAACAAGAATTGCACCTTCACACGCCGCAAGGCTTCGTGAAACCTCGTAGTTGAAGTCTACATGCCCCGGTGTGTCGATAAGGTTAAGGGTATAGGTTTCACCGTCTGATGCCTTATAGTGAAGGCGGACTGCATGGGCTTTTATGGTAATACCACGCTCACGTTCAAGGTCCATATTGTCGAGAAGCTGCTCTTCCATATCACGCTGCATAACTTCACCTGTAAGCTCAAGCAAACGGTCGGCAAGGGTGGATTTACCATGGTCTATATGTGCAATAATACAAAAATTTCTTATTTTTTCCTGTCTTGATTTCAACGGGCATTCTCCTCCGATTGTATATTAAACAAATTATATCATAAAAGGTATAGATTGTCAAATAATTTTTATGTCTGTTTATGTATTATTTTATCATAAAGAGGAAAGATAAAAACAAAAGCTTAAATCAGATAAGGAGTTTATTTATGGGAAAAGACAAAAAGAGAAAAGGTCCTGATTTTGCAGACCTGGGAACAGTTGCAAGCGCTACGGAATGTACGGGGATTTTGTCCTCCGCACCTCAGACACACGAGGGGCTTGAAGAGATAATGGACACTATGAAGTTTTCGCCAACCGACGCACCAATGAAAAAACAGAAGCTTTAAGCTTCTGTTTTTTCATTAATTACTTCAAAACAAACATAAGTGCCACAACGGTAACCATCAGGAAAATTCCGCCTATTACCATACCTGCCAGGCTGCCTGTTTCTTCACCTGTCGAGGGGATGTTACCCGTTTTGCGGAGCGCCTTTACAACAGGCTTATAAAGAAGCAAGGTCAATGCACCGTTTAAAATTCCCTTTATAAGGTTAAAGGGCAAAAACGCGGGAAGAAGCATTCCTGCGATCACCTCTCTTGGTATTTTCATATACAGAGGTGTTATAAGATAATTCCACAAAAGCATAACGGCACACATTGCAACCACACCGCAAACAAGACCTGTAATCGCACCTTTTAAGGTGTGCTTCGCCTTGTAAATACCTGCAGCAACACAGGCAAAGGAGCAGCTTGAAAGTATGTTCATAACAAGTCCGATTACACCGGTATCGCTTATGGTTATAAACTCAAGCACGGAAACCAGCGCCGATACCGTAAACGCAGAAAATGGTCCGTATATAAATCCGCTCATAACAATTATAATATCTTTCGGCTCATATTTCAGAAAAGGCACCGCAGGCATTATGGGAATTCGGATAAAAAAGACCGCGATATATGCCGCCGCACAGAGCATTGCAAGTGTTGTCATTCTTTTTGTGTTCATAAAATATACCTCCCAAAAGAAAAAGCCCGAATAAAAATTCGGGCATTCTTTTAAAATTCATATCTTCTTTCATCCGGACTATACCGTCGGTTTTGGAATTTCACCAAATCAGTGCTTTTGCACTCGCGGACTTTACCGCCGGTGGGGAATCGCACCCCGCCCTGAAGATTTATATTCAATTTTTGAATATTATATCACCAAAACACCTGTTTGTCAACAACAAATCGTTAAACAAATATGTTTCCGTTATGTTTCAAAATTCGACAAAACGTAACACAATATCAATTGTTTTTTTTTCGGGTTTGTGCTACAATATTTATGAAAGGTGGAATACATAATGAGCAGACACAGTGCTTCAAAAAAAGAGAAAAAGAGCAGGCTTGTTTTAAATACATTTCTAGTTTTTTTAGTAGTTACGGCAATATGTGCAGGAGTTATATTTGCAGTGATATTTATGCCAAGCTCTGAGAAAACCTTAAAGGCTCCCGTGGCAACTACCACGCAATCTTCGGTTTCGCCAACGGAAAGAACATCTGAAGAACCAACTCAAAAACCCACGGATGAACCGAGAACATCGGCACCGAAATTTACAAAGGTGAGTGCGTCAGGAACGAGAGAGCCGTACAGAACAGAATCGGGAACTATTACCTATCCCCCGTCAAATGCTTTTGACGGCAATAAAAACACCGTATGGACCCCTGCAGCTGATGATGAAAACCCCTGGATTGAGCTTACTGCCCCATCAGAGCAGTCGGTTAAAGGAATAGAAATAATAAACGGTTATTCAAAAAATAAAAAGCTCTACGAAGCAAACAGCAGAGCAAAAGAGGTTGTAGTGGAATGTAACGGAACAAGATACAGCTACACACTCCAGGACAAAGGTCCCGGAAAAACTCAGCGACTTTCATTCCCCGGCGGCATTGAAACAGAAAAAATCCGCATAACAATCAGTTCAGTATACCGAGGAAGTGAATACGACGACCTTTGTATTGCCGAAATTGCTCCGTATTGATTACAAAAAAAATGTGTGTTCAAAAGAACACACATTTTATTTTTTATTCTTCCCAATTCCAGTTTTCACCGTCAATTTTCGTCCAGACCTTATTCTCAATGTCAGTAGGAATATAGTTAGAACTAATAGTCGTTAAATTTGGCATTGGTGATGCTTCAGCACTAAGTGAACTTTCAGTAGGAGCCATTACAGGTGACTCAACGTCAAAGCTTACTATTTCAAATAATGGTTTTATATATTTTTTCATGATTGCTACCCTCCATTATTCTGCCGCTGCTAATACGTATGGAATAGCAACAATCTCTGTATTATTATTAATACCTTTAATCTGAATTCCAACTTCAATGTTTACTCCATCGAAACTGCTGATATTTTTCAATGAATCGGATACATTTGCAAACGTATTTAATGAACGATAGCCTTTATCCACAACACCGTCACCCTCCATCCTCTGAACAGCAAATCCAAGCTTGTCGGGAGTTACATTACCTTCCAGAGGAAAGTTTCCGACTCCAATATATATATATTGCCCTGTATTGGCATCTTCATATACCTTGAGAGTCTGGCTCATTGTTCCGAAAGTTACATTTTCAGCTTTCAAATCTTTATGAATATCGTCACTAATTCCGCCGTCTGCCTTCCGTGCATTACCGAGAAAGATTTTAGTTTTGCTTGCCTCAGTCATACCCTCGCCGCTCTTAACTAGAGTATAATCACCCGGTACAAATTTACCTTCTGTGTACTTAACGCCCAGGTTTGTAAAAAGGCTGCTGTAAGAAAGCCCGCCTGCCTGACCTATGTAACAAATATCATCCGACTTAACATCAGCAAGTGATTTGTTTCCTGTGTAATCACCTTTTACAAGCATTACCGTAAGCTCTGTTTCAGAATCCTTTGCTGTATTATCCGTTACAGTGAATGTATTATCACCGTAGTTAAAGCTCATACTTATTGATTCTGTTGTATGTGCGGGCAAAGTCGGTGCTTCTTCCGCATTTGCCGCAACTGCAAATGAAAGCATAGCAGCAGCTACTAAAAAACCTTTCACTAATGACTTCATCTATGATCTCTCCTTTTTAAGGCATAAATGCACAAATATACTTATTATCATTATAACACAACCCCCATTACTTGTCAATAAGTTAATGGGGGTTTTTTATATTAAAATTGTAAAAAACTGTAACGTATTTTTTGTACACAATTACCCTTTAATTAAATTTATAATATCCCTGTAGGATATAAGGAGCATAAGACCTATAAGGATTAAAAATCCGATTCCGTGGACTGCACCTTCTTTTTCAGGCGATATGGGTTTTCGTCTTATCCACTCAATCACAACAAACAAAAGCCGTCCGCCGTCAAGGGCAGGAAGAGGCAAGAGATTGAATACTCCAAGATTTATTGTCAGAAGTGCAACCAGGTTCAGAACATATATAAGGCTTTGGTCGCCTGCGTTCACCGCATTATTAACCTCACGTACAACTCCCACTGGGCCTGAAACAACCTCCATAGACTGCTTGCCTGTTATAAGCTCCCACACTGTTTTATACAAAAGCTTTACAACATAGCCCGTCATTCTGAAAGAATGAGGTACTGCGTTCAAAACCGTAACCTCTTCGGAAACGGGGCTGAAGCCTATAAGATAGCGGTTGCTCTCCGAGGTCGTCCCCACAAGCTCATCATTTTTGGGAACATCCTCAGAATATTCTATCACCGTCTGCGTGGCGATGCCGTTTATTGCTTCCTCATACAGGATATTATCCTCCGTATAGGTTACTTTTACATTCTGGAGCGAGGGCATAAAGGAAACGGTTTTCTTCTCACCGTTTTCACGGCGTACGGTAAGGTCTATTTCCCTGTCGCCTTTTATTTCAGACATATAAAGGCTTATATCCTGATACATCCCAACTCTTTTACCGTTTATTTTTATAATTTCATCACCGGGCAGGATTTCAGTTTCTGAAAGGTATGTTCCGGGTATAACCGTCTGAATACGGTTTGTGTAAATACTGTCTGTCATACCCGTTATAATGCAGAACAGAGCAAAGCCCAGAACAACATTAAAAATTGCACCTGCAACGAGAACTGCAATACGTTTCGGGCAGGACTGCTCGTTGAAATTTCCTCTTTCTGCTTTGTTCTCTCCATCCTCTCCTGCAAAGCGGCAGAAGCCGCCAAAGGGTATTAGCCTCACGGAATACAGGGTTTCGCCTTTCTGCTTTTTGAAAATAACAGGGCCGAAGCCTATAGCATATTCAAGCACGGTAAAGCCAAGGAGCTTTCCCGTTATAAAATGCCCGAATTCGTGGATGGAAATCATCACAAGGAACATTATTATGGTAACAATAGCCGTAATCATTTAAAGAATTCCTTTCTCCGCATAGCTGCGGGCAAATCTGTCAGCTTCTAAAATATCATCAATTGACGGATTTTCGATAACAGGTGCCGCCTCCATTGCCTTTTCAAGGCAGCGTGAAATATCCAAAAATCCTATTTTTTCTTTAAGGAACAGCTCCACCGCCATCTCGTCCGCACTGTTGAAAACAGTGGGCAGTATTCCGCCCTTTTTCCCTGCCTCAAATGCAAGGCTGAGGGCGGGGAATGTTCCCGTATCAGGCTTTGCAAAAGTAAGTGACGGGTATTTTGCAAAATCAAGCCTCTCACGGTTTATGGGAAGGCGTTTAGGGTATGTTAATGCATACTGGATAGGCAAATGCATATCGGGAGTGCCAAGCTGAGCAATTACTCCCCCATCTGCATATTCCACCATTGAGTGAACAACACTCTGCCTGTGAACAAGCACTTCTATATTATCGTAATCCATATCAAAGAGCCAGTGTGCCTCCATTACCTCAAGACCTTTATTAACTAAAGTTGCCGAGTCGATTGTAACCTTTGCACCCATATCCCAGTTGGGGTGCTTTAGTGCCTGTGCAGGAGTTATTGAGCAAAGCTCATCTGCCGTTTTACCAAAAAATGGTCCGCCCGAAGCGGTGAGGATTATTTTATCCGCTTTTTGGGGTGTACTCTGAAGGGATTGAAAAATTGCAGAATGTTCGCTGTCTACAGGGAGTATTTTTATTCCTTTTTCTGCAGCAAGTGAGGTTATAATATGACCTGCGCATACCATTGTTTCTTTGTTGGCAAGAGCGATATTCTTTCCGCTTTTTATAGCTTCAATTGTAGGTAAAAGCCCCGATATTCCAACCACTGCAGTTACAACTATTTCACTGTCGCCGTATGCGGCGGCATATTTCAGACCCTCTGCTCCCGATACCACCTTACAGGGAATGTCGGCAATTTTTATTTTAAGCTCCTCTGCAGCTTTTTCGTCTGTCATACAAACAAGTTCGGGCTTAAACTCACGCACCTGAGCCTCCATAAGCTCTACGCTTCTGTGAGCCGTAAGAACAGATGCTTTCATATAAGGGTTATCACGTATTATATCCAGTGTTTGAGTTCCGATTGAACCTGTTGATCCAAGTATGGTTATATCCATTATATATTTCCTTTCAAGCCTCGATAATATTTATCTTATTGTAATACAAAAAGTTGCCAAATTCAAGTATAGCATAAAACTTTGTCAATAGTGCATAAGGTTTTAAAAGAAAATTTTTTTATAAATCTATTGTATTTTTTGTTATTTTATGATAGTATTATATTCGTATATACGAAAGGACTGATATTTATGAAAATTGAAACAAAATGCATACAAGAGGGCTACAAGCCTAAAAACGGCGAGCCCCGAGTGCTTCCTATATATCAAAGCACCACTTTCAAGTACGATTCAGCCGACTATATGGGCAAGCTTTTCGACCTTGAAGCAGACGGATTTTTCTATACACGTCTTGCAAACCCCACAGTTGCCTGTGTGGAAGAAAAAATCGCAAAGCTTGAGGGCGGCGTTGCAGCTATGATGACATCATCAGGTCAGGCGGCTACTCTTATGTCGGTTATGACTATTGCAAAAGCAGGCGACCATATTGTTTGCTCTGCTGCAGTTTACGGCGGAACATTCAACCTGCTGGGTGTAACTCTTGAGAAGTTCGGCGTTCATGTAACCTTTGTAGACCCCGACGCTCCGCTTGAAGAGCTTAAAAAGGCTATACGTCCCGAAACAAAGGCAGTGCTTGGTGAAACAATCGCAAACCCTGCACTTAACGTCCTTGATATAGAGAAGTTTGCAGAGCTTGCACACTCCAACAACATACCCCTTATAGTTGACAATACATTTGCAACTCCCATTCTTTGTCGCCCCTTTGAGTTTGGTGCGGATATTGTTATCCACTCCACATCAAAGTATATGGACGGTCACGCTGTTTCTCTTGGCGGTGTAATCGTTGACAGCGGAAAATTCAAGTGGCTCGGAAACGACAAGTTCCCCGAATTTAATGTAGCTGATGACTCATACCACGGTGTTACATATGCAAAAGACTTTGGTGAAATGGCATTCATTGTAAAGGCACGTGCTCAGCTTATGCGCGACCTCGGCTCTTCACCCTCGCCTCAGAATGCATTTCTTTTAAATCTCGGTCTTGAAACACTGCACCTGCGTATGCCCTGCCACAGTAACAACGCATTGAAGGTTGCAAAGCACCTCGAAAACCATCCTCAGATTTCATGGATTAACTATCCCGGACTTGAGAGCAGCAAATATAAGCCGTTGGTTGATAAGTATCTCCCCAACGGTGCAAGCGGCGTAATCTCCTTTGGTGTTAAAGGCGGAAGAGAAGCCTGCATTAAGTTCCTTGATAATTTGAAGCTTGCGGCAATTGTAACCCATGTTGCAGATGCAAGGACCTGTGCTCTCCACCCTGCAAGCACAACTCACCGTCAGATGACGGATGAGCAGCTTTTAGCCGGTGGAATAAGCCCCGACCTGGTGCGTTTCAGCGTTGGTATTGAAAATGCAGATGACATTATAGCAGACATAGAAAATGCTCTTGCACAGATTAAATAAAAGAACATTAAAACGGCATTGCGGTAAATTGCAATGCCGTTTTTGATTAGTGAATTAAAATAATTCTTTTGTATCTTTATGCGTTAATAAATGCAAGATGCGTTTTTCTTTTTACAAATTAAATACATATCCCGACAAAAGCACTATTATGGGAAGTGTTATTCCCGAGAGCAATGTGGAAATAGCAAAAACTTCCGATGCCCTTACTGCGTTTCTGTTGTAACGGATTGCAAATAATGTAACAATCGTTGCAGTGGGGCATGCAGCCGCTATTATATTAGTTGTGAATATAACCTCGGAAGGTACGGGCAAAAGCTTGAACACCGCCACCACTATCACGGGCACTACAACAAGCCTCAATGCAACAGGAACCATAACATTCGGCTCTTTAAGTGCCTTCAAAAGGTGCGACTCTGCCATTGTGGCACCTGCTACAAGCATTGCTATGGGTGTGTTCATCATTTTTACATAGTCAAGACTTGATGCAATCACCTTCGGCAGCTTAATCCCTGCAGCAAACAGAAGTATTCCCACCGCGACGGAAATTATTGTGGGGTTTTTCATAACTTTTAAAAGACCTTTAAAGCTTTTTTCATCCGTCGCAAGCATTATGCCGTGAGTCCAGGCAAAAATGTTGAAAAGCGTAATATATGAAGTAAGGTATAAAACTCCCTCGGAGCCAAAAAGTGCTTCAATCAGGGGTATTCCCATAAAAGCACAGTTTGTGTAGCCTACACACATTCTGCACATACGGAAGTTTTCCATTTTGTCTTTAATACAAATTCTTGCAATAATTATTCCGATTATAATAGAAATTGCAGAAAGCAAATACGACCACAGTATGCCCTTCATAATTTCGGGGGTAACATCTATCTGGTATGCCATTATTACCAACGCCGGAATAACTATTGTAAGAAGCACCTCGGAAAGCTGCTTTCTTCCTTGTTCACTTATTACCTTTGTTTTGAACAGAATATAGCCAAGGAGTATGATAAGAAACATAATCCCTATCTGTTCAAACAATAAAAATGCATATTCCATGGACGCTTCTCCTTATTTTCTCGCCCTTGCCTTTGCTCTTAGGTCCGTTTTCAGAATACGTTTTCTCATTCTGAGGCTTTCGGGAGTTACCTCGAGAAGCTCATCATCTGCGAGGAACTCAAGGCACTGTTCAAGGCTGAAAAGTCTTGGAGGAACGAGCCTTAACGCGTCATCGGAGCCTGATGCACGGGTGTTTGTGGCGTGCTTTTTCTTGCACACGTTAACCACCACATCCTCCAGTCGTGCATTCTCGCCCACTATCATTCCCTCATAAACCTTTACACCGGGGCCTATGAAAAGTGTTCCTCTCTCCTGAGCGTTATAAAGACCGTAGGTTATTGTTTCCCCGTCCTCCCAGGCGATGAGTGCACCCCGGGTTCTGCCCTGAATGTCACCCTTATAAGGCTCATATGTTTCAAGGATACTGTTTACAATTCCCGTTCCCTTGGTGGCGGTGAGAAGCTCATTTCTGTAGCCTATAAGACCGCGGGAGGGGATTAAAAATTCAATTCGTGTATAGTTCTGAGCCGTTGGCGACATATTTGTCATTTCGCCGCGGCGATTGATAACACTGTCCATTACGACGCCTGTATATTCATCAGGAACGTCCACGGTAAGCCTCTCGATAGGCTCGCAGAGAACTCCGTCAACCTTCTTATAAATTACAACAGGATTTGAAACCTGGAACTCATAACCCTCACGACGCATATTTTCAATCAGCACTGAGAGATGAAGTTCGCCTCTGCCCGAAACGGTAAAGGCTTCGGTTGTGTCCGTTTCGGACACACGCAGTGCCACGTTCGAGTCAAGCTCTCTGAAAAGACGCTCTCTCAGATGACGTGAAGTTACAAACTTACCCTCTTTACCCGCAAATGGGCTGTCGTTAACGCTAAAGGTCATCGACAAAACAGGCTCGTCTATTTTAACAAAAGGCAAGGGGTCAATATTATCGGGAGAACAAAGTGTTTCACCGATATTAATATCTGCCATACCCGATATTGCAACCATATCTCCTGCACCAACGGTGTCACACACACCCTTGTTCAGTCCTTCAAAGGTGTAGAGCTTCGTCGCCTTACCATAGTCAACCTTTCCGCCGTCACGGCAGATTGCCACTCTGTCACCCGTGGATATTTTTCCCCTTTGAATTTTACCAACGGCTATTCTGCCCGTATATTCATCATAGTCAATATTTGAAACAAGCATCTGAAAATCACCGTCGTCGTCACAGTCGGGACAGGGTATTTCATTTACAATAAGCTCGAAAAGCTCTGTAAGGTCTTTATTGGGCTGCTCGGGGTTATACTCTGCCGTTGCCCATCCGTCACGTCCCGAAGCATAGATTACGGGAGTATCAAGCTGCTCCTCAGTTGCCCCAAGGTCAATGAAAAGCTCAAGCACTTCGTCAACCACCTCGTAGGGACGGGCATTGGGACGGTCAACCTTGTTTACTACAATAATGGGCTGAAGATCAAGTGCCAGCGCCTTTGACAGAACAAATCTTGTCTGCGGCATACAGCCTTCAAAAGCGTCAACAAGCAGAAGAACTCCGTCAACCATTTCAAGACCGCGTTCAACCTCGCCGCCGAAATCCGCATGGCCCGGTGTGTCTATAATATTGATTTTTGTTCCTTTATAATAAAGCGAGGTATTTTTTGCAAGGATTGTAATACCTCTCTCACGTTCAAGGTCGTTTGAGTCCATAACTCTTTCGTCAACCTTTTCGTTTTCACGGAATGTACCGCTCTGAGCAAGCATAGCATCAACTAGTGTGGTTTTACCGTGGTCAACGTGAGCGATTATTGCAATGTTTCTTATGTTTTCTCTTTTCGTCATAAAAGCTTATCTCCGTTTCGTTTTCACATAAAAAGTATTATATAGCTTTACCGCTTATTTTACAAGTGCATTTTGAAAATTACGTGGTTTTGTATGTTTTTTGATTGTTTCATTTTTTTGTGTTATACAATTAGCCCAAGGAGCCATATTACAATAAGATGGACAGGATAGAAAATATAGAAGCCGTACTTGAATTTTTTAACTCCCGCCTCACCGTTATAAAGGGCGAGGAGAGGTACCGACATAAGGCTCCATACCTGAACATGGTTAAGCCCAAGCCGAACTGCAAGAAGCACAAGCCCTGCAGAGAAGGAAAAAAGCCTCAGTTCACGGTTGTTCTTACCCTCGAACAAAGCGGCAAACACAGGCACAAGCACGCCATAAAATCCATAATCCACATGGTATCTCCTGTTTGCTGCCCATACTCCTGCAAGCAGTGCAAAAAACACCAATGCAGCAAACACTATTTTACTGCGTTCTCCCTCAAAGTATACCCTTTTAAGCCATTCAAGTGCATAAATAAGAACAACTGACAAAGTAAAGGTGAGGAAAATATTACCGTAATGACGCTTAAAAACAAACAGGCATACTCCCTCAAACAAAACGCCAGGTATTAACAAAAGCAAAAGCCTCTTTGCCTTGTTACGGGTATAACAGCACCCCTCTGCAATAAAGTATGCAAAAATGGGGAACGCTATCCTTCCCGCAACCCTGAGCCATATCATATGGGGAAAAAGATATGCCCCGATATGGTCAACCGTCATAAAAATACAAGCTATAAGCTTTAACGCGGAAGCCGTAAAAATTCCGCTGCTTTGTACCGATAAATTTCTCATAAAATCCTCTCCCTTTTATAATCTTCCCGTTTTCTTTCTGTATTCCATAGGGGTTTCACCGAATTTATTTTTAAACTGCTTATAAAACCAGGACAAATTCTCAAAACCGCAGGTATAGCAAATATCCACTATTGGAAGATTGCTTGAGCCTAAAAGTCCTGCGCAGTAGTCAAGACGAAGCTCTGTTACAAGCCCCGTTGGAGTAGTTCCGTAGTATTTTTTCATACACCGTGTTAGATGCTCCCGGCTTTTGCCCGAAAGCTTGTACATTTTCTGTACCCCCGCTATGAAATTTTTTGGGTTTTTCATCTTTTCACAAAGTTCTTCAAGCCACAAGGGGACATCCGATACTCTTTCACGGCTTTCCATAAAGACGTCCATAAATATTTCTACCAAAAGCTTTTTTATCTTAAGTCTTGCAAGTGGCGCATTATTCTGGTCAAGCTCCGTAAGTGCAAAAAACAATCTTTCCTTTTCTTTCGGGGTCAACACCGCTTTCGGAGGCTCGTCCCCCCGGAACAGACGGGATTTGGGAAAATCCTCTCCAAGATAATCAAACACCGCTTCTGCAAGCTCCCGTGATACGGAAATATTTATAAATTCAAAATATTCATTATTCACATTCATATAGTCGTGAACATCTGTATCACGGATGAACAATATGCTTCCTTCACATAAAAGCTGCTCTCTTTCGTTTATTATATGGCGTACCTGCCCTTTTATAACCATAAATATTTCGTAATAATTATGGTTATGAGGACGGAAATATTCGGTATCACTCCGTACATATCTGAGAAGAAAACCGTTTTCACTGTTTACGTGGTATTTTGCATCAAGCGTTTTTATGTCCATTTCAATCACCTGATATCACAATACCACAATTTTTCTGTCACGTCAAGAGTAGATATTAAATTTATACTGATGTATAATGAAATTATCAATAATGAAAGGATGAAATGCTATGAACAGCTTTATTAAAGACAAAGTACGAGTTACAATAGCAAACCTTAAGCAGCTCTCGGAGCTGTCCGCAGAACCCATAAAAGCATGGAAATACATTCCTTGCGATTATAAAGAAAACAACAACTTACCTATGCCCGATGATACCTGGGCAGATTTCGGATATGACGATATTCTGAAAGGCCGGGATCAGCATTTCTGGTTTTATTCAAAAATAAAAACTCCTTCCGTGTCAAAAACGGAAGAAGTGTTTATGGAACTTTCCACAGGTCACGAGAAGGAATGGCCCGGCACCAATCCTCAAGGGCTTATTTACTTAAACGGCGAGCTTGCCTACGGTATGGATATTAACCATCGAACAGTAGTTCTGAAGCCCGATACTGAATATGAAATACATATGTATTTCCATATTGGAAGAAGAAGCGAGGTGTCAAACCTCCGTGCTCAGATTAAAGTACGTGACTTACGTCTTCAGAAGCTCTATTACGATATGTCTGTTCCCTACGAAGCCGCACGGTGCTTCCCCGAAACGGACTACGCATATATAAAAACAATGAGGCATCTTGACAAAGCCTGCAATCTTCTTGATTTTAGTCAGTGCTATTCTTTAGTGGGCGACAAAACAAATGCTGCGGTTACAGGCGTTCTTGCTACTTCTGAAATTGCCAAGGACAGCTCTTTATACAACGAAAAATTCCATAAAAGCGTAGACAAGGCAATAGAATATCTCAAAACAGAATATTTTGAAAAAGAGTGCGGAACTTCCAACGCTATTGTAAACTATGTGGGGCACACCCATATAGACGTTGCATGGCTTTGGACCTTAGCCACAACAAAGGAAAAGGCTCAGCACAGCTTTGCCACAGTTCTTGCACTTATGGACAGATACCCCGAATACATATTCATGTCGTCACAGCCTCAGCTCTACGAATACCTTAAAGAAGAAGCTCCCGAGCTTTACGAAAAGGTTAAAGAACGTGTACGTGAGGGACGCTGGGAGGTTGAAGGTGCAATGTGGCTTGAAGCCGACTGTAACCTCTCCTCAGGTGAAAGTCTTATCCGTCAGATTTTGTACGGAAAAGGCTTTATGCAAAAAGAATTCGGCGTTGACAGCAAGGTTTTATGGCTTCCCGACGTATTCGGCTACAGTGCCGCACTGCCCCAAATCTTAAAGAAATCAGGGGTTGACAAGTTCGTAACTTCAAAAATAAGCTGGAACGAAAACAATAAAATGCCCTACGACACATTTATGTGGTCAGGTGTGGACGGAACTGAGATTTTTACCTACTTCCTCACTGCTCAGACATTAAGTCAGGGAGAAGCACCCCATACAATCTGTACCTACAACGGATTATGCACGCCCCGTATGAACTACGGAACATGGGAACGCTATCAGCAAAAAGACCTCAATAACGAAACAATCGTAACCTTCGGCTACGGTGACGGTGGTGGCGGACCAACCGAAGAAATGCTTGAAATGGAACAGCGTCTTGAATACGGTCTGCCGGGAATGCCAAAGGCTCAGATGAGCCGTGCAGGTGATTTCCTGAACCGTGTAGAAGAAAGAATAAAAAAAGCACAGGAAAATAATGAACGCATACCCAAGTGGGTTGGTGAGCTTTACCTTGAATTCCACAGAGGAACATATACCTCTATGGCACGAAACAAGAAGCATAACCGTGAATGTGAATTTATGTGCCAGGAAACGGAAGCTTTATCTGTTGCAGATATGCTCTTAAACGGCGGAAGCTATGACAGTGATACTTTGTTCAGAAGCTGGAAAACACTGCTTTTAAATCAGTTCCACGACATTATCCCCGGCTCTTCAATATTAGAAGTTTATGAAGATAGCGACAAGGACTATGCAAGAGTACGCAGTGAGGTGGGTGCTCTTCGTTCGGAAAAGCTTTCAGCTATTGCAAATGCTCAATCAGAAAAGGGTATTTTGGTATATAACCCCAACTCCTTTACCGTATCGGGTTATGCAGATTTTGACGGCGAAAAAGTATATGCTGAAAACGTACCGCCTATGGGATGGAAGGTTGTTGAAGGAACAACTGTCCGTGACAGTGTTTCGGTTTCAGACCGCAGATTGGAAAATGATATATTCATAGTTCTGTTTGACGAAAATTACGAAATCAGTTCAATTTTCGACAAGGCTGCAGGCAGAGAAGTTCTTTCAGGTGCAGGTAACCGCCTGAAGGTATTTGAGGACTTCCCCAAAGATTATGATAACTGGGAAATCACAAACTACTACAGAGATAAGTCATCAGTGGTTGATAATATTGAAAGTGCAACGCCAATACAGGGCAACGGCTTCGGCGGATTTGAAATTGTACGAAAGTACAACCGCTCTGAAATAAAGCAGAGAGTTATTCTATATACAGGCAGCAGACGTATTGACTTTGAAAGCACTGTTGACTGGAAAGAAAGCCATATTCTCCTTAAAGCCTTCTTCCCTGTTGATATTCATTCAAGCAAAGCCACATACGAAATCCAGTTCGGCAGCGTGGAGAGAACAACCCACGAGAACACAAGCTGGGATGCGGCACAGTTTGAGGTTTGCGCTCAGAAATGGTCCGACCTTTCCGAAAACGGCTACGGCGTAAGTATTCTCAACAACTGCAAGTACGGCCATTCCGTTGACAGAAATGAAATGTCAATCACCCTTATAAAGAGTGGTACATACCCCAACCCCCATGCCGACAGAGAAGTTCACACATTTACTTACTCACTCTATCCCCACGAGGGTACATTTGCAGAGGGCGGTACAGTAAATGAAGCATATCTCCTTAACAGACCTATGACTGCAATTTCCACAAATGGCGGCGGCAAGCTCCCGTCAGAATACAGCCTCATAAACTGCGACAGTGAAAATATAGTAATTGAAACAGTTAAAAAGGCAGAAAACGGCAACGGAATAATTGTACGTCTTTACGACGCATGGAACAAAAAAACCAAGGCTACGGTTAACCTTGGCTTTGACGCTAAAAAAATCAGCCTTTGCGATATGATGGAAAATCCCATAGAGGAAATCGGAAAAGGCAATTCGGCTGAGGTTTACGTTAAAAACTATGAAATAGTTACATTGCTGATTGAAGCATAAGAAACAAAAAAAATCATTTGAGGAAAATCTCCTCAAATGATTTTTTTATTTTGTTGCTATAAGAAGTATATAGTATATAACAGGAGTTATATACATTACGCTGTCAAACCTGTCTAAAAGTCCGCCGTGGCCGGGGAGAAGATTTCCGAAGTCCTTAACGTCACAGTCACGCTTTATGGCTGATGCCACAAGGTCGCCAAGCTGTGAGCAAAGTGACGCCACAAGGGACACAATTGTAACTGTTACAAATCCCAAATCCGAAACTGTTACACAGTTAAGAATAAACGTATATATCCAGCAGCAAACAAGAGATGTAACAACACCGCCGATTGCACCCTCTACGGTTTTTTTCGGGCTTACCTTTGGTATAAGCTTATGACGGCCTATAGCTCTGCCTGTAAAGTATGCACCTGAGTCTGTTGTCCAGGCACAGACAAATACCATAAGCACGTAATACACACCAAAATCCGCATACACCCTTGTAAGAGTTCCGAAAAAGAAGGTTACAAAGAATGTGAGAAGTGCGTGAGAGGATATTTCACGATAGGTTACAACTCCGTGGAGCCACACCATTACGCCAAGATATATCATAATAAATATGGCAACGAAGAACTCCCTGTATACACCGCCGATAATAGTTCCCGTCATAAGAACTGCCGCCGCTATAACACCTGTTATATTAAGCTCATTTTTGTACTTAATTGCATTGTAAAGCTCAAATAACATTCCAAGTGTTACAATGCAGATTGCAGCAGTAAACACACCCTGACCTGCAAACAAGGCAAGGAAAAATACTACAAGACCAATTCCCGAAGTAACTAAACGAACTGCCATTTTATTCACCCCTTAACTCCGCCGAAGCGTCTGCCGCGGCTTTGAAAATCTATAATTGCACTATGTAAATCCTTTACCGAAAAATCGGGCCATAGCTTATTTGTAAACCACATTTCTGCATAACTGTTCTGCCACAGGAGGAAATTACTGAGCCTTTGCTCGCCGCTTGTGCGGATAAGCAAATCCACATCAGGCTGACCGCCTGTATACAGGTAGTCTGAAAATTTCTTTTCATCAAGGTCGTCTATACTGAGCCTGCCCTCTTCCACATCACGGCATACGGATTTTACACCGTTTACGATTTCTTCCCTGCCGCCGTAGTTAAGGGCTATATTCATTACGATACCTGTATTCTTTGCAGTAAATTCCTCTGTTTTTTTAATCTGCTCCCTGATTTCCTCGGTAAGCTCTTTTCTTGAGCCGATTGCACGGATTACTACGTTCTCCCCGGAGAGAGTTTTCTCTGCATTACGGAGATAGTTAAGAAGCAGGTTCATAAGAAAATCCACTTCTTCTTTCGGTCTTGACCAGTTTTCCGTGGAGAATGCATACACGGTTATGTATTTTATACCCATTTTATTACACTCGGTAACAATTTTTTTAAGGGTATCTGCACCTGCAGAATGACCTGCGGAACGAGGCAAACCTCGCTTTGTTGCCCATCTTCCATTACCATCAAGAATAATACCTATATGCTTGGGAAGGGCATTATAGTTAATTTCTTTATTAAGCTTTTTTTTGAAAAACATATTAATCTCCCAAAAAGAAAACGCTGCACCGTTAATTTGAGTGCAGCGTTTTTATAATCAGATTTCCATTATTTCTTTTTCTTTAGCCGCAGCTATAGAATCAATTTCTGCTATGAATTTATCTGTAAGCTTCTGGATATCCTTTTCTGCTGCCTTAACGTCGTCCTCAGTGATTTCGCCGTTCTTCTTCTGAGCCTTAATATCTTCAAGTCCGTCACGTCTTGCGTTACGAATCTGAACTTTAGCTTCTTCGGTATACTTCTTAACAAGCTTATTAAGCTCTATTCTTCTTTCCTCTGTAAGAGGAGGGAAGCTGAGACGAATAACCTTACCGTCGTTCTGAGGAGTAATTCCAAGGTCTGATGCAAGGATTGCCTTTTCGATTTCCTTAAGAGCTGTTGCGTCCCAGGGCTGAATAACAAGACTTCTGGGATCGGGAGATGAAATTGAACCAATCTGAGCAACGGGGGTTTTTGAGCCGTAGTAGTCGATGCTTATTTTGTCGAGAACTGAAGCATTTGCACGTCCTGCACGGATTGTTTTGAGTTCGCCTTCATAGCCGGCAATTCTCTTTTGCATTTTTTCTTCAATCTGAGGATAGTTTCCCATAATTTCACTTACCTTTCTTTTTATTTTTCGTTTGATACGAATGTACCTATTTTTTCGCCTTTAACCGCCTTCATTATATTTTCGGGGTGATCAAGACCGAATACAAGAATCGGCATATCGTTATCACGGCACATTGAAGCCGCCGTCGAATCCATCACGCCCAGGTTAAGGCTGAGAATATCTGTATATGTGAGAGTGTCAAATTTCTTTGCATTGGGATTGGTTTTGGGGTCACTGTCGTATACTGCGTCAACGTTCTTTGCAAGAAGAATAACATCTGCATTCATTTCAATTGCACGGAGAGCTGCTGCAGTATCCGTAGACATAAAGGGGTTACCTGTTCCACATCCGAAAATAACAACTCTGCCTTTTTCAAGATGCCTTACCGCTCTGCCTCTTATGTAAGGCTCCGCAATCTGCTGCATATGAATAGCAGTCTGCACACGGGTGGGCATACCTGCATTTTCAAAAGCAGAACGAAGAGCAAGGGCATTTATTGCAGTTGCAAGCATTCCCATATGGTCGGCACTTGTCCGGTCCATATTCTCGCCGCTTCTGCCGCGCCAAATGTTACCGCCGCCCACAACAACACAGATTTCAACACCAAGGTCGTGAACTGCTTTGATGCTCTCTGAAATTGAGCTGAGAGTTGATTCATCGAAGCAGTTGCCGTTAGTACCTGACAAAGCTTCGCCGCTTATTTTTATAAGCACTCTTTTAAACTTTATATCCATAACAAATTCTCCTGACTTTTTGTTTGAAAAAAGGGAACACAAAAAACTTTTTTTATTTCGTGTTCCCTATTGACATTACAATTATTTAATCATACTTGCAACTTCGTCAGCAAAGTTTTCCTGCTTCTTTTCGATGCCTTCGCCCTTTTCAAGTCTTACAAAGTTGATGAGCTTAACGCCCTTTGATGCAAGGTAAGCTTCAACCTTAAGAGAATCATCCTTAACGAATTCCTGCTGGAGCAAGCAGTTCTGCTCATAGAACTTGTTGATTTTACCGCCAACCATCTTTTCGATGATATTGTCGGGCTTGCTTGCATTCTTAGGATCTTCTTTAATCTGAGCCATGATGATGTGCTTTTCCTTTTCTACATCCTCTGCAGGAACAGTGTCCTTTGAGAGGTAGAGAGGATTAATAGCTGCAACCTGCATAGCAACGTCTCTTGCAGCCTCGTAAGCAGCTTCGTCTGCAAGGCTGCCTTCAGCCTGTACAAGAACACCGATTCTGCCTTCGCCGTGAACGTATGAGCATACGTTACCTTCGATTCTTTCAAATCTTCTGATGTTCATATTTTCACCGATTTTAGCGATTAAAGCTGTGAGAGCTTCGCCTACGTTCTGCTCGTCATTGAACTTGATTTCCTTAAGAGCATCAACGTCTGCAGGAGCGTCTGCAGCGATAATTTCAGCTACTTTTGCAACAAAAGCCTGGAATTCGTCGTTCTTTGCAACGAAGTCTGTTTCTGAGTTAACTTCAACAAGAACGCCAACCTTTTTGTCGTCAGTGATAAATGCTTTAACAATACCTTCAGCGGCAATTCTGCCTGACTTCTTAGCAGCAGTAGCAAGTCCCTTTTCTCTGAGAAGGTCGATTGCTTTATCTTTGTCGCCGTCTGTTTCTGTAAGAGCCTTTTTACAGTCCATCATACCGCAGCCTGTAATTTCTCTTAATTCTTTTACATCTTGAGCTGTAAATGCCATAATCTGTTCCTCCGATTTTAAAATTATTCTTCTGTTGCCTCTACTGCGTCGGTAGCTTCTTCTGTTTCAGCAATTGCAGCAGCGAGAGCATCTTCACCCTGTCTGCCTTCGATGATAGCATTAGCGATTGTTGAAGCGATAAGCTTAACAGCGCGGATAGCATCGTCGTTACCGGGGATTACGTAATCAACTTCGTCAGGATCACAGTTTGTATCAACTATTGCAACAACGGGGATACCGAGCTTCTTAGCTTCTGCAATAGCAATCTTTTCTTTTCTGGGGTCTACAACGAACATACAAGCAGGAATCTGCTTCATTTCTTTGATACCGCCGAGGTACTTTTCAAGCTTATCTCTCTGAGCCTTAAGCTTGATAACTTCTTTCTTGGGAAGAAGCTCGAATGTACCTTCTTCTTCCATCTTGTTTATCTGAGCGAGTCTGTGAATTCTCTTCTGGATTGTTTTGAAGTTTGTGAGCATACCGCCGAGCCATCTTGCGTTTACGTAGTACATACCAACGCGCTCAGCTTCTTCTTTGATTGAGTCCTGAGCCTGCTTCTTTGTTCCTACGAAAAGAACTTCTCCGCCTGCTTCAGCAATATCTCTTACGAAGTAGTAAGCTTCTTCTACCTTCTTAACTGTCTTCTGAAGGTCGATGATGTAGATACCGTTTCTTTCTGTGAAGATGTATTCAGCCATTTTAGGGTTCCATCTTCTTGTCTGGTGTCCGAAGTGAACTCCTGCTTCGAGGAGCTGCTTCATTGAAATTACGTTTGCCATTTTAAATTCCTCCTGTTTTTTAAATCCTCCGCATCCCCTGGCACTCTGCAAAGAACCACAAGGGCAACCCTCTGCAAATAGAGATACGTGTGTATTTTTCATACTGATTTATTCTAACACATATATTACAAAAAATCAACATTAATCTTAAAAATTGTAAAATTACCTAAATTACCCCGCTTCGGGCGTTAAAAAAACTGTATTTATTGACGTAAGCAAACAAAAAGGATGTTTAAAAAATGCACAGACCGCTCAATGGCTCTGAATCAGCATTTTTAAACATCCTCTATAATTTTACGCAAACACCGCAAGGGATTGTCTGAGCGTTTCCAGTGCTCTCTCGGCTATCATTCCGTAGCGTTCCTGCTTATTCTTTACCCGAATATCAAGCCCGTCTATTATGCCGAAGTTTGCATTCATAGGCTCAAGACGTGTTACCGCTGATGTGATATAAAGGGGCAATGCACCAATACAGGTGCGGCTATCGGGATACAGCGGCTCTTTTCCCTGTATGAGCCTCGCCATATTAAAGCCCGCCATAATTCCCGAAGATGCGGACTCCACATATCCCTCAACGCCCGTAATCTGCCCTGCAAAAAACAGTTTGGGATACTTTTTGCATCTGTACAGATTATCAAGCACGTCGGGAGCCTGCAAAAAGGTGTTTCGGTGCATAACACCGTATCGTACAAACTCAGCGTTCTCTAAACCGGGGATCATAGAAAATACCCTTTTCTGCTCACCGAATTTAAGATTTGTCTGAAATCCCACAAGGTTATAGAGCGTTCCCTCACGGTTGTCCTGACGGAGCTGCACAACGGCAAAGCTATCGTCCTTACCCGTTTTGGGGTTTACAAGCCCCACAGGCTTCAAAGGTCCGAAGGTAAGGGTTTTTTCGCCCCTCTTTGCCATTACCTCAACAGGCATACACCCCTCAAACACCGTCATATTTTCAAACTCGTGAAGCTCTGCACATTCTGCAGTTATGAGCGCCTGATAAAAGGCTTCATACTCTTCCTTTGTCATGGGGCAGTTTATATAGTCCGCCGTTCCTTTATTGTAACGTGCGGCATAAAAAACCTTGTCAAAGTCGATACTTTCCTTTGTTACAACAGGAGCCGCCGCATCGTAGAAGGATACGCCGTCCTTTCCCGTAAGCTCGAAAATCCTATCGAATAAAGCACCCGAAGTAAGAGGCCCTGTTGCAACTATTGTATACTCATCTGTGTTTATATCCGTTACTTCGCCGTATACCACCTCTATAAGCGGGTCTGATTTTATTTTATTTGTTATATACTCGGAAAACAAATCCCTGTCAACCGCCAAAGCTCCACCTGCAGGGACACGGGTTACGTCTGCCGCCTCCATCATAACGGAGCCGAAAAGACGCATTTCTTCCTTTAATAAACCGCAGGCATTTTCTATTCTGTCTGCCTTAAGGGAATTTGAACAAACAAGCTCTGCAAAGCCCTCGCTTTTATGGGCGGGAGAAAACTTTACAGGCTTCATTTCAAAAAGCCGTACCTCTATCCCCTGCCGTGTAAGCTGAAGTGCCGCCTCGCAGCCTGCAAGGCCTGCACCTATAACATTTACTTTCATTGTATTTCTCCTCATACGAAAAAATAGGCATTTGCCTATTTTTTCAACGGCTTCTCGAAGCCGCAATCTTCATTTATGCAATAAATTTTCTTTTTTCTGCCGTTTTTCTTAAATAGAATTCCACCGCAGTCGGGGCATTTTTCATCCTTTACAGGAGCATCCCACGCCATAAATCCGCATTTTGCCACGTTTTCGCAGGCAAAGTATTCCTTGCCCTTACGGGATTTCTTTTTAAGAATTTCGCCGCCGCAGTCGGGACACATAACTCCTGTTCCCACCTTGATTGTCATTGTATTCTGACATTCGGGGAAGCCGGGACAGGCGAGGAATTTTCCGAATTTGCCAAGCTTGTATACCATACGTCTGCCGCATTTGTCGCAGATTACGTCGGATTCTTCGTCTTTAATTTTTATTTTCTGAACATTTACTTCTGCCTCTTTAAGTGTTTGGCTGAATTCAGGATAGAATTCACGGAGAATTTTTTTCCACTCAAGGTCCCCTTCGCCCACAAGGTCAAGCTTTTCTTCCATACCTGCAGTAAAGCCGATGTCCACAATCTTTGCAAAATGATTTCGCATTATATCATTTGCCGCCTCGCCAAGCTCTGTGGGCATAAGGGTTTTCTTTGACTTTGTTACATAGCCCCTTGCAGTTATGGTTGTGAGAGTAGGCGCATAGGTGGAAGGTCTGCCAATTCCGTTTTCTTCCATTGCCTTAACCAGTGACGCCTCTGTGTAACGTGCAGGTGGCTGAGTAAAGTGCTGCTTTGGATAAACCTCTGTTACATCAACCTTATCTCCCGTCTGGAGCATGGGAAGGGCTGAAACCTTTTCTTCCTTTTCGTCTGTACCTTCAACGTAAACTGCCGTGAAGCCCTTAAACAGAAGCTTTGTTCCCGATGCGCGGTAGGTATGACTTCCCCCTGCAAGAGTTACCTGTGTAACCTCATAGCTTGCCGCGGTCATCTGACTTGCAACAAATCGCTCCCATATAAGCTTATAAAGCTTGTACTGCTCGGAGGTTAGCTTATCCTTTATTTCAGAAGGGACAATATCAACGCTTGTTGGTCTGATTGCTTCGTGAGCGTCCTGGGCACCACGACGGGCTTTGAACTGACGGGGGCTTGCAAATTCCTTTCCGAATTTGCCCGTTATATATTCAACAGCTGCAGCCTGTGCCTCTGCTGAAATACGGAGAGAGTCTGTTCTCATATATGTTATAAGACCGACAGTTCCAAGCTTTCCGCCAAGATTTATACCTTCATAAAGCTGCTGTGCAACCTGCATTGTTTTAGACGCACTGAAATTGATTTTCCTTGATGCATCCTGCTGCATGGTGCTTGTTGTGAAGGGCGGGGGTGAATTTTTCTTCTGATTTGACACTTTTACAGTCTTAGCAGTAAGAGCCGTTTTTTTAATGTCCTCTGCAATCTGTTTCGCAGAAGCTTTATCGAAGATCTTTGTTTCCTTATCGTTTTCGCCGTAATATTTTGCAATGAACTTACCCTTACCGAAGCTGCAATCCGCATCAACAGTCCAGAATTCTTCGGGTACAAAGTTGATTACCTCTTCTTCGCGGTCGCAAATCATCTTAAGTGCTGCAGACTGAACTCTGCCCGCACTAAGACCTTTTTTAATCTTCTCCCACAGGATGGGGCTTATTTTATAACCCACAATTCTGTCAAGAACACGTCTTGCCTGCTGAGCATCAACCAAATCCATATTAATAGCTCGTGCTTCCTTTATGGATGATTTTACAACTGATTTGGTAATTTCATTAAAAGTTACACGGCAAGGGGATTTTGTATCTATTCCAAGAGCCTCGGCAAGATGCCAGCTTATAGCTTCTCCCTCACGGTCGGGGTCGGTTGCAAGAAGGACCTTATCCGCCTTTGAAGCTTCTTTTTTAAGCTCTGCAAGAAGGGGACCTTTTCCTCTTATAGTTATATATCTGGGTTCAAAGTCGTTCTCAACGTCAACACCGAGCTGACTTTTGGGAAGGTCTATAATGTGACCCACAGACGCCATTACGGTGTAATCACTGCCGAGATATTTTTTTATTGTAGTCGCCTTTGACGGTGACTCCACTATTAAAAGCTTCTTTTTTGCCATATGAGTAATGTTAACTCCTTTCAGCTGCATACGCTAACAATATATGCACTGCATCAAATTCTATTCCCTCAAAAAAACATCTAATATTTAAAATACTACAAAAAAACGGACTTGTCAACTGTTTTTTAAAAAAGACAAGAAAAAACCGGATGCATTTTAATCACCCGGCTATATGTATTATTTAGTTTTTGGGAACTGTCTCCCAATCCTTTAAGAACTTCTCTATACCTGAATCGGTAAGAGGATGAACGAGCATCTGCTCGAATACCTTGTAGGGAACTGTTGCAATATGGCTTCCTGAGAGTGCCGCATCTGTTACGTGGATGGGATTTCTGATAGAAGCCGCAATGATTTCTGATTCTATACCGTGAATTTCAAAAATTTCTGCAATCTGCTCAATAAGCTCCATACCTGTTCTGCCTATATCGTCAAGTCTACCTACGAAAGGACTTACAAATGAAGCCCCTGCCTTTGCCGCAAGAAGCGCCTGAGCTGCGGAGAAAATAAGAGTTACATTTGTTTTGATTCCCTTGGCTGAAAGCTGCTTAACAGCCTTTAATCCTTCTGCACACATAGGGATTTTGATTACGATATTGGGATTGCCGATTTTGTTGTAAAGCTCAACTGCCTCGTTAACCATCTTGTCAGCCTCAAGAGAGATAACCTCTGCACTGATGGGGCCGTCTACTATTGAAGCGATTTCCTTAACTACCTCAATAAAATCTCTGCCCTCTTTTGCAATAAGCGAGGGGTTTGTGGTTACGCCGCAGATAATACCCATATCGTTGGCTTTTCTGATTTCTTCCACATTAGCTGTGTCGATAAAAAGTTTCATAATATGTACATCCTTTCTTTGATAAATTCAACAAATTCAAAACCTCTGACGGATTTAAACTTGACATCAGCTTTATTTTATCATATAATCAAGAAAAATCAACATTGGCGATAATTTTTCAAAATAATCAACTTTGAGCAGGTGAAATTTATGTATCAACAAGAACGAATGAACGAAATTTTACGGATTTTAAAATCAACTCATTATGCCACGGTGGACTATCTTGTGGAACGGATAAGGTACAGTCCTGCAAGCATACGCCGTGATTTGACGCTTCTCGAAAAGCAGGGACTTATTAAACGAACGTACGGCGGTGCGGAAATCAATCAGGAAAACGCAACACCATTTAAATTCCGTCAGCACAGTATGAAGTCTGCAAAAAACAAAATTGCCCAATTTGCATCAACTTTAATCAAAGACGGAGATATTGTATTTGTTGACGGATCCACCACTACTCAATACCTGGGTCATTATCTTGCCGAGAAAAATGACATATGCGTTATAACAAATAATATGATGCTTGCATCAGACCTTCGTGAGCATGGTATCGAAACCTACTGCACAGGGGGGCTGGTTACGGAGTCACCGGGAACGTTATCGGGGATGATAACCGCCAAGGTTTTTGCCTCCTTCCACGCGGATATTATGTTCTTCTCCACCGATGGAATTGACGAAAAAGGCGTAATTACCATTAAGCCCGAGGGCTATTATATGCATAACCGTGCAATGCTTGAAAATTCCGATAAACACGTGTATATGTGCTCAAGCGATAAAGTGGGCAGAAGCGTAAAAATAGTCCAATGCGACCTTAGTGAAGTGGATTATTTCATAAGTGACGGAGAAATGAACGAAGAAGTAAAAGCAAAATACAAAAGCACTGAATTTATATGCGTTTAACGCAGACAGTGTACGGCTTGGGGTAACACAATTTGAAAAAAGCAAAAAAGCTTCAAATTACACAAATTTCTTTAAAATCTATTGACATATTTTTTGTTTTCGAGTATAATAATATTAACAACAGGCAACAGGTGTGTCTGTTAAAGCGTTGAAACGAAAGGCTGTGTCAGCAATCAGTGTTTCGTGAAGCTTCGGGTGGGTTGTATGTGCAAACCGCAAGCTGACTCTATGCACACAAGATGTGCAGACAGAAAACATTCAAAGCTCTGCTGTTATGGCAGGGCTTTTCTTATATATGCAATCGGAGGAAAATATGGACAAATTACAAAAGAGAGCTTCGTCATTTAAAAAGCTGTTAGATTATGAGTATAAAATTATATTAGGAAGAAAAGGGAAAAAGACAGAATTAGTTATCAATTTTGAAAAAACGGATTTTCCACACCTCATAGGCTTACACAAGCTTACTGATGTACTAAACGGTAATATAGCCACAGAAAAACTATTTGATGATTGTTTGACAGGTAAAGTTTCTTACGATACCGTTTCAAAAAGTGAGTTTTTTCAAAAGCTTGGAAACAGATTTGAATATTTTGATAAACTTGAAACAATGCTTGACAGTAACGATATAATATTCAAGTGCAACACTAATAATATGGCGGCTTTTTCAAGAATTATTGCCGACTTTGAATTGAAAAACATTTATGAAGAACTCATATTTTATCTCTTTATCGAAAAGAGAAATTATTCAGAAAAGCAGTATTGCAAATCTTTTATACAAGAAAGCAACATAGATTATACATACGGTCAAACAAAAATGACATTACTTTATAAAGAAAAAATAAACAAAATCACGGGAAAATCCGAAATACAATACGATAAATTATCTGATAAATAATTACTCTAAATCTCCACAAATTAAGCCCTGCACATTACTTTTTGTGCAGGGCTTTTGTGATGAACAGAAAACAGTTGACATTATGCTGTGAATGTGATAAAATACCATAAGCCAAACAAATCATAAATTTTAATCAAAATGTATGTGTGTTTTTACTTTTGGTAAAAATACAGATGCTCCTTTTTGCATATACATTTTGGTTATGTAGATTTGTTTGGCGACAAGTCGGAGCAAAGTATTTTTCGTGCGTAGCTTCGGCTGCGCACTTTTTAATTTGGAGGAGTATTATATGAAGAAAAAACTATTGTGTGCTATCACATCAGTTTGCATTATGATAAGCATATTACCGACACTATGTGCCGCTGCAACGGGGAATGAAACCTTCGTAGGATTTATCCGTGCAATTAATTACTCAGTTTATGATGACAACTACTCAATCAAAGTTATGCTCCCTGACAACACTATATCAGAATATCAGACAGCGGACACTATAGTTATAAATGATGTAACCTACAATGGATTGAGTGATTATCAATATATGGTATTAAACTATGTTTTTGCAGAAATAACAATAGCCTCAGGAAAGGTTACTGTTATTAACTTCGATACTGTATCAGACAAACACAATGATGTGACATTTAATGAAACAACAAAAAGCTTTGATATACCCGACGTTGATACATCAGGGCTTACTTGTTTATATTATTACTATAAACAACTCTATATTACATATCCTGACAGCAACCACAAATATGACATTGAGTTATCCGATTACGGCATAATAATTAAAGACATTCGTGCCATAAGCTATGATTATACGATTAAGGCTGTTGAAATAATGGACGGCTTACACACTGATTTTACTCAAAGTCATATTATCGAGGTAATTGATTTTTCAATTGACCAGGATTATTACAACAAATATTTCACTGTTGAATTTTATGACACCGATAATCAATTGGTGAACAAAAGTCAAAGTCATCTTCACTATGAATATGCCTACGGCGGTATACACGGTCTTGAAAATAAGTCTGATGAGTTTATAATCAAATATTATATTTCCGACGAATACGATAACGCTGTAAGCCCTGTATATACATTGAACTATTCCACCCATTATATGCCTGTACTCTATGGAAAGATTACAGATGTATATTACTCCGACGCTGACAATTGCATTATGATAAAAGTCTGCCACGGCGACGGAACAACAAAGCAATATAAATGCCACAATAGCGTAAGTGTTAATAATCATATGTACAGCGATAAACAGGAATACCTTGATAATATACATATAGGAGCCTTTGCAAAATTCGGACTGAATGACGGACTGGCAGAAATAATAATGTTTGACACAAATTGCCTTATGCATTACAATTCAGCAGAGTTTAATAATAACGAGATTAAGGTTGATTTGAGAGTTGATAACCGAAACAACTACGGAAACTCAATAATCATTGCACTATACAGAGGTTCTAAGCTTATAGCAAGCACTATAAAACCTTTGGCTTCACAAATTACACATACTTTTGAAAATATACCTGAGGTAAATGAATATTACAAAGTAAAAGCATTTTACTGGTCTGACCTTAAAACTATGACCCCTGTAAGTCGCTGTGCCGAAATACCTGTGCTCGGTAAATAACTCGTAGATGAAAAGCTCTACTATGTCGTTTTTTTACATATAAAAATCTGAATTATATATTGAACATCGGGGTTTATTATGTAATACTTATATCAGAAAAAGGCATAAAAAGGAGCTTGTAATATGAACACACAATTTCCAAGAACAAACGTTGGAGGATTATCTCTTTCCAGAATGATTATCGGAACAAACTGGCTGGCAGGCTGGAGCCATACAGGTGCAGCGGCAGATGCCATGATACGCGAGCATCACTCATCAACCTCAACAATTAATCCTATGCTTGAAGCTTTTATGTCCTACGGTGTCGACACGGTTATGGCACCCTTCGGAATTGCACCGGTTGTAGTAAAGGCTATAAAGGAAACTGAGCAAAAGCTTGGCAAAAAAATATATATGGTAGACACACCTAGTATCAACGTAGAAAACACAGCCGAGGGCAGACGAGCAGCTTTGGAAACAATTAGAAAAAGCCGTGAAAACGGTGCTGATTTATGCCTTATCCACCACGCTGCCTGTGAGAAGCTTGTTTCTAAGGCAACACGCACAATCGACCGTATTGACGACTACACAAAAATGATACGTGATGAGGGAATGATACCGGGGCTTTCTGCTCATATGCCTGAGATTGTTAAATACAGCGACCTTAACGAATACGATGTTGAAACATATATTCAGATTTACAACTGTATGGGATTTCTGATGCAGGTGGAGGTTGAGTCTGTTAATAAAATCATTCACAACGCAAAAAAGCCCGTTATGACAATAAAGCCAATGGCGGCAGGCAGATGTACACCTTTTGTAGGTCTTAACTTCTCCTGGGCAACAATCCGTGACTGCGATATGGTAACCTGCGGATGCTTCTCAGAAAAAGAAGCCTTAGAAGATATTGAAATATCCCTGGCAGCCTTAGAGCACAGACCGGCAAATCTCGGACACAGAAGCAGTCCCGTAGAAAATCAGGACGCATTCGGAAATAACTAATCATCATTAAAAAAATGCAACCCCTAAAGGTTGCATTTTTTAATTGACATTAGCCAAGCTTAGCACCGTTGATTTTGATGCCGGGGCCCATTGTAGAAGCTACTACTACGCTTCTGAGATACTGTCCCTTTGCTGCAGCGGGCTTCGCTTTAATGATAGCATTCAAGAGAGCGTTAAAATTCTCTGCGAGCTTTTCAGCTCCGAATGAAGCCTTACCGATGGGGCAGTGAATGATATTTGTCTTATCAAGACGGTACTCAATCTTACCTGCTTTGATTTCCTTAACAGCCTTTTCAACGTCCATTGTAACTGTTCCTGCTTTAGGTGAAGGCATAAGTCCCTTAGGACCGAGAACCTTACCGAGACGACCAACAACACCCATCATATCGGGAGTTGCGACAACAACGTCAAAATCAAACCAGTTTTCGCCCTGGATTTTTGATACCATTTCCATTTCGCCTACATAGTCTGCACCTGCAGCTGCTGCTTCGTCAGCCTTGGGACCTTTAGCGAATACGAGTACCTTAGATGTTTTACCTGTTCCGTGAGGCAATACGATCGCGCCTCTAACCTGCTGGTCAGCATGTCTTGAGTCAACACCGAGCTTTACGTGAACTTCGATTGTTTCGTCAAACTTAGCTTTTGCAGTTTTTGTCACGAGGTCAAGTGCTTCTGCAACCTCGTACTGTTTTGTTTTGTCGACAAGCTTTGTGCTGTCCTGATATTTCTTTCCTCTGAACATTTTAAATCCTCCTTTGTGGTCAGACAAGGTGATTATCACCTCTCCCACTTTCTAATAGCAGTTTAAATTACTCTTCTACCAATATACCCATGCTGCGTGCAGTACCTGCAATCATGCTCATAGCAGCTTCAAGACTTCCGGCATTAAGGTCGGGCATCTTCTGTTCTGCAATAGCCTGAAGGTCAGCTTTCTTAAGTGTAGCAACCTTATTCTTGTTAGGTACACCTGAAGCCTTCTGGAGTCCGCATGCCTTCTTAATAAGAACGGGAGCCGGCGGAGTCTTTGTGATGAAGGAGAAAGAACGGTCAGCATAAACTGTAATAACTACAGGAATGATAAGACCTGCATCCTTCGCTGTTTTTTCGTTGAATTCCTTTGTAAACTGCATAATGTTTACACCATGCTGACCAAGTGCTGGGCCAACAGGGGGAGCCGGTGTTGCTTTGCCGGCAGGGATTTGTAATTTGATATAACCTGCAACTTTCTGAGCCATAAATGGCACCTCCTTAAAAATACGTGTGGTAATTACGGGCGTTCGCCCTCCCACTGAAAAACCAGAGGGAAATATATAAACGGAAATTTTCCGCCTATAACATAATTAGTCGATACGAGTAACCTGACTCGCTTCGATCTCGAGAGAAACCTCTCTGTCGAACATATTGATTTTAGCCGTAACTTTTCTCGTTTCGGAATCAACTGTTTCGACGATACCTGAAAATCCTTCCATAGGTCCGGATTTAACAGATATTCTGTCGCCTGCGGACAGACCGATATCAGCCTGGCGTACTTTTTCAACGCCCATTTTACGAACTTCTTCGTCGCTTAGCGGAACCGGTTTTGACCCGGGGCCGACAAATCCGGTAACACCTCTTGTGTTTCTTACAATATACCAGCTTTCATCCGTCATAACCATTTTGATTACAACATAACCGGGGAAAAGCTTATGCTTAACGGTTTTAGTTGTTTCGTTTGTTGTTTCTTCAACGTCTTCAACGGGAACCTCCACGCTGTGAATAAGATGCTGAAGACCGCGATTTTCAACGGATTTTTCGATATTTGCTTTAACCTTATTTTCGTATCCGGAATACGTGTGTGCCACGTACCATTTAGCGTCCGCTGCCATAAAGTTCTCCTTCCTTTCTACTATTATAACTGATTTGTTATAAGTTGGAAGAGCTTACCAAATCCGATGTCAAGCGCTGACAGGATGATGGCAACTACCGCGATGAATACTATAATAACGCCTGTGTTACGGATTAACTGTGACTTTGTAGGCCATGTAGCCTTTGCAAGTTCTGACTTTGTTTCTTTGAAGAAACCGCCGAACTTCTTATTCTTTTTTGTTGTTTCAGCCATGATAACACATCCTTACTTTTTAAATTCCATCCGAGCGGGATTATTTTGTTTCCTTATGGAGCGTATGCTTCTTGCAGAATCTGCAGTACTTGTTCATCTCCAGTCTGTCGGGGTCGTTCTTCTTGTTCTTCATTGTGTCGTAGTTTCTCTGCTTACACTCTGTACAAGCAAGTGTGATTTTTACTCTCATTAGTTACACCTCCATAACCTTGCTATCATTAAAAATTCTGACTCTCTTTTTTTACACACAAAAAAAAGAGCCCTAACGCACGAATAATTATAACATCAGGGGGAGTGCTTGTCAAGCATTTTTAAAATATTTTTGGTTTATAGGTGATTATTATCATAAAATTCGTCGTTTTTACCTATATAATACTGTAAAACTACCACAAAAACACTATTTTTACATATCTGTGGGCTTTTTGGTATTATCCTTTGACAATCCATTTTAAGTATGATATACTTTGTGCAAACAAAGGAAAGGTAGTTATTAACCATGTCAGAATTACTTGAAATTTTAATGATTGTGAGCTTCGGATGTTCATGGCCGCTGAATGTTATGAAATCATATAAAGCAAGAACTACAAAAGGAAAGAGCCTCTCATTTCTCTGCCTTATATTCTTCGGATACATAGCAGGTATTGCTTCTAAATTCACAAATGAAGCATATATGGCGGCATTTTCGGAGAAGTGGTATGTGCTTTTCTTCTACTGCCTCAACCTTATTATGGTAGGTGTTGACCTCTGCCTCTATTACAGAAACTATATGCTTGATAAACAAAAATAATCAGCAGGCTTTGGGAAGAGCATATTTCCCGAAGCCTGTTTTTTTCATTGTTTACACAATATTTACAAAAAACCATTGACGGGCTTCGGCTTAGGTGGTAGAATAAAGAAAGAACTAAAATCCGAGAGGAGTAACATATATGAGAAGCTGTATATACTGCGGACGCGACCTTGAAAAAGGGGAAAAATGCACCTGTACCGGCAGCATAAATGCACGCCGTGCTAAGGAAAATTCCGAAGCTCACGCATATACCAACACCGACACGGGCAGCACAAACGGAGGCTGGCAGGAAAACACCTACCGCACGGGCTACACTCAGAAAAAGAAACGTAAGTTCAGCTTTAAAAAGCCGAATTTCAAAAAGCCCGAGTTTAAGAAAAATGCAAAAGAAGTAACGGGATTTACAAAAATGTTTATCCACGACCCCGTAAACTCTGTTTCAAATCCGGGATTTCTGAAGCCTGTGCAGATTGTTCTGATAATTATTGCGACCGCTGTGTTTGTATCCCTTTGCGGATTTTTTATCGGCTCACGGTTTATGCCCATTATATACAACATAAAAAGCCTTTTAAAATATACGCTCTCAGGCACTTTTACGGCAATCTTGCTTGAAATGGGCTTTATACTTGTGCTTTATCTTATAAACAGATTTATGCTTAGACGAAAAGTAGCATTTATGACCTTTGCCCAGCGGCCTGTTGCAGCGCTTATTCCTCTTATGCTGTTTGCACTCCTCGGCTCACTCCTGAGCTTTTTTGCAATACCCTCAACCATTATGCTTCTGCTTACGGGATTTGTCCTTAACATAATCCTTACCTATGAAGCAATGCGTAGCGAATGGAGCTTTATGTCTGCTTCAAGAGCTATGTATACACTGGGCATAGCATACTTTATATTCTTTATTGTAGTATTTAATATTTTAAGGCTTTATTGATTATGGAAAATGAATTTATATCCGACCTTCAAAGAGGCGGACTTGTTATAATACAGAAAAAAGACGGCTTCAGGTTTGGAACAGACGCTGTGCTTCTTTCGGATTTCAGCAAAGGCATCAGAAGCCGCCGCACCCTTGATTTATGTACGGGAAGCGGCATAGTTCCACTTCTCCTTTATGCCAAAACAAGTACGGAGTATATTTGCGGCGTAGAAATTCAGCCTGAGATTGCAGATATGGCAAAGCGTTCCGTGGAACTTAACAAAATAGGCGAAAGAGTGGAGATTTTATGTGAGGACCTTAAAAGCCTTACGCTCCCGAAGCACAGCTTTGACCTTGTAACGGTAAATCCGCCTTATATGAAAGCGGGAAAAGGAATAACAAACGAATTTGACACGGTAACAATATCCCGTCACGAAACCTTGTGCTGCCTTGATGATGTTATAAAGGCTGCAAGTGAAATGCTTCGTGATAAGGGGCATTTTGTAATGGTACACCGTCCCTCACGGCTTGCAGACGCAATCTGCACAATGCGTAAGTACGGAATAGAGCCTAAAAGGCTTCGGATGGTTCATTCGAACGAGAACAAAGAGCCGTCCTTATTCCTTATAGACGGCGCTCTTCACGGCGGTGAAGAGCTTAAAATTCTTCCTCCTCTTATTATGACTGCCAAAGGCGGCGGCGAGAGCGAGGAGCTTAAACAAATTTACGGAAGAGAGATGTGAGTATTTTGAGCGAAAAAGGTACATTATATCTTTGTGCCACACCCATAGGCAATCTTGGCGACGTTTCGGCACGGTTTCTTGAGGTGTTCAGAAGCGTTGACCTTATTGCGGCGGAGGACACTCGGCAGACCTTGAAGCTTCTTAATTATTTTGATATAAAAAAACAGCTTACAAGCTATCACGAGCATAACAAAATCGAAAAAGGCGAATATATCTGCTCCCTTTTGGAAGAGGGAAAGAACGTGGCACTTGTATCCGACGCGGGTACGCCTGCAATATCGGACCCCGGTGAGGATTTAGTACGTATGTGTATAGAAAAAGACTTACACGTTACATCCGTTCCCGGTCCCGTTGCGCTTATAAACGCACTGATACTGTCGGGGCTTTCCACAAAGCGGTTTGCCTTTGAGGGATTTTTGTCGGTAAACAAGCGTCACAGAATTGAACACCTGAAATCAGTGGCACACGACACACACACCCTTATATTCTACGAAGCCCCTCATAAGCTTAAATATACCATAAATGATATGCTCGAAATCCTGGGCAACAGAAAAATAGCCCTTGTCCGCGAGCTTACAAAGCTTCACGAAGAGGTTACGCGAACAACTCTTGAAGCTGCGGCAAAGCACTTTGAGGAAAACAACCCCAGGGGCGAGTACGTTATTGTGATAGAAGGTGCATCAGAGCCGGAAGAGGTGGAAAACTTCTGGGATAATATGAGTGTTTGTGAACACGTGGAATATTATGTAAACCAAGGCAAGTCAGACAAGGAAGCAATCAAACAGGCAGCAACGGACAGAGGCGTGCCAAAGCGTGAGATATATGATGAGTACCACGGAATAGAAAGAGGATTATAAATATGAAAAAGCCTTTAAAAATACTTGCTTTATCTGCCGCAGCCATTCTTGGTGCAAAAGCGGTAAAGGATTCGGGAATAGTTGATAAAATCCTGTACAAAAAGGAATATGAAGCGGCAAAGCGATATATAAACGCACATCACCCACACTCACGTTTTACCAATCTTGAAAAAACGGATACAGGATTTGTTTGCGTGGTTACCAAGCCCGACAGCAAAAAAATTGCCCTCACTATGACAAAAGCAAGCGAAGGCGTGTATGTGTTTTCCGAAAAGATACTTTGATATTCAAATGCCCGTGGCGATGAAATTGCCACGGGCATTTGGATTACATTTTGAATATGCTCTTTACTATTCCTGCGAGAGATTTTGGAAGCTTGAATACTCTGATAGTCATATTACCCCTATCCTTTCTTTAAAATTTGAACAAACAGAACCATGCCAGCATCAGAAGAAGCACAGTTTCCAGGGCTGCTATAAATGCCACGGGCAAAAACAAGCCTGCCAGAGTTCCCACACAGAATGAGAATATGAAAATTCCCGAAATCTTTGCCGTCAGCATTATAGGATTCCGCTTGAGAAAACATTTTAAATTAGCCATATGTAACACCCCTTTTATGGTATATACTATGCATTTTCTAATAAGGTGTTACAGAATGAATAATTTTTTTCACGGCTCCCTTTTTTAAACCAAATTATATTTCAGTTGCGAAAACTGTCAAAAAACATATTGACAAATTATTTTTTATGTGTTACAATGTGCTTTAATAGCGATGAACGGAAACAAGTAGGCTTTGGATGGAGCTGAGAGAAGCGGCGGGTGGTGCGAGCCGTAATCCTGAATCTGACTGAATACAGTCCGGGAGCTGCAAAGGAGAAATAGCAGTAAACTTTGTCGGGTGTGCCCGTTACAGCACAGGGGTATATGGAGGTGGTTTTACCATGTACTCACAGAGGCAATCACTGTGAGGTGATTGTGAACCGAGGTGGTATCACGGATTTTTTTCCGTCCCCGGATTTTTCTTCCGAGGACGGTTTTTTATTGCCCCCGTCCTTTTGAAAGGGACGAAAAAATAGTGCAGAACATACAGTCTGTCATTTTTTACATCCCGTCGTGAAGAAGCAAAACTGACTATAAGAAAGGATGATTAAAAATGGCAGTAAAAATTATTATGTTGATTGTATTCTTTGCAATCATGGTAGGTGTGGGATTCTACTGCAGAAAGAATGCCACTGATGTGTCGGGATTTGTTCTCGGCGGAAGAAGCGTAGGCCCCTGGCTTACTGCATTTGCTTACGGAACCTCGTATTTTTCGGCAGTTATATTTGTGGGATATGCAGGACAGTTTGGTTGGAAGTTTGGTATTGCCTCAACCTGGATAGGTATCGGAAACGCTCTTATCGGCTCACTCCTTGCCTGGGTTATTCTCGGCAGACGAACAAGACTTCAGACTCAGCATCTGCAGACGGCTACCATGCCCGAATACTTCGGAAAGCGCTACGGCAGCAATGCTCTTAAAATAGTTGCTTCCATAATAGTATTCATCTTCCTTATTCCCTATACAGCTTCACTTTACAACGGTCTTTCAAGACTGTTTGAAATGGCTTTCCCGGGAGTATCTTATAATATATGTGTGATTATTATGGCTATTCTTACCGGCATTTATGTAATTGCCGGAGGATATATGGCCACTGCTATAAATGACTTTATTCAAGGGATTATTATGATTGGCGGAATTATCGCTGTTATCGCTGCTGTGCTTTCAGGTCATGGCGGATTTATGAGTTCTCTTACAGAGCTTGCAAAGGTGGAACATGAAATCCCCGGCGTATATACCTCATTCTTTGGTCCCGACCCCTTCGGCCTTTTGTGTGTTGTAATTCTTACATCACTTGGCACCTGGGGACTTCCTCAGATGGTACAAAAGTTCTATGCAATTAAAAGCGAAAAGAATATTGCAAAAGGAACTATTATTTCCACTGCTTTTGCAATAATTGTTGCAGGCGGCTGCTACTTCCTTGGCGGCTTCGGCAGAATTTCCGGAGTTCCTGTTGACGCAGGTGCCCCCGTTGGCGGCTTTGATGCAATTATACCTGCAATGCTTGAAAATCTGCCCGACGTGCTTATAGGTGTTGTCATAGTGCTTGTACTTTCAGCTTCTATGTCTACCCTTTCATCACTTGTTCTTGCGTCAAGCTCAACTCTTACCCTTGATATGATTAAAGGCCACGTTGTAAAAAATCTAACCGAAAAAAGCCAGGTATTTATAATGAGAGTGCTTATTGTGGTTTTTGTTGCAATCTCTGCCTTTATTGCGATTAACAAGGATAAGCTGGGTTACATAGCCGATATGATGGGTATTTCATGGGGCGCCCTTGCAGGTGCATTCTTAGCTCCCTTCCTCTACGGTTTGTACAACAAAAATATAACAAAAGCCGCCGTTTGGTCAAGCTTTATATTCGGCGGGGGAATTATGATACTCAATATGATTATGAGAAGCAGCTTCCCCGTAATTCTTCAATCACCAATCAACTGCGGTGCCGTTGCAATGGTGGGAGGACTTATAATCGTTCCTCTTGTAAGCCTGATTACTCCAAAGATGAATAATGAGGAAGTAGATAAAATGTTTGAATGTTATGAACACAAAGTGCTTGTTTCAGCTAAGAAAGCACTTGGTGAATCAGAAAAATAAGATAGAAAGAGAAAAAGATTATGCCAATTACAGATTTTCTTGAAAAAAATGCACGTATTCATCCAAACGAAGTAAGCCTTGTTGAGGTAAACCCCGAAAACCAGCCTTCAACAAGTGTATCCTGGAGAGAATATAACCTTATTGAATCAACGGCAGGAGAAAAATACCGTCGTGAAATCACCTGGAAGGAATTTGACGTTTCGGCAAACAGATTCGCCAATTTGCTCCTTTCAAGAGGTGTTAAAAAGGGCGATAAGGTTGCAATCCTTATGATGAACTGCATTGACTGGCTTCCAATATACTTTGGTATTCTGAAGTCAGGGGCAATTGCAGTGCCTATGAACTTCCGCTTTTCTGCAGAAGAGATTGAATACTGTTCAGAGCTTGCAGATATTTCAGTTCTTGTTTTCGGGCCTGAGTTCACCGAAAGAATTGAAGCTGTAAGAGCAAACCTGAAAATCAAGCATTACTTCTTTGTAGGTAAAGACAAGCCTGATTTTGCAGACAGCTATGAACAGATGATAACATACTGCTCATCTGTTGTTCCCCCTGTGGAAATAGATGACGAGGACGACGGTGCAATATACTTTTCATCAGGAACAACAGGGTTCCCCAAGGCTATTCTTCACCGACACAAAGCCCTTGTTGCATCCTGCATGGTTGAGCAAAAACACCACTCGCAGTCACGTGACGACGTTTTCCTCTGCATTCCGCCCCTTTATCATACGGGCGCTAAAATGCACTGGTTTGGTTCCCTGCTTTCAGGCTCCAAGGCAGTTATTTTAAAAGGTATAAAGCCTGAGTGGATTTTGCAGACGGTATCTGACGAAAAGGCAACAATCGTATGGCTTCTCGTACCCTGGGCGCAGGATATTTTAGACGGTATAGAAAGAGGCGACATAAAGCTTTCAGACTATAATCTTGACCAGTGGCGGCTTATGCACATAGGTGCTCAGCCCGTTCCTCCTTCACTTATAAAGAGATGGAAAGAGGTTTTCCCCAACCACGATTACGACACAAACTACGGTCTTAGCGAATCTATCGGCCCGGGTGCCGTTCATCTTGGTGTGGAAAACATACATAAAGTAGGTGCAATCGGCGTTCCCGGCTACAACTGGGAAATTAAAATTGTAGATACTGAGGGTAATGAGGTAGAAAAAGGCGGCGTAGGTGAGCTTTGCCTCAAGGGTGACGGCGTTATGAAATGCTACTACAAAAATCCTGCCGCAACACGCGAGGTCCTCACTCCCGACGGCTGGCTTTATACAGGTGATATGGCAAAGCAGGACGAGGAAGGATTTATATACCTTGTAGACCGTAAAAAAGACGTTATCATCACAGGCGGCGAAAATATATACCCCGTTCAGATTGAAGATTTCCTCCGTTCAAACGAGAAAATCAACGACGTTGGCGTTATCGGACTTCCCGACGAGCGTCTGGGCGAGATTACTGCCGCTATAATCCAGCTTAAGGAAGGCGTTACAGCAACGGTTAACGAAATAGAAGAATTCTGTATGGCTCTTCCCCGCTATAAGCGTCCCAAGCAGATTATATTTGCGGACATTCCCAGAAATGCCACAGGTAAAATTCAGAAAAATGCACTACGTGAACGCTACGGAGCGTCAAGGCTTGTTGAGGCGGCAACATCAAATTAAATAATCTGAAGAGGCTATGTCGATAATATTCGACATAGCCTCTTAATCTATTGATTAATGACTTCAAAATTTAAAATATATTTACATATTTTTATGACAGTACTCAACACGTCGCTTAAGCTCCTTAGTCTTCTTAATAGCCCCAATAATCAGATCACGTATTATTTCCATTTTTACACTATTTGACTCAAATTTACATTTCATTAATTTATAAGTTCCCAATGTATCATCAAAATTTAAGTAGTTTTCAGAATAAAAATCAAACGTAACAACATCAAGACTCTCCAAAACAGAACATAGCTCACCTACCATATCAACCACTTCAAAAAATTCTTTTTTCATCTGTATCTTCCTTTCGTTAATTAATAGGATATATTATATCATAGAGTACTCCGTTTTGCAAGGGTCATAATATACAATTATGGAGTACTCTATATGTATGTCTTTTGGATACTATTGACAAATCTCACTCATTATGATATAATGCAGATAATATCCAAAAAAGAGAGATGTTAAAATGTACGATAAAAAAGCTTGTGCTAAATATAATACTAAACGAAAAAAAATAGCTTGTAACGTAAGCAATGAACGATATGAGGAAGTGAAAGCCTATGCTGCACAAAAAGGTTTTACATCCATGAACTCATATATATTACACCTTATTAATAAGGATATGGAAAACAAATAAAAGCCATTCTTTTAAAAAAAAGATGGCTTTTTGTGTTTTATTGATATTTCTCGTTATGTGCAAAGCTATAACTGCTAACGCAATATCACTTGCAAAGCAAATACCACTGCGAAGCCATACCACTCGCCCCAGGTGAATAAAACTGGGGCTGTTTATAAAGTCAGCCCACATCCCCAGGGGATGGTTTAAAATAGTGCAGAACGGACGAAACGAAGTATTATGCGGTTTAAGCCGCATAATACCTTGCCCGAAGGCGTACGTTGGTACGTCGAGTGGTGAGTTACGTTCGTAGTTCAATGGCATAAATAAATAGAAACCCGCAAATTTGCGGGTTTCTACCGTAATTTATAAGTTTTTGCTATTTTTGATGCTTATAAATGCTTATTTAGAGCCATTGAACGGTCTGTGCATTTTTAAACATCCCCTTAAATATAACTTAGTTAAGTTCTGAGAAGTACTTGATTGTACGAACCATCTGGCTTGTGTATGAGTTTTCGTTGTCATACCATGAAACAACCTGTACCTGGTAAAGGTCATCACCGATAGGTGCAACCATTGTCTGAGTTGCATCGAAGAGTGAACCATATGTGATACCAACGATATCAGATGAAACGATTTCATCTTCGTTGTAGCCGAATGAAGCGCTTGAAGCTGCCTTCATTGCTGCATTGATACCTTCCTTAGTAACATCCTTACCCTTAACAACTGCTGTAAGAATTGTTGTAGAACCTGTAGGAACGGGTACACGCTGAGCAGCACCGATAAGCTTACCGTTAAGCTCGGGGATAACAAGACCGATAGCCTTTGCAGCACCTGTTGAGTTAGGAACGATATTAACAGCACCTGCACGTGCACGGCGGAAATCGCCCTTTCTGTGAGGACCGTCAAGAATCATCTGGTCGCCTGTGTAAGCATGGATTGTAGCCATGATACCTGACTGAATTGCTGCATAGTCGTTAAGAGCCTTTGCCATAGGAGCAAGACAGTTTGTTGTACAAGAAGCAGCAGAAATGATTGTATCTTCCTTTGTAAGAGTATCTTCGTTTACGCTGAATACGATAGTCTTAAGGTCGTTACCTGCGGGAGCAGAAATAACAACTTTCTTTGCACCTGCATTGATATGAGCCTGGCTCCTATCCTTTGAGCAGTAGAAACCTGTACACTCAAGAACAACGTCTACATCAAGTGCACCCCAGGGGCAATCGTTAGCATCCTTGCAAGCGTAGATTTTAATTTCTTTACCGTCAACTGTGATGCTGTCTTCACCAGCTACTACTGTGTGACCGTCATATCTTCCCTGAGAAGAGTCATACTTGAGAAGGTGTGCAAGCATCTTAGCATCTGTAAGATCGTTGATAGCAACAACTTCATAACCTTCAGCACCGAACATCTGTCTGAATGCAAGACGTCCGATACGTCCAAAACCATTAATCGCAACTTTAACTGCCATGATTAATTCCTCCTAAAAATAACATTATTATACGGAGCCTTTACCAGAGCTCCATCTCTTACATTCTACAACAAAAGTTAAAAATATACAAGAGGAAAATGTTAATTTTTTATCATTTTAAGGATTTTTTGAGCTTTTTTTCCGTTTTGCACAAATAGCCATATAAAAAAATATAAAAAGTTATATAATTATAGTGCGATATAAAATGTTTTTAACCCTTTGATTTTTAGTTTGCATTTTATATTTATTTATGGTATAATAATTCCGTGCAAAGCAAAATTCATTAATCGGAGAAATTAATTATGTCTGACAATGCAATTTACTGGCTGTGGCTCCGTGAAGCGGCAACGCCTGCAAAGGCGAGAAAGCTTCTTGAAACCTACGAAAGCCCAGAAAAAATATATAACCGCACAAATTACAGCGAGGCGCCCTATATAAAAAACGAAGCCCTCTCAAAGCTTCTTGACAAAAACATATCCCGTGCAAAAAAAATACTTGACACCTGCCGCGAAAAGGGAATTGAAATACTTACTCCCGACCTGCCTTCTTACCCCAAAAGGCTTCTTAACATTCCCGACTACCCCATTGTTCTTTTTGCCAAAGGGAAAATTCCCGACTGGGACTCGGTTTTCGGCGTGGGCGTTGTAGGAACGCGCCACCTTTCCGACAGCGGAAGAGGGAAAACAAGAAAAATCTGCAAGGGCCTTACTGCATCAGGTGCTGCAATTATTTCAGGCTTCGCAGAGGGTGCAGACACCGTTGCCGCGGAAACTGCAATAAGCTCCGGAGGTTTTACGGTGGCAGTTCTCGGGTGCGGAGTGGATGTTGTATACCCAAAATCCAATGCATTTTTATATAACAAGCTCATAGATAACGGACTGTTCCTGTCGGAATATCCACCCGGTACAACTCCCATGCCCTACTACTTCCCCACAAGAAACAGGATTATTGCGGCATTGAGCAGATGCGTGATTGTTACCGAAGCTCCTGAAAAAAGCGGCTCGGTAATAACGGGAAATCTTGCAATAAGGTACGGAATCGACCTGTTTGCCATCCCTGACAAGGATTCGGGAACGGACTTGCTTATAAATTCAGGTGCAGTTGCCGTAACGGAGGCTGAAGAAATAACTCAGAAATACTCGGAGCTTCCCGAAAAACTTATTGAAGAAGTTTCTGTAGTTTCTGATAATCCCATAATTGCACTTCTTGAAAAAGGTGACCTGTGCATAGATGATATATGTACAAAGCTTGGGATGTCTATGACGGAGTGTAATTCCAAGTGCTTTATGCTGGAGCTTGAAGGTAAAATCAGAAAGCTTCCGGGCGGATTTTACAGCATAAGCTTATAATATGAAAAAGTTAAGTAAGAGAAATGATAATATATCTTAATATTGCTGATGTTGACAGTTAAGGGTTTGAGGGATATAATTAGAGTGTATCGTGGGCTTATAGCCCCTAATAACACAAAAATTGTGTCTTGAAAGGAATGATATAATGATTTGCCCCAAGTGTAATGCTCAGAACGACGACACCGCACAGGTTTGTACAGAGTGCGGCGAACCCCTTGACACAGAAGAAGTAATTGCAGAGGATAAGAATGCCCTTTTGGAAGAGCTTAAAAATAAACGCCTCCGCAAGAAAAAGAACAAGCAAAGGAAAAAGATTATACTCATATGCCTGATTATCGCCATCATTCTCGGCGGCGGTGCTTACGGTGTATACAGATTCGGAAACGGATTTATTGACAGAACGGATATTGACACCGACATCATTGTAGTTACTCCTACTCCGAAGGCAACAGAGGCAGTACCTACTCCCGAAGTAACGCCACAGCCTACCGAGGAGATTATTCCCGAAGCTACGGAAATGCCTGAAAATGAGCCGATTGTTATTGTTCCATCTGCTACGGCAACCCCGTCAAAGCCTGCTGTATCAAAACCTGCCACGGCAAAGCCGTCGAAACCTGCAGCTCCGAAAGCAACTGTTAAGCCTGTTACGGCACCTGCAGTATCATCTCCCGGATTTGTTGCAGGCTCGGTTATACAACCCGAAGTTCCTCAGGGTAACCCCATAACATCAACGCTTATACAGTTAAGTGCAATTGAAACTGCAGAATTTAGTGGGAAATCCGTTGCAAGGTTTACAATAGGTAACAAAACCTACTATGCTTATGCCGACAATGTAAGCTTCGATAAAGGTGTTCCCGCAATGTATTCTATAGACGCGGTTCCTACAGATGATGTTTATTACGGCCAACCCGTTTACTCAATCACGAAAATCAGCTCATATGCAACAGACTCATATGTTCTTGACGAATCTTCTAAGAAGCTTCTTACAGAGGCAGACCTTGCAGGCCTTACAAAAGCTCAGCTTGACCTTGCCCGCAACGAAATTTTTGCACGTCACGGCAGAGTATTCAAGCGTCAGGAGCTTCAGAAATACTTTGAGTCAAAATCCTGGTATAAGAAGAATTCTTCATATAATTATACAAACGACTATCTGAACCTTTCAGAAGTTGAGCTTAAAAATGCAAAGTTTATACTTGCATACGAGAACAGATAAGATAACAGTTCAGGGGTGTTGCGAAAGGTAACACCCCCTGTTTATGATTGTGAAAGGAGTACAAAAATATGAATAAACCGATTAAACTCTCTCCTGCATTTAAGGACTATTTATGGGGCGGAACAAAGCTCCGCGACGAGTTTGGGAAAAAATGTGATTTTGAAAAGGTTGCCGAGAGCTGGGAGCTTTCAACTCATCCCGACGGGCCTTGCTATGTTGCAAGCGGAGAAGACACGGGAATGACTTTCCCCGACTACATTAAAAAGCATAACGTAATAGGAAAGAAAGCAGAAGCCTTTGACTTCTTCCCTATCCTGATAAAATTTATCGACGCTAAAGACAGTCTTTCAATTCAGGTACATCCCTCAGACGAGTATGCTCTTAAAAACGAAAACAGCTTCGGCAAAACCGAAATGTGGTATATCCTGGACTGCGAAGAGGATGCATTCCTTTATTACGGGCTTAAAAAGGAAGTTTCAAAAGAAGAATTCAAAGAACGCATTGAAAACAACACCGTACTTGAAGTGCTTAATCCCGTTAAAGTAAAAAAAGGCGACGTGTTCTTTATAGAATCAGGAACAATCCACGCAATCGGTGCAGGAATTGTAATATGCGAAATTCAGCAGAACTCAAACCTTACATACAGGGTATACGATTTTGACCGCCGTGATAAAGAGGGAAATCCCAGAGAGCTTCACGTGGAAAAAGCGCTTAAGGTTTCAGACCTTTGCCCTGCAGAGCCTTACGTTTCAGACAAAGAAAACGTACTTGCCGAGTGCAAGTATTTCACTGTTGAGAAGCACGTAATAAACGGAGAAACAGATTTCCAATGCGACCCCGACTGCTTCAGGTGCGTAATTGCAACAGACGGCGATGTAACACTTGAAATGAACGACGAAGTTCTTACGCTTAAAAAAGGAGAAACCGCATTTATCCCCGCCTGTGACGGAAGCTATAAGCTGTCGGGCAGCAGCGAAATTATAATTGCCTATGTATAAACACAAAAAGAGGATGCCAAGCATCCTCTTTTTGTTTAAACCTTATTTAAGTGTTACAGGCTCGCCTATTGTAAGCATCGTTCCGCGGTTTACACTAACCATATCCTCACTGTCAGCTTTAGTATAAACCAGGGCTGTATCGTCACCTGCAGTATACACTCTGTTTGAAAGGCTGATTTCACCGCCTTCGTCAGTGAGTGCCTTAAATGTTATTTTTCCGATTACAGTTTCGTCATTTGTGATTGCGAAAGGTGCAGTTGCAAGAAGAACTGCCTTTGAGGAATCCTGTGAATAATTCTTGTTTTCAAGCTTCACCGCCTCTACCTTATTACCGTCAGGGCTTGTAAGAGATGAGGAAACATATTCAAACTTCTCCCTGTCATAAACCACTGCCATAGAATAACCCGAGAAGTTATAGCTTTCTAAAACATTTGCATTCTTAGCCAATAATGTCAGCACAACTTCTTCGCCTGCCATCACATCTTCTTTTTCTGTTTTTATATATATCTCGGCTTTTGTTTCAAGCTCTTTTTCGGGGGCTGTTACTGTTACGCTTGTTCTGTCGTCAGACCAGGTAACTTCGCCCTTCAAGGCTTTACAAATCTGCTCAAAGGGAACAAGAGTTCTGTCGTTTACGATTTCAAGAGGTGCTTCAAGAGGTAGATTGACACCCTCACCCGATATAACGCCTGTGAACGTGAAAATTCTGAACTCTTCCCTGTCTATGTAAAGGAAAACTCTGGTGATGTTATCGGGAGTATTAAGAATAATTTTTCTTTCATCGCCGTACCAATCACAACGTGCATTGAAAATATCGCAAATTCTGCGTACAGGAACCATAAATACGCCATTCTCGGTAAATTTACCCTGAGGCACATCAAGGCAAACCTCTCTACCCACTGATGTGTTAATAGTTGGGATAAACTCTGCAAATGCAGTTGAAGTGAGCAGCATACAAATCAGCATAACTGCAGATATAATTCTCTTTTTCATAACTAATCTCCGTTCTATAAAAATATATTACATATATTATATCATAAGGGTAAGTTTTTTTCAATAGTTTTCGACAAAATATGCATAAATATTGACATTTAGTCATTTTTAAGGTATAATTTACTCTATCAGAATAAAGGAGAAGGTAATATGAAAAAATTGATGCTTGGAAACGCAGCCGTTGCCCGCGGTGCATACGAGGCAGGGGTTAGCGTTGTTTCATCATATCCCGGAACTCCAAGTACGGAGATAACGGAAAATATAGTTAAGTACGACAATATCTATGTTGAATGGGCACCTAACGAAAAGGTTGCAGGTGAAGTTGCAATCGGAGCTTCAATCGGTGGCGCAAGAAGTATGGCTTGTATGAAGCACGTAGGGTTAAACGTAATGGCAGACCCCTTATTCACCGTGGCATACACAGGTGTAAACGGTGGTCTTGTGTTCTGCGTTGCAGATGACCCGGGAATGCACAGCTCTCAGAATGAGCAGGATTCACGTCACTATGCAAAAGCTTCAAAGGTTATGATGCTTGAGCCTTCCGACAGTGGCGAGTGCAGAGATTATACAAAGATGGCATATGAGCTTAGCGAACAGTTTGACGTTCCTGTTATTTTAAGACTTTCAACAAGAGTTTCACACTCCCAATCATTGGTTGAAGAGCAGGAGCCTGTTACCTATGAGCTTAAAGAATATGAAAAGAACATCGGCAAGTATGTTATGATGCCGGGTAATGCAATCAAGCGCCATGTTGTGGTTGAAGAAAGACAAAAGGCTCTTGCAGAGTATGCAGAAACATCACCCCTTAACAAGGTTGAGGATAACGGAAGCAAAATCGGTGTTATAACATCAGGTATATCATATATGTATGCAAAAGAAGCTTTAGGCGATAAAGTTAACTACCTTAAGCTTGGTATGGTTTATCCCCTTCCTGAAAAGCTTATAAAGGACTTCGCGAAAGGTCTTGACAAGGTTTACGTAATAGAAGAGCTTGACCCATTCTTTGAAGAACACTGCAAATGCTTAGGCATTGACGTAATCGGCAAAGAAGCATTTACTATGTTGGGTGAGTATACTCCTGCCATGATCGGTAAGGCAGTTCTTGGCATTGAAGCTCCCGAATTTTCAGAAATCGAGCAAATTCCCGTACGTCCGCCTGTTATGTGTGCAGGATGCCCCCACAGAGGTGCGTTCTACGTTCTTAAAAAGCTTGGTCTTACAGTAAGCGGTGATATCGGATGCTACACCCTCGGTGCAGTTGCTCCTCTTGCAAGCGTTGATACAACGATTTGTATGGGTGCAAGCGTTTCGGCAGCTCACGGTATGGCAAAAGCAAGAGGCAATGAATTTGCAAAGAAACTCGTTTCTGTAATCGGTGACTCAACATTTATGCACTCAGGAATTACAGGACTTGTAGATATTGTATACAACAAAGGAATCAGCACAGTTATTATACTTGACAACTCAATCACAGGTATGACGGGGCATCAGGATAACCCCACAACAGGCTTTACAATCCGCAAGGAGCCTACAAAGCAAACAAATCTTATTACTCTTTGCAAGGCAGTAGGAATTGAAAACGTAGTGGTTTGCGACCCGTTTGATGTTAAGGAATTTGAAAGAGTAGTAAAGGAAGAAACTTCAAAGGAAGAGCCTTCAGTTATCATTTCACAGCGTCCCTGTGCACTTCTTAAAACTGTTAAATACACAGGCAAATGCTCCATATCTGAAGAAAAGTGCAAGAACTGTAAGATGTGTATGAAGCTTGGTTGTCCTGCAATTTCAGTAGTTGACGGTAAAATCAAAATTGACCCCACCCAGTGTAACGGATGCGGACTTTGTACAAACGTATGTCCTTTCGGGGCAATAGAGAAGGAGGACTGATACTATGAATATAATGATAGTCGGCGTTGGCGGTCAGGGTACACTCCTTGCAAGCCGTATTCTCGGAAGTGTCGCAGTTGGCGGCGGATACGACGTTAAGGTTTCAGAGGTTCACGGAATGAGCCAGAGAGGCGGAAGCGTTGTTACATATGTAAAGTACGACAAAGAGGTTTATTCACCCATAATCGGTAAGGGTGAAGCGGATATAATTCTTGCATTTGAGCTTCTTGAAGCCTACAGAGCTCTTCCCTACCTTAAAAAGGGCGGAAAAATGATTGTTAATACTCAAAAAATTAATCCCATGCCCGTTATTACAGGTGCAGCGGAATACCCCGAAAACCTTGAAGAAAAGCTAAAGGAAGCCTGCGACCTTACATCACTTAAGGCGGCAGAGCTTGCAGAGGCGGCAGGCAGCATAAAAGCAGTAAATGTGGTGCTTATAGGAGTGCTTGCAAAATCAACAGACGTGCCTTACGAAAAATGGATTGAAGCATTAAAAGCCACAGTTCCCGAAAAGTTCATTGATATGAACCTTAAGGCTTTTGATATGGGTTATAATTTATAATTAGATACAAAAAATTAATAAGGGATTGCCAACGGCAATCCCTTTATTTTTCACTTATTTTGACCAAAACAAGCACAAAAAAACGGCAGTTTAAACTGCCGTTTTATGTATCAAATTATTTAGCAAAAATAGTTGTGTAATCAACAACTGCTACTGCAGTTTTTGTTCCGTCTGCATAGATGCTTGCTGTCAAATCAGCGCCAACAACACTACCGTTTGTGATAACTGTTTCTACATCAAACTTTGATACTACGATTTCGGGCTTTGTATAAGTTTTTTTCATAATCATATACCTCCCTTATTCAGCTATAACACTTGCATTATCAAGTGTTACTGTTACTCCTGTAGGTACACCTTCGATTTCGAGACCGAATGTAACTGTACCATATACGCTAGGAATTGTAAATGCATTCTTCCATGCAGCTTCAGAAGCTCTAACTGTAATTGTCTTATCTCCTAATTCTGCATCACCTTCTGAAGAAAGTGTGAACAAAATATCACTAAAAGTTCCACCGTTTACAACGATTTCACCTTCAAAACCTATTCTCTCTGTTCCTTCTTTAATACCTGCAATTGGCTCAGCTGGTACAACAGCCTCTTTATCAAAAGTAAAGGGAAGAACTGTGTATTCGCCTGACATTGCTCCGCCGAGGCGAACTTCAACTGATGTAGGAACAAAGTTTTCAACTGACTTAAGGCCAACGCCTGCTGTTAACTCATCAGCAATGTTCTTAGCTTCATCCTGGTTGATATAGTAAATATCAGCAGCAGTTGTGGTTGCATCAGATTCGCCAAAATCTGCATCAACAACAGCTATTGTTGCCTGTTCTGTTGACACTGAAGTAACAGGTACGGCAATTTTATGAGCTGTATAAGTTGCAGTCTGCTCAGCAGCCATAGCTGAAGATGCCATTGCGATTGCTGTTAAAGCAATAGCGAAAGCAAAAACTTTCTTAAAAACCTTCATTTTTAAAAGTACTCCTTTCAAAATTTAAATAAAATGGAAATAAAATTTTGATCGGGCTATATGTAAATGAGATTTCAAGAACCGGGCAATTCCAAAACCAACTACATATGTAATAAATTTTATACCATTTAACATTATCATTATAACTCCCCCGTAATGTTTTTGCAACCTTTTTTTTAAGTTTTTTTTATTTTCGGCATTTAGTACATCTTCCAAGTTGCTCATTTGTTATTGTTGCACAACAAGCACAATTGGGGTATATTTTTTCTACAAAAAACGAGAATTTAGGCTCATTTTTATTATCCAAAACAACCAACATAAAACACCTCTGAACACTTAAAATTCAGAGGTGTTTTACATTATTTAAAAAACTTTTTTGCCTTATCCATAAAGGACTTTTTCTGCTTATAGTTTCCGTCCTCATCAAATTCACGAAGCAGGTCTTTTTGCTTCTGAGACAGGTTTGATGGAACCTCCACTCGTACTCTTACGTACTGGTCGCCCCTTGCCTTACTTCTGAGATATGGTATTCCCTTGCCTCGTAATTTAAAGGTAGTTTCACTCTGAGTACCCTCAGGTATGTCGTATTCCACCGCCCCGTCAAGGGTGGGAACTTTTACAGTTGCACCAAGAGCCGCCTGAACAAAGGTTATAGGCATATCTATAAACACGTTATAACCATCCCTTTCAAACAAAGGATGGGGTTTAACACGTACTGTCACAAGCAAATCACCGCTGGGGCCGCCTCTTTCGCCGGGCTCGCCTTTTCCGCTTATCTGAATTGTCTGCCCGTTATCTATGCCTGCAGGAATATCAAACTCTATTACGGAGTTTTTACGAACTTTTCCCGTGCCTCTGCATTCACGGCATGGGTCTTTTATTATTTTACCCTTACCGCCACATTCGGGACATGTGCCGATATTCGTCATATAGCCCAGTGGTGTTCTAACCTGATTTTTAACCTGACCTGTTCCGCCACAGCGTCCGCAGGTTGCAGGTGATGTACCCGGCTTTGCGCCACTGCCGCCACATACGGAGCAGTTTTCCATTTTGGTTATACTAAGCTTTTTCTGAACACCGAATGCAGCCTCTTCAAAAGTTATGTCAACCACTTGACGGACATCATTACCTCTCACAGGACCGTTGCGTCTTGCACCGCCGGCAAAACCGCCGAAGCCGCCGCCGAAAAAGTCACCAAATATATCACCAAAATCAAAGCCGCCGAAGCCGCCTGCACCGCCTCCGGCACCAAAATTGGGGTCTACTCCCGCATGGCCGAACTGGTCGTAGCGTGAGCGCTTTTCGGAGTCGCTGAGAACTGCATATGCTTCGTTTACTTCTTTAAACTTTTCCTCTGCCTCTTTGTCGTTAGGATGAAGGTCGGGATGATACTTTTTGGCAACCTTACGATATGCTTTTTTAAGTTCATCATCACTCGCACCCTTACTGACACCGAGGACCTCGTAATAATCTCTTTTATCTGCCATTTAATTCTCCCCTTTACAGGAAATCGGTTGAAAGCGGCAGAACAAGCATCCTGCCGCTTAGCTTTTTAATTAGTTGTTATTGTCTTCATTAACCTCTCGGTAATCAGCTTCATAAACATTATCTCCACCGGGAGCTGCTCCCTGCGTGGGGTCTGCACCGGGGGCACCCTGAGGATTAGCCTGGCTGTAAAGCTTTTCTGAAAGGGCATAGAACTTCTGTGAAAGAGCTTCGCTTGCAGCTTTAATCTGCTCGCTGTCTGTTCCCTTAAGAGCTTCCTTAACCTTTTCGATTTCTGCCTTTACACCGTCGATTTCAGCAGCGTCTACCTTATCGCCGATTTCGCCGATTGCTTTTTCTGACTGATAAACAAGAGTTTCAGCATTATTTCTGATTTCAACCTCTTCTTTTCTCTTCTTATCTTCTTCGGCATACTTTTCAGCTTCCTGAACTGCTCTTTCAATATCTTCGTCTGAAAGGTTTGAAGAAGCAGTGATTGTGATATTCTGCTCATTACCTGTACCAAGGTCTTTAGCTGATACTTTAACAATACCGTTTGCATCTATATCGAATGTTACTTCAATCTGGGGTACACCTCTTGGAGCAGGAGCTATGCCTGTGAGGTTAAAGCGACCAAGTGTTTTGTTGTACTGAGCCATTTCTCTTTCGCCCTGAAGTACGTGAACTTCAACACTTGTCTGTCCGTCTGCAGCAGTTGAGAAAATCTGTGACTTGCTTGCAGGAATTGTTGTATTTCTTTCAATAAGCTTCGTGAACACACCGCCCATTGTTTCTATACCAAGTGAAAGAGGTGTTACGTCGAGAAGAAGAACGCCTGTTTCTTCACCGCCGAGAACTGCAGCCTGACGTGCAGCACCTACTGCAACACATTCATCGGGGTTAATACCCTTATGTGGCTCCTTGTTCATTTCTCTCTTAACTGCTTCCTGAACAGCAGGAATACGTGAAGAACCACCAACCAAAAGAACTTCGCTTATATCTGATGCAGACACGTTTGCGTCATGCATAGCATTTCTGATACAGGTGATAGTTCTGTCTACAAGGTCTGAAGTAAGTTCATCAAACTTAGCCTTTGTAAGAGTGATATCCATATGCTTAGGACCTGTCTGGTCTGCTGTGATAAAGGGAAGGTTAATGCTTGAAGTTGTCATAGTTGAAAGCTCAATCTTTGACTTCTCTGCAGCTTCTTTAAGTCTTTGCATTGCAACCTTATCTGTTGAAAGGTCTACACCGTCTGTTTTCTTGAACTCAGAAACGAGGTATTCCATAATTCTGTTGTCAAAGTCGTCACCGCCGAGGCGTGTATCGCCGTTTGTTGAAAGAACTTCAAATACACCGTCACCGATTTCAAGGATTGATACGTCGAATGTACCGCCGCCAAGGTCGTATACAAGAATTGTCTGGTCCTTGTCACTCATACCGTATGCAAGAGCAGCAGCTGTAGGCTCGTTGATTATACGGAGTACTTCAAGACCTGCTATCTTACCTGCATCCTTAGTTGCCTGACGCTGTGAGTCGTTAAAATAAGCAGGAACGGTGATAACTGCCTGTGTAACTGTTTCGCCAAGGTAAGCCTCTGCGTCAGCCTTAAGCTTTGAAAGCACCATTGCTGAAATTTCCTGAGGTGTGTATGCCTTGTCGTCAATGTTTACCTTATAGTTTGTTCCCATTTCTCTCTTGATTGAAATGATTGTACGGTCTGCATTTGTTACAGCCTGTCTTTTTGCAACCTGGCCTACTATTCTTTCACCGTCTTTAAGGAATGCAACAACTGAAGGAGTTGTTCTTGCACCCTCTGAGTTTGTGATAACAGTGGGATTACCGCCTTCCATAACTGCAACACATGAATTTGTTGTACCAAGGTCAATACCAATAATTTTTCCCATTTTTATTCTTCCTTTCTCAATTAAAACATAAACATTTTTGTGGCAAAACAGGCACGTCCCCATTGCCACCCATAAGCCCTAAATCCGTGGAAAAATTGTTCAGATTCCGTAACTGCACGGGCGCAGTGTACTTTGTGTACATAAGCCAGGGCAGGTGCGGGATATGGGCAATTTTAACCGGATTTAATTTGCTACTTTTACCATTGAATGTCTTACAACCCTCGAATTATTATAAATGTAGCCCTTCATAAATTCTTCCACAACTGTATTATCGTCAATTGTTTCGTCTTCTATGTGCATTACTGCATTATGAAGGTTCGGGTCGAATTGCTCGCCGAGAGCTTTGATTTCAGTTACTCCAAGCTTTGCAAGAGTTTCCTGAAGCTGCTTATAAACCATAGCAACTCCGTCACGGACCTTAACCGCTTCTTCGTCAGTTACTTCCAGCGCAAGAGCACGTTCAAGATTATCTGCAACGGTAAGAATTTCGGTAACAGTGTCGATTACCGCATCTCCGTAGCGTGCATCCTTTTCACGCTGTGAGCGTTTTTTGAAGTTATCAAACTCAGCATAAAGTCTGATATACTTATCCTCCCACTCCTTCGCCTTGTCAACCTCAGGTTCCGGGGTTTCCGGAGTTTTTTCTTCTGCCTCAGAAGTAATTTCTTCTTCGGGAATCTGCTGTTGTGTTTCTTTATTGTCCTCCATGGAATATCTCCTTTCTATTCAGAATCTTCATGATACAGATTAAGTATTCTGTCGATATGTGTTGATATCAAATCAAGGCTGGCGAATACCTTTGCATAGTCCATACGCTTGGGACCTATAACACCGATTTTGCCGCCTTTTTTATCACCCAATGAATAATTGACAGTTACAAGACTGCAGTTTTTGAGAGGGCCTTCGTCATTTTCATCACCGATGGTTACTGTGATGTCGTCGCGGTCACGGTCACGAACAGCAATTCGTTTGAGGTCGTCCTTATTCTCAAGAAAGCCAAGCATTTCCCGTGCCTTTTCAATATCACGATATTCAGGGTAATTGAAAATTGATTTCGCATTATCGATAAATATATCGGTTGTGGAAAAATCAGAAATAGTTTCGTATACAAAATCAAGAATTGATACAAGAAGCCGAGGGGGTATTTCCATATCCTTTGAGATTGCCGATTCGATTTCGCGGATTTTTTCAAAATCAATTTCATCAACAGACAGCCCTGCAAGCTTTGAGGTGAGAATTTCACCGAAGCGTGCCGCATTCTGAGCACCAAGGCTCAGACGCAGTGTGCGATTTTTCACAAGACCGTCACGGGTTACGGCTATAATTAGAGTTTTGCCATCACCAAGGTCAATTATATCTATTTTGTTAATTTGCGATAAATTCTGCTGAGGTGTGGTAATGAATGTGGTATACTGAGTAAGTGCTGCGGTTATCATTCCCGCTTTTTTAATCACTTTATCAAGTTGGCTCACTCTTTTTTCAAGCTCAAGATGAAGCCCTTCTATTGCCTCCATGCCAAGACGGTAACGAGCCATAAGCGAATCCACATAAAACCTGTATCCCTCATCCGACGGAACACGACCTGCTGAGGTGTGAGGCTGAATAAGATAGCCCATTTCTTCAAGGTCTGCCATTTCGTTACGGATTGTCGCACTTGAAAGCCCCAATTCCTTTATTTTCGAAATAGCTCTTGAGCCAACGGGTTCAGCCGTTCCGATGTATTCGTCAATGATAGCCTGCAGGATTTTACGCTTTCTGTCATTTAAATCCATAGTGCCACCTTCCATATTATTAGCACTCAACTAAGATGAGTGCTAATATTTTTCATAACTAAAAATACCACTTATAAAAGGCTTTGTCAAGTGTTATTTGAACAATTTATAATTTATTAACATTTTAAACTATTTCAACCGATATTTATTCCCCAATTTGTTGGTTTTTTTGAATAATAGCATTCTTAAAGCTTGCGAACAGGGGACGGTTTGGGTTGACACAAATTATGCAAAAGTTGCAAAAAGCGGCACGTCCCCATTGCACAGTTAGATAGACCAAAGGCACTCCGATTGGAGTGCCCCTGATAGTTTCTTTTATTACTTTCCTTTGGTAAAATCATAGAGAAAACCAAATGACTTTTTAACCACAATCTCAACATTTTTTCCGCGAACACCTACGATGATATCATCCGCAAGCTTTGCAACGATAGAGCGTTCCAGTTCTGCATATGCATCTTCTTCCTTTTCTTCAACTGCTGTTTTATAATTAAACAACGACCATGAGTATATATATCCTGTTTCAATTGCAATCGTTGGATCAATATATCCAAATCCCATATTATAGCCATGATAATCATAGAACTCTCCTGCAGGGAGTGTTTGAAGAGTCGGATCAGATGCAGCAAGAAGCATTGTTTCCGCAACTGCTCTGATTTTTCCCATAACGCCTTTTGCTGCGGCATTTTTACCGGATTTTGAAACTGAAATAAGTTCATCTCTTAAATCAATGTTCATATCATCTGCCTTAAGTTCTACATGAAGTTCGTAAGTTTCGCCGTCATTTTCTGCCCAGAACTCACCGCTGAAGTTTTCAATAAGTCCCGGAAGCATTCCGCAAAGTTCTTCTGCCAAAAGACGAAGTCTTAATGCTTTTTTATCCTCAAGACCATTGTATGTAGTTACCTTTTCCACCTCGGCAAGAACTGCTTTGAGGCACGTTAAATCTTCATTTAATTTACAAATATTTGATTTCAATTAATTTTCCTCCTTCGCCGTTGGAGTGTCGAACTCCAACGGCTATTTTAGTGCAATGACAAGAGTAAGTACGTTTTTGCCATCTGTGTATTCATATTCCATACTTTCTGTCATTTTCTTAACCATAAATATTCCAAGTCCTCCGATTTCTCTTTCTTCCGCAGAAAGAGTTGTGTCAGGCTCCGCTGCCTCAAGAGGATTGTACGGAATACCATTGTCAGTAAACGAAATGCGGAGTTTTCCGTTTTCTATACTGTAGAAAACGCTAGCAAGAGTTGCCTTGCTGTAATTTACAATGTTTGCATAAATTTCATCAAACACTATATTGATTTTGTTTGCAATTTTTGGTACAATTTCAAGCTTTGCAGAAAGCGAATCTGCAAATGCACCTGCTGCTACACGAGAATTACCATCCGGTACAACTGAAATACTTTCGTCGCCGAGTATTGCATCAAAATTCATTGCAAGCATTGTAATATCGTCAAACTGCGGTGCCGTACCCACAAATTTATCAACATCTTCCTTTATGAGCTTGCAAAGGCTCTCAGGCTCTGTTTTTTCAAGTGAATTTACGAAGTCTAAAAGTCTTTGTTCTCCGTATAGCTGAGTGCTATTATCCGTGGCTTCCGTGACACCGTCTGTGTACAGATAAAGCTTATCTCCCGGAGCAAGCTGCAGTTCATTTTTGCGGTATTTATTGCCCTCCATGCCTGCAAGAAGCATTCCGCTTCGGGCTTTCATATACTCAAATTTTTCGCCACATCTTTTGAAAAGCGGTGGATTATGTCCTGCGTTTGCAAACTTCATAAGTCCCGTTTTGGTATCTAAAATACCAAGCCATGCCGTTACGAACATTCCTGCATCGTTATTTTCGCAAAGCTTTCCGTTTGCAATAGTAAATATTTCGTCAGGCTCAAGCCCGCGCTCTGCCAAATCCCTGATAACTGTTTTTGCTCTCATCATAAACATAGCCGCAGGAATACCTTTACCCGATACATCCGCAACAAGAAATGCAATAGTTGAATCATTCAACATATAAAAGTCGTAAAAATCTCCGCCGACTTCCTTTGCAGTTATCATTTCAGCATAAATCTTAAATGAATTGCTTTTCGGAAAAACTGTGGGAAGTGAAGAATACTGAATCTGCTTTGCAAATTCAAGCTCCTTGTCTATTCTTGCCGCAGCCTCTCTGATATACCTTTTCAGCGTACCAACCGTTTGATTAATATCATCGGAAAGTGATGCAAATTCTTCATTGGAACGAACATCCACCGTAACATTCAGGTTTCCGTTTGTTATCTCGGCAAGACCTTTGTTTATTTTCCTTAGGTTATCAATGATAATCCTCTTTATCAGGAAATAAATAAGAACAAACAAAGCTGCAAATATGAGGATTTCCATGAATGTATTTACATACACTGAAACCTCTTTCATAAACATTGCTTCAATCTTTGGCATAGCGCCAACAATATAGTAGCCTTCTACAAAACGATATGAGCAAAGGTATTCTTTGTCATAAACCGTTGCTTCAAAAATTTCGCCTTCTGAGATAGTTTCAGGATCAAATGTTATACCGATTTTCTGAAGCTCTGCTCCTTCAAAATCGCTTCTGTATGTTACAAGATTGAAGTTTTCATCACAGATTGCAACAAATCCGGAGTT
>JAZRQO010000002.1:0-121612 GCA_045649825.1 Clostridia bacterium
CCTGTGGTTATAAAAAGCTTTTAGCTATGAGTAGAAAAAAGAAACCTCCTATGATATAATATATGCAGGTTCGCCAACCGCATAAAAGAATCAAAGGAGGTAATCAAGAATGAAACTTGATACAGATAGTTTATCACATACGACGTGGAATTGCAAGTACCATATTGTATTTTCACCAAAATATCGTAGGCAAGTGATATATGGAAAGATAAAGGCGGATATAGGAAATATATTGAGAAAATTATGTGAGTATAAAGGTGTGGAAATAATAGAAACAGAAACTTGTCCAGACCATATTCATATGCTTGTATCAATACCGCCAAAGTATAGTGTATCACAAATTATGGGATATTTAAAAGGAAAAAGTTCGCTTATGATATTTGATAGACATGCGAATTTGAAATACAAATATGGAAATAGACAATTTTGGTGTAAAGGATATTATGTGGATACAGTCGGACGTAATAAGAAAGCAATTCAACAATATATATAGAATAAATTACAAGAAGATATAGCAAGCGACCAAATAAGCTTGCAAGAATACATTGACCCGTTTACGGGAGAGCTGATAAAAAAGGGCTAAATAAAAGACCGCCCCACTTGTGGGGCAGCCCGTAATAGTTATGCGGTTGGCAAACCGTTTCGGCGCGCCTTGAGGCGCCGCCAACAAAATAGCCTTATAGGCTAAGTGCAAGCCACCGGATTTACCAGTGGTTATGACTTTTGAATATGGGTTTTATGCGGTTTGTAGGAATTAAGATATACGATAAAACGTATGCATAAAAGCATAGGCGTTAGCCAAACAGAATTAAAAACTCCTTATTTTTGGAGCTTTTTCAGCAATTGTAAAAGTTTTTTGATATTACTATTATTTTGAGCATACAATTAAATGTTTTCTATAAATGACATTTAGTGAGAATTCTCAAGAGATTTTAAAAGTTGTGACATTCGTTAACTTTATAACAATTCATATTTCACTCACTATTCTAATGTTTGTGCTGTATAATGTATAGATTAAATTTGAATATTTTTTCCTTATTTTATAAAAAACAGTTGACAATATAATGGATGTGTGGTATAATACCACCTGTTATAGGCCGATGTGGCGGAATTGGCAGACGCCCGGGACTTAAAATCCCGTGGGAAGAGATTCCCGTACCGGTTCGACCCCGGTCATCGGCACCAAAACAAAAAATCCTATCATAGATAGGATTTTTTGTTTTGAATTTTTCGTTATTCATTATTAAGATATAATGTTACCCATATATCCTCTTGCTATACTCAGTGGGGAGAGGCCTGTTGTTTTTTGAACCCTCTGGTGAAATGTCTTATATCATTGTATCCTGACTGATATGCAACTTCTCAAATTTGTATAAAGTCCTGTTTCTAAAAGCTCCTTTGCACCGCTTATTTTGAGGTTGTTAATGTATGATTTATTTTAAGTACATTTCTTAATTTTTTAATATTCCGAAAACTACTCTGTTTACTCCACATAAGTCTTTTGTAATTGAAATGTCTGTAAATTTTGATTTTAGAAGGTTTGAAACGTTATCTGATTGGTCGTGTCCCACTTCAAACAAAAGCTTACCATCTTTGTTTAAGAGTGTTGGTGCAAGTGATATAATGCGTCTGTAAAAATCAAGTCCGTCAAACCCACCGTCAAGTGCAGTTTTCGGCTCATATTCACGCACGTTTTTGTCAAGTGTATTAATAACTTCGGTTGGGATATAGGGAGGATTTGATACAATCATATCAAAGCTGCCGTAAGGTTTACTATTCATTATATCGCATTTTATAAAATTTACATCTGTATTGTTAAGACGTGAATTTTCCTTTGCGACGGAAAGTGCAGTTTCACTTATATCAATCGAGGTTACTTTTGAATTTTTGCAGTAATTTGCAATACTGATTGCAACACAGCCTGAGCCTGAGCCAATGTCAAGTACCGTGCAGCTGTTATCTCCGATTTCTCTTATTGCAAGCTCAACCAGTGTTTCGGTATCGGCTCTTGGAATAAGTACTGAAGGGGTAACTTTGAATTTTAATGACATAAACTCCGTTACACCTACAACGTATTGAAGGGGCTCCCCGCGTTTAATACGCTCTGCCTTAGTGAGTATTTCCGTAGTCTTTTCATCTGATATTTTTTTGTCAGAACAAAGCATATAATCCGTAATGGATATATCAAGCACGCTTGTTATAAGGAGCTGCGCGTCACGTCCTCCGATTTTTTCGGCTATCTCTTTTTTTAAATCTTTAATTACCATTTGTCGTCGTTCTTGTCCTCTGGGATTACAGCTTTTATGGATTCGATTGCAACTTCAAGCTGACTGTCGTCAGGTTCTCTTGTGGTTAACTTCTGAAGCCAAAGACCCGGTTTTGTAAGCCATGAAACGCATTTGCTTTTACTTCTTCCTGCAAGCTTGATAATTTCATAAGAAATTCCAGCAACAACAGGGAGAAGTGCAAGTCGCATAAGAATACGGGGTATAATGGAAGTTCTCGGAAGCAGCGAGAAGATTATAATACTCACTACCATTACAAAAAGCAAAAAGCTTGTCCCGCATCGTGGGTGTAGCCTTGTATACTTTCTAACATTTTCTACAGTTAACTCCTCATTTGCTTCATAGCAGGCAATCGTTTTGTGTTCTGCGCCGTGGTATTCAAACACCCTTTTTATATCTTTCATTTGGGAAACGAGTGCAAGATAGCCAAGGAAAATCAGCATTCTAATTACGCCCTCACAAAGACTTGTAAAGGTCTTGGTTCCAACAAATGTAACTGAATCAAAAAGTGCCTCTACAGCCCTTGTTATAACTGTAGGTAAAAGAATAAATAGTCCCACGCTTAAAAATAAAGATATTATGAGTGAGAAGTATATTACAACATCTTTTATCTTATCACCAAGCTTATCTTCAAGCCATTTTTCAAACTTGCTCTCGCTTTCGCCCTCTTCTTCAAGGTCTACAAACTCTGCAGAATACATAAGAGCCTTTATTCCGATTACCATACTTTCAAAAAAGTTAATACATCCTCGTATGATTGGAAGTTTAAGTATGAAGTTTTTCTTTTTTGTTCCGTTTTCATCAATCTTGGCAACAATTTCTCCGTCAGGTTTTCTTACAGCAACTGCAGTCTTCAGTGGCCCACGCATCATCACGCCTTCCATAACTGCCTGACCGCCGATAGAAGTAATATGTTGCTCGCATTTTTTTTCAGACATTTTATTTAGTCCTTTCATTTTGATTTTCTCATCCTGGGTGCGATAAATTTTGTGTAGTATCCGATTAAGTAAGAGAGCAGATAGTCATATACACAAAGCGCAATAATTCCTGCCCATATGTTAAATATATCAAGTCCCAGTTTTTTTGTGATTAGTTTAACACCTAAACATAAAACTCCAAAATAAATTATTTTCAAAATCCATTCAATGGTAAGTTTACGTGTTTTTTCAATTACTGCTTTAAGTATGGGGTAGTAGCAAAGGCATCCGCAGTACAAGATTATCACAAGCCCCCCAAAGCCTGATTTTGGAAGAATAAGTCCTGCAAGGAGTGCAGATGAAATCCCGGAAAGCAAGGCAGTTTTGAAGGATTTGCATTCAATGTACAGCACGCATGGTACAAAGGAGGCAAGAAATCCCATTACAAGCCTGCCTGTAGGAATAACCGAGCATCCGAATAAAAACAGAAAAGACAGAGCACAACCCATAGCACCGAGAGCAAGCTCTTTTGTTTTAGTCATAGTATGCACCTCTCAGCAACAGGAAATAAGGTCGCCACCCATACATTCGCAGCAACAATCAGCGCAGATTAGGTTTGAGCAGCAGGAACAAGGGTCTGTGCCGCAACCGGACATAGTATCGTACTGACGGTAGGTAGTGTTTCTGTTTTCTACATTGTTAAGAGTAGAACGGTATTCAAGGTTATTCGGGTCCATCTGTACTGCTGTTCTAAGGTGTGAAATGCCTGAATCGTACATTCCCATATTAATCCTGCAAACTCCCATAAGGTAATTCCACTCTGCATTTTTTGGAAGTGCGTTTAACATATTAATTGCCTGGGCATATTGCCGCATGCTGATTAACATTCTAACACTTTGAAAGCTTGCAGTGCCCGTATTATATCCTCTGTTGTAGTTTCCGTAACCACTATTTTGACTGTTCGTATATCCACCGGACCAAGAGGTGGAGTTGCTTTTAGTCAACATATCATATGCTTTGTTAATTTCTTTAAGCTTTTCGCTTGCAAGGTCTGCAAGAGGGTTATTAACGTATTTATCGGGATGATACTTTTTTACAAGCTCCTTATATGCCTTTTTTATTGTATCTTCATCAGCATTTTCGGGAACTCCCAATACTTCATATGGATTCAAATTATTACACATCCTTATTAAAATTTAAAATTTTATCTTGCTTTGATTTCAGACTTAAATACAGTATATTTTTAAGTATTTCTTCATTTTTGTAGAGTTTTAGAAGATTAAATCCCGATACTGCATTTTCCAGAGTGAAGGTTAATGAAACTGATAGCCTGTCGGCAAGATTTTGTTTGTATTTATCATAATCCTTAATATCTGTATTCGGCAGGAATGGATTATAATTTTTCTTTTTTATATCTTTATCAAGGTCGGAAAATGCATCCATTACGTATATCCAGCGTCCGATGTTATAACCGAGCCATGCGGCAGGACGTTTGTTCTCACCTGTAAAATCAGGTGAGAAAAGCTCCTCTGTGATTTTTGCAAAGCAGTCTGCAGTGCGGTCTATATCCGTTACATTCTGAGCTTCGAGGGAGGATAGCTTCTTAAGGTATTGTTTTATGCTTTCGGAAAGCCTTGGATACCGTTTTGAAGCTTTTTTGTACGACTTTCTGTATATCAAAAGCCCGAACAGGGCTTTTAAGGATTTATCATCCTTCCAATCATCCTTCATTTTGCTGTAATAAAGAAGCGCGGAAGCGTTAGCTGCATAATCAATTGCAGGATCGTTTTTCACATATGTCCGCTTTGTAAACGGGTGCATTAAACATGGAGCAGTTCCGATTTCACAAGCTCTATCGGAAATTGAGCTTAAAAGCACAGCTAAAAAAGTCATATCATAGCTAAGTCCAAGCCTTGAACTTTGTGAGCAGGTTTTTCCAAGTGCCTTGCAAAGGCCGCAGTAATACGACCTGAACATCATATAGTCACGGACCTTTAAATCGTCCTTTAACACATTCACATAACCAAACATACAATTCTCCGCATTTTATTCTATATACACTATATCAGTATATATCCAAAATGAAAAAAATTCAAGTAGTTTTGCAAAAATTAAAATAAAGTTAACATTTATAGAATATATATTATAATATGCGAAATACTATATCCATAAAATTATGGAGTGATGAATTATGAATATGACAAAAGACGAGTATAACAGCTATGTAATGAGCAAGGCGAAAAAATCTCCCCTTTTAAAGGACGTGTTTTTTGCTTTTATAATTGGCGGGGGCATTTGCGTTTTTGGAGAATTTTTATCTAAGTTTTTTAAGAGCTTTGATTTGCCTGAAAAAACCGTAAGCACGCTTACCTGTGTAACCATTATTGTGATAGCGGGTATCCTTACGGGACTTGATATTTTCCCTAAGATTGCAAAGGTCGCAGGTGCAGGCACAGTTGTGCCGATAACTGGTTTTGCAAATGCGGTTGTTTCTCCTGCAATAGAGGCTCATTCTGAGGGTATAGTTCTGGGTGTGGGTGCAAAGCTTTTCACAATTGCAGGACCTGTTATACTTTTTTCTACACTTTCTTCATTTGTATGCGGTATAGTATTTTATCTTGTTAAAATTTTATAAACAAAGTCAGGGAAGGGTTAATATGTACGATTATAATATTTTGAAAAATGAAATAGAATTGCTAAGCCCCGTTGCAACTGAGGTGACTTCAATAGGTAAAACTGCGATGGGAAGGGAGATATATTGCCTTAAAACGGGCAGAGGCGAAAAAAAGCTTGTTGTTACGGGTGCACACCACGGTCTGGAATATATAACAGCTTGCTTTCTTATGAAATTTGTACGTGAGTATAATTCCGCCCTTATGAATGGTGGAAGACTTCTTGATAGGGATGCAGTTGACTTGTTTACTGACGTAACACTTTATATTTTACCAATGGTTAATCCTGATGGTGTTGATATTGCAGTGAACGGTCTTGATATAACAAACCCGGTTCACAGAAAACTAATCAGCCTTGTGGGAATACACAGCTTCAGAAAGGTTTGGCAGGCAAATGCAGCGGGGGTTGACCTTAATCATAATTATGATGCATTGTGGCAGAATACTGTTACAAATCCCTCTCCAACTCTTTATGGAGGTAAATATCCTGAAAGCGAGGCTGAAACGGCGGCTGTGTGCGGTTTTTTAAGAGGCGTTAAGGCGGATATGCTTATATGCTTTCACTCACAGGGAAGAGAAATATACTATGATTTTGACGGAACGGTGGAAAAGAGAAGTGAATTGATTGCAAAGAAAATGGGTGAAGTAAGCGGATATACACTTGGAAAGCCAACGGGAACTGCAAGCTATGGGGGATGTAAGGACTGGTTTATTAAGGAATTTGGAAATCCAGGATTTACTGTTGAAATGGCCATTGGTAAAAATCCTATACCTGTTGAACAAATAAATGAAATTTATCCTGAAAATGCAAGAATAATTCTTTCAGGGATGAACGAATTGTCGGGTACATAAAAGGAAATCCGCTTTTGCGGGTTTCTTTTTGATTTGTTTTTTAAAAATTTATTAATTTTTCTTAAAACTATTGCAATTTATATAAAAAAATAGTATCATAAAAATATGTGAAATTGAAAGGAAATTTTATTATGAAAAAGAATATATGTGTCCTGTTCGGAGGTATTTCCCCTGAACACGATATTTCTTTAAAATCAGTTACATCCGTAATACGAAATCTTGATAAAGATAAATATAACGTACATATGCTTGGTATAACAAAATCAGGAAAATGGCTTTTGTATACAGGTGATTACGAAAAAATCGAAGGCGGTTTCTGGGAGACGGAAAAGGATTGTCTTTTTAAGGCGATTATTTCCCCCGACACATCAGACGGCGGCATTCTTGTATGGAAAAATGATGTTGTGGAGCTTATTAAGCTTGATTGCATTTTCCCTGTTCTTCATGGGGAATACGGTGAGGATGGCACTGTTCAGGGGTTATTTGAACTCAGTGGTATAAAATACGTCGGTATGGGAGTTCCCGGCAGTGCAAACTCAATGGATAAAACTCTATCAAAAATTGTGTTTGGCGATGCGGGTATACCTCAAGCGGATTGGGTAACTGTTTTAAGCGGTGATGATTTAGATGAAAGAGTTGCCTTGATTGAGAAAAAAATAGGATACCCTTGCTTTATTAAGCCTGCTTCTACAGGCTCATCTGTGGGAGTTGGCAAGGCTAACAACAGGGAAGAACTTAAAAGTGCTGTTTTGTATGCTCTTGAATTCGGAAGAAAGGTTCTGGTTGAAGAAAATATTGACGGCAGAGAAGTGGAATGTGCAGTTCTTGGCAATATTAATGCCGACGCTTCGGAGGTTGGCGAAATCGTACCAATGGTAGAATTTTACGACTTTGACGCTAAATATAACGATAATACAACCGAGCTTCATATCCCTGCAGACCTTTTACCTGAAATCCGTGAGCAAATAAGGGATTATGCTGTAAAGGCTTTCCGTGCTATGGATGGAATGGGGCTTTCACGTGTTGACTTTTTTGTGAGAAAATCTGATAATAAGGTTATTCTTAACGAAATTAATACTCTCCCCGGCTTTACCAATATAAGTATGTATCCAAAACTGTGGGGAGCTTGCGGTGTAGGATATTCGGAGCTTCTTGACCGTCTTATAGAGCTTGCGGAGGTAAGAGTTAAGTAAATGGATGGAGTAAAGAGGAATGTACTTGTTACGGTTGACACCGTTCAGAAGGACGGCGGCGATAAAACCCGTATTTCAAATCAATATAAAGGCACTCTTTATGAGAAAAAGGGAAAGTATTATATATTCTATACTGAATACGGCGAAGAGGGCGATAAAATGTCCGACAGCGTTGTAAGATGTGACGGTGAAACCATAGAAATAAAGCGTACAGGGGCATATTCTTCCGTGCTTTCATTTAAAAGCGGAGAGGAGTATAAAACTATTTACTCCACACCTTATGGCGGAATGCCTGTTTCTCTTAAATGTAAAAAGGTACTCTGTGCCCTTGACGTCGAAGGCGGTAAAATCATACTTGATTATAAAATGAATATTACCGATAAAAACTACGAAAATTACGTAACAATTTCTGTGAAATGCACAGATTGAAAGGAAACGATATGAAATTTAAACGACTAATTGCAATGCTTATGTGTTTTGCAATGTTCATTGCACCTTCTTCCGCTTTAGCTGAATATGAATTCAGCCCTGAATACGGTGTGTTTGAACAAGTTGCAGGATACATATCGACGTACTATATTGATGATACTCTTGATGATTCACAAATTATGCTGAGGGCAATTTCTGAATATCTCAAGGATGACGATGGAAAGCTTTTGGAACTTCTAAAGAGTATGCTTCTTTCCTTAGACCCCTACAGTGAATTTTTTACTAGAGAAGAGTATTTGAGTTTTGTTAATAATATTAACAGAACGTTTTACGGAATAGGTGTCCGCATCGAACAACGTGAGGGATATGTGGTTATAACCGGATTTACTCAGGGAAGCTCTGCTGAAGCCTGCGGAATGATGGTTGGCGATAAAATATCCCAGGTTAACGGAGAGGATATGTATGGAAAAAATACAAATACTGTCCGTAATGCAATTGCAGGTGAGCTTGGTAAAGCTGTAACTGTTTCTGTTTTAAGAAACGGTGAAACATATACATATGATGTAAAACGGTGCGAGGTTAACGAGGATACCGTTACATATCTTAAATTATCTGATGATGTAGCATATATCAGTGTTATTGATATGTCAGACCATACTGCTGAAGAATTTACTGAGGCCCTTAATTCTGCTGACAAAGACGGAATAAAGAATATTATTCTTGACCTTCGTAACAATGGCGGTGGGTATCTTGACTGTGCTGTAAAGCTTGGACGTATGGTTGTGCCTGAAGGTGTTATTGTAGACACTAAATACCGTCAGCCATATATGAATCAAACCTTTTATTCGGAGCTTAAATCTACAAAGTATAAATTTAATGTACTTGTGAATGAATACACTGCAAGCGCCGCTGAAATCTTGGCAGGAGCTATGCAGGATTCAAAGGCAGGAACTCTTATAGGGACAAAAACTTACGGCAAGGGTGTAATACAGGGAACATTCCCGTTGTCAAACGGCTCAGTGTTTAAACTGACTATAGGTCATTATCTCACACGAAACGGTAATGCCATAAACGAGGTCGGACTTTTCCCCGATGTTGAGGTAGAAAATGTTCTCAAGCCGATAGATATTAAGGATTATACTTCTTTCAGTTTTTTTGAAAAGCTTAAATTGGGTTATAAAGGTAACGACGTAAAATCGGCTAAAGAAAAGCTCTATTACCTAGGTTACTATAACGGTGAGATTAACGACGAATTTGATTTATTCCTTGAAGAGGCAATTAAGGATTTCCAGGAAAAAATGGATTTGTATTCGTACGGAGTGCTTGATTTAACAACTCAATCCAGAATTGACAAAGAGTTTTCAAAGCTTGAAATTCTCGTTGATGCACAGCTTAACAAGGCGTATGAAATGTTTACTGGAGAGAAAGAAATTCCAAATATAAAATAATTATTAAAAAGCTCTCAGGCTTATTCAGCCGTGAGAGCTTTTTTTAGTGTTGCCACTGTTACGCAGTAGTTTTTATAAAATAACGTTTCAGTGTTGTATTTGTTTTTGTTTATATTTTTACGTATACCTGATACACCTTCACCCGTAAGCTTTAAAATTGCTTCTTTCTCTGTCCACAGTGCGGTAAAATCTTCGTTTGGAGTTTTTGATTTGCACAACATATGCGTAATTTCTGCTCCAAAAATCTTTTCGCTCATGGAGTTGTTGAATTTTCTGATTTTTTCAACATCAATACCAACGGGGGAGTCTGATACTGCACATACTGTTATCGTGTCTGAATGGGATATGCTAAGATGTATATTCTGGGAGGTTTTAGGATAAGGCTTACCATTTTGTGTATATGCAATTTCAAGGTCGTTTACGTTGACATTGAAAACTTTAAAAAGTGCATATTTTGCAAGAGCAATGCCGATAATTGAGTTATCGGCATTGCTCTTGATTTTTTGATTTAATATTATTTGTTTTTTTTCTTCTTGTGCCGCCTTCATTAGCACGTTAAAGTCATGCTCACTTAAAGGCTCATTGTTTTCGGAAGCAAATACTTCTAAAATCATACCCTGTCTTCTATGTAGTCAACTACATCCTGAACTGTAACCATTTTGTGGGCATCTCTATCTGAAATTTCAATTTCAAACTCATCTTCAAATGCCATTATGATTGAGATGACATCAAATGAAGTAAGTCCCAAATCTGCTGTGAGGGAAGCTTCGGGTGTGATTACATCTGCATCTGCAAATTCTCCTAAAATATTTTTAACTCTTTCAAACATAATATAAATCCTTTCTTAGTTGTATTTTCGTTTAATTTTCTTTGTTGTGGTCTTTTCAAATTCAGTATCTCTGAATGTAACCTTCTTAATCTGCTTGTAAGCAGGGAGGTTTTTGTTAAGCTCGTTTATAGCTTCCTGTATACCTTCTTTGTTTTCCGCATAGATTTCGGCTCCTATATAGTCACCTTCTGCTGAAACTATAACTTCGTTTACATTGGGAATTGAGGTGATGATAAGGTCTTCAAGCTCTTCGGGAGATACGTTTTTACCGTTGCTGAGGATTATAAGGTTCTTTTTTCTTCCTGTTATAAAAAGAATATTTCCTTCAAGATGTCCAAGGTCGCCTGTTTTGAACCAACCATCGTCAAATGCTTCTTCGGTTGCTTTTTCGTCGTCAAAGTAACCGAGCATTACGTTATCGCCTTTAACAAGTATTTCGCCGTCTTTGATTTTTACATCACAGCAGTTACAAACTACACCGACGCTGCCGAGTACGAGATTTCCGTATTCGTTAACTGAAACAACAGGAGAACATTCTGTTATGCCGTAGCCGTTAAGAACAGTAATGCCGAAGTCGTCAAATCCTTTTGTATATACATCGCTGATGGGAGCACCACCAGCAACGAGAAGGTCCAGATTTCCACCGAGCTGATCAAGTATGGATTTGAAAAGTTTCCGTCTGATGTCTATACCGACTTTTCTCAATCCATTGCTGATTTTTATCATTATTTTGAGAAGCTTATCTTTTTTCTGCTCCTTTGCACCGTTCCAGATGTTCTTATATAGTGACTCTAGATAAAGAGGTACAACACAAATGTTACGGGGCTTGAATTCAGCTAAATCCTTTTTAAAGTTTCTGAGGCTTGCGTTGATGGCGGTTGTTCCCTCAAACATAATATTTGCAATAACGCTTGTAGAGAATGCAAATGTATGATGAAGCGGGAGAGTAAGCAGTGTATCGCCCGCAAGTGAAGAGATACTTCCTGCAGCATTTATATCTGCTATCATATTCTTTGGAGAAAGCATAACACCCTTTGGCTTACCTGTTGTTCCTGATGTGAAAATAATTGAGCTCATTGCATCTCCATCGGGAACGAAGTCGATATATTCTGTGTTGCCTTCTTCAATAATTTTCTGACCTTCTTCATAGAATTTGTCAAAATCTTTCATTGAGTAGGTTCTAAGCTCTGAATTATCTTCTGCAATATCGCTGTATGAATCTGCATAAATGAGAGCAGTACATCCGCTTCTTGTAATAAGCTCCTTTAAGTCGCCTGCAGGAAGTTCTTTATCAAGGGGAACAACAACGTTTCCGCCGTTTACAATTGCGAAGTATGAAACAATCCATTCATAGCTGTTTTCTCCTATAAGGGCGATTTTTGTGTTCTTATGGTTGCAGCTGTAAAGATATGTTCCGAGTGCTTCAATGTGCTTTTTGAACTGCTCTGCAGTGATTTCCACTATTTCTTTTTTAAACCTGTATCTATAGGCAATTTTGTTTGATGAGTTTACTCTGAAGTCAATTAAATCTTTGAAATTTTCAAGCTCCAACGGCTTTTCAAAAGGCTTATATTTGATTTTCATTGTATTACACTCCTTGTAATCTAATATTCAATACTATAATACCACTTCTTTCTTTTTTTGTCAATAAAATTCGCTTAGTTTAATCAATTTGTAATATTACAATGTTAAGGGTTTGTATTTATCTAAATTTTGTGCAGGTGAAATTTGTTTTTTTGTAAACATAGCCATAAAATATAAAAAACTATTTATTTTTTTATTTTTTTATGATAGTATTGTTTTGTTTAAAAATGTAAAAGGATATGAATGATAATGATAGAAATCAGAAATTTATCTTTCAGTTATCAAAAAGAATTAACAGACATTGAAAGCAAAGCTCTTGATAATGTTAGCCTTACAATAAATAAAGGTGAATTTGTCGCTATTCTCGGTCATAACGGCTCAGGAAAGTCTACCCTTGCAAAGCATTTCAACGGTATTCTTATCCCCGATTCGGGTGATTGTTTGGTTGATGGTATTAACACTAAGGATGAAGACCGCCTTTTTGACATACGTTCAAATGTTGGTATGGTGTTTCAAAATCCCGATAATCAGATGGTTGCGGCAGTTGTGGAGGATGATGTTGCATTTGCGCCCGAAAATCTCGGTGTCCCGTCTAATGAAATCCGCAACCGTGTGAATAATTGCCTTAAGGCTGTGGGAATGTATGAATTCAGACGTGAACAACCTGCTCATCTTTCAGGAGGTCAGAAGCAAAGGGTGGCAATAGCCTCCGTTCTTGCAATGGAGCCGCAGTATATTATACTTGACGAGCCAACTGCTATGCTTGATCCTCTAGGACGCAGAGAGGTTATGGAAACAATAAAAAAACTCAATAGGGATAGAGGTGTCACTGTCGTATTGATTACTCATTATATGGATGAGGCGGCAGAGGCAGACCGTGTTGTGGTAATGGACAAGGGCAGTGTTTTGCTTGACAATACACCTTTTGAGGTGTTTAAAAACATTTCTCTTCTTAAGAAAATTGGTCTTGATGTTCCCCAGGCTACTGAGCTTGCTTTTGTACTCAGGGAGCAAGGATTTGATGTTCCTCACGTTATAACTCCTGATGAATGCCTGAATGAAATTTTACGTTTGTTGGAGGCGGGTAAATGATAACAGTTAAAAATCTCACCTACACATACGGAGATACTTCCGCAGGTGGCAGAACAGTGCTTAGAAATGTAAATCTTGAAATTGACAAGGGCCAAATTGTTGCTCTTATTGGTCACACGGGCTGCGGTAAATCCACGCTAATTCAGCATTTCAACGCATTGCTTCTACCGACGGAAGGAACAGTTGCGGTTGACGGAATTGATGTTACCGCAAAATCTACCGATAAAACTGAAATCAGAAAAAAGGTTGGACTTGTTTTTCAATATCCTGAATATCAGCTTTTTGAAGAAACAGTTTATGCAGATATAGCATATGGCCCTAAAAATCTTGGGCTTGATGATGAAGAAGTAAAACGCAGGGTTGAACGTGCCTGTGCGGATATGGAGATTGATGAAAAGTACTTTTTCAAATCTCCTTTTGAACTTTCTGGCGGGCAGAAGAGAAGGGTAGCAATAGCGGGTGTTATTGCTATGGAGCCTTCAGTTCTGGTTCTTGACGAGCCTGTTGCAGGGCTTGATCCAAAAGGGAGGGATAGGATTTTATCTCTAATAAAGCATTTGCACGAAATGCGTCCCGATATGACAGTTATTTTTGTTTCGCATTCCATGGAGGATGTGGCAGGACTTGCCGAAAAAATAATTGTTATGAACAAAGGAACTGTTGCAATGACAGGAACCGTTGCTGAGGTTTTCTCTCAAGGCGAAAAAATCAAAGAAATGGGCTTGAGCGTTCCTCAGATAACTGCCATAACTGACACGATAAGGCAGGCGGGCTATGAATTGCCACCACATATTTATACTCTCAAATATGGTGTTAATGCAATAATCGAGCTTCTCCGGAAGGAGGGCAAATGATATGTTCAAAGATGTGATTATTGGTCAATATATTGACGGAAATTCTTTTATACACCGTATGGACCCCAAAATGAAAATTATTATTTCATTTATGTATATGATTCTTCTTTTCTGTATTAATTCAGTTGTATCATACGGTATTGTGAGCATCTTTACATTTGCAATTCTTCTTTCATGTGGTGTGCGGATGCGACTTATTTTCAAAGGCATAAAGCCTATGGTGTTTATTCTTGTGTTTACTGCTTTGATGAATCTTCTTATGACGCCCGGTGACAAGCTTTTTTCGCTGGATGTTTTCGGATTGTTTGAACTTTCAGTTTCGAAGCAGGGAGTAAGAACAGGGTTACTTATGGTTATACGTCTTTTATATCTTCTCCTTGCTACATCAGTTCTAACTTTGACTACAACCCCCCTTAAGCTTACTGACGGTATTGAGCGTTTATTAAGACCTTTTTCTGTAATCAAAGTCCCTGCACACGAAATTGCAATGATGATGACGATAGCTCTCAGATTTATTCCAACCCTTGCAGATGAAACCGACAAGATTATAAAGGCTCAGAAGGCAAGAGGTGCAGATTTTGAATCGGGTGGCATAATAAAGAGAGCAAAGGCGCTTATACCTATACTTGTTCCTTTGTTTGTGAGTGCTTTCAGACGTGCAGACGAGCTTGCAACAGCTATGGAGGCAAGGTGCTACAGAGGCGGCAAGGGGAGAACTAAAATGACAGAGTATCATATGGGGAAACGAGATATTGTGGCTCTCGGACTGTTCTTTGTATTTGTAATTCTTGTTTTGTTAGCAGAATTTTATTTGTAATTTGATTTTTAAATGGTGGATATTAAAAATTATCCACCATTTTCCTTACATAAAAATTCCTCAGTTGCACACAATAGATTTGTAAATTCAAACAAAAGGAGCAGCTGAAAATGAAAGCAACTGGAATAGTAAGAAGAATAGATGATTTGGGGCGTGTGGTAATCCCTAAAGAGCTACGACGTACTCTCCGCATACGTGAAGGGGATCCGCTTGAGATATATACCACTACAGACGGTGAGGTTATATTCAAAAAATACTCACCTATAGGCGAGCTTGGGGATTTTGCAACAAGTTATGTGGAAACTCTCTCGAAAACAAGCGGTCTTGGTGCATGCATAACTGATAGGGATAATGTCATAGCTGTTTCAGGAATTCCTAAAAAAGAATTTCTTGAAAAATCTGTAAGTCATGACATTGAGCAGTTTATGAACGACAAAACGGTGTTCAATTCTGCAGGTGACAGCAAAAAGGTGCTGATAGTTGATTCTGCAGTTGATTACAATGCAGGAGTGGTTATGCCTATAATTTCTGAAGGAGATACAATAGGTTCAGTGATTTTTGCAGTTAAAGCAGGCGAAAAGCCCGGAGAGGTGGAAATGAAGCTTGCTGAAAGTGCTGCTGGATTTTTAGGAAAGCATATGGAAGGCTGAGTAAAACAGGGTTGCAAAGCATATTGCAATCCTGTTTTTAATATGTATACTAAATAGAATATAATGATATATAAATTTTTATATGGCTATAATGTAGTTTTTATATTATGATTTAAATATCACAAAAAATCTTATAGATTGTTCCTAAAATTCATTAAAAACATTGACGTTTAGGTATTTTTAAGCTAAAATAGTGCTTATACTAAAAAATAGGACATTAAATTATTTGGAGGAATTATTGATGGAATTTTTCTTGGATTTTGCACCTTTTGGCGTACTTTTCTGTGCAGTGGTTGCGCTTTTTTATTCGATTGTTCAGTTTTATTCGGTTAAGAAAAAGCCAGAAGGAACAGAGACTATGGCAGCTATCGGTAAGAAAATCAGACAGGGAGCTATGGCTTATCTTAAAAGGCAGTATAAAACCGTTGGTATTTTCTTTGCAGTGATGTTTGTAATACTTTGTGGACTTGCTTCTGCAGGCTTTCTAACGTGGTTCGTGCCTTTTGCTTTTTTATCAGGCGGTTTTTTCTCAGGCCTTTCAGGCTTTGTTGGAATGAAAATTGCTACATATGCAAATACCAGAACAGCTAACGGTGCAAGAGAAGGGCTTAATAAAGGTCTTAAAATTGCTTTCGCATCAGGATCAGTTATGGGACTTACCGTTGTTGGCCTTGGGCTTCTTGATATCAGCGTTTGGTTTATAATTCTTAAAACAGTTTATGGAACAGATATTAATAGTATTATGAGTGCAATGCTTACATTTGGTATGGGTGCAAGCTCAATGGCACTTTTTGCCCGTGTGGGTGGTGGCATTTTTACAAAGGCTGCTGACGTTGGTGCAGATCTGGTTGGTAAGGTTGAAGCCGGAATTCCTGAGGACGATCCCCGAAATCCTGCTTGTATTGCAGATAACGTAGGTGACAATGTGGGTGACGTTGCAGGAATGGGTGCAGACCTCTACGAATCATACGTTGGCTCTATTATTTCGGCAGGTGCGCTTGCAGTTGCTGCAGGTCTTGGATTTGCAGGTGTTATAATTCCTATGATGATTGCTGCAATCGGTATTCTTGCATCTATATTCGGAACCTTCTTTGTAAGTACAAAAGAGGGTGCAACTCAAAAAAATCTTCTCGGCTCACTAAGGCGTGGTACATATGTAAGTTCTGCAGTTTCTGCGATTGTTTCTGCAATACTTATTTACAAAATTATACCTGACCATACAGGCGTTTTCTGGGCTGTAGTCTCAGGTCTTGTTGCAGGTGTTTTGATAGGATTCTTTACGGAGTATTATACCTCAGACTCATACAAGCCTACTCAGAAGCTTGCTTCATCTTCTGAAACAGGCAGTGCTACAATTATTATTGATGGTATGGCACTTGGTATGCTTTCAACTGCAATTCCCGTTATTATTATAGGTATTTCAGTTCTTATAAGTTATTTTGTTGCAGGCGGAGCAGAGTCATTTGAACTCGGTCTCTATGGAGTTGGTATTTCGGCAGTTGGTATGCTCTCTACTCTTGGTATTACTCTGGCTACTGACGCATATGGCCCTGTTGCTGACAATGCAGGAGGAATTGCTGAAATGTCCGGTCTTGAAAAGACTGTACGTGAAAGAACAGATGCTCTTGATTCTCTCGGTAACACAACAGCAGCTACAGGTAAGGGATTTGCAATTGGTTCTGCAGCTTTAACTGCTCTTGCACTTATAGTTTCTTATACAGATAAAGTAAAATCTTTAGGCGGAACACTTGATCTTCAGATTACAAACCCCACAGTTCTTGTAGGTTTGTTTGTAGGTGCTATGCTTCCGTTCCTCTTTAGTGCATATACTATGCAGGCGGTAGGTCGTGCGGCTCAGAAGATAGTGGTTGAAGTAAGACGTCAGTTTAAAGAAATTCCCGGACTTATGGAAGGAAAAGCGGAAGCTGATTATGCAAAGTGTGTTGATATTTGCACACGTTCTTCTCTTAAAGAAATGATACTTCCTGCGGCACTCGGAATTATTGCTCCTATAATTGTAGGTCTTGTGCTTGGCGTTAATGGTGTTGTGGGTATGCTTTCAGGTGCACTTATCTCGGGATTTGTTCTTGCAATTATGATGGCAAATTCAGGCGGTAGCTGGGATAATGCAAAGAAGTATATAGAAGCCGGAAACTATAACGGAAAAGGCTCTGAGAATCATAAAGCGGCAGTGGTAGGCGATACTGTGGGCGATCCGTTTAAGGATACAGCAGGCCCAAGTGTTAACATCCTTATTAAGCTCCTTAGTATGGTATCTATTGTCTTTGCGGCACTTGTTGTAAACTTCCATTTGTTTTAAAATTAAGAAACTGCCCCACATAGTGAAGTGGGGCAGTTTCTTTATGCATTAATAGCACGAATAATTATTTTTTCATTTTCAGCATCTGCTAAAAGTGTAGTTCCGAATTTAATTTCGCCTGCAAGAGCTAGTTTTGAAAGCTCATCTTCTATAAGATTCTGAATAGCACGTTTAAGAGGCCTTGCACCGTACTGACTGTCATATCCCTCTGAAAGTATGATTTCCTTTGCATCAACTGTTATATTGAAGGTTGCTCCTTTTTCTGTCATTTTTTCGACAATATCTTTAAGAAGAAGGTCGATAATCAATCTAAGTTCGTCCTTTGTGAGAGGCTTGAATGTGATTATTTCATCAATTCTGTTTAAGAACTCAGGTCTGAATTGTTTTTTTAAGCTTTTTTCAACGTTATCCGAAATTGAATCTTCAATGCTTGAACCGAAGCCGAGGGCTTTTGTGGAAATCTCGCTTCCTGCATTTGTTGTCATAATAATAATTGTATTCTCAAAGTTAATAATTTTGCCGTGGCTGTCGGCAATTCTTCCGTCATCAAGAATTTGAAGGAACATATTGAACACTTCGGGGTCAGCCTTTTCGATTTCATCAAGAAGAATTACTGAATAAGGCTTTCTTCTGACTTTTTCTGTAAGCTGTCCTGCTTCATCATAGCCTACATATCCCGGTGGGGAGCCGATAAGCTTTGAAACTGCATGCTTTTCCATGTATTCAGACATATCAAGGCGGATAAGGGATTCCTCAGAGCCGAACATTACCTCAGCAATGGTCTTTACTAGCTCTGTTTTACCAACACCTGTAGGGCCTGCAAAAATGAAAGAAACGGGTCTTTTACGCGTTGTTATATCGGCACGGCCTCGTCTGATTGCACGGGCGACGGAATTTACAGCATTGTCCTGACCGATAACTCGTTTGTGAAGGAGAGATTCGAGATTGATTAATTTTTCTGTTTCATCCTCGGTTAATCGGTGAACAGGAATTTTTGTCCATGCTTCAATAACTGCCGCAATATCATCTTCGGTTATTTCCGCAAGAGAAGCCTGTTTTTTAAGCTCTTGTATTCTCTCGCTCATACGCATTTGTTCGCTTCTGAGATTTGCGCTTGTTTCAAAATCACCTTCGGAAGTTGCTTTTTCTATTTTTTCATTAAAGTTTGACATTTCCCCTTCTGTTTTAGACAGTTCATACAAAGCTTTGTTTTTAAGATTAACTGCAGAACCTGCCTCATCAATCACATCGATTGCTTTATCAGGAAGGAATCTTTCAGTAATGTATCTTTCAGACATTCTTACTGCTTTTTCGATTATTTTGTCTGATATTTTAACCTTATGATAGTCCTGGTAATAGTCCTTTATTCCTTTGAGTATTTCTATACTCTCCTGTATATCAGGTTCATCTATGATAACAGGCTGAAAACGTCTTTCCAGAGCACTGTCTTTTTCGATATGTTTCCTGTATTCTGTGAGAGTTGTTGCTCCGATAATTTGTATTTCTCCTCGGGCAAGTGCAGGCTTTAATATATTTGCCGCACTCATTGCCCCTTCCGCATCACCTGCAGCAACAATGTTGTGGATTTCGTCAATTACGAGTATAACATTTCCTGCTTCTGCAGCTTCGCTCAGTAAATTTTTAAGCCTTGCTTCAAATTGGCCTCTGAACTGTGTACCTGCAACGAGTGCGGTGAAATCGATTAGATATAACTGATAGTCAAGAAGCTTCGGGGGAACATTCTTTTCGAAAATTCTGCAGGCAAGACCTTCCGCAACTGCAGTTTTACCAACCCCCGGCTCTCCAAGGAGAACAGGATTGTTTTTTGAACGTCTGTTTAAAATCTGAATAACACGTTCTATTTCGCTGTCTCTGTGAATTACTCTGTCTACCTTACCAAGTGCTGCCTTTACCGTAAGGTTTGTACCGTAGGTGTCAAGCATACTTTTTTTGTTTGAGTTCTGTTTCTTTTTAGATTTATTATCACCTTTTGGGGGTGTTTCCGTGCTTCCTGAAGGAGAGGGAAAACTGTTAAAAAGTTTTTTAAAAATGTCGGTGGGTGCAGTTGGTGCACCGCCTTCGATGTTATCTACGCCTTCTATATCTTCAGGGAAAATACCCATACTTTCTGTTAGAGCTTCTATTCCTTCTGAGTCATTCAGAAAATCGTTAACCTGTGAAGTCAGTTCGTCAAGGTCCTCTTCATTTATTCCCATCTGCTTCATCATTTCATCAACAGGTGCAATGCCAAGCTCCTTTGCGCAGGCAAGACATAAGCCTTCGCTAACGGTTTTGCCATTTTCGATTTTTGTAATAAAAACCATTGCAGGATTAACCTTGCACTTTGAGCATAACGTCATTTATTTCATCCTTTCAGATATTAATTCATTATATTATTTGTAATTTGGATTAGTATATCACATAGCTGATGAATATGGAATACTTTTTAATTAAAATTTACAATTCCTTCATAATAATGAGCTTATAAACACAAAAAACAGTGCAATTTTTCAAATTAGAGATTTATGGAAAAATATGTCACTTAAAATTGGTTGGTTTGCTTGAATATATTAAGTCAATTCTGTTTTTGTTTGTTTAATTATTACATTAATACTTACATAATTATCCAATAATCCTTATTTGTAATTATGGTAATTAAGAGAGGAAAAATCAGGTGTATTATTTATTATGGGTGAGGGAATGTGACTAAAGGTAAAGCAGAGATTATAGAAAAATTTTACAAAGATGAAAGCAACCGTGTTTTATTTGAGATTAATAAAATAGTTTGTGACGAAGTTCTTGCTGAGGAAATATATCACGAAAGTATTTTTCGCTGTATACAGGATATGAATAAATGGTGTGGGAAGGAAAATATAACGGCTGAAAATATTATGAATATGTGCAAATCGGTTGTAGCTTCTGAAATGCTGATACATAAGATTTTATATTCGGGAATTTGCGTATACACTGACCCTCTTGAAATAGTGATATGTGATGAAATAATAAGTGATATCGTAAAGGAAATAGATGAACTTCGGACCTACAGTTCGGTTTTAAAACTGTATTTGTTTGAAAATTTATCAGTAAGAGAAATTTCTGCGCTGCTTAATATAAAACCTGACACCGTAGCAAAACAGATAATAAGAGGAAAAGAAAAACTTTGCATGAGGCTTAAAAGCTCTAAAGCCTTACAATCTCTGTTTTTATAATTCCGTTGTCAATTGTGATAACTGCATAGCTGCTTTTGGACGAGTAGCACATTGCTCCAGGATTAATAATTGTTCCGCCCAGATAGTATTCTGTGTTTGCTGTATGGGTATGGCCGTATATTACCAGGTCGTAACCTTCTTCAATTTTTTGACGCAGAGAATCAAGCCCTGATTTAACTCCGAATAGGTGGCCGTGGGTTATAAAAATACGTTTTCCCTCTTCTTCAAGGCTCAGTTCTTTCTGTGTTTCAGGGGCATAATCGTTGTTACCCACAACATAACAAAATCTTATTTTGGGATTTATCAATTTTGAAATACTCAGAGCGTCGTTTAAAATATCACCGCAATGTATAACCATATCAGTATCGGGTTGCTGGTTAATTATTGGGAGTATTCTGTTATAATATCCGTGAGAATCAGAAAAAACTAAGATTTTCATACGGTGCATCCTTTCATTTCAATTGAATGAATTTTAACACGTTTTTTTGAATTTGTAAAGATAATAATAAATATTTTTTTCTTAAACGGTTAAAAATATTTATATGATGATTAAATTTATTATTTACGGATTGCTTGGTTGGAATATAGAGGTTTTATGGACGGGATGGTGTGAGCTTTTATCTGGAAATATTAATATGGTTGGAAGAACATCATTGTGGATGTTCATAATCTACGGCAGTGGTGGTATTTTGTTTGAAAAAGTATTGCCGAAAATAAAAGACAGAAAATGGTTTGAAAGAGGATTTATATGGATGTGTCTGATTTTTGCTGTAGAGTTTTTAAGTGGAGCTTTTTTAAAGCTTCTCGGAATTACTGCATGGAGATATGACAGCCTTTTTTCAGTTTTAGGGTTAATCAGACTTGACTATGGACCGCTTTGGGCTTTTGTAGGGTTAGCTTTTGAAAGATTATCCCGATTAATAGCAGTGGGTTTCACAGAAAAAAGAGCAACACAATAGAAAAATGCCGTATACGGGTTGTAACATATAGTACCCGTTATACGGCTTTGTTTTTAATATAGGAATTTGCGCGCAACGTGCGCAAATTAGCTTATTTATACCTTTTCTGTTTCTGCAATTTCCTCTGATTCTTCCGTTGCAAGCTCAAGCCTGTTTACTGATACCTCGTAAGCAGTTTTTGTAACGGTTTCTTCTTCGCTCAGGTGTTTTTGATATGTTCGCGACTGAATTCTGCCCCATACTTTTATATGTTCACCTACATTAAAGTTTTTACAATACCGCGCATTTCTGCCCCAGGCAATAACGGGAATGTAGTCTGATTTGCTGTAGGTGCGGTTTACTGCGATTAACATATCCGTAATCTCTCTACCGAAGGGAGTAGTTCTGTAAACGGGCGGCTTGCATATATAGCCGTCAAGATACAGAGAATTGGGATTTTTTGGTGCAATATCATCGCAAATATTTATATTTTTTGCAAAAACCGTCAGAACAAGCTTGTTTGAGTTTTCCTCTGTGCTGTTGTATGACCTGAACTGACCGTCAATTTCCAGAAAATCTCCCGGTTCGCAGGAACAGTCTGTAAGCAGACGCTCTGAGGTTAAAACCTTGATATAGTCGTATGTACCACTGAGTCTTGGCACTTTCAGTGTAAAAATATAAAACTTTTCACCGTACACCTGATGGCTGAAGGTTAGTTCGTCCTCCATATGGCCTATGATTTTTGCTTGATTGTTTCCGTTGTATTCCATTGTAATCCTCCTGACTGTTACTTTGTTGCATAGTAATATGCTTTTGTTTTTAATATTTACAGTTATGTATATGCAGTGATGTTTGTTAATATTCCTTTTTTGTAATATTTTTCTTGACTTTAAAAATTATTGGTTGTAAAATAAAGTATATGTGAGAATAAATTTTCCGTCAACAACCGACGTTTATTGTTCACAAAAAACAGTATACAATTTACAGTTTCTAAACAATTTTAACAGGAGATACAAAAATGAATTATACCGAGGCAATAAATTATATACATTCAGCTCCTAAGCTCTCAAAACCCTTAGGCAACGAAAATCTTAAACTCTTATTAAAAGAACTTGGTTCGCCCGAATTAAGGCTTTCATTTGTTCATATTGCAGGGACAAACGGCAAAGGCTCCGTTTCCGCAATGACAGACAGTGTTTTGAGATATGCAGGATATAAAACGGGTTTGTTCACTTCGCCGTTTATAGAAAGATTTAATGAACGCATAAAGGTAAACGGCGAAGATATAGAAAATTCCAGGCTTGCAGAAATCACAACCAAGGTTTCGGATACTATTAAAAAAATGAATATTCAGCTTGCTGAGTTTTCTTTGATTTTTGTAATTGCTCTTTTGTATTTTTCAGAAAAGGAATGTGATATAGTTGTTCTTGAAACAGGTCTTGGGGGCAGACTTGATGCTACGAATGCCATAGAGAAGAGTGTTGTTTCGGCAATTACCTCAATCGGATTTGACCATATGCAGTACCTTGGAAGTACTATAGGCGAAATAGCCAGGGAAAAAGCGGGCATAATCAAATCAGGCGGGAAGGTGGTGTTGTATCCAAATCCTGCTGATGATGTCGGGAATATTTTTGAAGAATGTTCTTTGGAAAAAAGTGCTTCTATAACTGTTTGTGACGCTCCGCAGAAAGATGATGATAAGCTTGTTTATAAGAATAATAAATACACTTTGTCTCTTAAAGGGGAGTACCAGTATTCAAATGCTTGTGTGTGTCTTGAAATAATTGAGGTATTGAGAAATGCAGGATATAATATAAGTGGAGAAAATGTTTGTCGAGGGCTTGAAAATACAGTATGGCCGGGACGTTTTGAGTGGCTGTCGGAGAAGCTTTTGCTTGATGGCTGCCATAACATTGACGGTGTTCGTGAATTTGCAAAAAGCGTAGCGGAATTTGACAAACCAATTACTGTTGTTACGGGGGTTATGGAAGATAAAGATTACTTTGCTATTGCAGAAATCCTATCGCATGTTACAAAAAACATAATAATTACAAAATGTAAACTGCCCCGTGCTCTTGACCCTTATGAGTATAAAAAAGTTTTTGAGAAACTAGGTGTTAAAGCTGAGGTTTGTGAATGCTCTGAAGAGGCGGTTAAGATGGCACTTGAACGTAATGGTATCTGCGCGGTTTGTGGCTCTTTGTATCTTATCGGTGAAGTAAGACATGCCTTTAAAAACAAAACCGCACATTGAATAAATTATATAAATAAATACATATAAAATTTGTCAATATAACTCTTGACAGTTTTTTGCGGTTTTGATATAATATTGGCGTAACATTTTTACAGTGTTATTTCAAATGCTTTAAAGAGTTTTTTGTAACTGACGGATACGCGGAGCACCGCATGGGAGCAGAAAACGAGAAAATGTTTTGTCGACCGTCTGGGCAGCCTGTTCGCCGTGAGTGGAATAGGTCTGCCTTTTTATGGTTTTTAAATAATACGAAAGGTTGGAATTGATGATGAAAAAAGTAGCGATTATTATGGGCAGTGATTCTGATTTACCTGTAGTTGAAAAGGGAATAGAGGTTCTTAAAAAGTATGATGTACCTTTTGAGGTTCATGTATATTCAGCACACCGCACTCCAGTTCAGGCAAAGGAATTTGCAGTAAATGCAAGAGCAAACGGTTTTGGTGCAATTATAGCAGCGGCAGGTAAGGCTGCACATCTCGCAGGAGCTATTGCCGCAAATACAACTCTTCCCGTTATCGGAATTCCTGTTAAAGCTTCTGTTCTTGACGGAATGGACGCTCTTCTTTCAACAGTTCAGATGCCAAACGGTATGCCTGTTGCAACCGTTGCCATAGACGGCGCTCATAATGCTGCACTTCTTGCAGTTGAAATCCTTTCAGTAAGTGATGAAGCTCTTGCTGAAAAACTCGACATTGAAAGAACTGCTGGTGCAGAGAAGGTTCTTAAAGCCGACGCTGAGATCAGCAAAAAGTACAACAACTGATTAATTAACACGTAATTGTCTGAAAGGGGATTTTAGCTTAATGGGTGGCTTTTTTGGTGTAGTAAGCAAACGCGATGCTGTGTACGACGTATTCTTCGGAACTGATTATCATTCACATCTCGGAACAAGACGCGGCGGTATGGCGGCTTACGATAAAGAAATTGGCTTGCAGAGAGATATACACAATATCCAGAATTCACCGTTTAGAACTAAGTTTGAAAAAATATTTGACGAAATGCAGGGAACTTCTGCAATAGGAGCAATCAGCGATTCAGACCCTCAACCTTTGCTTATACGTTCCAAAGCGGGTACGTATGCAATTTCGGTGATTGGTCTTATCAATAATTCAGAGGAACTGATTGAAGATTACCTGAACTGTGGCGGCGGGCATTTTGGTGCCATGACGGGCGGTAAAGTAAACTCCGTTGATTTGATAGCTGCACTTATTAATACCAAGGGTGATATTGTTGAAGGTATTAGATTTGCCCACGAAGCGGTAAGGGGATCAATTTCAATCCTTATTCTTAAGAATGACGGTTCGCTTATTGCGGCGAGGGACAAGCACGGAAGACTTCCTGTTCTTGTTGGTAAAAATGAAGAAGGACATTGTGTTTCGTTTGAATCATTTGCATATAAAAAGCTTGGATATGAGGATGAAAAGGAGCTTGGACCCGGTGAAATCGTAGAACTTACAGCAGATAAGCTTATTCAGCACAATCCTCCCGGCAAAGAAATGAAAATATGCGCATTTCTCTGGACCTACTACGGTTATCCTACTTCTAACTATGAAGGTGTTAATGTAGAGGTAATGCGTTGTAAGAACGGTAGTATATTAGCTGAAAACGACAGGAAAAATGGAATGGATATGGATATAGACTATGTGGGAGGAGTTCCCGATTCGGGTACGCCTCATGCCATAGGTTATGCTAATAATTCAAATATTCCTTTTGCCCGTCCCTTTATAAAGTATACCCCAACCTGGGCAAGAAGCTTTACCCCTGCCAAGCAGTCGGACAGAAATAAGATTGCCAAAATGAAGCAGATACCCGTTCATGAGCTTATTAAAGACAAGAGCTTGTTGTTTGTAGACGACTCAATCGTCCGTGGAACTCAGCTTAAAGAAACTGTTGATTTCCTCTATGCAAACGGTGCTAAAGCGGTGCATATGCGTTCAGCTTGCCCCCCGATTATGTATAGCTGTAAATATCTTAACTTTACCCGTGCTACGGATGAAATGGAGCTTATAGCAAGACGGGTAATAGTTGAGCTTGAAGGTGAAGAAGGGCTGAAATATATAGATGAGTACAGCGATTCTTCAACAGAACGAGGCAAAAATTTGCGAAAAGCAATTTGCGATAAATTTAATTTTGCATCTCTTGAGTTCCAGACTCTCGACGGTGTAATAGAGTCAATAGGATTAGAACCGTGTAAGCTTTGCACATATTGCTGGAACGGTAAAGAATAACAGAAAGGATAAATTAACTATGAATTCAAAATCAAAATCAGACAGCTACGCAGCAGCAGGTGTTGACATAACCGCAGGTTACAAAGCGGTTGAGCTTATGAAGGAGCATATTAAAAGAACGGGAGCAGCTTCTGTTATCGGCGGCTTCGGCGGTCTTTTCGAGCTTGATATGACAGGTATTACAAAGCCTGTATTGGTAAGCGGTACAGACGGCGTTGGAACAAAGCTTAAAATGGCATTCCTTCTCGATAAGCACGACACTGTTGGTATTGACTGTGTGGCTATGTGTGTTAACGATATTATCTGTTGTGGTGCAAAGCCCTTGTTCTTCCTTGACTACATTGCATGTGGTAAAAACTATCCCGAAAAGATTGCTTCAATCGTTTCAGGTATAGCAGACGGTTGTGTTCAGTCGGGATGTTCACTTATCGGCGGTGAAACCGCAGAAATGCCCGGTTTCTATCCCGTTGATGAATACGACCTTGCAGGCTTCTCTGTAGGTGTTGTTGATAAGTCAAAGGTTCTTGATAATTCAACAGTTGAGGAAGGTGACGTTATAATTGCACTTCCCTCAAGCGGTGTTCACTCAAATGGCTTTTCACTTGTTCGCCGAGTGTTCGGTATCGGCGAAAGTGATAAGATTTTTGAAAAGTTCGAAGGAAGCACAATCGGTGAAACACTTCTTACTCCTACAAAAATCTATGTAAAGCCCATGCTTGCACTCTTTAATGAAGTTACAGTCAAGGCTGTATCACACATTACAGGCGGCGGCTTCTACGAGAATATTCCCAGAAGTATTCCTGCAGGCTTTGGTGCAAAAATCGAAAAATCTGCAGTTAAAATTCTCCCTGTTTTCGACCTTATTCAGAAAACAGGCAATATTCCTGAAAGAGATATGTTCAACACATTCAATATGGGTGTTGGTATGAGTATTACAGTATCGAAAAATGATGCTGATAAAGCTCTTCAGATACTCAGAGCAAACGGCGAAGATGCCTACATAATCGGTGAAATCGTTCGTTCTGAGGAAGGTGTTATCATATGCTAAAAACAAAAATTGCAGTTCTTGTTTCAGGCGGTGGAACAAACCTCCAGGCGCTTATAGATTCAGACGTAATTAAAAGCGGTGAAATTGTGCTTGTGGTTTCCAATAATCCTGACGCATACGCCTTGGAACGTGCCGAAAAAGCAGGAATTAAAACATCCGTTGTAATCAAAAAGGGAGTAGAACAGTCTGTTTTTGAAGATAACCTTGTTTCAGTTCTTGTAGAAAACGGAATTGAGCTTATAATACTTGCAGGCTTTATGTGTATTCTCAGTGAGAATTTTACATCAAAGTATCCCAAACGGATAATAAATGTGCATCCTTCGCTTATTCCGTCATTTTGCGGAAAAGGCTTTTACGGACTTCACGTTCACGAAGCTGCCCTGGAATACGGAGTTAAGGTAACAGGTGCTACAGTTCACTATGTAAATGAAATTCCCGACGGCGGTGAGATTATTCTGCAAAAGGCAGTCGAAATCGAGCCGGGTGATACGCCGGAGATTTTACAAAAAAGAGTTATGGAACAGGCTGAGTGGAAGCTTCTTCCTGCTGCGGCAGAAATAGTTTCGGCAAAGCTTTTAGAAGAGAAGGGAGAATAATAATGAACGTTTACGAGCAAAAGCCAATGGGAGAACTTATTTCCGGAAACCCTTATGTTGGAAGAGGTATAGTTCTCGGAAAAACAGCTGACGGTAAAAAAGCTGCAACTGCTTATTTTATTATGGGCAGAAGTGAAAATTCAAGAAACAGAATTTTTGTTGAAAACGGTGACGAGGTTATAATTCATCCCTTTGATGCTTCAAAGGTTGAGGACCCCTCACTCATTATATATTCACCTATCAGAAAAATCGGAGATTACTTAATCGTCACAAACGGCGACCAGACCGATACAGTATACGATTTTATAAAAGACGGTAAAACCTTTGAGGAAGCCCTTGAAACAAGAGAGTTTGAGCCTGACGCTCCCAACCTCACACCAAGAATCAGCGGTATGTTTGATTTTTCAGGTGATAAGCTTAAGTACAAAATGAGCATTTTAAAGAGTGCAGATGCAGAGGGAACAGAATGTAACCGTTACACCTTCTCATATACTGCACTTCCGGGTACAGGTCATTTTATTCACACATACGTTACAGACGGAAATCCTATCCCCACATTCCTCGGCGAGCCTGAGCGTGTGACAATTCCTAACGATATTGATGAATTTACAAATGATATATGGAATAACCTCGACAGTAACAATAAAATCTCAATCTATGTTAGATTTATTTCACTTGAGGACGGAACAGTTGAGAACAGAATGATAAACGGAAATGCCTGAAAGGAATGAATGTAATGAAAGAATTTGAACTTAAATACGGTTGTAACCCCAATCAGAAGCCTGCAAGAATTTATATGGAAAACGGTGAGCTTCCCATCGAAATTCTCTGTGGCAGACCCGGTTATATCAATTTTCTTGGCGCTCTCAACAGCTGGCAGCTTGTTAAGGAAATCAAAGAAGCGACAGGTATGCCCTGTGCAGCTTCATTCAAGCACGTAAGCCCCACATCAGCAGCTGTTGGAACTGTTCTTGATGCTAAGCTTAAAAAGGCTTGCTTCGTAGACGATATTGCAGACCTTGACTCTTCACCACTTGCTTGTGCTTATGCAAGAGCGAGAGGAACCGACAGAATGTCATCCTTCGGTGATTTTATAGCTCTTTCAGACGTATGTGATGCAGTAACTGCACGCCTTATAAAGCGTGAGGTTTCAGATGGCGTTATTGCACCCGGCTATACAGATGAAGCACTTGAAATCCTGAAGCAGAAGAGAAACGGCTCATATAACGTAATTAAAATTGATGAAAGCTACGTCCCCGAAGAAATCGAAATAAAGCAGGTTTACGGAATTTCATTTGAACAGGGAAGAAACAATGTTAAGATCGATAATTCAATGCTTACAGAAATCGTAACTGCAAACAAAGAGCTTTCAGAAGAAGCAAAGAGAGACCTTATAATCGCTCTTATCACACTCAAATATACTCAGTCAAACTCTGTTTGTTTTGCAAAGGACGGACAGGCTATCGGTGTTGGTGCAGGTCAGCAGTCAAGAATTCACTGCACACGTCTTGCTGGTAATAAGGCGGATATATGGCATCTTCGTCAGCACGATAAAGTTCTTAATCTTCCTTTCCTCGACAGCGTTAAGCGTCCTGACAGAGATAATGCTATTGATATTTATATTTCTGACGACTATGAGGACCTTCTCACAGACGGCGTTTGGGAAACTCTCTTCAGTGTTAAGCCCGAGCCTTTAACCCGCGAAGAAAAGAAAACATACCTTTCAACAATCAGCGGTGTTGCTCTCGGCAGTGACGCATTCTTCCCCTTTGGTGATAACATTGAAAGAGCAGCAAAGAGCGGTGTATCATACGTTGCACAGCCCGGCGGCTCAATCCGTGACGATAATGTTATAGAAACTTGCGATAAGTACGGAATGGTAATGGCATTCACTCACGCAAGACTTTTCCATCATTAATAATGATAACCCCCTCAAAAGTGTAGGGGGTTATTTGGCAGAAAAGATAGATGCAGGAGGTATTTGATTTGAAAGTTATGGTAATCGGCGGAGGCGGCCGTGAACATGCCATTATTAAGAAGATAAAAGAGAATAAAGAGATTGAAATAATATATGCATTGCCAGGTAACGGTGGCATTGCTGCCGATGCGGAATGTGTAAACATAAAAGCAACTGATATTGATGGGATTGTTGAATTTGCATCCGCAAAATCAATTGATTTTGCAGTGGTTGCCCCTGACGATCCTCTCGTTCTCGGTGCAGTGGATGCTCTTGAAAAAATCGGAGTAAAGTGCTTCGGTCCCAAGGCTAATGCGGCAATTATTGAGGGTAGTAAGGTGTTTTCAAAAAATCTTATGAAGAAATATAATATTCCTACAGCTCAGTATGAAGTTTTCACAGAGCTTGATAAAGCCCTTGAATATCTCGAAACTGCTCCCATTCCTACTGTTGTTAAAGCGGACGGACTTGCTCTCGGCAAGGGTGTTATAATTGCAATGACCAGGGAAGAAGCAATTGATGCAGTTAAGTCCATGATGGAAGATAAAGTGTTCGGTGAAAGCGGAAGCCGTGTTGTAATCGAAGAATTCCTCACAGGACCAGAAGTATCGGTGCTTTCATTTACCGACGGTAAAACTGTAGTTCCTATGGTTTCTTCAATGGACCACAAGCGCGCAAAGGATAATGATGAAGGTCTTAACACCGGCGGTATGGGAACTATCGCTCCTAACCCCTACTATACTGAAGAAATTGCAAAAGAATGTATGGAAAAAATATTTATTCCAACAGTTGAAGCAATGAATAGTGAGGGAAGAACTTTCTCAGGCTGCCTGTATTTCGGACTTATGCTCAATGCTGATGGTCCTAAGGTTATAGAATATAACTGCCGTTTCGGTGACCCCGAAACCCAGGTTGTTCTTCCTCTTTTAGAGAGCGACTTGTTTGAAATATTTAAGAAAGTTGCAGACGGAAAGCTGGATGAAGCTGATATAAGATTTTCAGACGGCAGCGCGTGCTGCGTTGTAATGGCATCAGAGGGTTATCCTCAGAAGTATGCAACAGGTTTTGAGATAACAATGCCTCAGGATAAAAACATTTATGTTGCAGGTGCGAAGTTGAACGACGGAAAACTCCTTACTTCAGGCGGAAGAGTTCTCGGCGTAACAGAAACCGCACCCACCCTTAAAGATGCAATTGCGGTGGCTTATGAAACGGTTAAATCCGTAAGCTTTGAAAATGCATATTACCGCAGTGATATAGGACAGCGTGCTTTGAAAGCTACTTCAGACAATTGATGAAAGGAACGGTAATTAAATGGTATACAGAATTTATGTAGAAAAGAAAAAAGAGCTTGCAGGCGAGGCCGCATCTCTTAAAAAAGATATAAAAGAGCTTTTGCAGATTGCATCTGTGGAGGACCTTCGCATAATCAACAGATATGACGTTGAAGGTATCGACAAGGAACTCTTTGACTATGCCTGCGGAACAGTTTTCTCTGAGCCTCAGCTCGATAATATATACGAAAATCCTGACCTTGCAGGTGCAACTGTTTTTGCAGTAGAATATCTGCCCGGACAGTTCGACCAGAGAGCATCCTCTGCAGCTGAGTGTATTCAGCTTATTTCAAAGGGCGACAGACCTATTGTTCGTACTGCAAAGGTTTATGCTATAAAAGGTAACGTAAATGCAGAAGAACTTGCGGCAATCAAAAAATACGTTATTAACCCTGTAGAAGCAAGAGAAGCGGTACTTGAAATCCCCGCAACTCTTAAGGTTGATTACGAAATCCCCACAACTGTAGCAACTCTTGACGGTTTTTGCGACCTTGATGATGAAGGTCTTGCAGAATTTATCAAATCATACGGTCTTGCAATGGACTTTGATGATATAAAATTCTGTCAAAGCTACTTCCTATCAGAAAAGAGAGATCCCACGATCACAGAAATCAGAATGATTGACACCTATTGGTCAGACCACTGCAGACACACAACATTCCTTACAACTCTTGAAAATGTAACCTTTGAAGATGAAGTAATCGAAAAGGAGTTTGAGAGATATTTAAATACCCGCAAAGAGCTTGGCAGAACAAAGCCTGTAAACCTTATGGACGTTGCAACAATTGCAACTCGTTTCCTTAAGAAAACAGGAAAGCTTCAGAAGCTTGACGAATCTGAAGAAATCAATGCCTGCACAGTTAAAATCGACGTAAATGTTGACGGCGAAACTCAGAAATGGCTTCTTCTCTTTAAGAACGAAACTCACAACCATCCTACAGAAATTGAGCCTTTCGGCGGTGCGGCAACCTGTATTGGCGGTGCAATCCGTGATCCCCTGTCAGGTAGAAGCTACGTTTATGCAGCTATGCGAGTAACAGGTGCGGCAGACCCCCGTAAGAGCGTTTCTGAAACAATGAGCGGTAAGCTCCCTCAGAGAAAGATTGTTACAGGTGCAGCTAACGGCTATAGCTCATATGGTAACCAGATTGGTCTTGCAACAGGTATAGTTGATGAAATTTACCACGACGGATATGTTGCAAAGAGAATGGAAATCGGCGCAGTTATAGCAGCGGCTCCTGCAGAAAATGTACGTCGTGAATGTCCTGAAGATGGTGATGTTGTAATCCTTCTCGGTGGAAAAACAGGTCGTGACGGTTGTGGTGGTGCAACAGGCTCGTCAAAGTCACATAGCTTAGAATCACTTGAAAGCTGTGGTGCAGAAGTTCAGAAGGGTAATGCACCTGAAGAACGTAAGCTTCAGCGTCTTTTCAGGAACCCCGAAGCTTCCAAACTTATAAAGAGATGTAACGACTTTGGTGCAGGCGGTGTTTCAGTTGCAATCGGTGAGCTTGCCGACGGCCTTGAAATTAATCTTGATCTTGTTCCCAAGAAGTACGACGGACTTGACGGAACAGAACTTGCAATTAGTGAATCACAGGAAAGAATGGCGGTTGTTGTAGCTAGCGAGGACGCAGAAAAATTCTGTGAGCTTGCCGACAAGGAAAACCTTGAAACAAGCAAGGTTGCAACAGTTAAGGAAAAGCCATACCTTGTTATGCACTGGAACGGTAAAACAATCGTAAATATTAGCCGTGAATTCCTTAATTCAAACGGCGCTCCGAAGCACGTTGATGTTAAAACAACTGCAGGTGCTGACTACTCAAAAGCTGTGACAGATGATTTTGAAACACAGATGAAAGAGCTGGTTTCCGACCTTAACGTATGCTCAAAGAGAGGTTTGTCAGAACAGTTCGACTCAAGTATCGGTGCCGGAACAGTTCTCATGCCCTTTGGCGGTAAGAATCAGCGTACACCTATTCAGGCTATGGTTCATAAGATTTCTGTTGAAAAGGGCGATACTGATACTTGTTCATTTATGTCATACGGATATAACCCCTTTATAACTGAAAAGAACCCATATGCAGGTGCATATCTTGCAGTTGTTGAATCTGTATCAAAGCTCGTTGCGGCTGGTGCAGAGTTTAAAGATGTATATCTTACATTCCAGGAATATTTTGAAAAGCCGGGCAAGAACCCCGAGCGTTTCGGAAAGCCCCTTTCTGCACTTCTTGGTGCATTCAAAGCACAGATGGATTTTGGTATTGCATCTATCGGCGGTAAGGACTCAATGAGCGGTACTTTTGAAAAGATTGATGTTCCGCCCACACTTGTATCTTTTGCAGTTACAACTGACGAACTGAAAAATGTAATCAGCCCCGAATTCAAAAAGGCAGGATCAAAGGTAGTAGTTCTTAAACCCGAATGTGACGAAAAAGGACTTCCCACAGCAGAATCTCTTATGGCAAATTACAGCGCAGTCAGCAAGCTTGTTCGTGAAGGTAAAATCCTTTCAATGTGGACACCCTGCTATGGCGGTATTGCGGAAGCAGTATTCAAGATGGGTATCGGTAACGGAGTCGGCTTTGAATTTGCAGATGGAATCACCTGCAAAGATATTTTCTCATATGCATACGGTGCATTCGTAATTGAGCTTGCGGAAGATGTTAACTTCGGTACTGTTCTTGGTACTACAACTGAAGCATTTTCAATCAAGCTCGGAAACACAGAGCTTAATCTTGCAAACCTTACAGACCTTTATGAAGGAGTGTTGGAAAAGGTATTTAAGTGTAATATCCAAACTGAAAACAAGGAAGTAAAGGCTTATTCATATACTGCAGATAAAAAGTTCACATCTGCAATTAAGTTTGCACGTCCCAGAATACTAATTCCTGTATTCCCGGGTACAAACTGTGAATACGATACGGCAAAAGCTGCCCGTGCTGCAGGACTTGATGCAGAAATATTCGTTATAAATAATAAAACACCTGAAAATGTTTCACTCTCAGTTGAAACCTTTGCAGAAAAAATCAAGCAGTCACAGATTGTGTTTATTCCAGGTGGTTTCTCAGGCGGTGATGAGCCTGAAGGTTCAGGTAAGCTTATAACTGCATTCTTCCGAAACGGAGAAATTAAAGAAGCAGTCGCAGACCTTCTCGAAAACCGTGACGGCCTTATGGCAGGTATCTGTAATGGTTTCCAGGCACTTATCAAGCTCGGACTTGTCCCTTACGGTAAGATAATCGACACTGATGCAGATTGTGCAACACTTTCGTTTAACACAATTTCACGCCATCAGTCAAAGATTGTTGAAACAAGGATTGCTTCAAACAACTCACCCTGGCTTTGTGAAACAAATGTTGGTGATATATATTCAGTGCCGATTTCACATGGTGAAGGCAGATTTATTGCTCCCGACGAGCTTATTCGTAAGCTTGCTGAAAATGGTCAGATTATGACTCAGTACGTTGATAAAAACGGTGCTCCCACATATGACATTCAGTATAACCCCAACGGCTCATTTGATGCAATTGAGGGTATAATGTCGCCCGATGGACGTGTTATCGGTAAGATGGGACATTCAGAACGTATCGGAAGCGGACTTTACGCAAATGTTGAAGGTAACTACGATATGGGTATCTTCAGAAGTGCTTGTAAGTATTATAAATAATTTAAGAGGTGTATACTGATGGAAAAAATAATTGCTAAAGATTTGTTATCAATAGGGGCGGTTTTTCTTCGCCCCGAAGACCCATTTACATGGGCAAGCGGAATTAAAAGCCCTATTTACTGCGATAATCGCTTAACACTCACAGCTCCCGCTGTTCGTAACCACGTTGAGAACGGACTAGCTGAGATTGTTAAAAAGGAATACCCCGAATGTGAAGTTCTAATGGGAACAAGCACTGCAGGTATTGCACATGCTGCAATCGTGGGACACCTTCTTGATATGCCTATGGGATATGTTCGCTCAGGTAACAAGGACCACGGCAGAGGCAACAGAATCGAGGGTAAGCTCGAAGCAGGTCAGAAGGTTGTTGTAATCGAGGATTTAATTTCAACCGGCGGCAGTGTAATCGAAGTTGTTGATGCACTCCGTGAAGCAGGTGCCGAAGTTCTCGGTGTTGCAAGTATATTCACCTACGGTATGCAGAAAGGTCTTGACAGACTTGCAGCTGCAAACGTTAAAAACGTAAGCCTTTCAAATTTCGACGCTGTGGCAACTGTTGCGGCGGAAGAGGGTTATATTAAGGAATCAGACATTGAAAGACTCATTGCATTCAGAAACAATCCTTCAGATGAAAGCTGGATCGGCAAATAATCGGGAGGTATAAAAATTGCGAAGTCTTATAGATATTGTAGACCTTACTCCTGCTGAAATTGATGGATTAATCGAAACTGCTGGAGATATAATGAAAAACCCCGAAAAATATTACGATAAGTGTAAGCATAAAAAGCTTGCCACACTCTTTTTTGAGCCTTCAACGAGAACAAGACTTTCTTTTGAGGCGGCAATGATGGAGCTTGGCGGTGACGTTCTTGGTTTTTCAGAGGCGGCATCCAGCTCTGCTGCAAAGGGTGAAAGTGTTTCCGATACTGTTCGCACAGTATCCTGCTATGCAGACATTATCGCAATGCGTCATCCAAAAGAGGGAGCACCTATGGTTGCTTCAATGAAAAGCGAAGTTCCAATCATAAATGCAGGTGACGGCGGACATAATCATCCAACGCAGACTCTTGCGGATTTGCTTACAATTAAAACCGAAAAAGGCTCATTCGATAATCTTGTGGTAGGATTTTGCGGTGACCTTAAGTTCGGTAGAACTGTTCATTCTCTCATCTCTGCGATGATACGCTATAAAAATGTTAAGTTCGTGTTCATATCACCAAATGAACTTAAAATCCCTGACTATATCAAGGATGAGGTTTTAATTCCCAACAACATCAACTACGTTGAAACAACAAGCTTGGAGGAAGCAATGCCTGAACTTGACATTTTGTATATGACACGTGTTCAGAGGGAAAGGTTTTTCAATGAGGCAGACTATATCCGCCTTAAAGACAGTTATATTCTTACAGGTGAAAAACTCAGCACTGCAAAGCCCGATATGTGCGTTTTGCATCCTCTGCCGAGGGTTAACGAAATTTCGGTAGATGTTGACGATAATCCCAGAGCTTGCTACTTCAAGCAGGTTAAGAATGGAAAATATATGAGAATGGCTTTGATTCTAAAGCTGTTGGAAATTGAATAGGAGGGAATATCTTTGAATATTGATTCAATTAAAAACGGCATAGTAATAGACCATATCAAAGCGGGAAATGCTATGAATATATATCATTTCCTGAAGCTTGACGACCTTGATTGCTCAGTGGCTATAATTAAAAACGCTTCAAGCCGTAAAATGGGCAAGAAAGATATTATAAAAATTGATACTACACTTGACATTGACATTGATGTTCTGGGATATATCGACCATAACATCTCCGTAAACGTCATTCAAGACGGCAAGCTTATAAAGAAGCTCCACGTAGAGCTTCCCGAACGTCTTACAGACGTTATAAAGTGCGAAAATCCCCGTTGTATTACAACTGTTGAACAGGAAGTACACCATATTTTCAAGCTTACAAACAGGGAAAAGGGAATATACAGATGTATATACTGTGATTCTCTGCCTAAAAGATAAGTAGAATAGGCTGTTGCTTATCGCAACAGCCTGTTTTTAAAGTTATGAATGAGGAATTTTAATGGAAAACACAACTTATTTATTTGATTTTGACGGCACGTTAGTTAATTCAATGTCCTACTGGGCAGATATGATGACGAAATTACTGGATAGTCATAAGGTAAGCTACCCTCACGATATTATAAAAATTATAACACCTCTTGGCGTTGATGCAACCGCAAAATACTTTATTGACGTTCTTAAAATAGATATGACGTTTGATGAAGTAATTAAGTATATGTATGATTGGGCTTTACCTGTTTATACTGATATTATAAAGGTTAAAAGCGGTGTTGTGGAGTATCTGACAATGCTTAAAAATAAGGGCTGCAGCCTGAATGTGCTTACTGCAAGCCCTCACGAAACACTTGACCCGTGCCTTAAAAATAACGGAATTTATGATTTGTTTGATAATATATGGAGCTGCAGTGATTTTGGGTTGTCAAAGTCTGATGTTCAACTCTTTCATAATGTAGCTCATAAACTTGGAAAAAAAGAAAATGAAATTGCATTTTTTGATGATAATATAGTTGCAGTAAAAACCGCGTTGCAGGCAGGTTTTAATGCGGTGGGTGTTTATGATAAATCGGGTGAAGAATTCAGAGATGAACTTAAAGCTGTTGCCCAGATGTATATAGACTCCTTTGAGTGTTTATTAAGATGAGTTATATGTAGGAGAGGAATATGAATCGTTTTTCAAGAGAAGAAATGCTCCTTGGAGCAGAAGCAATGGAAAAGCTTAAAAATGCTCACGTTGCGGTTTTCGGAATCGGCGGCGTTGGTTCGTATGTTTGCGAAGCACTTGTCCGTGCAGGGGTTGGAAATCTCACTCTTATAGATAATGATGTTGTATCTGAAACTAACATAAACCGTCAGCTTGTTGCCTTAGAATCTACTGTGGGTGTTGCTAAAACAAAAGTTATGGCAGACAGGATAAAGGATATAAACCCAAACGCAAACGTATCGGAAGTTAATATGTTTTATCTTCCCGAAAATGCAGAGGATTTTCCACTTGATGGATATACGTACATTGTTGACTGCATAGACACGGTTAGCGGTAAGCTTTCCTTGATTGAAAGAGCATACAATTCGGGAATCAATATAATTTCATCTATGGGGACAGGGAATAAACTCTATGGTGAAAAATTAAAGATTTCCGACATTTATAAAACTTCAGTTTGTCCATTAGCACGTGTAATACGTAAAGGGTGTAAAGACAGAGGCATAAAAAATCTAAAAGTGTGCTATTCAGAAGAGATGCCTATTAAACACAGCGATATGAGTGAAACTACAAATGCTGGCCGCCCCGTCCCCGGAAGTATCTCCTTCGTTCCATCAGTTGCAGGACTTCTGATAGCAGGTGAAGTTGTGAGGGATATTATAGGTGTATAATTTAACCTTTGTTTATACTTGTTTATATATCTAAGTATAAACAATAATTATTTCCCTAAGTTAACGCGAGCTTATGAAGGGTATCGAAAAATGTCGAAAACGTAGTCTAAAATTTAGCAGAATGTATTGACGATGCACATATTTTGTGGTACAATGTATATACTAAAGTAAGGAGGTAATACATTATGGCAACTGTAAATATGAGTATTCGTATGGATACAGAGTTAAAAAAACAGGCAGATGCAATGTTTTCTGATATGGGGCTTAATATGACAACAGCTATGAATATGTTTTTAAGGCAAGTTGTTAGACAGGGAAGAATACCTTTTGAAATTGCTACTGATATCCCAAATGCGGAAACTGTAGCAGCAATTAAGGAAATGGATGATATATTAAGTGGGAAGATACCTGCTAAGCGATATTCAAGCACAAAAGAACTTTTTGAGGATTTAGAATCATGAAATATCAAATAGAGATGTCAACCCGATTTAAAAAAGATTATAAGCTTGCTCAAAAGCGTGGTTATAATATGAATTTGTTAAAAGAAGTCATTGATATTTTGGCAAACGGAGATCAACTTCCTGAAAAATATTTTGATCATTCGCTATACGGAGATTATAAAGGGTCAAGAGAATGTCATATTGAACCTGACTGGCTTTTAATTTACAGAATTGAGAAAGATTTGCTTGTATTGGGTTTGACTCGCACTGGAACACGCAGTGATTTGTTCTAATCAAAACCGATGCGGATTTTTTGCTGTATCGGTTTGTTTTTTTAGTTCTAACACAAAACGAACTATATGGATAATGTCGAAATTTGTTGAAAAAAGGTGATGATATGGATAAGTATGAAATGGCACATAAATATTCTATAAACAACAGACCTCAATTGCTAAAAGATAATGTCTGTGGTTGTTTTTATTGTTTGGAAATCTTTAATCCCAATATTATAGAAGAATGGGTTGAAGATACAAACGGGACAGCATTGTGTCCATTTTGCGGTATAGATTCAGTTATTGGTGAGAGTTCAGGATTTCCTATTACAGAAGAATTTTTGTAGGAAATGTATAAAAGGTATTTTTAATATTTTTATTCCTAATTTGATATGAACTTGACAACAAAATCATTTGCATCTAAACCTTATGTGTCGCAATTGCATTGCAAAGCAATGCAATGAATTGCCTGACGGCATGAATTGAAATCTACGATTTCGTGAATAGAGTCTACGACTCATGAATTGCACCTTTGGTGCATTTTTAGGCAATTCAATTCATGGAGCATAGCGAGAATTCATGGCAGAGCCAATTCATGACAACGAAGTTGTCAATTCATTTAAAAAGGTTTGCATCTAAACCTTATGCCTCGCAATATAGAAATGTCGAATTTTGTTGAAAGGAGTGGGGAAATGAAAAAGAAAATTCTTATTATAATTTTATTTGTTATTTTTGCATTTCCGATTCCTATAGCAATTTTGGGTGCATTATTGTCATTTATGTGGTTTTTGTCCACCGCTCTGAAGGAGTCTACCTCTTTTGAGATTTTCGCTTCATTATTCGGTGTAATAATCGGTGCTACATATTTACTTACCTATATTTTTGCACTAATAAAAACATCTACTGCTAAGAAAATTTCAATAAAAACTTTTTTACCCATAGTGCATTGTTTAGTGGCGTTTCTGTTCTTATTATCGTTGAATTATGCTCCGGCAAACTACAAAAATCCAGTCCTTGAAAGTCTATCAAATTATGATAGTTCTGACTGCTACTATAGTGATGGGTTTCAGGACTACACAAACTATTGCAAGTACTATTATTTCCAACAGGACGATGTTTTGGATAAACTGAAAAATAGCCATTACTTTAAAAATGTAAAACCTGATGATATTATGGAAATAAACAGTTATTTTGATAATTTTGAGGGTTGGCTTGAGTATGTTGATTATAAGGATAAGTATGATTTTCAAAGAAATATCATAGATACTGAAGATTATTTTTATATTGAAAATAATGAAACGGAAGAAGAACATAAGTATTGGGACTATGATGTTTACTTTTTTGATGCACAGACAAAAACACTGTTTTTTATACACAACAATATATAATTTTTGGTTCTAATTTGACACGAACTCGAACAAAAAAGGTTTTGCATCTAAACCTTATGTATCGCAATTATTAAAAAAAGACTGGCATCTATATTATACAGTCTTTATAAATGATAATTTATTTATTAATAAAAAGAGGTATTGATTATGGAATTTGAAAAGCTTATTGAAGAGAGATATTCAGTGAGAAACTTTAAGCCTGAGCATTTGTCCGATGAATGTATTTCTAGTATTCTCAGCGCGGCTCATAAGGCGCCTACCGGTTGCAATTTTCAGCCTCAGAGAATACTTGTTCTTAATACTGATGAAGCAATTCAAAAGCTAAAAAAGTGTACTAAGTGTCATTTTAATGCACCCACTGCAATGCTTGTGTGCTATAATGAAGATGAAAGCTGGAAAAGGTCTTATGACGGTGCTTTGTCTGCACCTGTTGACGCTGCAATTGTTACCACTCATATGATGCTTGCAGCACACAATATGGGTATTGGAGGTTGCTGGGTTATGCACTTTGACCCTGTGGCAATGAAGTCGGAATTTAATATTCCAGACAATATAAAGCCGCTCGCACTTCTTGTACTTGGGTTCCCTTCGGAATTAGCAGTTCCACACGAATTTCACAATAAAGTGCGTTCTATGGATGAAGTTGTGGTTTATGAGGAGTTTTAAGATTTAAAACATAAGGAGGCACTAAAATGACAGGTCTTATTCATATATATTGCGGTGATGGGAAAGGGAAGACTACTGCAGCTGCAGGGCTTAGTCTGCGAGCTGCGGGTGCAGGGAAGCGTGTGGTGTTTTCTCAATTTTTGAAAGATGGTTGTTCATCAGAAATTGGCGTTTTAAAAGAAATTGAAAATATAGATATCTGTGTTTGTTGTAAGCCTCACGGATTTTTTATAAATATGTCGGATACCGAGCGTGAAGAAACGAAATGCGATTTTTCAGAACTTCTAAGCATAGTGCTTGCCAAGGCAAAAAAGGGAGCAGACCTCCTTATTCTTGATGAAATTATTTCTTCTTGTAATCTTGGTATCGTAAGTGAAAAAGCTGTGGCGGAATTTCTTAAAAATAAGCCGCAAGAGCTTGAAGTGGTGCTCACGGGCAGGGATCCGTCGGATGAACTTTTATCAATTGCTGATTATGTTACCGAGATGAAAAAAATCAAGCACCCGTTTGATAATGGCACACCTGCAAGAAAAGGTATAGAGTTCTAAAAAACCAAGTGTTGCATTTGGCAACACTTGGTTTTTTAGTGCATAAGTTTGTCAGGTTCATATTTTGTTAGCGGTGCAAGAAATCCGCTTTCTTTAAGCTTTTTGGAAATAAGCTCTATTGTTTCTGCATCACTTGCAGTTACAGTGTGATAGTGGTAGCCTGATGTTACGTTTTTCAAAAGAGCAGATTTCCCTGTTGAGAGATTTTTCAAAAAAGTTTCCACATCATGACGTGTGCGGATATCCATTCTTCCTGTAACTATTCCATATAGCTTATGGTTTATAAAAACATCTTCAACCACTCCGCCAAGGTCCACTATAAGATTTAGTTCACGCTCAACATCTTCGTCTGAATGTATTACTTTAAATACACGTTCAAAAGGGCTTCTGCCTTCCAATATATAACCTTTTGAAAGGGGAATTATTTTTATTCCGTCTTCCCGTAGTTTTGCTATATCCTTTACAATAATCTGTCTGCTTACACCAAATTTTTCTGCAAGGGTAGCTGCGGGAACAGGTCTCTCTGATGAGGAGAGTAATTCAATAATTTCCTTTCTCCTGTTTTCGCATTTCATAAATCTTCCCCCTTATATACTGTGAAGATTTTTCAGCGAAAGGTCAAGGATGGGGGATGAATGGGTAAGTGCACCACTGGAAATATAGTCTACGCCCAGGTCGGTAAGTGCAGCGATGTTCTCTTTAGTAACATTACCTGAAACTTCAACTTCTGCACGACCGTTGATGTAGTCCATAGCCTTTTTAATTTCGTCATGGCTCATATTATCAAGCATAATAATGTCTGCACCTGCTTCAACTGCTTCAATAACCATATCGAAGTTTTCAACCTCAACTTCAATTTTACGAACGAACGGTGCATAAGCTTTTGCCATGTTAATTGCTTCATTTACTCCGCCTGCAGCACCTATATGGTTATCTTTAAGCAATACCCCGTCTGAAAGATTATATCGGTGGTTGCAGCCTCCGCCTACTCTTACTGAGTATTTTTCAAAAATCCTGTTGTTTGGTGTTGTTTTTCGGGTATCAAGCAGAGTTGTTTTTGAGCCTTCAAGAAGGTTTGCTACATTACGGGTATATGTCGCAATACCGCTCATTCTCTGAAGGTAGTTAAGTGCCGTTCTCTCACCTGAAAGAAGAACACGAATATCTCCTCTTATTTTTGCAATAAGTTCGCCTTTTTTAATTTCTTTGCCGTCCTCTGCAAAAAAAATGATTTCTGTTTTATCATCAAGGAGTTTAAAAACCCTTTCAAAAACCTGAATTCCGCAAAGAACTCCATCTTCTTTGCATATGAGGTCAACCTCTCCCGATTTTTCTTCAGGCATAACACTGTTGGTTGAAACATCCTCACTTGTTATATCTTCATCAAGTGCTCCGAGGATTAACGGGTCTACTTTTAATTTAAGAGTTGCTTTATCAAACATTTTTATTTTCTCCTTATCTGTTCAAGTACAATTTTTTTATATTCTTCTTCAAGCTTTTTTCTGTCGGCATAAGCCGATAAATCAATTTCTCGAATTTTTTTCCTTTGTTTTGGATTATCACAAATATCCAAAGCTGCACGTTTGGCAAAAACAAGACTTTCGAGTAGTGAATTGCTGGCAAGCCTGTTTTTTCCGTGAACTCCGTTGCAGGCATTTTCACCAATGGCATAAAGTCTGTTCATAGATGTTTTGCTATTGTGATTAACCTTTATTCCGCCCATAAAATAATGCTGTGCTGGAACGACGGGGATACATTCTTTGGTTACGTCAAAATTCTTTTCTGCACAGTGTTTTACAATATTTGGGAAGTGCTCCGAAAGCTCCTTTTGGGGAATTGGTCTGAGGTCTTCCCAAACATATTCCGTTCCGTCTTTTTGCATTTGTTCGCGTATGGCAGCGGTAAGGCAATCCCTTGGTAAAAGTTCATTAACAAACCGGTTGTGATTTTTATCGTAGAGCTTTGCTCCTTCACCTCTTACTGATTCTGAAATAAGAAAAGAGCGTTCATCCGCTTCATCGGAGTAAAGGGTTGTGGGGTGTATTTGTATGTAGTCAAGGTTTTCTGTTTTAATATTGTGTTTAAGTGCGATTGCAACCGAATCACCTGTGAGATGCTTATAATTTGTAGAATGTCTGAAAAGTCCGCCTATTCCTCCGCAGGCAAGTACGGTATATTCTGATGAAACACATTCTATATTTCCGTCAGGCATTGAGAGGACAGCACCGATACATTCATTTCCGTCTGTTATAATATCCAGAAGGGTTGTATGCTCTAAAATGGTTATATTCTCACGTTTAAGTGCTTCATTTAAAAGCTTACTTGTTATTTCCTTGCCCGTAACATCCTGGTGGAATAAAATACGAGGACGAGAGTGAGCGCCTTCCTTTGTGTAGCGGAAGCTTCCGTCAGCATTGGTGGCAAATTCTGCGCCGTAGGCCACAAGGTCAGAAACTACATCTTCGGAAGAGTTAATCATAATTTCAACGCTTGTTTTATCGTTTTCAAAATGCCCTGCTTTCAAAGTATCTTCAAAGAATGAATCGAAATCATCTTTGTTACGTAAAACACAAATGCCGCCCTGTGCAAGCCATGAATCACTTTTTATCGCGGCAGATTTTGTAATTACGGTTATTTTTTTGTCGGCAGGCAGGTGAAGTGCACAGTATAGACCTGAGCAGCCCGTTCCTGCTATAAGTATATCAGTATTCATACTTCCTCCGTCAAAATGTAGTAATTTTTATAGTTACACACTGATTATAACACAAAAGTTTACACATTTCAATACAGCTGTAAACTTTTGTGTCAACTTTTGTTGACTTTTGTGGAAAAATAATTTATAATTGGTGTATGTTGGAGGAATAATTATGTTTAATACACAACTTTTACAAAGTGAAATAAAAAAATTGAAAAAAGAAAACGACGTTTGTATTCTTGCTCACGCATATCAGACACATGATATTCTTGAAGTGGCGGACTTTGTGGGCGACTCTTTTGGCCTTAGTGAGCAGGCGGCAGCAGCTCCTCAGAAAAACGTTCTTATGTGCGGAGTTCGATTTATGGCGGAAACTGCAAAAATACTGTCACCTGAAAAAAGAGTGTTTCTTTCTCACCCTGATGCAGGTTGTCCTATGGCAGCGCAGCTTACTGTTTCTGAACTTAAGGAACTTAAAAAGCAGCACCCAAACAGTGCTGTTGTTGCGTATATTAACACAACTGCAGAACTTAAAACTCTTTGTGATGTTTGCGTAACGTCTGCTTCTGCGCTGTCGGTTGTGAAGAATGTTCCCAATAAAGATATCCTTTTTATACCTGATTGTAACCTCGGTTCCTGGCTTCAGAAGCAAATCCCCCAAAAGAATTTTTATTTTATAAAGGGCGGTTGCCCCGTACATATGCAAATAACTGTTGATGATGTTAATAATGCAAAAAAAACTCACCCGGGGGCAAAGCTTCTTGTTCATCCCGAATGTTTGAAAGAGGTAACAGAACTTGCAGATTTCGCGGGCAGTACAACGGGTATACTTAAATTTGTTAAAAACAGCAGTGAAAAAGAATTTATTATCGGAACTGACAACAGTATAGTTCAGCATCTGCAGTTTGAATATCCCGATAAAAGCTTTTATCCTTTGTCAAAGAAATGTGTGTGTAACGATATGCGGCTTACAACCTTGGTGGATGTTTATAACTGTGTAAAAAATCTTAACGGTGAAGAAATAAATCTTACATCTGACGTTATATCGAAAGCGAGAGCTTCAATTGACAGTATGCTAAGGCTTGGAAAGGCTTGACAAATCTGTATTTTCGGGGTATACTTTAGTATATATGATTTACAGGAAGGATATTAATATATGTGGCTTGCAGATAAATGGGCGGACTACCGCCTCATTGACAGTGCCGACGGCGAAAAGCTTGAATATTGGGGCAATTATCTTTTAAGACGTCCCGACCCTCAGGCAGTATGGACTTTTAAATCCGAGAAAAAACTCTGGAACGAAACAGATGCAACCTATCACCGTTCAAAAAGTGGCGGTGGAAGCTGGGAGTTTTTCAATAAGAAGCTTCCTGAGCGTTGGACAGTTAATTACAGAAATCTTACATTTAACATAAAACCTATGGGCTTTAAGCACACTGGGCTTTTCCCTGAACAAGCAGTTAACTGGGATTGGTTTTCAGACCTTATAAAAAAAGCAAACAGACCTGTTAAAGTGCTTAACCTTTTCGCATATACAGGTGGTGCAAGCGTGGCGGCACTTTCTGCCGGTGCAGATGTTGTTCACGTTGATGCGTCAAAGGGTATGGTTACCTGGGCTAAGGAAAATGTTGTAGCATCAGGCCTTGGCGAAAGAAGCATACGCTATATGGTAGATGATGTGAAAAAGTTTGTTAAGCGTGAAATACGGCGTGGTAATAAATATGACGGAATAATTATGGATCCGCCCTCTTACGGCAGAGGCCCCGGTGGTGAAGTGTGGAAAATTGAGGACGAGCTTTATCCTCTTGTGTGTGACTGTATGGAAATTATGTCGGATACACCTTTGTTTTTCCTTATAAATTCATATACAACAGGTTTATCAGCCTGCATACTTGAAAATGTACTGAAGCTAACTGTTGCAAGAAAGTTTGGCGGGAAGGTTTCCGCTGATGAAATCGGACTTCCCATGGAATCCTCAAAGCTTCCCCTTCCTTGCGGAATAAGCGGCAGATGGGAGAGAGGCGAATAATGAAAATACCTGTTTTGGCAGTTTGTGGTCCTACAGCTTCAGGAAAAACTGCACTTGCAGCAGAGCTTGCAAAAAGATTTGACGGAGAAGTGGTATCGTCAGACAGTATGCAGATATATAAAGGTATGGATATCGGAACTGCAAAGCCTACAGAGGAAGAAAAATGCGGCATTGTTCACCATATGCTTGATGTGGTTGATATTGACCGTAATTTCAGTGTAAGTGACTACTGTGATATGGCTCACGATATTATTAAAGATATTCATAATCGTAATAAGCTTCCCATTCTTGCTGGAGGGACAGGGCTTTACGTTGATTCTCTTTTAAATGATATTGATTTTAATTCGGGCGAAACGGATAGGTCTGTTCGGCAAAGGTTTGAGAATATGGAGCCGTCAGAACTATATGAAATTTTAGAAGCAAAGGACCCGGAAGCTGCTCGTGACATTCATATGAATAACGTAAAACGAGTTATACGAGCTCTTGAACATATTGAGATTACTGGTGAAAAATTTTCGGATTATAAGAAAAAAGCGGCAAGTTCGGAGAGCCGTTACAACCCACTTGTTTTGTTCATTGATTGGGACAGGGAGGAGCTTTACAGGCGTATTAACTTAAGAGTTGATATTATGATTAAAGATGGACTTTTGGACGAAGCACGCAGGATATATGAGAAGAATTACGACAGAAATCTTACTTCTATGTCTGCAATAGGCTATAAAGAACTTTTTGAATACTTTGACGGTGATGTGAGCTTTGAAGAAGCGGTTGAAAGTATTAAGCAGAATTCACGTCGGTATGCAAAGCGTCAGCTTACTTGGTTCAGAAGAAATAAGAATATGTGTGTCCTTACAGGTGGCAAGGACGTTATCCAAGATGCAACAGTGGCTGTCGGTAAATGGTTGGAGGCGCAAAATAAATGAATAAATACACATATAAAACAAAAGGTGTTTGCAGTGCTGAAATTACATTTGAATCTGATGGTGATATTGTTAAGAATATAAGATTTCGGGGAGGCTGCAACGGAAATACCCAGGGTGTTGCGGCACTTGCCGATGGAATGAAAGCCGATGAACTTGTTAAACGGCTTCGCGGCATCGATTGTAACGGACGAGGCACTTCCTGCCCTGACCAGCTTGCGAAAGCAATACAGCAGAATGTGCTTGGCATTTCAGACTAACAGTAATAATATTTCTAAACCTTCATATAATATAAAAGATATGGAGGTTTTTTGTTTTGAAAAAATTACGGATTATATATCTTTTCTATCTAATTGTCATTACTCTTGCTAGCTGTGTGAAGGAGTTTAATACAGTAGCCGAGCCTGCAAATATAACTGTTTATTATGCGGACAGGCAGATGCTTAAGCTTGTTCCCGTAAGCTATAATATAGAGCCTTGCAAAACAGAGAAGCAATGCAGGAGAATAATTGAAGAGCTTACATATGACCGAGGATATAACTCAAATATAAGACAGATGATACCTGAGGATTCAGTAAATGTCAGGATTAAGGACGGAGTAGTGACCGTTAATCTTAGGTCGGAATATTTTAATAAAACAGATAAAAACAGAAAATTTGAAGAACTTATAGTTTATCAGCTTGTAAACTCTCTTTCATCCGTTGAGGGTGTATCACGTGTGGAATTTTTGATAGACGGAAAAAAGGAAAAGGATTTTTTGGGTTTTATTGATATGCGTGAGGCTTTTATACCCGATTACTATGTATAATTCAAGGTATGATTGTGAAAAATACATTGGAATAAAAATTAATCGGTGAGTATTATGAAAAGAATAATTATTTCAGCTTTCCTGTTTTGTTTGATGTCCGGGGCAGTTGAAGCAGCTCCTGAAATTTCTGCTGAGTATGCCTGTGTTATGGAGGCTGAAACAGGTGAGGTTATTTTTGAATATAACGGCGAAGTGGAGCATTCAATGGCAAGCACCACTAAAATAATGACTGCACTTGTAGCTCTTGAAAACAGTTCGCCTGATGATATGGTTACTGTTAGCCGTAATGCAGCGTATCAGGAGGGGTCCAGTGCATACCTTGCTCAAAATGAGAGGATACGTATGAAAGACCTTCTATACGGGCTTATGCTTAATTCGGGAAATGATGCCGCAGTTGCGGTGGCTGAACATATTTCAGGGAGTGAATCGGCTTTTGCTGAAAAAATGACTGAACGTGCAAAAGCTATCGGTGCATTTAATACCTCTTTCAAAAATCCAAGCGGACTTGATGCCGACGGGCACTATACAACAGCTATTGACCTTGCAAGAATAACGGTGGAAGCTCTTAAAAATCCTGATTTCAGAGAAATTGTTTCCACTTCATATAAAGAGGTGGAATATTCGGGAGGAATACTCTCTTTTTCAAATCATAATAAACTTTTAAAAAGTTATGACGGGTGTATAGGAGTTAAGACGGGGTTTACTAAAAAGACGGGGCGTTGTCTTGTTTCTGCAGCTGAGCGTGATGGTATAACAATTGTATGTGTAACTTTAAGAGCACCGGATGATTGGAACGACCATAAAAAGCTTCTTGATTTTGGATTTGACAGTCTTTCTAAAACTCAGGTTATAAAAGATGGTGAAGCTCTCACAACCGTTCCATTGATTTCAGGTGGTGAAATTCCTGTTCTTGCGGGAGAGGGAGTAAGTCTGCCACTTCTACAAGGCGGCAGAAGAAAAACAGAAATAATTTTGCATACGATTCCTCATATCGACAGTTCAGTGGAGCAGGGTGAAAAAATAGGCGAGTTTGATGTTGTTTATGATGGCAGAAAAATAAAAAAAATCGACTTGCTGGCAGGCAAGGAATACGTTAAAGAAAAGTCCTTGTTTGAAAGCATAATCGATTTTTGTAGAAAAATATTTGCTTAAATAAAAATAAGCTCTTTCATATCCTCTTCAAGAGGAACAGTAAACATAAGTTTCTCGTTGGTGACGGGATGTGTAAATCCTATTTTGTATGCCTGGAGAAGGTGTCCGTTTGCTATATTGCGTTCACTGTCTCCGTTTCCATAGAGCCAGTCGCCCACAAGGGGATGGCCTGTTGAGGACATATGAACTCTTATCTGATGAGTGCGCCCTGTGTCAGTTATTATTTTCAAAAGTGAATATTTTTCAATTTCCCTTATAACCTCATAGTGAGTAACGGCAGGCTTGCCGTCGGGAGAGGTAATTCTTTTTATTGTACTGCCCTCTGCACGCTTAATGGGGAAGGTAAGGGTTTCTTTTTTTGCCTTAAGTACTCCGTGTACTACCGCCATATATTCTTTTTCTATTTTCTGTGAAGCCAGTGCCGAATGTGCATAACGGTTTTTTGCTATAATGCATATGCCTGCAGTGTCCTTGTCAAGCCTGTTCACAGGATGAATTTTATGGTGTTCACCTTTTGATTGCCAGTAATATGCTACGGCATTTGAAAGGGTATTTCCATAGTTGCCCTGACTTTGATGAACGCTCATTTTTCGTGGTTTGTTTACAACTGTATAAAATGCGTCGTCATACAAAACTTGTATATCAATTTTTGTCGGAGCTACAGATAGCGGAGTGATGTTTTCTGTAACATCTGCAGTCACAACATCATTTTCAACTACGGTGTCGGGTGTTTTGCAAGGCTTGCCATTTAATAAAACGCATCCCTTATATTTTATCTCGGTTAGTACGCCGGCAGATATTCCAAGTCTTCGACGACATATAAATTCAACTGTTTTGCCTAAGTCATTTTTTTGTACAAAGTATTTAAGTGTTGCTTTATTCATTTTATTTAAACTCTCTGATTATTGAAATTTTGTATTCAATTTGGAAAATAAAATCCCAGAAACGGCTTGTTTCTGGGATTTGTAGTAGATAATAATTATCTCTTTGAGAACTGGGGAGCACGACGTGCGGCTTTTAAACCGTACTTCTTTCTTTCCTTCATTCTTGAGTCACGTGTGAGGAAGCCTGCTGCTTTGAGGTCTGCTCTGAATGCATCTGTGTCAACTTCAAGAAGTGCTCTTGAAATACCGTGACGGATAGCACCTGCCTGACCTGTGAAGCCGCCGCCTTCAACCTTAACGATTATATCGAACTTTTCGAGAGTCTTAGTAAGTACCAGAGGCTGGCGAACGATAACCTTGAGAGTTTCAAGACCGAAATAATCATCGATTGTTCTACCGTTAATTGTGATGTTGCCGTTACCGGGAACAAGACGTACTCTTGCAACTGAAGACTTTCTTCTTCCTGTGCCGTAAAACTGTTCTGTTGCCATTAGTAATATCCTCCTTCTTATTTAATCTCGCCTGTCCAGAGTACAGGATTCTGAGCTGCATGATTGTGCTCTGCATCCTTGAATACACGGAGTCTTGCGATTGACTTTCTTCCGATTGAGTTGTTGGGGAGCATGCCGTTTACTGCATACATCATTGCCTTTTCGGGGTTCTCAACCATAAGCTTATTGTAGGGAACCTCTTTAAGTCCGCCTACCCAGCCTGTGTGGTAATATCTAACCTTCTGGTTGATTTTATTACCTGTAAGAATTGCCTGAGCTGCATTGATGATGATAACATGATCGCCACAGTCAACGTTGGGAGTATAAGTGGGAAGATGCTTACCTCTGAGGATAGCGGCAGCCTGAGCTGCAACACGACCGAGAGGTTTGCCTGCTGCATCAATTATATACCATTTTCTTTCAATTTCAGCGGGCTTTGCCAAATAACTACTGTTCATTTGAAATTCCTCCTGTTCAAAGTATTAATCGTCGAAAACTGTTTGTTTTCGACCTGCAGGCACTATTCTACTACAGTTTTATAAGTTTGTCAATACCTTTTTATTAAATTTTTTAAAATAATTTTGTAATCTCTCGTATTCTTTCGTTTTCGTTATTTATCTCCCGTTTTCTTGTTTTCTATTTTAAAATTTTATATTGTATTCCATTTTTTTCAACAATTAAATTTCACGGCATATGATAATAATATGAAGGTAATTTGTGTGCGTTGAGGATTAGTTATGAAGTTGATATTTGTTACGGTTATATTTTATATCGAGGCATTATTTTATGAAGCGATGCTTTGGTGCATTATGAGGATGTCGTATACCTCCCGTATTACCGCATTTTTTTCTCGTTTTGCAGAGAGAATAGGGGAGAGGCTCTACCATAAAGCGCAAAAGATAGAAAAGTGTTTTAAAGGTATTTAAACAATAATCCCCCGCACCTGTCTTTGCGGGGGATTATTAGAGAGGGAATATCAGAGAAGATTATTTGTGGTATGCTTTTAAATGTTGATTAATTCTTATTGAATAATAACAATTTCCTGTACCTCATCCTTGTAAAGCTTGATGAATACTCTGTTGTTTTCTTCTGCATCGAACACCTGAATATCTCCTGTTTCTGCAACAGTTATATTGTTCTTTGATACAGTTGTGTCAACCTTGTAGACCTTAACGTTTTCTGAAAGCTCGTAGTTAACTGCACTTCCGCCGTTAACTGTTACGTTGATTGAGTTTGTGAACTTCTTTGTTACCTTACCGTATACAGTGCTTAAGTGCTCTGCAGGGTTAGATGTTGCTTCGGTGTTCTTTGTATCAACATCGAAGAGTACTCTGATGCTTACAATTTCCTTATCTGCATTCTGCTTAATCTGAATGATGTCACCTGTTTCAAGTGCGTCACCTTCGCCCTTTACGAGAACAGTTTCATCTTCAGCAAAAAGCTCTACCTCTTTACCGTCCATATACGCTACAAGCACGTCAGTTACTTCTTCGTCAGCGTTCTGACCCTTAGCAATTTCTTTTACTACTGCAATGCTTGATTCTGCATTTGTGTTAAGACGTGCATTAGTAACGATAATTGCTCTTGCAGTGAAGTCTTCAGTCATATCGTATACAAATACGTCATACTTCTGCTCATCTTCAAACATTGAAATGTCAGCCATCTGGAAGTCTTCAGAGTTGTCTGAAGGAATGTCAAAAATCATAGTGTTTTTGTCAATCTTAACATTGCCAATCTTCTTAAGTGTTTCATTATATTCTGCGTCTGTAAGCTTGTAGTTAAGTGTGAATTTGCTTTTGTTAACTTCACCTGTTGCACTGTTGTCAACAGCAGTGTTTATTTCAGAAACCTTACCGTCTGCGTTGAGCTTAAAGGTTACAAGCTGTGCGGGAACGCTGCCTTCTGCCTGAAGTGAGGCAAGCACTGTCTGTGCCTTCTGTGCACCTGCGCCGTTAAGTTTGATTTTTTCTGCACCTTCGTATATTTCTTCCTTACCTTCCTTAGTGAAAATTCTGAACTTTACAACCTCATCACCTTCTACTGCATATGCTTTTGACATATAACCGTAGTTTGAGCTGAGAAGTAAAGCTGTATCTGTTGCTGCAATTTTATCTTCAAAGTCAAGATAGAATGTTGCTTCTGTTCCTATCTTAAGTTCGCCTTTATAGTTCTTTGCAATTTTATATGCTTTACCGTCGATTGTATATTCATCATTTGTTATTGCTGAAATCTTACCTGTAACGGTTTTGTTTGATACGATTATTTCAAAAAGCTCACCGTCTTTACTTTCTGCAACTGATAGTACGTCATATTCCTTAAGGTCTGCTACCTTGAGATTTTCAAGTCCTCTTGTGATTGTGAAAGTTACTTCATCGTCGAGAGTAATTGACTTTGCGTCGTACTTGTCATTGATTTTACCAAGACTTGATACTGTATCAACAACCATGTTGTAGTAGCTTGAAACAAATACGATATCGAATTTTCCGTCTTTATCAGTATCGAGAAGGCTGATTTCGCCTGCCTTGTCTGTCATTGTAATAAGCTCGTCTGTAAGTTCATTGTATTTACCGTTGTAAATAAGCTTAGCGTCGGGAGCAAGCTCTGCAAGCTCGGTTTTTGATGATGATTCAGATTTAAAATAGCTGATAGCTTTATTTGAGTTCTTGGTTGAGATTTTATCGAATTGCTCTGCATCGATTGTAAGAGTTGAGTTCTTGTTCTCAATGGGTAATGCAAGAATAAGTGTTTCGTGACCAAGACGGTCTTTTCTTACATAGTAATTTACGTTATAGCCAAGGAGTTTGGTTACGTTGTATTCAGTGTCATAAACTTCTGTTCCGATTTTAACCTGACCGTCAACAAGTGCGCTTGTTCCGTCGATGGCAGATGTGGGGATAGCAGTAATCTGACCTGTGTGTTCTGTAACATTCAGTCTGTCTTTAAGAAGTGTTTTGTTTACAATCTCATACTTGGGGTTTTCGCCGAAGCTTGTCTGTTCCATCATCTTTGTTTTGATGGTGTTAAGTGTGAGATATGCCATGTTACCTCTTGTGATAGGCTCATGTGTTGAGCCGCTTACCTGTTTGTTAAGGCCGTTTTCTGAACCAACGAGAACATACCCGTGGGGGAATCCGCCCTTCTGAAGTGCAGAAGGCTCAAAGCCGATTGCTCTTACCATAATAGTCATAGCCTCTGCATAGGTTATGGGATCGAGAGGTCTGAAGTTACCTTCGTCGTCACCGATAATTATTCCGTTTGAAGTTGCAAGGTTAATATAACCGTTTGCCCAGAATTCGGTGCTTACATCGGGGAACTTTGACTGACCTGAAGTTGATGCTGCCGCATCCTCAAGTCCCATTGCATGAATTGCGATTTTTGTTACTTCTGCTCTTGTGAGGTTATCTTTGGGGCGGAATTCACCGTTTCCGTCGCCGACCATAATATCAAGAGCTGCAAGAACCTGAATAGGCTCTTCGAAGCCTGTACCTTCTACATCAGATGGAACTGATGCAAAAGCGGATACAGATGAAAAAAGTGTTGCTGCGGATATTGCCGCGCAAAGCAGATTTTTCTTAAAATCCTTCATAGATTTACCTCCTTAAAATCTTTCGGACTTTCGTCCATCCTACACCTACAGCGGTTAACATAACAAATATTATGTCAACCACGATTGCTATAATACACGATTTTTTTTGCGAAATCAAGGGACAATATATGGTAACTCATTTTGTGTTATTTGACATTATTATAGAAGAAACTCATAAATTTTCTTATATTTTCTCCATATGGTTTTTTTTGAAAAAATATAGACATATTCTGTAAAATGTTGTACAATAATATGTGATTATAGTGAAAGGCGGGAATGTGTTTGAAAATTCTCCTTGTAGCGGTTAATTCAAAATATTCACATACGTCCCTTGCGGTGCGTACACTTTGTGCTAATTCTGTAGGAACTGAATTTGCGGAATATACAATTAATGAGGATTTAGCAGCGGTTGAGACATCAGTTTTTGAAAAAAATCCTGATGTTTTATGTTTTGCCTGTTATATATGGAATATAGAATTTATACTAAAGCTTGCAAATGACCTTAAAAAGATGCTTCCTTCTGTTAAAATTATTTTTGGCGGCCCCGAGGTGAGTTTTTCGGGAGCAGAAATACTTGGAAGGTATAACTTTGTTGATGCAGTAATCACTGGCGAGGGTGAAGAAACTTTAAACGAGCTTTCCCGAAACGGTTTTGTTTTTGACGGAGTTATGGGTGTTGTGTACAGAAAAGACGGTATAACCGTCAATCTTCCGAGACCGCTTATAGAAGATCTGGATAGTCTTTCTTTTCCTTATTCTGATAAAGACCTTGAAACTAACCGAGGAAAGCTTATATATTACGAAACCTCACGGGGATGCCCTTATTCCTGCAGTTATTGTTTGTCATCCACAGTTCACGGAGTAAGGTTTAAAAGCATAGAAAAGGTTAAAGAAGAGCTTTTGCGGATAATAAAATCAAAGCCTGAAACAATAAAGTTTGTTGACCGTACATTCAATGCGGATAAATCCCGTACGGTTAAGCTTATTGAGTTTATGAAAAAAGAGGGAGCAGGTGTTACATTTCATTTTGAAATAGAGGCTCATACCCTTAATGATGAATTTTTTGACGCAATATATGATGCTCCTTCTGGTATGTTCAGATTTGAAATAGGACTTCAATCAACCAACCCCGAAACCTTATGTGCCATAAATCGAATGGGTGATACGGAAAAGTTGTTTAATAACATCCGCCGAATTGCGGAGCTTGGAAACATACATGTGCATCTTGACCTTATTGCAGGGCTGCCTTTTGAAAATATAATGTCACTTCAAAAATCCTTTAATGATGCTCTTTCACTTAAGCCTCACGTGCTTCAGCTTGGATTTTTAAAGCTTTTAAAAGGAACGGAAATCAGGGGAAGAGCAGATGAGTTTGGATATGTTTTCAGAGATTATCCGCCATATGAAGTTATAAGCAGTGTCTGTATTTCTGCTTCTGAAATGCTTAAAATAAAAAAAATTGAAGAGCTTTTGGACAGGTTTTATAACAGCGGTGCATTTAAAGGTGGAATTGAATATCTTTCAGATTATTTTGGTACTTCTTGGGATTTGTTTTCAAATATTACTGACTATTTTGAAGAACGGAAACTTTTTGATATAAAACATTCGCGTGACAGTCTTTACGGGATTTTGTCAGATTTCGCCGGGTGTAATGGTGTTTCAGATGTGTTTCGGGATATACTTAAGTTCGATTACTTAACTTCAAATGTTAATGCAAAGACGCCACTGTGGTCTTTAGATTTATATGATGTGGAGTTTCATAAAAGGCGTGCTGATGTCGTTGAAGAAAATCCCGGGGGAGTGTTTGATGCTTTAAAAGACAAACCTGTCCGTGAAATTTTGAAAATTGTACATTTTGAAACCTTTTCATATAGGATTTTTGATGGAAACAAAAAAGAAAAATGGATGGGAGTTTTTACAAGAAGAGGAGAGTATCTCGGTGAAATTCCGTATTGACAAAATGTCGTTTTTTTGGTAATATTATTGTGGCATTTTTTGTATAAGGGAGTGTTTTTGTGAATAAGAAATCAGCGGACAAAACAATGCTTTTTCTTTCGGGACTTAAATCCCGAATGGAGGATAACAGGGATTTTTTTGAAAAAATACGAATAACTCTCCGTTCAGGTGCAAGAGAGTATTTTGCAGAATATACCTTTGATGACGGGGAATTATATTTTGACTATCTCGGTGATAAATCTGAAGTTTCCGATTTTTCAGATGTTCCTAACCTTCTTTCGGAGTATGACAGTGCAGAGGTAAAATACCTTGAACGGGGAACTGAAATTGTAATCGAAGCAGATGACAGAAATGTTAAAATGCGTAACCGTGAGCGTAGTGCTGAGGAAGTTAAGCTTTCCACTGTTAATACAGGACGTCAGTACCTTGTAAATCCTGCACGTGCTTCTAAGCTTTTGAAAGAGCTTGGAGTTCTCGCAGAGAACGGAAAAATAAAGAATGATAAAGTTAGAAAATACAACCAAACTGATTATTTTCTTGAGCTTATGAACGGTGTTCTTGCCGATATTCCCGATAGCGATGAGCTTGTTATTCTCGATTGTGCCTGCGGTAAAAGCTATCTTTCTTTTGTGATGAATTATTATTTTACCGAGGTGCTGAGAAGAAAATGCAGATTTATAGGTGTTGATTTTTCGGAAACGGTTATTGAAGCTTCAAAGAAAACTGCCGCAAATCTTGGTTATAAGAATATGACATTTGTAAGAAGCGACCTTGCTTTGTATACCCCTGACGTTGCCCCTGACCTTGTTGTTTCTCTTCATGCTTGTGACACTCTTACGGATATGGCGCTTGCTCTTGGAATAAGAGCTAAGGCTAAGGCGATTATGAGTGTTCCGTGCTGCCATAAGGACATACTTAAGCAGTATTCATATGAGCCGTTTTCTATGGTAACCAAGCACGGAATTTTAAAGGCAAGACTTGCAGATACTCTTACTGACGCGCTCAGGGCTTCTTACCTTGAGGCAGCAGGTTATCGTGTTTCTATGATAGAATACATTTCGCCGCTGGAAACACCAAAAAATATAATGATTCGTGCAGTGAGAACGGGTAAGCCGTCCGAGGCTGCAAAAAAAGATTACGAAAATCTAAAATCATTGATCAATGTGTCACCTGCAATAGAGAAGTTTGTGTGAAAGAGGATAAATATGGATTTAATTGAGAAAACTTTAAAGAGTGAACACATATATGACGGAAAGGTTGTAGACCTTTGGCTGGATACTGTGTTGCTACCCGACGGAAAAGAGGCTACAAGAGAGGTTATTAATCATCCGGGCGGAGTATGCGTGCTTGCGGTTGATGAAAACAACAATGTTCTCACGGTACGTCAGTACAGAAAAGCAACAGATGATGTGATGCTTGAAATCCCCGCAGGTAAGCTTGAATACGGTGAGGATGTTGAGAAAGCGGCACGTCGCGAGCTTCGCGAGGAAACAGGTATGATAGCGGGAAATATGGTATATCTTGGCTATTTTTATCCCACTCCTGCATATTGCAGAGAGAAAATTCATATGTATTTTGCCTCACAGCTTACAAAAACTGAAACGGACCTTGATGAAGATGAATTCCTTGAGGCTTCACCAATTCCGTTCAGCCAACTGCATAAAATGGTGCTTTCAAACGAAATTACAGACGGAAAAACCGTTCTTGCCCTTTTAAAGGCAAAGGAAATGGGTTTAATAAATAATTAAATGGAGAATACGAATGGAAAAGAATAAATTAACAGTAACTATCAATGGCAGAATGTACACACTTGTTTCAGAAGAATCAAGAGAATATATGCAGGAACTTTCCGAGTATGTGAATAAATCTGTGGAAAAGGTTGTAAATAACAATCCGTCGCTAATGGGTGAACGTCCTATAGTTCTTGCGGCTCTTAATATCTGTGATGAGCTTTTTAAAGCTGAGCTTGGCGGTAAAATTATGATAGATAAGGCTCAGAAGAATTACGACGAGATTATTGCCGAAAACAAACGGCTTAGAGAAATTCTGAATAATTCTGAGTATGAGATTGATATTGCAACATTGCAGAGGCAGCTTGAAGAAGCAAAGCGTGAAATTGCAATGCTTAAAATGCAGCTTGAAAACTAAGGAGGTGTAGGCATTGGAGCTACTGTCGCCTGCAGGTTCATATGAGTCGTTGATTGCGGCAGTTCAAAGCGGAGCTGATGCCGTATATCTCGGTGGCACAAAATTCGGGGCGCGCCAGAGTGCTGCGAATTTTGATGTGCCTGAAATGAAAAAATGGATTGACTATTGCCATCTTTACGGGGTAAAGGTGTATGTAACGGTTAACACCCTTATAAAGAATTCTGAAATTTCGGAGCTTGAAACATATATAAAAGACCTGAACAATATAAACGTCGATGGTGTTATTGTTCAGGATTTTGGCGTTTTAAGCATTATAAGAGCAGTTGCTCCTGAGCTTCAAATACACGGAAGTACACAGATGACTGCCACATCACTTGAAGATGTAAAATTTCTTGAAAACTTAGGTTTTACAAGAGTTGTCCTTGCCCGTGAGCTATCAGCAGAACAAATACACCATATAGCAACTAATACTGATTGTGAAATCGAAGTGTTTGTTCACGGCGCCCTTTGTATGTCTTATTCGGGGCAGTGCCTTATGAGCAGTATTCTTGGTGGAAGAAGCGGAAACAGGGGAAGATGTGCGCAGCCTTGCAGACTTCCATACACTCTTGAAAATGTAGGTAAGCCAGTTAGTGGGTTTTTGCTCAGTCCAAGAGATTTATGTCTTGTTAATCGTCTTAATATGCTTAAAGATGCAGGCGTTACGTCCTTAAAAATAGAAGGACGGCTTAAAAGGGCAGGATACGTGTCTACCGTTGTAGGGATTTACAGAAAGTGCCTTGACGAAAATGTTAAGGCAAGCAATGAAGATATGAAGGCTTTGTCCGATGCTTTCGGACGTGGGTTTACTGCAGGATTTTTTGGCGGAGAAACAGGTAAGAAAATGATGAATTCCGAAAACTCCTCCAATGCTGCAGAAAATGTTTTTTCAAAAGCAGCTTTGGAACGTTGTCGTGAGGATGCAGCTTTCAGAAAAATTGAAGTTTCAGTAAAAGCCACAGCCCGTCTGGGTGAGCCTTTATCTGTGGTTATGGAAGACATTGACGGTAACACTGTAACCTGTATAAGTGATGTGTTGTGCGAAAAAGCACTGAAAACTCCTGTATCTGCAGACAGAATAAAGGAAGCTCTGATGAAATTTGGCGGTAGCCCATATAAGTGTAGTTTAATTGAAGTCTCTGCGGATGAGGGGATAATAATCCCCGTTTCTGCAATCAACGGTGTAAGAAGAACACTTGTTGAGGAAATGAATAATAAAAGAGTTTCCCGAAAGAAGAGGGAAACTTATACATTACCTGAAAAGGATTTTGTACGAAAAAGTAAAAAAATTGAAATTTGCTGCGAAGTAACAACACTCGAACAGTTAAATATAGCAAAGAGATTGGGGATTAAAAATATTATTGCTTCTGAAAAAATAGGTGCACCAATTATAAAGGCACCCCTTGTTTCATCATCTGGCGTTGCGAGAGGTAACCGTGTATATGTATCTTCAATAGGTCAGATTGAAAATTCTGAAGCTTTTGAAATAATCGGAGGTCACAGGCTTAATATAACTAATTCATACAGTGCTGATTTTTACAGCGGATATATGAACCGTGCAGTTCTTTCCCCCGAACTTTCTTTAAAGGAGATATCTTCTTTAACATCAGGAACAGCTTTGGACTGTGGTGTGATAGTCTACGGAAGGCTCGACCTTATGCTTTGTGCCAATTGCCCGGTGAAGGCGGCAGGTAAATGCTCAAAGGGTGCAACCATCCCATTCCTTAAAGACAGAAAAGGCGAAAGATTTCCTGTTCTTTGCTCTGATAACTGCACTGCTCGTATTCTCAATTCAAAGCCTGTGTATATGGCAGACAAGTGGCAGGATGTTGAAAACTCGGGAGTGGGTTTTGCTGTTCTTGTTTTTACTACGGAAACCGAAAAGGAAACCGAGAATATTATAACCGAATATATGCGTGCTTCTGAAGGTGAAAAATCGGGAAGCATGGCTGAGAATACATTTACACGCGGGCATTTTTACCGTGGTATATTATAATGCAGGAATTTACTCGCAACGTGAGTAATTATGCTTGTTTAAAAATTAATTAAATATTTTTCGGAGGTTTAATGATGAAGAAAATTATTTTAGCTTCAGGCTCTCCAAGACGTTCTGAAATGCTTCGCAATCTTGATATTGATTTTACGGTTATAAAATCAAATGCTGATGAGAGTGGTGTTAACCCCGAAGGCATTCCTGTTAGTGTATACGTGCAGGAGCTTGCACTACTGAAGGCTATGGAGGTGTATGGCAGGGTGTCGGCTGAAGATGCACTGATTATCGGTGCAGACACGGTTGTTGCCATTGACGGTGAGATTTTGGGGAAGCCTGCAGATGAGGCTGATGCTTTCAGAATGTTAAAATCCCTGTCGGGGAAAACACATCAGGTGTATACAGGTATTTGTGTCGTGCGTTCTGACGACGGTTATTCTGTCTGTCAGAATGAATGTACTGATGTAACTTTTGCAGAGCTTACTGATAACGAAATAAATGAATATATACATACGAAAGAATATGAAGACAAGGCAGGCTCATATGGAATTCAGGGTAAGGGGTCTCTCCTTGTGGAAAAAATTTCGGGAGATTATTTTAATGTTGTTGGATTACCCGTGCGAAAATTGGTTAAACTAATGAAAGAAGAGTTCAATTTTTAAGCGGAAAGGGAAACAACATGGGAATTTTCACAAAAAACCTCGGAATTGATGCAGGCAGTGCTTATATTCGCGTTTGTACAGGCGGTAAGTACGAGGTGTTTTCACAGCCGTCGTTAGCAGTGATTGATGCAGCAAGCGGTAAAGTGGTATGTGTCGGGGATGAGGCAGAAGAAATGATGTCTGACACCCCGGGCGATGCAGTGGCGGTGCGTCCTGTAAAAGGTGGAGTACTAGCTGAATATGATGTTGCTTGTGAAATTCTCAAAAAGACTATAACCCGTGTTTTAGGAAAGCAAAGAATTAAGCCGGTTGTAACGGTAGCTGTTCCAAGTGGTGCAACTGATGTAGAAATCAGAGCTTTGAAATCTGCTCTGATTGCTTCAGGGGCAAAAAGCGTGCAGATTATTGAAACTGCAGTTGCTGCGGCTTTAGGTGCAGGTTTTGATGTTAATTCTACTCAAGGCAGAATGATTGTTGATATTGGTGCAGGAAGCACTGAAATTGCAGTTATTTGTATGGGTGAGGTTGTTTGCGGAACAACGCTCAGAATTGCAGGTAATGATTTTGATAATGACATAAAGAGCTTTGTAAAAAAGCATTATGGTATAAATATTGGGGAAAAAACGGCGGAAATTACTAAAATCAATATAGGTAGCTTGTGTGAACAAAAAAGTCTTGCAGAATTTACAGTAAACGGCAGAGATGCGGCATCAGGTCTTCCGGGGAGTGCAGTAATCAATTCTGCTGAGGTGGGTGGAGCTGTTGGTGGAAACGTAAAACGAATTCTGGATGCAATACGCTTTGTGCTAGAGAAGACACCTATTGAAATTCTATCGGATATATCACAAAGCGGCATAGTCTTAACAGGCGGAGGTGCCCGTTTTAAAGGTCTATGCGACCTTATAAGAATGCAAACGGGTATTGAAACTGTGCTTGCTGACAATTGTGAAACGGCGGTTGTAAGAGGTTGTGCAATTGCGATTTCAAACACCATCAACTGAACACAAATCAGGGGGTAAAGTGATTTGTGTTTTTGTTATTGTAACGCTTATTTCCTTTATGTTACTTCCGTTTTCAAACAGTATATTACACCTTACAAGAATGGCAGTTACTCCTGTTTTGACATATTCCGTGAATGTAATTACCCGAACGAAGAATTTTAAAGATTATTTCCGAACCCTCGACTATTACAAAAAAGAAAATATCCGACTTAATGCACGTGTTTCGGAGCTTGAACGCAACCTTGCTGAAGTGTTTGAATATAACGAGAAAATAAGCCGTCTGGAGCTATTGCTTGATATCAAGAATAAATCGGAAATAGCAGGATACTCTGTTGCTGCAGGGAGAGCTTCTGTCAGGAATGATGGTGAATTTGTGATTAATAAAGGTACTCAAAGCGGTATTATGGTAGGGAATGCTGTTGTATCCTATAATGGTCTTGTAGGTTGTATTGCCGAAACATCAGATGAATATAGTGTTATTAAAACAATTGTAAATAAAAACTATGAAGTCTGTGTGAGAAATGTTCGCAATGGAATTTCTTATGTTGCTTATGGTGACGGTAACGGCATGGTACTCACAGATGCAAACTCAGGTGTTTGTGATGGTGATATAATTGAAACATCAGGTGCAGATGGGTTGCCTGAGGGGATATTTGTAGGCGAAATTCAAGGGATTTATGAAAAATTTGGAAATTTGCAAGCTTTTATAAAACCATCACAAAATATATCGGAGTTTTCGGAAGTTATTGTAATCGTCAATGAATAGATTGTTCAGAGCTTTAAAAATCGTCTTATTATTGTGTATCAGCACGGTTGTTTTTGTGAATTCAGAATATATTGAAGCAATGCTGATTTTTTCAGGTTTGTGCGGTGTTTTTGTCAAAAGACTGCATGTTGTAATTATGTTGTCGTATATAAGCGGAATTATAACTTCGGCATTTGGCGGTGGTATATTCTTGGCTAATATACTTGTAAATGTGTATTTTTCATTAATCTTGTTTTCACTTAGAATTTCAAATCCGTGTTTTTCTGGTGTTATATTTTTTTTCGTTCTCATATTAATGGGAATGATAACAGAAATAGAAGGATTGTATATTATATTAAATGCTTTGATTTTTGGGTGTTTGCATTATCTGAATATTAAAATTTCTTCGCTTAGGCAAAATCGTATTTTCTGAAAAGAGGTATGTTTTTGAAAAAATCAAAATCAAGGTTTCTATTTATATACATTATTGTGATAATTGCTTTTGTTGCGCTGCTTTTAAAACTTTTTTATATGCAAAATTTTCAGAGCGATGAATATAGAAAAGCTTTGAAGAACAGAGCTTCAGTTTCTGGAGTTGTAAAAGCGCCCAGAGGAAGTATTCTCGACAGATACGGGAGGGTTCTTGCATATGACGTGGCGGTTAAATCGGCTGATAGCACAGTAAATTACAAAAGAACCTATGTGAATGATTCCGTAGCTTCTCATATTATAGGTACTATCGGCAAAATAAACGAAGACGAATATGCGAGTTTAAAAAATAAGGGCTACTGCTATAATGATATAGTCGGTAAACAGGGAGTAGAAAGGCTTGCAGAGGAATTTCTCCGTGGCAGGGAAGGTATAGACGGAGGGTTTATGCAAGGTCGCAATGTAGTCCTTACGATTGACATTGAGATGCAGTCTGTTCTCGAAGAATCTCTTGAGAGAACTGTTAAATATATAAGCGAAACGGGTGGATACAAGAACGGTTCAGATGCGGATTCTGGTGCAGCTGTTGTGATTGATGTGCATTCGGGAGAAATACTGGCTTGTGCATCGTATCCTACCTATGATGTTTCTACTTATGGCGGTAATTATTTAAATCTTGCGTCAGATAATGCACTGCCGTTATGGAATCGTGCAGTAAGCGGAACATACTCTCCCGGGTCTACCTTTAAACCTCTTGTTGCTATAGCAGCTCTCGGAACGGAAAAAATTACTGCCGACGAAAAAATAGATGACCTTGGTATATACACCGAATACGAAGATTACCGTCCGAGATGCTGGATTTGGTCTGAACAGGGAAAAACTCACGGTGAACTTAATGTAACACAAGCAATTGCAAACTCCTGTAACTATTTTTTCTATGAAGCAGGTAAGAGAACGGGAATTGACGAAATCAGTAAATATGCACATAAGTTCGGTCTTGGAAAAACTACGGGAACCGGGCTTTTTGAAGAAGCCCGAGGAATGGTGGCAAATCCTGAGAATAAAAAGAAAATAACAGGTATTTTAAACCAACAGGGATGGTTTGGGGCAGATACACTCCAGGCTTCTATAGGGCAATCGGTAAATTCATTTACTCCCTTACAGCTTGCAAACTATATAGCAACCCTTGCTAACGGCGGAAAAAGATATAAGCTTAAGCTTATAAAGAGCATACATTCAGGAGTGGACGGGACTTTAATTAAAGAATTTAGTTCACAGGTTGAAGAAAATATTAGTATTGATAAAACTGCACTAAATTCTGTTTTGCAAGGAATGAGGGATGTGGCGGAGCAAGGATCTGCAAGAGGTATATTTGCAGGCTATCCTGTTCCCATAGGCGGAAAAACGGGAACTGCACAGGTAGGCTCACGAGTTTCCAATAATGCACTTTTTACAGCTTTTGCACCATTTGATAAGCCTGAAATTGCAGTTTGCGTCGTGATTGAGCACGGAGTGCGGGGAGTAAATGCCGCATATGTTGCAAAGGATTTGTTTGATTATTATTTTGAACTAAATGATGAAGCTGTTTCTGCATTTAATGTTGCATCAGACTTTTGATTAAAAAATTAGGAGTGGTATTTGTGGGAAATAATGAAATTGTTGTGCTTAAAGGATACCCCGGCGGAATTAATATGATTGTAGACAGCAGCGCGGATATTAATTTGATAATGTCCGCAATACGTGAAAAAATCAAAAGCGCCGGAAGCTTTTTTAAGGGTGAATGTGACATTCGTGTGAGCGGACGTGAGTTTTCAAAATCAGATGAGCTTCGTATAAGATCTGTTATGAATACCATTTATCCTGAAGCGAACATATTATTTGCAGAGCCGGAAGCCCTGAAAAAGCCTGAGCCTGAGGTTGTGGCACAAAACCATACTCAGATGGGTGCATGGTTTATGGAGGAGCTTGAAAAGGCGGCAAAACAGTCAAGAGCTATGCTTAAAACTGATAAAACGGAGTATATTAAACCGCAAAAAATGGATGTGAGGCTATATTGCGGCAATATAAGCTGTGGTGAAACTATCAGAACACCGGGAGATTTACTTGTTGTGGGTAATGTTTCAGTGGGCGGAACGGTTTGCGCAGACGGCAGTGTATACATAATGGGTAATCTTGAAGGAATTGCCATTGCAGGTGCAGCCGGTGATGAAAATTCCAGAATTTATGCAACAGGTTTCAATCCTGAGACTGTAAAAATTGCAGACGTAGGTCTTGAATTTGATAAAATTGCACAAGAAACTTTCCCGAAAATGGCATATTTGATAAAACGTGTGGTTTTGGTTGAGAAAATTTTATAAAAAATATGGACAAATAAGTTTTTTTGTGGTATAATGCACCAGGTGGAAGAATTTATAAATCAGCGGAGGTTAGTTATGGGAGAGGTTATTGCAGTATCTTCCGGAAAAGGCGGAGTGGGTAAAACTGCTCTTACTGCAGGTCTTGGCGAGGCTCTTGCCAAAAAGGGTAGCAGAGTTCTGCTTATAGATACTGATTTCGGATTGAGAAATCTCGACCTTGCACTTGGCGTGCAGGATGAGGTTGCATACGATATTCTTGACTGCGTTGACGGACGTGTCAGTGCAGAAGAAGCAATGATACAAATTCCCGGTACGGACGGTTTTATGTTTCTTCCGGCGTCTCAGAGCAGAGGCGGAAAGTATATAAATAGTGAACGCTTTGCGGAGTTTTGCAACGAACTCAAAGAAAAATTTGACTATGTTATTGTGGATTGCCCTGCTGGTCTTGAACTTAGTGTACCGCTTAGTATATGTAACAGGGCTATTGTGGTTGTACAGCCGTACATAGCATCAATCAGAGATGCTGACAGATGTGTAGATTTGTTTGAAAAGAATAATATAGACGATATAACGCTCGTTGTAAACGGTGTGGATCCTATCTTTATTAACAAGGGTATTATGTGGAATCTTGACGATATTGTTGACCTGCTTGGTATTCCTTTACTTGGAATAGTACCATATGATTCAGCAATTATAAGTCAGCCTGATGCCGACAGAAGCACTGTTGCTTTCACGGCTTTCGAAAATATTGCTTCACGTATTATGGGAGAGGATGTTCCCATAATCAAGCTTGACAAAAAGAAATCAGGATTTATATACCGTAAAAAGCGTATCTTTAAAAAATATTAAGTAATTGGGGGTTTGTAACTGTGAATATTGCATTGATAGCACACGACAAGAAGAAAGAGTTGATGGTACAGTTTTGTATTGCCTATAAAGGCATACTGGACAAGCATGTTTTATTTGCGACAGGAACAACAGGTAAGCTTATCAACGAAGGCACCGGACTGAATGTTTACAGATTTTTGTCAGGTCCTCAGGGCGGCGATCAGCAGATTGGTGCACGTATAGCATATAACGAAATAGACCTTGTTCTGTTTTTCCGTGATCCTTTAAGTGGAGAAGGTTATGAGCCTGACGTTTTTTCACTTCTCAGACTTTGCGATATGCATAATATTCCCATTGCAACAAATGTTGCAACGGCAGAAGTGCTTATACACGGTCTTGACAGAGGTGACCTTGACTGGAGAGATATTGTCAATCCTAAAAAATAAAAATCTATGTGAAAACTGAAGGGATGGGTAAAAATGATGCAGAACGGTCTGCGTATTTTTACACATTCTCTTTTTGTGCAAAGAAAGGAAGTTTATAAAATGAGTGAATGTAGTCACAACTGTGAAACCTGCGGAAAGAGCTGTTCAGACAGAACTGCAGAGAGTCTTCTTGCGCCTCAGAATGCTTTTTCTCAGGTGAAAAAAGTAATTGGAGTAGTCAGTGGTAAAGGCGGCGTTGGTAAATCATTGGTAAGCGGATTACTCGCTACTGCTTGTAATAAAAAAGGCCTGAGAACTGCAGTTCTCGACGCTGATATAACAGGTCCGTCTATACCTAAAATGTTTGGTATAACTGAGAATGCAAAGGGTAATGACGACGGTATTTTTCCTGTTAAGACGAAGGATGGAATAAGCCTTATGTCTATAAATCTTCTGCTTGAAAATCAAACAGATCCTGTTATATGGCGTGGCCCTGTTATAGGCGGAACCGTTAAGCAGTTCTGGACGGATGTTATTTGGGGAGATATAGATGTTATGTTTATTGATATGCCCCCGGGAACAGGCGATGTGCCTTTAACGGTATTCCAGTCTATCCCCGTGGATGCAATTGTAGTTGTAACCTCGCCTCAGGAACTTGTTTCGATGATAGTGGAAAAGGCTGTTAAGATGGCGAAGATGATGAATATCGGCGTTCTCGGTCTTGTTGAGAATATGAGCTATGTTCTTTGCCCTGAATGTGGTAAGAAAATAGAGGTGTTCGGTAAGAGCAAGGCTGATGAAACTGCGAAAGCAAACGATATAGAAACTGTTGCAAAAATGCCATTTATGCCTGAAATTGCAGCACTTTGTGATGCAGGGAAAGTTGAGGATAGCAATGTTGATGCCCTTGACGAAATTGTAAACAAAATAATTGGATTGGAATAATAAACTTATGGATAAGTCAGAAAAAGCAAAAGAACTGTTTAAACAAGGCTATAACTGCGCTCAGGCGGTGGTTGGTGCATATGCTGAAGAACTTGGCATTGATATGGAAACTGCAATGAAGCTTGCCTCATCATTTGGAGGCGGAATGGGTAGGCTTCGTGAGGTTTGCGGAGCTGTTAGCGGAATGTTTATGGTAGCTGGTATAAAATACGGCTACAGTTCACCTGAAGCTAGCCTCGAAAAAACAGAGCATTACAAAAAAATACAGGAACTTGCAGCGGAATTTTCCGAAAGCAACGGCTCAATTATCTGCCGTGAACTTCTTGGACTTCAGGCAGGTAAGGATTCTCACGTGCCTGATGAGAGAACAGAAAAATACTACAAAGCCCGTCCTTGCGTAGAACTTGTAGGCGACGCGGCAGCTATACTTGAGGAATATATAAACAAACATTAATTGAGGGGTTAACTACCAAAAACATTTGAAAAGGTCTGTTTTTTAGTTAAAACAGACCTTTTCAAATATGAAGATGTATGATATACTGAAACCAGAATATGTTTTGTGCCTAGGGTGCGGAAAGGATTATGATTATGAAAGTCTTGAGTTTTGGTTCATGTAATATTGATTATGTATACAGAGTTGACCATCTTGTGCGTGCAGGTGAGTCGCTTATTTCAAAGGGCAGAGAAGTTTTTTCGGGTGGAAAAGGACTTAATCAGTCAATAGCTGCAGCGCGCGGCGGTGCGGAGGTTTATTTTGCAGGCTGTATCGGAAACGACGGAGAATTTCTTGCCGATGTTCTTAAAGAAAGCGGAGTTCATCTTGATTATGTTAAACGTGCAGATGAACCTAACGGCCACGCTATAATTCAGGTTGATGATAACGGGGAAAATTCTATTTTCACATATAAAGGAACTAACGAAGCGATAACGGAAGAATACATAGATGAGGTACTTTCTCACTTTGATGAGGGCGATATTCTTCTTATGCAGAATGAAATAAGCAATGTGCCATACCTTGTGGATAAAGGCTATGAAAAAGGTTTGAAAATCGTATTTAACCCGTCACCTTTAAATGAAGAACTTAAAAAGATAGACCTTTCAAAGGTAACATATCTTATTCTTAACGAAGTGGAAGCCAAAGACATTTCAGGAAAAAGCGAGCCTGATGAATTTATAGGTTTTGTAAAAAAGGAATATCCCATGCTTAAAACAGTGCTTACACTTGGCAAAAACGGATGTATTTATACAGATGGTGAAATAAGGCTCACACATCCTGCTTTTATGGTAAAGGCAGTAGATACTGTTGGTGCAGGTGATACATTTGCAGGATACTTTGCAGCCCTTGTTTCTGTGGGAACTGAATGTGCAGAGATTTTAAAGCTTGCTTCTGCAGCTTCGGGCATTGCGGTTTCACGAAAGGGAGCAGCACCATCTATCCCCGTAATTGAAGAGGTAAAAGAGGGCATAAAAACCATGAAGGTTTATGGCGTAAAAAAACTAAAGAATATGAATAAAGAAAAAATTGAAGACTATATAAAAACCCACCTTACGGATGCAACTCTTGAAGGTCTGGCAGACGAAATCGGTTATTCCAGGTTTTATATAGGTCCATGGGTACGGTCTGTTATGAATATTTCTTTTTCGCAGCTCCTTAAAAAGATAAGATGCGAATATGCCGCAAAGCTTTTAACAGAAACGGATATGTCTGTTCAGGAAATAATTGAACTTACGGGCTATAAGAACGAAAGCTTTTTCAGAAAAATATTTAAAGAACAATACGGAAGCGCTCCGTTTGAGTTCAGGAAAGAGAAAAACTGACATATCGTCAGTTTTTCTCTTTACAACAGGAAAATTATGTGTTAGAATATATTTGCGGAGGATAAAGCTATGAAAAAATATGTATCTTTTGAAAGCGATTATATAACGGGTGCACATCCCGAGATTCTCAAACGGTTATCTGAAACCAACACCGAGGTATTAACAGGCTACGGAACGGATATATACACCGAAAGAGCAAAAGAAAAAATTAAAAAAGCGTGTAATTGTTCGGATGCAGAGGTGTTTTTCATTTCTGGCGGCACTCAAACAAATGCTGTTGTAATTTCAACTATGCTCAAAAGCTATGAAGGTGTAATTTCCTGCGATACAGGGCACATACACGTGCACGAAGCGGGTGCAGTTGAATATACAGGGCATAAGGTTATTGCACTAAAAGGCAAAAACGGCAAGCTCATACCGAAAAATGTAAGTGACTACATAAATGCATTTTATAAAGACCCCTCCTGCACGCATATGGTTTATCCAGGTATGGTGTATATATCCCATCCCACGGAATATGGAACTCTATACACGAAATCTGAGCTTCAGGAGCTGTCAGAAATTTGCAGGGAGTATAAAATTCCTCTCTTTATGGATGGTGCCCGACTTGGTTACGGGCTTATGAGTGATGATACAGATGTAACGCTTGAAGATGTTGCAAAACTTTGTGATGTGTTTTATATTGGCGGAACAAAGATGGGAGCCCTTTGCGGTGAGGCGGTAGTATTTACGGGTAATTCTGCTCCTGCCTGCTTTATGACTATGGTAAAGCAAAGGGGAGCAATGCTTGCTAAAGGACGACTTCTTGGTGTTCAGTTTGACGCACTCTTTACAGATGATTTATATTTTAAAATAGGCAAGCACGGTATTGAAACGGCAAAAAAACTTAAAGAAGTTTTAAAGAATAAGGGCTATGAATTTTATATGGACTCTCACACAAATCAGCAATTTCCTATGGTCAGCAACAAGAAACTCTCAGAGCTTGACGGTTTATTAGGTTATAGTCTGTGGGAAAGACTTGACGGTGAACATTCGGTAATAAGGCTTGCAACCTGTTGGTCAACTACCGATGATGATATTTATGCACTTGAAGAATTACTGTGACAATAACTAAAAACTATACAAAATTCTCTGTTTTTTTCATCCAAAAAAATACTATTAATACTGTTGACATTTTTTGAAAAATGGGGTATAATATTATGAGATTAAATGCGTCTTAAAACGTATCAGTATTTTGAAGGGAGAAACAGAGGCTATGAAGTATCATCAGGCAATTATATCAGGGCTTAATATTGCGGCTACAGATACAACTGTTGCCGATTATTCTGTTTCCAATTCGCAAAATATCACATATTTTTCCGGCTTGTGCAATGATTGATTAATTGTTTGCAGGAGCCGTTTTTTTTGAAACAAACCAAATACAAACTTCAGGAGGAATTTTTATGGCAAAAAGAACAGATATCAAAAAAATACTCATTATCGGTTCAGGTCCGATCGTTATCGGTCAGGCTGCTGAATTTGACTATGCAGGAACTCAGGCTTGTCTTGCTCTTAAGGAAGAGGGCTACGAGGTTGTTCTCTGTAACTCCAACCCTGCAACAATTATGACAGATACAACTATTGCCGATAAGGTATATATGGAGCCTCTTACACTTGAATATATTGCAAAAATTCTTCGCTATGAGCGTCCTGACGCCATCGTTCCCGGTATCGGCGGTCAGACAGGTCTTAACCTCGCTATGCAGCTTGAGAAAAAGGGCGTTTTAAAAGAATGCGGAGTAGAGCTTCTCGGTACAAGCAGTGCAAGTATTGAAAGGGCGGAAGACAGAGAGCTTTTCAAAGAGCTTTGCGAATCTATCGGCGAGCCTGTTATTCCTTCAAAAATAACATACTCTCTTGAAGAAGCAAAAGAAGCAGCTAAAGAAATAGGTTACCCCGTTGTTCTTCGCCCTGCATTTACTCTTGGCGGAACAGGTGGCGGATTTGCATATAACGAAGAAGAGCTAATTGAAGTGGGTCTTAATGCCTTTAAGCTTTCTCCCGTTCATCAGGTTCTTATAGAAAAGAGTGTAAAGGGCTATAAAGAAATTGAGTTTGAAGTAATGCGAGACTCTAACGACCACGCTATAACAATTTGCGGCATGGAAAATATCGACCCTGTTGGTGTTCATACAGGTGACTCTTTGGTTGTTGCACCTATTATGACTCTTAACGATCATGACCTCAAAATGCTTAACGACAGTGCTATAAAGCTTATACGTGAACTTAAAATTGAGGGTGGATGTAATGTTCAGTTTGCTCTTAATCCTAATTCGAGCGAGTATTACCTCATAGAGGTAAACCCCAGAGTTTCCCGTTCATCAGCTCTTGCTTCAAAGGCAAGCGGCTATCCCATTGCAAGAGTAACTGCAAAAATTGCAGTTGGTATGGCACTTGAAGATATCGCGATTGCAAACACAAATGCAGCTTTCGAGCCGCAGCTTGACTACGTAATTGCAAAGCTTCCAAGATTCCCATTCGATAAGTTTGCTACAGCTCCTAACACTCTTGGAACTCAGATGAAAGCAACCGGAGAGGTTATGGGTATCGGTTCATCTCTTGAAGAGTGTCTGCTCAAATCAGTACGTTCACTTGAAACAGGGGTTTGTCATTTCCATCTTGCTAAGTTTGACGGAAGAACTGATGCTGAGCTTTTTGAATATCTCGAAGAATTTAAGGACGACAATATTTTTGCAGTAGCAGAGCTTCTCCGTCGCGGTACAAGCATTGAAAAGCTTTATGAAGTTACTAAGATTACTCCTTACTTCCTTGAAGCTATCAAGAATATAATAGCAATGGAAAAGACTATTTCCGCTTCAAAGGGTGACATAGAAACTCTCAAGGCAGCAAAGAAGATGGGATTTGGTGACAAGTTCATTGCAAAGCTTTGGGATATGGACGAGCTGGAAGTATTTAATATGCGTAAGGCAAACAATATATTCCCTGTGTTCAAAATGGTTGACACTTGCCATACAAATGCATATATTCCTTACTTCTATTCATCATACACAGGTGAGAATGCGTCAGTACTGACCAACAAAAAGAAGCTTGTGGTACTTGGTGCAGGTCCTATCAGAATAGGGCAGGGAGTAGAGTTTGACTATTCAACTGTTCACGCTGTAACAACTATTAAAAATTCAGGCTACGAGGCTATTATTATAAACAATAACCCCGAAACCGTTTCAACAGACTATACTACTGCCGATAAGCTTTATTTCGAGCCTCTCACAACCGAGGATGTTATGAACATTATAGAATTTGAAAAGCCTGAAGGTGTTATTGCATCACTTGGCGGACAGACTGCAATTAACCTTGCAGAGCCTCTTATGAAGCGTGGAGTTAAGATAATCGGAACAGACTGTGAAGCAATTGAGAGGGCGGAAAACCGTGACAGCTTTGAAAAGGTATTAAAGAGCCTTAATATTCCACAGCCTAAAGGTAAGGCGGTTACAAAAATTGAGGACGGAATTGAAGCTGCCGCTGAAATCGGTTATCCCGTGCTCGTTCGTCCAAGCTTCGTTCTTGGTGGACGTGCAATGCAGATTGTGGCGAATGAGGAACAGCTCAGAACTTATCTTAAAACTGCAGTTGAAATAGATGAAGACAAGCCTGTTCTTGTCGACAAATATATACAGGGTAAAGAAGTTGAAATTGATGCTATCTGTGACGGTAAGGACGTTTTTGTTCCGGGTATAATGGAGCTTGTTGAACGTACAGGCGTTCATAGCGGCGACTCAATCAGCGTTTACCCCACATTCAGTATTTCTGACAAGGTTAAGGGTATAATTCTTCAGTACGCTAAGAAGCTTGGTCTTGGTATCGGAATAATCGGACTTTACAATATTCAGTTTATTGTAGACGAAAATGATGATGTTTATATAATCGAAGTCAACCCGCGTTCATCACGTACTGTTCCTTTCCTCTCAAAAGCAACAGGCTACAGTTTAGCTGATATTGCAACAGAGGTTATTATGGGTAAGAGCCTTAAGGAGCAGGGAATATTTGATGTATATCCCAATGAGAAAAAGCGTTGGTACGTTAAGGTGCCTGTATTCTCATTCAGCAAAATACGCGGTCTTGATGCATACCTTTCACCTGAAATGAAGTCAACAGGTGAAGCAATCGGTTATGATGATAAGCTTAACCGTGCTCTTTATAAAGCACTCCAGGCTTCGGGGATGCACCTTCAGAACTACGGAACTATTCTTGCAACAATAGCTGATAAGGATAAAGAAGAAGCGCTTCCTTTAATTAAGCGTTTCTACAACCTTGGCTTCAATATTGAAGCAACAAAGGGAACTGCAGAATTTCTTAAAAAGAATGGAATACGTACCCACATCCTTGAAAAAATAAGCGACGGAAGTGACGAAATTCCTGAATCACTTCGCCAGGGACATATTGCATACGTTATCAATACAAAGGATATCGGTTCTGCAGGTCATATGTCCGACGGTTATGAAATCAGACGTCATGCTACTGATAACAACGTAACAATCTTTACAGCACTTGATACAGTTAAGGTGTTGCTGGACGTTCTTGAGGAAACAACACTTACAATTTCAACAATTGATGCTTGATTTTAAGGCAGCCGTGCTATAAGTGCGGCTGCCGTGAGTACTTATATACAGGAAGGAAACTAAGTTATGGATATGACACAGTTGAAGCAGGCTTTTAATGAAAGCCTTGCTAAAATTGAAACGATGGACGACCTTGAAGCCTTAAGAGTTGAATATATAGGCAAAAAAGGTTTTGTCACAGAGCTTATGAAGGGGATGAAGGACTTATCTCCTGAAGAAAAGAAAACTTTCGGACAAGAAGTAAATGTTCTCAAAAATGAAGTTAACGATGCAATCACTGCTAAGAGGGAAGAACTGAGGCTTAAAGAAATTGAGCTTGAAAATAGCCGTATGCCTGAATTTGACGTTAGCATGCCTGCAAATCTTGACAGAGGCTCATACCATCCCATTACTCTTGTTCAGAGGCAGTGTGAGGGAATTTTCCGTTCTATGGGCTTTACCGTTGAGAATTACAGCGAAATCGTAACAGACTATGAATGTTTTGAAGCCCTTAATATCCCTAAAGACCATCCCGCACGTGATATGCAGGATACTTATTATCTTGACAACGGTCAGCTTCTGAAGTCGCATACCTCTGCAGCTCAGAATGCTATTTATAAAAAGTATAAAAAAGCCCTTTTTGAAGAAGGAAAGCCCATTAAAGCAATCTTCCCCGGAAGATGTTTCCGTAACGAGGCAACAGATGCTTGCCACGAAAACACATTTTTCCAGATGGAAGGCGTTATGGTGGATAAAAATATATCTATCTCAAATCTTATTTTCTTTATGAAAACAATGCTTTCAGAGGTTTTCCAAAAGGATATAAAGGTACGTCTTCGCCCGGGATTTTTCCCCTTTGTGGAGCCGGGATTTGAGCTTGATATAAGTTGCCTTATCTGCGGTGGTGAGGGTTGTCCGTCCTGTAAGCACAGCGGCTGGCTTGAACTTTGCCCCTGCGGTATGATTCATCCTGAAGTTCTTAAAGCTGGCGGAATTGACCCTGAAGAATACACAGGCTTTGCATTTGGTTTAGGACTTACACGTCTTGCTATGATGAAGTACGACGTTAAAGATATACGTGACCTTAATAGCGGAAGTTTGAAAGTGTTATCACAATTCACAGACGATAAATAAAGGAGGAGGACAAATATGTTTTTATCAATGAACTGGATTTCGGACTTCGTAGATTTGTCCGGCCTTGATAAGCTTGAGCTTATAAATAAGTTTTCACTCTCAACTGCAGAAGTTGAAAACGAAATTTTCTTTAAGGGTAGCGATTTAAGTGGAATTGTTGTAGCTGAAATCAAATCCGTTGAAGACCATCCTGAATCTAAAAAGCTTCACCTTTTAAAGGTAGATGCTGGTGACGGGGAGCTTACGGATGTTGTATGCGGTGCACCAAATGTAAGAGTAGGTATGAAAACTGCTTTTGCAAAGCTTGGTGCTACGATTGGTGAAATAACAATTACTCCGAGAAAGCTTGCAGGCTATACTTCAAACGGTATGTGTTGCTCTGAAAAAGAAATAGGTATCAGCGACAATAACGACGGTATAATGGAAATTACTGATGATGTTGCTAACGGTACTGACCTTAAAAGCATTTATGAAATTGACGATATAGTTTTTGAAGTTGATAATAAATCACTAACAAACCGCCCTGACCTTTGGGGACATTACGGAATAGCCCGTGAATTTGCTGCAATTGCAGGAAGAGAACTTAAGCCTCTTGATACTGCAGACCTTTCTGTATACGATAGTCTTGACAAAGTAGATTTAAAAATTGAGGATAAGCTTTGTCAGAGATACTCATGTATACAGTTTGGGAATATCACACGCCATGAAAGCCCTGTGAATATGAAAATCCGTTTGTATTACTGCGGAATGAGGGCACTCAATTTCCTGGCAGACCTTACAAACTACCTTATGCTTGAAATGGGACAGCCCATGCACGCTTTTGATTCACGTAAGGTTGAAAAAATAAGAATAAAGAGATTTGATAAACCTTTTACTTTCAAAACTCTTGACGGAGTAGAAAGACAAATTGACGAAAATACTCTTATGATTTGCAACGATAACACACCTGTTGCCATTGCAGGTATTATGGGTGGTCTTGATTCTGAAATTGTGGAAGATACCACAACTCTTATACTCGAATCTGCTACATTTGATGCTTCATCAATCAGAAAATCAACAGTTCGACTGGCACATAGAACAGACGCTTCTCAGCGTTATGAAAAGTGCCTTGACCCTGAAATGACAGTGCCCGCTGTTGCGCGCTTTGTAAAGCTTCTAACCGATATTGACAGTGGTGCAAAGGTTGTATCTGCGCTCACAGACGAGTATGCTCATAAGTATGATAAGGTAACTCTTTCCTTTGAAAAGGAATTTGTAAACCGTTATACAGGTATTGAAATTTCAAATGATACAATCGTTAAAACCCTTAAATCTCTTGGCTTTGAAGTAACTCTTGATGGTGACAAATTCACAGTTGAAGTGCCAAGCTGGAGAGCTACAAAAGACGTAACAATCAAAGCGGATATAATTGAAGAAATTACAAGAATTTACGGCTACGACAACTTTGATATAAATACCGTTGTTGCTCCGTCATACCCTGTACGTGCAGATGTTGAAAAAACAGACGAAGAACGTATTAAGGACATTCTTGTTAAGCGTTTTTCAATGCACGAGCTTCATTCTTATGTATGGCAGTATTTTGATGAATATAAGGCTCTTGGTATCGAAATTGAGGATAATGTTGAGCTTATTAACGCTACCAACCCCAATATCAAAACAATTCGTCGTTCAATAGTTCCAACTCAGCTCTGTCAGGTTAATACAAACACCGGATTTTCGACTGATTTTGGTGTATTTGAAGTTGGAAGAGTTGTTAACGGCTATAAAGAAAACGGACTTTGCAATGAGCAGAAAAAGCTTGCAATCACTCTTTTCAGTAAATCAAAAGAAATGGAACAGCTTTACTTTGAACTCAGAGATGTTATTGCAATAATTGCAGACGACCTAAAGCATGAAAGTTTAACGTTTGAAAAGCTTGAGGCAACACATTCGTATCAGCATCCCAAAAACCTCAATACTATTTACTGTGGCGGAAGATTAATTGGTGAGATGGGTATTGTTAATGCTCAGGTTTCAAAGAAGATTGATAAAAAGGCTAACATTGTGTTTGCAGAAATTGATGTTGAAGAATTTGCAAAGATTGCAAATAAGAGCATTGCATATAGCGAACCTTCAAGATTCCCGGGAATTGAAATTGACCTCTCATTTATGTCAGAAAAGTTCTTTCCGATTTCAGAGGCGATTAAAAATGCAAACAGCCCCCTTATCAAGAGCGTTGGAGTTGTTGATACCTACACAGATGATAACGGAAAATCAATAACAGTAAGAATTCTTTTCTCACACCCCGAAAAAACTCTTACAAAAGAAGAGGTTTCTGAGACTGTTAATGCAATAATAACCGAACTTGAAAAGTCAGGAATAATGCTGAAAAAATAATTAGGAATTGCCGCAATTTTGCGGCAATTTTTTTGTACAAAAATGCACAAAAAAGGTAGCTTTAATTCGTCTTTACTACGATTGACAAGGTGCTTTTTTTGATGTATAATTATGAAGTATATTGTCGAAAGTGAGTTTTGTTATGTGTAAAAGAAAATTTGGCGACCGTAAGGACGCAAAGCTTATCAGAAAAGTTGACTCAATGCACTTTGTTATGCCTGTTATTTTTCCAAACAGATGTGATAATGAGGCATTTATTTCGGAGCGTATTGACCTTACAAACTTAAATGAATTTCTTGAAAAGAAGAATGCGGACAATCCTGAATATAAGTACAATCTTTTTCAGGCTATAGTTACCGCAGCTCTTAAGACTATTTATTTAAGACCTAAAATGAATATTTTTATTGCAAATAAACGGATGTATCAGAGAAACGACATTACAGCGGCATTTGTTGTAAAAAAACTATTTACTGACGATTCCGAAGAGGGAATGGCAACAATTAAAGCAAAGCCGGGTGCTACAATTGATACAGTTCATAATGAAATATATAAAAAGGTTTCATTCTGCCGCACAGATTCTAAAGGTGACAGCACACAACAGCTTATGGATATTCTAAATGTAATTCCAAGGTTTATATCAAACTCAATCATTTCTTTTATATGCTTTCTGGAAAAACGAGGATGGGCACCCGCTTTTGTAACTGCAGGTGATCCGTATTATTCCACAGTTCTTCTTTCAAACCTCGGTTCTATCAAGCTTAAGTGTGGTTATCATCATCTTTCAAATTGGGGAACAACATCTGTGTTTATTGTTGTAGGGGAGAAAAAAATCCGTCCTTTCTTTGATGAAAACGGCAATATGGAAATGCGTGACAGTGTTGACATTGGTCTTACTGTTGATGAGAGAATAGCAGATGGATATTATTTTTCAAAAACAGTTCGTCTTTTGAAAACTTTACTTGAAAATCCTGAGCTTCTCGAAAAGCCAATGGAAGAAGAGGTGGAATATTAAAATGGAAACTGTAACAGCTAAAATGCCTTGGGCAGAACATATGGGTGACATACCCTTAAAGCTTGAATATTTTGAAGGCACTATGTTTGAAGCTGTAGAGAAGGTCGCTAAGGAATATCCCAATAATGTTGCTTTTGATTTTATGGGACGTTCCACAACATATTCAAAGCTTATAGAGGAAATACATAAATGTGCAAAAGCGCTCCGCACTATCGGTGTGCGTGAGGGCGACAGGGTAACAATTGCACTTCCTAACTGCCCTCAGGCAATTTATATGTTCTATGCAGTAAACCTTGTTGGGGCAATTGCGAATATGATTCATCCCTTGTCTGCCGAAAATGAGATAGAGTTTTATCTTAACGACTCCGAAAGTGTTACTGCAATAACACTTGACCAGTTCTATAACAAATTCGAAAGCATCCGCCATAACACTAAGGTTGTAAATATTATAATTGCAAGTGTTAAGGATGAGCTTTCAAAACCTATCAAGGCTGGATATATGCTTACAGAAGGCAGAAAAATCCGAAAAATCCCTGCAGATGCACCAATTATCCGATGGAACGAATTTCTGAAGATGGGCAATCATTGCTTTTATAACTATGCAGTGAGCAGATCTTCAGACCAGCCTGCAGTTATTCTATATTCGGGAGGTACAACGGGTAAAAATAAAGGTATCGTTCTTACTAACAAGAACTTTAATGCTCTCGGTCAACAGGTTATTGCAGCAAACCCTATTTTCAGACCCGGTGATAAAATGCTTGCAGCAATGCCTGTGTTTCACGGCTTCGGACTTGGGGTTTGTATACATACTATGCTATCTCAGGCGGGAAGATGCATTCTTGTTCCAAGATTTACCCCAAAGAGCTACGGTAAGCTTATGATTAAGCATAAGTGTAATTTTATTGCAGGAGTTCCCACTCTTTATGAGGCACTTCTCCGTACTCCTGTTATGGAAAAGGCAGACCTCAGTAGCCTAAAGGGTGTTTTTTCAGGCGGTGATTCGCTGTCAATTGAGCTTAAGAAAAAGCTTGATAATTTTCTGTACGACCATAAATGCAAGGTTCAGGTACGTGAGGGCTATGGAACAACTGAAACCGTAACTGCTTGCTGCCTTACTCCTTTGCATATGCATAAAAAGGGAAGTATAGGTGTACCGTTCCCTGATACCTACATAAAAATTGTAGAGCCTGATACCGAAAATGAAGTCCCCTACGGTGCAGAAGGTGAAATTCTCCTTGCAGGACCTACTGTTATGAAGGAGTATATGAACTGCCCTGAAGAAACTGCAAATACCCTGCGTACGCACGCTGACGGACTTACCTGGGTATATACAGGTGACCTTGGATATATGGACAGTGAAGGCTTCATATACTTTAAAGGTAGAGCAAAACGTATGATTATTACGTCCGGCTATAATGTATACCCGGCTCAGATGGAAAATATTTTTGATGCACATCCTGCAGTTCAGATGAGTTGCGTTATCGGTGTGCCTGATGAATATAAGAAACAGAAAATAAAGGCATTTATTAAACTTGCTGAAGGTTATAAACCGGATGAAGTAACAAAACAAATGCTTCTTGAATACTGCAGTAAAAATGTTGCAAAATATGCAATGCCCTACGACCTTGAGTTCAGAGAAGAACTTCCGAAAACTCTTGTAGGTAAGGTAGCATATCGTCAGCTTGAAAATGAGGAGCTTGCCAAAATGGCAGAAGCTTCTGCATAATCAGATAATGAAAGGATGAATTATATGAAAAAAAGTAATCCTTTGGCACTTTTGCCAATCGGTGTATTTCTTGTTTTTTATTTAGGACTTGGAATATTGTTTGAATACGTGATGAAAATACCTATGGGGTTTTATAATATCCCGATTGTAGTTGCATTTTTGCTTGCGTTGCTTACCGCATGCATACAAAATAAAAAGCTTTCATTTGATGAAAAGCTTGAACTGATGGGTAAGGGCATAGGCGATAAAAACATTGTAACTATGCTTCTTATATTCTTAGAAGCCGGTATATTTGTTGGTGTTGTGGGCAGAACGAGTGCAGAGTATGTTGCGTATTTTATGCTTTCCCATATACCTGCTCAGTTTGCTGTGGCTGTGCTTTTTGTGGTAAGCTGGTTTGTTTGAACCGCTATGGGAACATCTGTTGGAACAATAACTCTTATAACACCTATAGCTATCGCTGTTTCAAAGGCTTCAGGCTTTGATGCTCCCCTTTGTATCGGTGCAGTTATGGGCGGTGCAATGTTTGGCGATAATCTTTCATTTATCTCTGATACAACTATTGCGGCTTGTAATGGTCAGGGGTGTGCGATGAAGGATAAGTTCCGAGAGAATTTTTTTATAGCACTACCGGCTGCAATACTTACTATTGTTATTATACTTATAAAATCCTTTAATACTGAAATCAGCGGAACAGTAACAGGTGAATATCATTTGCTTCAGATTGTGCCCTACATACTTGTTCTTGTGGGTGGAATTGTTGGAATTAACGTGTTTGTTGTTCTTTTGGGAGGCATTATTGCAGGCTCAGTTATTATGCTTGCAACGGGCACAACTCCTGCAACTGATCTTCTTGCAAACATGGGTTCCGGAGCGTCTGGTATGTTTGAAACTTCAATGGTTGCAATTCTCGTTTCTGCAATTTGTGCTCTCATTCGCGAATATGGTGGATTTGAAGCACTTTTAAATGGTATCAAACGTGTGTTTAAGGGAAAAAAAGGTGGCCAACTTGGTATGGGCGTGTTAGTTGGAGCAATGGATATAGCAACTGCGAACAATACAGTTGCTATAGTTATGGCAAATCCGATTGCTAAGCAGATGTCTGATAACTATGGAATTACTCCGAGAAAGTCTGCATCAATTCTTGATACTTTCTCTTGCATATTCCAGGGGATTATTCCATACGGTGCACAAATGCTGGTGGCTCTTTCCGCTGCGTCAGAGCTTGGAATTAATATAACGGCTTTTCATATAATTCCAAACCTCTTTTATCCGTTTCTGCTTTTATTAAGCTCCCTTGTATTTATATTTATTATTCCTGATAAAAAACAATAACTTTTAAAAGCGGTATGTTTCATACCGCTTTTGGTATAATAAGAGAGAGGAGTGATAGAATTGACTTTTGAAGAACTATATCAAAGCTTGATGGATGAGGAATTTAGTGGAAAAGTCCCCGAGAAATTAGAGGTTGATCCATACCATCTTGATTGTTTGCTTCATCCCGAAAAGCACCCTGTTGTTATCAAAACTGAAAGCTGCAGCGATTGTGAAGGTGGTCATCCATGCCGCGAAAGCTGTGTTTTTGATGCAATTGTGGATGACGGTAATGGCGGGCTTACAATTGATAAAGATAAATGTACGGGCTGCGCGGTCTGTATGGATGCGTGTAAGTCCGGAAAGCTTATTGCTAGCCGTGATATTTTGCCTGCCATGAAAGCAGTGCGTCACAGCGGAAAAAGAGCCTATGCCCTTGTTGCACCTGCATTTCATGGTCAGTTTAGTCACGATGGTTCACCAGGTATGCTCAGAAGTGCCTTTAAAAAGGTTGGATTTACTGGTATGATAGAAGTCGCTCTATTTGCTGATATTTTAACTCTTAAAGAAGCTCTTGAATTTGATAGACACGTAAATTCAGAAAATGATTATCAGTTAACCAGCTGTTGTTGCCCTATGTGGATTGCAATGATTAAAAAAATATATAACGAGCTTATGCCCCACGTACCAGGTGCAGTTTCGCCTATGATAGCTTGCGGCAGGGTTATAAAAAAGCTTTACCCTGATGCAATAACTGTGTTTATTGGTCCGTGTCTTGCTAAAAAGAGCGAAGCAAGAGAGCCGGATGTTTCCGATGCTATTGATTTTGTACTCACGTTTCAGGAAGTTCAGGATATTTTTAATGCTGCAAATATTACACTTTCAGAGATGGATGACACCGATAAAGACCATTCATCCCGCGCAGGGCGGATATATGCTGCAGCAGGCGGTGTAAGCGAGGCTGTTCAAAAAACACTTGAAAGGCTTAATCCTGATAGAAAAATCAAAATTAAAACAGTACAAGCAGATGGAGTTCCAGCATGCCGTGAAATGATTGAAAAGCTAAAATCAGGTGAGCTTGAAGGAAACTTTTTTGAAGGTATGGGATGTGTCGGGGGCTGTGTTGGCGGGCCTAAATCAATTATTGATCCGGGAGAGGGAAGAGTGCATATTATGGAATATGGCGATGATGCCACCTACCTTACACCTGCCGAAAATCCCTACGTGGTTGAGCTTTTAAAACGGCTCGGACTTAATACTGTTCACGATTTGCTTGAAAAAAGTGATATTTTTACAAGAGAATTTTAAACAAAAAATTAATCCCGAAACGGTTTTGCGTTTCGGGATTTTTGTGTAGGTTTTAGTACATACCGCCCATTGAAGGATCCGGCATAGCGGGCTTCTCAGGTTCGGGTATGTCAGTAACAAGGCTTTCTGTTGTAAGAACCATGCTTGCAACACTTGCAGCGTTCTGGAGAGCGCTTCTTGTTACCTTTGCAGGGTCAACGATACCTGCTTTAATCATATCAACATATTCATCCGTAAGAGCATTGTAGCCAACACCCTTCTTCTGAGCCTTAACCTTGTCAACTATTACAGAACCTTCAAGACCTGCATTCTTAGCAATCTGCTTAACAGGTTCTTCAAGCGCTTTAAGCACAATCTGAACACCTGTTTTTTCATCGCCTGTTGTTGTTTCGAGAAGCTTTTCAACTGCGGGGATTGCATTGATATATGTTGTTCCGCCACCGGGGATAATTCCTTCTTCAACAGCAGCCTTAGTAGCAGCAAGAGCATCTTCGATTCTGAGCTTCATTTCTTGCATTTCAGTTTCTGTAGCTGCACCAACCTTGATAACTGCTACGCCGCCTGAAAGTTTAGCAAGTCTTTCCTGAAGCTTCTCTCTGTCGAAATCAGATGTAGTAACTGCGATTGCGGCTTTGATTTCTGCAATCCTGCCCTTAATCGCCTCAGCATCTCCGGCACCGTCAACAATGATTGTATTTTCTTTCTGAATTTTAACCTGTCTTGCACGTCCGAGCTGTGTTATCTGAGTTTCTTTTAGATCAAGCCCGAGCTCGTCAGAAATAACTTCTCCGCCTGTTAAAATTGCAATATCTCTGAGCATTTCTTTTCTTCTGTCACCAAATCCGGGTGCCTTGACGGGTACTGCTACGAATGTGCCTCTGAGTTTGTTCACAATCAAAGTTGCAAGAGCTTCACCCTCAACATCTTCTGCAATGATAACGAGCTTTTTGCCCGCCTGAACAAGCTGCTCGAGAAGGGGAAGGATTTCCTGTATGTTTGAAATTTTCTTGTCAGTGATAAGTATGAAAGCATCGTCGATAACAGCTTCCATTTTATTTGTATCTGTTACCATATAAGGTGAAATGTAGCCACGGTCGAACTGCATACCCTCAACAACTTCGCTGTAGGTTTCAGCGGTTTTTGATTCTTCAACGGTAATAACACCGTCAGCAGTTACTTTTTCCATTGCATCTGCAATAAGCTCTCCGATTGTTTCATTTGCGGCAGAAACTGCTGCAACTCTTGCGATGTCAGCCTTTCCGTTAACTTTTTTAGCATTTCCTATGATTTCAGAAACAGCTGTGTCAACAGCACTCTGTATACCTTTTCTGATAATCATGGGGTTAGCACCGGCTGTAACATTTTTAAGTCCTTCACGAACAAGCGCCTGGGCAAGAAGTGTAGCAGTCGTTGTTCCGTCACCTGCAACGTCGTTTGTTTTTGTTGCAACTTCCTTAACAAGCTGTGCACCCATATTTTCAAACGGGTCGCTGAGTTCAATTTCTTTTGCGATTGTAACACCGTCATTTGTGATAAGAGGAGCACCGAACTTTTTGTCGAGTACTACGTTTCTGCCCTTAGGACCAAGTGTGATTTTAACTGTGTCTGCAAGGTGGTTGATGCCTGCCTCAAGTGCGTGTCTTGCATCTTCACCGTATTTAAGCTGTTTTGCCATAATATTTACCTCCTGATTATTCTACAATTGCAAGAATGTCATTCTGTTTAACAATAATATATTCTTCGCTGTCAAGCTTAACCTTTGTGCCTGCATATTCTGAAATAAGAACCTTGTCACCCTTTTTAACAGTCATAACAACTTCTTTGCCGTCAACAAGTCCGCCCGGGCCTACTTCAATAATTTCGGCAACCTGCGGCTTTTCTTTTGCAGCATTTGTAAGGATAATTCCACTTTTTGTTGTTTCTTCAGCCTCGCACATTTTAATTACTACTCTGTCTGCTAATGGCTTGATTGTCATTATATATCTCCTCCTTGTTAATATACATACATTTAGCACTCAATGACTTTGAGTGCTAAATGTTATTATGAACTTTTTTTCCGAAATAGGCAAATTCTGCATAAAGCGGTTTAGGTAAAAATATATAAAATAGCTTTTAAATTCTTAAAAATACTTCTAATATCGCTTAATTACACTTGTTTACGTCAATTGCATAAACTTTCCCAATCTACAAGTGCTTCTTCCAGACTGTTATATTCTATTCCTGTGCTCAGAGCTTTTATATCTGCTCTTGGTAAAACATCAGCAGATACCTGTGTTTTGTTTATCAGTTCATCTTCGAAATATAGCATAAGATTGTCGTCTGCCAGTATTATTTTGTATTTCTTGCCGTTTTCGGTTGTGAATGTATCGGCAACACCTTCTGTAGGTGAGGGTGAAGGGCTGTTTTTTGTCCCGTAAATAGGTTTGTTTCCGTTCTTATTATCACGACCTACATAAATCCCTATAAAAATTGAAACAATGAGCAAAACAATTGTTATTATACCGATAATTATTATGCTTTTTCTTTTCAAAATATTGCACCGCCTTAATTATTTTTATGTAGTTATATTACGTAAATTGCCTGTTGTTTGGTTAACCTGTACTATTTTTTTCCATATAACCAAGTTTTATTCAAAAAAAATGATTTTTTTTCAAAAACACTTGAAATTTACATTAATATCTTATATAATATAATAAGATTTGTGTATCCTTTTACAGAAGGAGGTAAAAGTTGTGGACTACCGTAATGATGACGATAGAAAATATTATTATACACCCGAAGAAACTGAACTTCGTCGGGACCGAAGCGGAACAAGGCGCTCCGGGAGCGGTGAGAGAGTTAAGAAAAGACTGAAAAAGAAAGCAAGGTCTAAAAAACGCAAGAGCTTTTTCCGCGGATTGCTTGTGGCTTTGCTTATAATTGCAATGGTTTGTACCATAATCGGAACAGGAATTGGTGTTGGAATGTATACCGCTGTTTCTACCGAAATAAATGATATGAATCTCAGTGACCTTGCACATAATAAGTTTTCATACGTTATGTATACAGATGAAAATGGCAAGGAAGCAGAGCTTGAGCGAATCAGGTCTTCTTTTAACAGGGAGTGGAAGCCCAGCGAGGATATAAGCCAGTATCTGAAGGATGCGGCTGTTGCCATAGAGGACGAGCGTTTCTATAAGCATAATGGTATTGACCTTAAACGAACAACGGGTGCAACTATTAAATATATACTTGCAAAGATGGGAATTGGCGATGCGTCTTACGGCGGAAGTACGATTACTCAGCAGGTTATAAAAAATATTACAAATGAAACAGACAAAAGTGCGACACGTAAGGTTAAAGAGATGATGCGTGCTATTGCGCTTGAAAAGCAGCTTGAAAAAGATGAAATTCTTACAATGTACTTAAACATTATATATCTTGCCAATAACTGTTACGGAGTTGAAGCTGCGTCTAAGATGTATTTTGGAAAGTCTGCTAAAGATGTAAACATTCAGGAAGCAGCTACGATAGTTGGTATAACGCAGTTTCCGAGCCGTTATGATCCATATGCCAACCCTGAATCTTCAAAGGAAAAGCGTAACAGAGTTCTTTCAAAAATGCTTGAGCATGAAATGATTACTCAGGAAGAATATCAAAAAGCTGTTAACAGCCCGATTAAGCTGGCAGGTAAATCTGCTTACAGGAATAATACGGTTTCTTCGTATTTTGTAGATCAGGTAATAAGTGATGTAATGGCTGATCTTCAGTCGAAAATGGGTTATTCTGAGGAATTTGCAGAGCAGCAGATTACAAACGGTGGGCTTAGGATATATTCAACCATTGATGTTGACATACAGGAAACTATGGAAAGCGTGTTTGAAAACACATCAAATTTCCCAAGCAGCAGCGCAGAATCTGCAATGGTTGTTATGGACCCCTACACGGGTGAGATTAAAGGTATAGTTGGCGGACTTGGTAAAAAGACTGACATCCGTGGATTTAACCGTGCAACTCAGGCTAAGCGTCAACCAGGTTCTGCTATTAAACCAATTGCTGTTTACGGACCTGCAATAGATACCGGTGATGCGACTGAATCCACAATTATTAAGGACGAAAAAATAACTATAGGAAGCGATAAATGGGAGCCTTCCAATTCATATAAGGGATTTAAGGGTTATATGTCAATTCACGAAGCTGTGGGACGTTCTGCAAATATCCCTGCTGTTAAAGTTCTTGATATGTTGGGTATTAATAAATCATATTCGTATCTTGAAAATAATTTCAAAATATCAACCCTTGTTTCTGCTGATAAGAATTACAGTTCACTTTCTCTTGGTGGTCTTACAAAGGGTGTTACGGTTAAGGAAATGGCGGCTGCTTATTCAATATTTGTAAATTCAGGAAAGTATATAAAGCCCCACACCTATACAAAAGTTGTTGATGTAACAGGTAATGTTATACTTGAAAACAAGGTTTCTGCAATGCAGGCTATTAAACCTACTACCGCATATATAATGACAGACCTTTTGAAAGAGCCTGTTAACAGTGGTTATGGTACTGCAAGAAGTGCGAAGCTTTCCGATATGCCTACTTACGGAAAAACCGGTACAACCAATGATAACTATGACAAATGGTTTGTGGGCTTCACTCCGTATTATGTGGGTGCAGTTTGGTATGGATATGATACACCGCGTTCTGTAGGCGGCTCCAATCCCTCAGTTGCGGTATGGAAAAAGGTTATGCAGAAGGTTCATGAGAATCTTGAAGAAAAAACTATAGAGAAGCCTTCCGGAATTGTAGAGGCGAAGATTTGTACCAATTCTGGTAATTTATCTAAGAAAAACTGTTCTTCAAGGATAGCATATTTTGCAAATGGTACTCAGCCTAAAAAGGTATGCTCAAAGCACTACTATGCTGAACCAGAAGAAACTGAAGAGCCTGAGGAATCGCCTGACCCTGAGAGTTCAGAAAAGCCTGAAGAAGATGATGCCAGACCATCACAAAGTCCTCAGGCAACAACTACTCCTAAGGCAACTGCGAAGCCGGATGCAACATCAGTTCCGTCTGTTAACAACTCAGCTCCGTCTGCTACTTCGGTGCCGAGTAAATCTGAATGATTTATAGTCTTATAAAGGAAAGGAATAAGTAAAATGAATTTAAAGAAGTTTATAATTGCTCTCGGAGCTTTTACTGCTGTTTTATCAACGGTAGCTTTTGCTCAGAGCAACATAAAAGTATATGTTGATAATACTGAAATAAAATTTGACAATGCTCCTTCACTTATTGAGGGAAGAGTTATGGTTCCTGTCCGTGCCGTTTTCGAAAAGGCTGGAGCTACTGTGTCATGGAATGAAGAAACAAGAGTAACAACTCTTACTAAGGATGATTATGAGGTTACAATTAAAGAGGGCGACCCGTTTCTTATTAAGAACGGTAAACCTATCTGTCTTGATGTTCCTGCATCTATAATTGAAGACAGACTTGCAATTCCCGTTCGTGCAATTTCCGAAGCGATGGATTTTGGTGTTACATGGAATGGAAGCAGAAGTTCTGTGCTTATTTCAACTAATGGCAAGGCTTACCGTGGCACTGCTCAGTGGAAGTCCGGTTTCCATACATTAAGAGAAGGCGGATTTCTTGCGGCTTATAATCTTGATGATGTGCCTTTTTTCGACCTTGACGGTGACGGTGAAAAGGATAAGCTTGCTTTTATACCTACTAAAATTCTTGATGACGGAACAAAAGAAGTTCCTGCACTTTGGATAAACGGTGTATGCTTCAATGATGTTTTAGACAAAGACTATGACCCTTATGCAATTGCAGTGGCAGATATTGTTTCTGATGATAAATATAAAGAAATTGTCGTGCTTTATAACAGCGACCTTGGCAGATGTGCAGGATTCTATCGTTATAACGGTGCTGATGTTTTCCAGATTAAGGCTAATAATGACGACCACGGAATGATTTATTTCAACATAAATATTTTCTTTGATGGTGTAGAAAATATTATTTCTGACATTGACGGTTATTGTTTCCTTGACAGTATGATTTGTACGGGTCTTTATTCGCTTGAAAATTCTGAAATCTGCAGATATATGCTTGACCTTTCAAATATTGTAGGAAAAGAGTTTATCCGTACGCACAGTGATGATTTACCCTATTGCTACCGTGAAGTAAGTGAGTATATTAAGGGAGACTATGTTGACAGTGCTGACGGCGATGAAATCATTTCTTCAAATCATATTGCAAGCTTTAAGGTTATTGACTTTTATGTAAATGACCAGGATCCTTCAAAGTTTGAAATATATGTCGAACTTCCTGATAAATCAACAATAGTTATCTGGCCATATAGGGTGTGATTGAATGAAGATTATTAAAAATATCATTCTTGCTTCCATCCTTTTGTTTGCTTTGTTATATAATGCTGCTTACGCAGGTTATGTAGAACCAAAATCAGAACTTACTGTTTTTGAGGCTATGGGCATTTTCAATGTTGATGAAATTAACAGTGGTTATATAATGAGCATTGACAGGCAAAAAGCTATGGAACTGGACCGAGGACAGATAGTTGATTTCTGTAACGGTGTAGGGGATATGCTCCTTAGCCGCAGAGTTGTGAAAAATCCATTTTCCGGGGTTGCAATTGTGCTCAGAACTGATGATGGAGAAAAAACATATTTTCTTAATTCCGGAGTGCAAATAGGGAAGTATGGAGAGGATAATTTTCTTTGCTATGTTCCGACGGAAAATAATTCAACACTTGACGAGCTTTATGCTGACTTTATGTCCTCAAACGAATTATATAACCATTCGCTTTTTGTTATAAATGATAAAACCGATTATCTGATTTTCCCGGGTGATAAGTGGGCGGTAGAGGATGTATTATACGGTGCTTCAAATTCGTTGATACCTTATGAAATAACATTATCCTTCGGGAAGGCAATATCAAGAGAGGAGTTTTGCATTTTAATTGCAAATTACCTGTGTGTTTGCGGAAACTATTACTCTCTCGATGACTATTTTTCGGAAAGAGGAATAGCATATCTTTCAAACTATTTTATAGATACTGTTGGTTGCGATAATAGTATTAATATGCTTTATGCACTTGGAATTGTAAATGGCAAAAGTGATGACAACTTCGGCCCGGGTGATGCTCTGACAAGGGAAGAAACTGCAGTCATTCTTAAAAACGCTGCAATGGCAGCTGGTATGGAGCTTAAAATTAAATCAGCGGGATTTAAAGATGAGTCTTCTGTTTCAAAGTGGGCAAAAGACGCAGTTAATGCAGTTGGTTCTTGCGGGGTTATGACAGGAACTGATGGTGAGTTCAAGCCTAAGGATTTCCTTACAACAGAACAGGCTATAACTGGAATTAACAAGCTTTTTAAGTTAAGAAATAAAAATCACAGAATGTAAAATTCTGTGATTTTTCAGTTGTAAAATAAAAATAATATAAATAACATTGATTTTTTTGATTTAGTGTGATAAAATATATAAAACATTTTTATTATTCGGAGGTATTTTATGGAAAACAAAAGAAGTAGTTTTACAGGCAAGCTTGGGTTTGTGCTTGCTGCCGCAGGCTCGGCTGTTGGCTTGGGAAATATCTGGAGATTTCCTTATCTTGCAGCAAACTATGGTGGGGGTATATTTCTTCTGACATATCTTATTTTGGCTGTAACTTTTGGTTTTGCTCTTATGACAGCTGAAATTGCTATAGGTAGAAAGACAGGTCTTAGTGCTATAGAAGCTTTTAAAAACCTAAGAAGCAAGTGGGCATTTGTGGGTTGGATAGAGGCGCTTATACCCGTTATTATTCTTCCGTATTATTCAGTAATCGGTGGATGGGTTGCAAAATATCTTGTTACATTTTTAACCGGTGTTGGTAGTGCTGCAGCTTCCGATACATTTTTCGGTGGTTTCATAGGTCAGCCGGTTGCTCCGCTTTTGTGGTTTGCAATATTCCTTGGAATAACCGCAATCGTAGTATTCTTTGGAGTTGAAAAGGGAATAGAAAAAGTTAGTAAAATAATGATGCCTGTTCTTGTAGTCCTTTCTATAATTATTGCAGGTTATGTAGTATTTATGCCCAGTGCTATTGACGGTGTGCGTTGGTATTTTCTCCCCGATTTCAGCAGATTCTCATTTACGACCGTTCTTGCTGCTATGGGTCAGCTTTTCTACTCAATGTCACTTTCGATGGGTATTATGATTACTTATGGCTCATATATGAAGAAGGACGTTAATCTTGAATCATCAGTTCGTCAGATTGAAATTTTTGATACTGCTATTGCATTTATTGCCGGTCTTATGATTATCCCGGCTGTATTTGTTTTCTCGGGCGGTAACGAAGAAGCTCTTGGTAAAGGTCCCGGACTTATGTTTGTAACACTTCCTAAAGTGTTTGACAGTATGGCAGGCGGTAATGTTGTAGGTATATTATTCTTCCTTCTTGTACTGTTTGCAGCTCTTACATCATCAATTTCTCTGTTTGAAACAGTTGTTTCTATTTTCAGAGATAAGCTTAGTCTTTCAAGAGGTAAGGCGTGTGTTTTGGTTCTCTTTATATCACTTTTGCTTGGTGTTCCATCATCTCTCGGTAACGGTATATGGGCGAATATCAAGGTAATAGGTATGGATTTCCTCTCGTTCTTTGACTTCGCAAGTAACAGTGTGTTGATGCCGATAGTTGCATTCTTAACATGTATATTTGTAGGTTATATAATAAAGCCAAAGGCAATTATAGAGGAAGTAGAGCTTACAGGAAAGTTTAAAGCTAAAACACTGTTCACAGTTGTTATTAAGTATATTGCACCTGTTTGCATACTTCTTATTCTCGGTTTCTCGGTGCTTGAAGGTATGGGAATATTGAAAATCTGATTTTAAAGCATAAAAAGGCTGTTGCATTAAATTTGCAACAGCCTTTTTTATGGATAAACGGATTATTGATTATTCTGCTGAGATTGTAAGAGTACCATCAGAGATTACAGTGTTGAGCCCTAGAACTTCTGAGAAGAATGATACGGGAACATGTGTAACACCTGTGTCACCAACGCATACACAAACTGCAGCCTGTCCGAGAGATATGGGCATCATTCTGCCTCTTGTGTAGTGGTCTTCTCCTATTGCAAATGTAAATTTACCACTGTTTAACATAACTGCAGGTATCTGTGCATTCCATTCAACTGTAAAACCGAGAGCTTCGGCAATTGCACGAACAGGAACCATTCCTTCAGCACCTTCAACTTCAACATAGTCAAAGGTTGATTCGCCCGCAACGATTTTCGTAAATACATCTTCAGCTACTTCAGGAATTTCCTGAGTTGCTTTGTTAAGAACGATAACCTTTGTAGGAGTTGTCTGAGCGGGAATGCTGAATGTTGCCATATTATATATAACTGCTAAATCCCAACCGTCAAGATTTCCGTCAAACATTTCGCGGCTGAGCTTAATAATTTCAGTTTCGTCTGAAATATTAAGTACTAGGTTTTCTGCCTGATTGATGTATGCACCGTCTTCAGTCTTTGTAAAGCTGTCAACCATTACCATATTTGTTGCATCTTCAGAGTTTTTAACAATGATTGAGGGTGAGTACTGAGCAGGGAGTGAAAGAACCATAGGAGTATCTTCTCTTACAAAAAGTGTAACAGAATCGCCTTCTTTAAGTTCTACCATTTCGCCGTCTGTGTTTATTGACATCTGAAGCATATTTTTGTTAATAATGATTTCTTCGATGTCTGTTTTTGCACTGAGTGTTTCGTCTTCAATTGCTGTAATCTCGGCATTGATTGAAATGAAAGCACTGTGCGCTTCAACAGCTGTTGTTTCTTCTGAAATTTCAACAACATCTTCGCTGATTAACATTGTTGCATATTCGTCTTCTGCGAATATAGCGGCAGATGAAAGTATTGTTGCACCTGCAATAAGTACTGATAAAATTTTCTTGTTCATAGTTTTGCACCTCTTTTATATTTTTGTATGTATTTTGGGGTCTTGTTTTGCCCTTACATATATAATACCTTTTAAAACGCCAAAAGGTTGCAAAAAAAATAAAAAAAATTTTATTATATTTTTTGTAATATTATCGCATACTATTTATGACCTGAAAAACAGGGAATATAAGAAAGGAAGATTTTAAATGAAAACAATAAAACTTATAATTGCCACATTGGTCCTTGCATTTGTTCTTGCATCTTGCGGCACAGATAATAACACAGATGTACAAAACACAACTCAGCCTACTTCAACCCCGAAGCAAACAGAAGGCGTTGTAGACGAAATGGGTAACGCTGCAAAAGATGTAGCTGACGGTGTTGGCGACGGAGTTAAAGATATGGGTAATGCAGCCAAAAATATGACTAGATAAATCGTTGTTTTTTTTCGTTGTACAAAAACAAATGGATGTTGCAGAAGCAACATCCATTTGTTTTTCATTCGCCTTGCTTAAATTTCTTTCCATGGAGAATAACTGTTATAGCAAACTTTGGCAGTGCAGCCATTCTTTTTGCGCGCCATGGCTCTTTTACAAGTCTGTAGAACCATTCAAGTCCATGCTTGCAGTAAAATTCAGGTGCGCGTTCTACTGTGCCGGCAAAAACATCAAGGCTTCCGCCTACACCAAGTGCTGCTTTTGTTTTAAGTTTTTCAGCATTTTCGTGTATCCATTGTTCTTGTTTTGGAGCTCCTAAGCAGACAAATACAACGTCTGCACCGCTGTTATTAATTTCTTCAATGATTACGGGAGTTTCTTCGGGCTTAAAATAACCGTTTCGAGTTCCGCATATCTTAAGTCCGGGATATTTGTCTGTAAGTTTTTCAGCTGCAAGCTCTGCAATTCCTGGCTTTCCTCCAAAAAGAAAGAGTTTATAATCGGAGTTTGATAATTTATCTAAAAGCTTGCAAGCTATATCAAATCCTGCAGCACGCTCAGGAACCGGGTTTTTTAGCATCTGAGCAGCTTTTACAACTCCTATACCGTCTGCGGTAAGGATATTAGCCTCGTTAAGAATTTTCGCAAAATTCTTGTCGTTATATCCCATCATAATTATTTCAGAATTTGGAGTATAAATTTTTGCACATTCATTGCCTGATAAAAATCCGAATATTTTGTCTGCTGCGTCATTTATTCCGATACGGTCAACCTTTACTCCTAAAATATTAACCTTATTCACAGGAATTCCTCCTTATTATCTTTCACCTATGTGTATGTACGGTCTTGGTTTTGAAATGGATTTGTATGCCGGACGTATAATTTTCTTGTTTGAATGTACTTCTTCCATTCTATGAGCGCACCATCCCGGTATACGAGAAATGGCAAAAAGCGGTGTGTATAGTTCTGAAGGAATCCCCAAGATTTTGTATACAAATCCTGAATAAAGGTCAACGTTTGCACACATTACTTTGCCATTGTTTTTAACTTTATCGAATACTTCCGGTGTAAGCTCTTCAACGAGCTTGTAAAGCTCGAATTCCTTCACAAACTCTTCATTGCGTGAAACAAGTGTTTCCGCTTTACGTTTTATTATTTTTGCGCGTGGATCCGACAATGTGTATATTGCGTGTCCCATTCCGTAAATAAGCCCGGACTTATCATATACTTCTTTTCTGATAATACGCTCAAGATATGAAGCTACCTCATCCTTATTTGTAATGTCTTTCACATTGCTTCGTATATCGTCAATCATACCCATAACTTTTGCATTTGCACCGCCATGTTTTGGGCCTTTGAGGGACCCGATTGCGGCAGATATGGCAGAATATGTATCCGTATCGCTTGATGAAACAACGTGAGTTGTAAATGCAGAGTTGTTACCGCCGCCATGTTCTGCATGAACCATAAGAAGAGCATCCAGAAGTTCTGCTTCGTCTTTTGTGAAGCTGTTATCAGGGCGGAGCATATACAAAAAGTTTTCTGCAGTTGAAAGCTCAGGGCTCGGGGAGTGGAGAATGAGGCTCTGCCCGTCATAGTAATGCCGTTTAGCCTGATAACCGTAGGAAGCCATAACAGGGAGCTGCGCAATAAGCTTTATTGACTGCCGAACTATGTTATCTATGGATAAATCATCCGGGTTATCATCATATGAATAGGATGCAAGAACTGCTCGTGCAAGCTTGTTCATAATATTGTTACTTGGTGCTTTAAGAATCATATCCTCTGCAAAGCCTTCTGGCAGATAACGGAGAGTACCCATATAATCCTTAAAGTCGGAAAGGTCTTCATTTGACGGAAGGCTTCCTGTAAGGAGTAGATATACCACTTCCTCAAATCCATATCTGCTCTCGTTTTCACAAGCTGAAACGATATCTGCTATATCATATCCGCGGTAACGGAGATGCCCTTCCATGGGCATTTTTTCGCCGTCTTCAATGTAATAGCCTGCAACTTCACCGATTGAAGTTACACCTGCCATAACGCCGGTACCGTCTTTATATCTCAGACCTTTTTTTACGTTATATTTGTCGAATATTTCACGAGGAACGGGAGAATATGCTCTTGCAATTCCTTCGTGAAGATTCTTTTCAAATTCTTTGTTTTGTGCCATTGTAATTGAGTCCTTTCAGTCCGCATTATTCAAATGATAATTGACCGCTGTCTTCTTTTCGTATAAAGCAACCTGCAGCGGGGATATTTTTTGTTGAATAATACTTGATGTCACTAAGGTGAGTGTTTTCAGGTTTAGTTACTATTATCATTTTTGCATTTTTCTTTTTAAGAGTAAGAACCTGTACACCTTGTGTGTTTTTAGTTGATTTTGGTGGTATTTTTTCTGTGTTGAAAGCAAGTGCTTTGTTGTTATCGGAAATTGCCACAAATACAGTGTCTTCGGCAATGTAATGCATTGTACAAACCGGCACTTTGTCGGAATATGCATTTATAAGCTTTTTTCTGTTTGTTTTGGTAGCATAATTTGACAGTTCAACCTTAGCTATTTTACCATTTTCAAAGCAGAACAGCATCATACCTTTATAATCTGTGGTAACAACCATATAAAGGAACTTTTCGTTACTTTCAGCACCAACAAGTGAGGGGATGTATTCACCCATAGCGCTTACCTTGGTGTCGGGTATATCGTTTAATTTCATCTTATAAACGGTTGATTGGTCGGTAAAGAGAAGTACTTCGGCAATGTTTGAAGTTTCGATTTCCTGAAGTATTATATCACCATCTTTAAGTTTATGCTCTGTTGTGCTCATACGTAAGGAGTTGTACGGGATTTTTTTTAGGTAATTATCTCTTGTGAAGAACAGTGTAAGGGGGTAATCCTCAACTGTTTCAATTTCAGCATACGATGAAATTTCGGTTTCGGAAATAAGCTCTGTTTTTCTGTCAATACCATATTTTTTTGCAATTTCCTGAAGTTGTTTTGCAATAAGCTTTTTGATTTTCTTCTCGCTTGCAAATAAATCTTCAAGATTTGCTATTTCTTCAATAAGTTTTTCAATTTCTGCAGTTCTGTTCAGGATATATTCACGGTTAAGATTACGAAGCTTGATTTCTGCTACGTATTCAGCCTGCACTTTGTCGATTGAGAAACCGTCCATAAGGTTTGGCACAACGTCTTCGTCGCGTTCAGTATGACGAACGATACTGATTGCTTTGTCAATGTCGAGCAATATCTTTTTAAGACCTGTAAGAAGATGAAGCTTGGCACTCTTTTTTGTTATATCATATTCAACTGCATTTTTTATACACTGAACACGGAATTTGATCCATTCATTGAGAATGCCTTTTATTCCAAGAACCATAGGTTTAGAGTCTATAAGCACGTTGAAGTTGCAACTGAAAGAATCTTCAAGGGTTGTGAGTTTAAAGAGCTTTGACATAAGCGCTTCAGGGTCTGTTCCGCGTTTTAAGTCAATTGCGATTTTAAATCCCTGTAAACCTGTTTCGTCACGGGCATCAGAAATCTCTTTCAGTTTTCCTGCTTTTATGTTCTCCATAATCTTTCCGATTATGACTTCGCTTGTTGTAGTATATGGAATTTCAGTAATTTCAATGCAGTTACTTTTACTGTCGTAGATATATTTTGCACGGAGCTTGAAGCTTCCTCTGCCTGTTTCGTATATCTTGTCCATTTCTTCTTTGTCGTAAATAAGCTGAGCGCCGAGAGAAAAGTCGGGTGCGGGCATAAATTCGGAAATGTCGCACTTTTCATCTTTCATATATGCTATTGTTGCTTCACATACTTCTCTTAAATTAAATGAACAGATATTACTTGCCATACCAACCGCAATACCTTGGTTCGGGTTAACAAGGATATGAGGGAAGGTAGTGGGGAGAAGAGTAGGCTCTTTAAGTGTTCCGTCATAGTTGTCTATAAATTTAACGGTGTTCTTTCCAATGTCTGCAAAAAGCTCGTTACATATGGGTTCAAGACGTGCTTCTGTGTATCGTGAAGCAGCGTATGCCATATCTCGTGAATACTGTTTGCCGAAGTTTCCCTGTGATTCAACAAGAGGGTGGAGCAGTGCTTCGTTGCCTCGAGTGAGACGTACCATAGTTTCGTAAATGGCAGCATCTCCGTGTGGGTTAAGCTGCATGGTCTGTCCTACGATATTTGCGGATTTTATAAGTTTGCCGTTCAAAAGTCCCATTCTGTACATGGTGTAAAGGAGCTTTCTGTGAGCAGGTTTAAGTCCGTCAATTTCAGGAATTGCACGGGAAATAATAACGCTCATTGCATAGGGCATATAATTTGTTTCCAAGGTTTCACAAATAGGCTGTTCCCGTATTTCTGCAGGGATTATTTCAGGCTCTGTCTGTTTCTTTTTAGCCATTTAGAATTTCATCCTTTCAATCAGCTTATATCAAGCATATCCATATATGCATATCCGTTTTCTGCTATATAGTCTTTTCTTTCCTGAAGCTTGTCGCCGAGAAGTATATCAAACATCATAGCTGTTTTCTCAACGTTTTCAGGTGTTACACGGATAAGCTTTCTTGTGGCAGGGTGCATAGTTGTCAGACTCATCATTTCAGGCTGGTTTTCACCTAAACCTTTTGAACGCTTAATCTCAAAATCGTCCTTTTCTTTTGAAAGACCTTCGCTTTCAAGTTTTGAAACGATTGCATCTTTTTCTGCATCTGAGTATGCAAACTGTTTTTCACCCTTACGCTTTGTTTTGAGAATGGAAATTTCATAAAGCGGGGATTCGGCAATATAAACCTTTCCCGCATCTATAAGGGAGGGAGTAAGTCTGTAAATCATAGTAAGAACAAGTGTACGAATTTGAAAACCGTCAACATCGGCGTCAGTACATATAATAACCTTGTCCCAACGTAGGTTATCCATACTAAATCCTTCAACTTTTGTATTATGTTTTGATTTTATTTCTACTCCGCAACCGAGAACTTTTAAAAGGTCTACAATTATGTCGCTCTTAAATATTTTGGGGTAATCGGCTTTAAGGCAGTTAAGGATTTTACCGCGTATCGGCATAATTGCCTGGAACATAGGATCCCGTGCTTGTTTACATGAACCCAGAGCCGAATCGCCCTCAACTATATAAATTTCACGCTTTGTTTTATCCTTTGTACGGCAATCAACAAACTTTTCTACTCTGTTTGTAACATCCATTGTGCCTGTAAGCTTTTTCTTAATGTCTATTCTTGCTTTTTCAGCGTTTTCACGGCTTCGTTTGTTTACAAGAACCTGATTTGAAATTTTTTCTGCATCTGCTTTATTTTCTATAAAGTAAACTTCAAGTTGATTTTTCAGGAAATCAGTCATTGTCTCCTGGATGAATTTATTAGTTATTGCTTTCTTTGTCTGGTTTTCGTAGCTTGTTTGTGTTGAGAAAGAGTTAATAACAAGTGCAAGGCAGTCGCTTACATCATTGAAGTTTATTTTAGACTCATTCTTGTTATACTTATTATTAGACTTAAGGTATTTATCTATTGCATATACAAAGGCGTTTTTTACTGCTTTATCGGGTGAACCACCGTGTTCGAGCCAGCTGGAATTATGATAGTATTCAAGGGTGTTTATCTTGTTTGAAAAACAAAATGCAATCTGCATTTTTACCTTGTAATCAGCCATATCTTCACGGTCGCGGCCTTTTCGTTCACATTCCCAGTTTTCAATCTCCGTAAATGCCTGTTCACCCGTTTTGTCTTTCAGATAATCAATAATGCCGTTTTCGTAATAGTATTCATACATTTCCATTCCGTCTGCGGTTTCGTTGTAGAATACAAATCTGAGTCCTGCATTTACCATTGCCTGTTTTTGAAGAGTGTCTTTATAAAATTCAACAGGGATTGCGATATCGGTAAACACATCAAGGTCGGGTTTCCAGTGCTGTACTGTTCCTGTTTGTACACTTCTGGTGGGTTCTTTAGTAAGACCGCCAATATTTTCGCCTTTTTCGAAGTGAAGTGTATACTTTGTTTTGTCACGTACAACGGTTACATCCATAAACTCAGAACTGTATTGTGTAGCACAGGCGCCAAGACCGTTCAGACCGAGACTGTATTCATACATTCCGTCTGCATTATTATCATACTTTCCGCCGGCGTATAGTTCACAGAAGACAAGCTCCCAATTGTATTTGCCTTCTTTTTCGTTGAAGTCAAGGGGTATACCTCTTCCGTGGTCCCGGATTTCTATTGAATGGTCGAGAAATCTTGTTATTTCGATAATGTTTCCGTATCCCTCACGGGCTTCATCTATTGAGTTAGACAATATTTCAAAAAAAGAATGTTGGCATCCCTCAAGACCGTCAGAACCGAAAATAACGCCAGGGCGTTTACGTACTCTGTCGGCACCTTTAAGACTGGTTATACTGTCGTTATCGTAGGTTTTCTTTTTACCTGCCATTTAATATTTCAAATCCTTTCAGAACTGATTTAGATGCACGCTTTAAAATGTGTCAAAACACTTTGAACAAAAACTATTCCTATTATACACTATTTTAGGTAGGTTTGTCAAATTTTAAAACTTTACTATTGTGTTACATTTTTGTTTGTGATATACTATGCATAGGTTTTTGCTGATATGGAGGAAAAATTTATGAATTCCGCATATGTTTATTTACAAGTTTACAGATTGTTCGATAAAATTACGCCTATAAAGGCTGATTGCGGCAAGCTTTGTAGTAAAGCTTGTTGTAAAGGTGATGATTCGGGTATGTATCTTTTCCCGGGTGAAAAAAAGGTGTATGAACTTCTTAATCCTGAATGGATTACAATCCAAGAGTCTGATTTTTATTATAAAGTTGACGGCAAAAAGAAGAATGTTCCGATTGCTAATTGTAATGGTAAGTGTGACCGTTACCAACGTCCCCTTGCTTGCCGTATATTTCCTCTTACTCCGTATCTCAACAAAGACGGAGAACTCGAAATTATAATGGACCCCCGCGGAAAATCAATCTGTCCTATGGCAAAGCATATGAAAAAGGACGAGCTTGATGAAAAATTTGTCAAGAATGTGGAACGTACTTTCAGGCTTCTTATGAAAAATCGTGAGTTTAAAGAATTTATGTACGAATACTCGGCATATATATCAGAGTACCTGAAATTTTTTCGGGATAATGTGCAATAATGTTGTCTTGTGTTTGAAAGGATGAAAATTAATGAGTGACAACAATTTTGAAAACGAAAAAGATAAAATATCGCAATGTGAAGACCTTGACGATTTCAGCGGGCCACGTAAAACTCAAGCTGTAAGGACTGAGGCTGATAAAGCAGGCGTTAAAACAGAACATAAAAAATCCACCACTCCTGCAATCAGAAAGATTGTTTGTATTGTTGCGGCAGTCGTAGTGATTGCGTTTGTGGCATTTGGTGTTTACGGAGCTTTTGTTCCTCAGGATACAATTATCGGAGGCTTGACTGTTAACGGAATTGATATTGGCGGAATGAGCGAAAAGGAAGCAGGTTTGTCTCTTACTGAATCCAATCCTGTGCTTAAAGATGAAGTTGTGATAAATGCCAATGGTAAGCGATTTGTTGTGAGAACTGATGAAATTGATGCGGTCCTTGATATTAATGCAACAGTTACTAAAGCGTTTAATATAGCGAAGGGTGGCAATATTTTTTCAAATGCAGCAGCTTCTTTGAAAATGAAACTTTCCGGCGGTGAACTTTTGCCTGTTATAACCTTTAATGAAGAGAAGTTTGCTAACATAATCAATGAAATCGGAATTGAAGCTGCAGGCTCTCAGCTTGTGGAACACAGTGTTCGTTTTGATGAAAACGGAAAAGGATATATCGTTCCGGGAACATCGGGTTATAATAATGACCCGGCTCCCGTTATGACGATGATTAAAGAGGAACTTCTAAGCTCTGAATCTTCGGAAATTAATGTAGAATTTGTCAAAACCAAGCCGCAGAAAATGACTGTTGATATGCTTGATTTGTTCGTGTATGCTGACCCGAAAAATGCTTCGTTTGCACTGGAAAACGGGGCTGTTAGAATAATTGAGGCAGAAAGCGGAAGATATATTAATAAAGACGAATGTAAAAGGGTGGTTTCAAAAGTAACCGAAGGCGGACCTGAGATTGAATTTGTGTACTATACAACTGAGCCTGAACTAAAGTCCGAAGATGTTAAGGGTAAGCTCTTTAATGGCGAACTTGCTTCTTATACAACACGTTACGCACCTGGTGGTAACAGAGGTACTAATGTGGCAGTTGCCGCATCAAAAATTAATGGAAAAATTCTTTTGCCCGGTGAAACTTTTTCGTTTAACGGAACGGTCGGCAGAAGAACAGTAGCAAACGGTTTCAAGCCTGCTCCTGAATATCAGAACGGCCAGACGGTTACAGGTATCGGTGGTGGCACTTGTCAGGTTAGCACAACGGTTTATTCTGCGGCTCTTTATGCTGATTTAAAAATCGTAAAACGTTCTAATCACTCAATGAGTGTATCATACGTTCCCCTTGGCCAGGATGCGACTGTTACTGATGGCGGAATCGACCTTAAATTTATGAATAACACAGATTACCCCGTAAAGATTTCTGCAGTAACCGGTGGAGGAAAAATCACTGTTTCCATCATTGGTACTAAGCCTGAAGCACCAAAAACGGTAAAAATTTCTCATAAATCCTCAGATGGTGGAGTAAGGACTACACGCTATGTGTATGATTCAAACGGCAAGCTTATAAAAGAAGAAGATATGGGGCTTAGTAAATATAAGCCGCATTCAGATAATAATGAAAATACAACACCTTCAACTTCTCCTGCTGCATCGCAGGCTCCGACGGCAAGCCCCGGCAGTGAAAATTCAGAAAGTCCTGAAGTTCAGACACCCGAAGTTTCAGCAACACAACCACCCGTAGCAACAGACCAGCCCACAGAGACAAAATCACCTGTAACAGAGGCTCCAACGGTTCCTGCTTCTTCTGCTGAAAGTGCCGGTCAAGGCTCCACACCTATGAAATCGGAAGAGTAAACCTATTGAAGAACTGGCTGTTAATTCGGTAATAAATGAAAAAGATGCCTTAAATATTTGAAAATAAGGCATCTTTTATATATTATAATTTACATGCTTCAGAAAGGAGACACGCATATGGTTTATAAGCCGACGATTGGTCTGGAAATTCATGCCAGACTTTTTACAAAAAGAAAAATATTCTGCGAATGTGAAAATTACTTTGGCGGAGAACCGAACACACGCGTTTGTCCTGTGTGCACCGGTGATGCTGGTGCCGTTCCTGTTCTTAACGGTGAAGCGGTTGAGCTTGGTATAAAGGCCGGTATAGCACTTGGATGTGAAATACGCAGGATTTCAGCATTTGACCGTAAAAATTATGTTTCGCAGGATTTGCCAAAAGGTTATCAGATTACTCAGCAATTCAGACCATTGTGCAAAAATGGTGGATTTGAGATAGGTGGAATAAAAAGACGTATTAACAATATACATCTTGAAGAAGATGCCGCAAAGCTTACATATACAAAAGATGAAGTTCTGGTTGATTATAACCGCTCTGGTGTTCCGCTTATAGAAATTGTTACCGAACCTGATTTTGAAAGCTCTCAGGAAGTGTCCCAATTTGTGGAAGAGCTTGCGCTTAGGCTTAAATATGCCGATGTTTGCGATGGTAAGATAGAGCAAGGCTCTCTTCGTGTTGACGTAAATGTTTCTGTTGCACCCGAAAACTCGGCTGGGCTTGGAACCAGATGTGAAATTAAAAATATCGGTTCTCTTAAATCACTCAGAAGAGCTATCGAATACGAAATAAAACGACAGATTGCCGTACTTGAAAACGACGGCAGAATTGAGTGTGAAACAAGACGTTTTGACGAAAAATCAGGCGAAACTCATTTTATGCGAAAAAAGGAAAGTGCTGCTGACTATAAATATTATCCTGACCCTGATATATCTGAGCTGTATGTTTCTGATTGGGACATCAACAAAATAAAAGCAGAAGTTCCCACACTTCCGCATGAAAGAGTGAAAGTATATGTATCAGAACTTGGACTTACTTGTGAAGAAGCCCGTAATATTGTTTTGGACAGGCTCTATGCAGATTGGTTTGAAAATGTGTGTAAAAAAACTGATTATCCCAAAAAAACAGCTTCTCTCATGCTTGTTGGACTTAACCGATTATTCAATAAATACGGCGGAACTGTTACTGATACAAGGATAACGACCGAAAAAATGGCAGAGATTTCACAGCTTTGGGGAAGTGGTAAAATATCTTCGGCAAGTGCTTTTTATATACTTGAAGAAGTTTTTAAAAATGGCGGAAATCCCGAAAAAATTGCTAAAGACGGGGATTTGTTAATTACGTTTGATGAAGAACTTGTAAAAGAAATAATTTGTGAGATTTTGTGTGAAAATCGAAAGTCGGTTGAAGAATATAAAGAAGGAAATAAAAAAGTTATCGGCTTTTTAATGGGCATTGCTGTTTCAAGGCTTGGTAAAAGTACAAATCCTGCAGATGTAAAAAGAGTGCTTGTGGATTGTATTAAAGAGTATTAAATATTTGATAAAAGAGGTTTTAAAATGGATTTTATTTCTGCTACCGAAATAAAAAAAGAAATTTCTCCGGAGGATATTGTTCTTGGAAGAGAACTGTCTTTTGGGTGCTGTGTTCACAAAATAAAAAGAAGAAGTACATTTACTTTCGTAACACTTCGTACGGGGAAATATACTTTTTTTGCAGTGCACAATCCCAAGTTTTGCGATAAGCCGTTACAAGGCGTATTTGAAGGGGTATACTTGTATGTGACCTGTAAAATCAGGGAAGAGAAGAAAGCTGAAAATGGGCTTGAAATTGCAATTACGGACTATAATATTTTGTCAAAACCAAAGGAAAAGTATCCTCTTTCTGTTTCAGACAGAATAATTGACTGTTCCCTTGAAGAGATGCTTGAAAACCGTAGTGTTACTTATAGAAATCCTATGGAGAAAGCCCCTGCATTTGTGTTTTCGTCTGTAATTGAGGGCTTTTCAGACTTTATGCATAAAAACGGATTTATTAATATTAAAACTCCGAATATTACACAAATTCATCCTGAAGAAGATAGAGATATGTTATCTTTGGATTATTTTGGGAATTGTGTATATTTAATATCTGATCCCGGTGTTTATACGCTGTGTTCTCTTGCATATTTTGATAGGGTTTTTGAAGTGTCAACAGTATTCAACGGAAAAAAACGTAATTCTCCCAGGCTTTTGAACGAATATACTGCACTTCACTTTGATATGGCATATGTAGCTGATGTGAATGAGCTTATGTCTGTTGTATGTTCGATCCTCCGTGAGTTAATTCCAAAAATCTCATCCGAATGTAAATATCAACTTGATTTGCTCGGTGCAGAATTACCTGCAGTCGGGGATGTCCCTGTTGTTACATTCAATGGAGCTATGGAATTCCTGAAAAAGGAGGATGAACAGTCTGATCTCGATCCCACGGATGAAAAACGTATTTGTAAATGGGCAAAAGAAAACTATAACTCCGATTTTGTTTTTGTTGCTGAATATCCTACCTGTAAAAGACCGCATTACTATAAGGAAAATAAGGGCTTTGCATTGCTGTTCAGGGGAATGGAAATAGCGTTTGGCGGACTTTCTAAAAACGAATTGAATGAATATGAAGCAGGTGTATATTCAGAACAAATTTGTGACTTTTTTAAATACGGTATGCCGCCTTGCGGTGGAGTAAGTATCGGTGCAGAAAGGTTTGTTATGCAACTTCTTGGGCTGCACGATATACGTCAGGCTTCAATGTTCCCGAGAGATATACGGAATATAACCCCATAACTTGTCGAAAGTGTACATCATAAACAGACACTTTTTCTGTATGGATTGTAAGAAATACACATTTTAAAAAAAATAACAAAAATATGTTGACAAAAACCCAATCCCGTGCTATAATAGTCTTCGTTGTCAGGCAAGACAAGCGAGTGTGCTGGAATAGGCAGACAGGCACGTTTGAGGGGCGTGTGTCTTCGACGTATGGGTTCAAGTCCCATCACTCGCACCAGAAAAAAGGACATCCGATGGATGTCCTTTTTCAATTTTGTATGTTTTGTCAGAGTTGGAAATATTACCAATGTAATAATTCTCTGAGGGAAGATGTGGAATTTGTTTTTTTCTATAAAAGTAAAGAAGATATCTTATATTGAAGCCATCATAAGATGGCTTTTTTTGTTATCTGCTTTAATAGAATAATCTTTTTATAAAAATGGGACTTTGTTGTTTTTTTTATTTTTAACCTCAAATGTTTTATATTGACGGTTTATTGTTTCTTTTAGGGAAAATTGTATATTTTTTTGTTTGCAGATATTGACTTATAATACATAAATGCAAGTGTAAATCGGTATAAATAGTCATCATTTTCCATTTTTTAAGTCTGGTCAAAATAACTTTTATTGTTCGCTTAGAAACAGGCCCAGGTTTTTTTTGTTAATTTGGGACATTGTATTGTTTTGCACTTCTGCAGATGCTATAATATTGATATAATACGACTAAACTAAAAGTATTTGTTTGAGTTTAAGTGAATATCTTACGATACTACCTGATAGGAGGGTTGTTCATAATGGACTATACTTGTATAGATGCTATTAACAGAGTTAATATTTCTGATGTCGATATTTCAGATGAATTCGTAAATGTGATGTTTGTTTATGCCCGTAGCGGTGCTAACAGGGATCCGCAAAAATGCCGTTGTCATAATCATACTTATTTTGAAATTCACTATGTAGCTGAAGGTAATATGGTCTACGAAGTTGATGATACATCTGTCGATGTTCTTGCCGGTCAATACATTTTAATTACTCCTCGTCAGTTACATCGCGTTATCGTTCACAGTGATGATTATGTTAAGTTTTCTCTTGCATTTGAAGTTGATATGAAAAGTGAACTTTATGATGTTTTTAACAACAAAGGTAAAAAGTGTTTTGATATTACGCCTGATCTTGTAAGAGGATTTAATTTCGTAACACGTCAGGCAGAACGGCGTGGAGCGTATTGTGAATTGATTATTAAAAAACGTCTTAACGAGATGGTCTACCTTATAGCGGAACAACTTGCAAAAGGAAAGACGTCGAAACTTTGTAAAGTCTTTGCTGACGACAGACTTCTTAAAGCAAAGAAGTATATAGAGGATAATTCCCATGTATTTTTCAGTTGTAATGAAGTTGCTCAGTATTGCGGTATAAGCACTAAACAGTTGGGACGGCTTTTTCAGAAATATAGAAATGAATCGCTTCTTGAATTTATCCATGTTCAAAAAATAAGCGATGCAAGAAGGATGCTTATCAACACTGATGAGCTTCAGGAAACAATAAGCCGTGAACTTGGATTTTCAAGTGTTCACTATTTTAATAAATTTTTTTTACACGAGGTGGGAATGACACCTGATGACTATAGAAGAAAACACGGTAGACTTAAAAACAGGAGGAAGGAAAATGACTAAATTTAAATCTTTCAAAAAAATTTTTGCGGCAGGTATGGCATTGTGTATACTTATATCTGTTATACCCTCGACGATTAGTGCCGAGGAAACAACTGCGAATGTGTACAATCACGAGGTTCAGCTTCTTGAAAAGCTTGAAATTATATCCTCTTCGCTTTCAAGTAATTTAGAAGCGAAGATTAATAGAGGTCAGTTCTCGGAAATGCTAACAGCGATGCTTGGTGTAGGCGGTGGCGGTAACGCTATGGAAGAGCTTTACAATCTTGGCATTGTTCATGGCTATACTAATGGAAAACTCCAAGAGAATAATAACATTACAACTTATGAAGCAGTTAAAATGGTTATAAATGCCCTCGGCTATGAAACGTTGGCTGAACTTGAAGGTGGATATCCGCTGGGTTATGTAAAAGTTGCTTATGATGTGGACATTCTTTCGGGTAATGTTCAGAATAAGGAATTGAGTGTGGCGGATGCGATCCGTATAATGATTGATGCAGGTAACGCACCTGTTGCCAAAATATCTAATGATACACTTCTTAATGGTATAGAGCTAGGCGGAAAAACAATGTTCTATACATATTTTGATGTTGTTAAAACCGATGGTATTCTTACTGCTAACGGTTATACAACGCTAAATGCTCAAAACTGTATTCCGGGTGAAGTTTTAATCAACGGAACAAATTATGAAACGGGCGATACAAATGTTGCAGATTATATCGGTTATCATGTAGAGGCTTATATGTTTGATACCGACCTTACTGATATTATAATAGCGGCTGGTCCTAAAGCTGATTATAATGATGAAGTAAGTGTCGTTGCAGGCTCATATATTCAGACTTCAGGTGATCCCTCATCTTTTACTGTACAGTATGAAAATGCTGAAGGTAATATGAAAAAGCTTAAAGTCGGTGATAACTACATTGTAATTTACAATGGTAAAATCTATGGCAAATTTGCTCGTAGTTATCTCGATTCATCTGCAGCAGACGTTAGATTTATAGATAACGACAAAGACGGAATTTATGAAGTGATTTTCCTTGAAGAATACGTAACATATGTTGTAGAAGTAACAAATTCGACTAAATATGATGTTTTTGCAAAGTATGATAAATCCATAAACCTTGATCCGGACGAGAAAGATGTGTTTATATTTAAAGGAGATTCTGTTGTTGCTGAGTTTAAAGACATAACAGCAGGAACCGTCCTCTCAGTTCTTGAAAGCGAAGATGGTGAACTTGTTAAGGCTTATATTCTAAGCGCAACAGCAACCGGCACGGTTGATTCAACATCTACATCAGGCGGACATACATATGTGGGTATTGGTGGCAAAAAGCTTTGCGTAACAAAAGAGTTTGAAGAACTTGTTCATGCCGACAAAAAAGAACTTGCTATGGGTGCAAATTTATCTGTTGTACTTGACAGAAATGGTAACATTGTTGAAGTTGAGTACATTGGCGATGTTTGGACATACGGATATGTAACACGCATAGGCTACGATGAAAATAAAGAAGCTTGTACGTCCATCGAGATTTTTGACCAAACAAATAAGTTTATAGAACTCGCTATCGATGAAAGAGTGATTGTGGATGGAACAAGCTATAAATCATACGACCTTGTAAGAGCAGGTCTTTGTACCCAGGTTGGTGGTTATCCAAAGGCTGTCCGTCAACTTATACGTTACAAAGCAGGTGGTTCTTATATTAAGAATATTGATACAAAGAACTATGTAGAGAATCTTGAACATGAAGATTCGCTTCAAGAATATAACCTTCCTGCTGTGGAAGGAACAGTTTATTATAACAAAGCTTCAGGTTATTGCTATGCAGGAAATCAGGTTCTGTTTGGAGCTGATGATTCAACAGTTATGTTCACAGTTCCTGCTGATAAGTCTGAAAATGATGCAGCATATTTCTATGCACAGAAGATGTCGGGCCTTTCAGACAGAGCAGGAGCAGCCAATTACAAGCCATATACCGTAAATGATGCCAAAATTGCAAAGGTTGCAATACGTGAAATTAAAGACAACAGACGTGCAGGCAGCACAAATGATTATATTATTGTTAAATCTGTTTCAACTGTAATAAATAAAGATGGTGAAGTTGTAAACAAGCTTGAGGGTGTACTTATGTCAAACGGTAGTGATTACGCCAGAGAAGCAAGTGCACGTAATACTGATACAAATGCAGCTTATGTAGCAAATAAGGTTCTTGAAACAACCAACTTTGGTGACTGTATCAGATACAGACAGCACAGCATCCCAGGATACGGAGCGGTTTTATGGAGTGCATACAAAACCTTTGGTGCAGATGTTGCAGTAGGAACTAGTATTTTCACAGACGTAGCATCAACTGTTACACATGCTGATACATATGCTTCAGCCTCACGTGAATATGCCGGTATTATTAAATATGCTGACGACAGCCATATGATTATAAAGAATTCTGACGGCACAGTTGAAATTCCGTTCAAAATAGCTGGCGCAATGATTTACGAGGTTGACTGTGAGGAAGAAACAATAACAAAGATAGACGCACCGGCTGTTAAGGAGTTTGCAGCTCTTGGTTCAAAGGTTGTTGTTGTAACAAGAAACGGCAGTGTGTTTGGAGCTATAATTTACACAAATGCAGAATAATTATTGCTTGCTTTGTGATGAAGGGAAGAAGAGATAATGCAATTTAATATAGAAGCAACTGACTACGGTTCATATGATGTAGTTGTGTGTGGTGGCGGTACAGCCGGCGTTTGCGCAGCAATTGCAGCTGCACGTCAGGGAGCTAAAACTATACTTATAGAGCGTTCCTTTTCAGTTGGCGGAATGCTTACAATAGGCAACGGCGGTATAACGAAATTTACCGAGCATTGCAAAGATGTTGATAAATATAAAACCGAAGTTCTTGACGTTCTTGCGACTGATCCCGGAAAAGTTCAGGTTGTAGGCGGAATTGCTGAAGAGTTTGTTAAACGTATGATAAATAACGGAACTGCTCTTGGAACTGCGGGTGAGGCAGGAAGTTATGTGTTTACCGACAGAATTGAGGCACAATGGACTCTTATGCAAATGCTTGAAGAAGCAGGAGCTGAGGTTCTTTACGATACACGCGTATGTTACGTCACAAAAGAGGGTGACAAGGTAACGGGTGTTGTTGTGAATAATAAAGAAGGCTTTTGTCAAATTAATGCCGGCTGTGTGATTGATACAACAGGGGATGCTGATGTGGCACATCTTGCAGGTGTACCTTCTCGAAAGGGTGCAAGTCAGGAGGACGTAAATGAAGGTAGTGCTGAGAGAGTTGGGCAGATGCAACACGTTGGAACTATGTACAGAGTGCGTGGTGTAGATTTTGAAAAGCTTTTTGACTGGCTCGAAGCAAACCCTGAAAGATTTTTTCAACATGAATTTGGAGTAATGTCACTTCAGAACGTACGCGATAGCTATAATAATGGGGAAATGTGTGTTTTTAGAGTTCTTGTTGATACTCCTGATTATGATCGTATACCTGTTCAGGTTTATAATCTTCCTGCAAAGGATGAAGCAATACTTCTTGGTTGCTATAACGGAGTATACGATATAGACGGGCTTAATGCACGTGATCTGAGTAGAGCTCAATTCCAGCTTCATGAGCGTACAAGAACTATGAATGAATGTCTCAAACAAATTCCTGGTCTTGATAATATTACTAATCTTTACATACCTGATGTTGGTGTTCGTGAAACCCGCCATATCGAGGGCGAATATTATCTCACTGCAATTGATGTTTTAAGTGGAAGAGACTTTGAAGATTCAATTGGGTGTGGAGGACATCCAATAGATATTCATCCGTTGCCACCTGAAATCGAAAACATGGAATTTAATCATTGGAGATTCCATATTCCTTACCGTATAATGGTGCCCAAAAAAATTGAAAACCTTCTTGTTGCAGGAAGATGTGTATCCGGCAGTCGAGTAGCTATCGGAGCAATCAGACCTACTGCGCAATGTATGGTAATGGGTGAAGCCGCAGGTGTTGCAGCTGCAATTTCTGTGAAGAATAAAGTAAATTGTCGCAATGTAGATATTATAGAGCTTCGTACAAAGCTAAAAGAAAACGGAGCAATACTTTAATCTCAAATTTCCCTCATTCGTTGTCGGTGTAAATAAACCGACTTATACTATTTATTCATATGCCGCTTTGTGGTGCGGTTTGTGATAGATTCCCTTAAATGGAGTGCCTGCACATAAACAGGCACTCCGAATAACCCATAAATTTGAAAATAACAAATTAATTTATATAGAAAGAGAGTGTATCGGTATGAAAAAATTAATATCATTTACCCTGGCACTTGCTTTGATTTTCCAGCTCAATTCGTTTATGTGTACAACGGTTAGTGCAGACAATACTGTAAATTGCAAAACAACTGCATCTCCGGGCAATGCTTCGGAAAATGTTAATGTGAGTACATCTGCTTCAAGCTTTAATGTAACCTACAACAGTAGTAATATTTATACGACTAAGAACGTAACTTTTACTGCAACATCCAAGGTTGGCTCAGGTCTTGTGTTTGACCATTGGAAGGACGGATACGGCAATAATATATCACAAGACTCTTCATACACTCAGGCGTTAGCTTCTAGTGTTGACTATAAGGCGTATTTTAATTCTTATACACCTGCTACTGTTTCTATGTTGTCTACAAGTAATACTGACTATTCAACAGCGTATAACCTCACAGCGTCAGTACCCGTAAAGTACTCGCCCGGAAATGCAATTACAGTTTCATCAGATATTGCAGTTCCGAGAAAATGCAACGTTGTTGAGGCGGGAGCGATTTTCTATGAAGGTGTATATAAAGATGGTTTCAATATTTTTAGTGATAATGTAACTAAAGTCCAGGTAGCGTCAATCACTAAAAAGACTTCTTCAGAATGGTTAGGACTCGTCAAAAAAACAACCGGTTCATACTCGGTTTCATATACCCCTATAGGCGAGTATGGTGTGCTTTCAAGAGCATATTGTATTTATACCGACGGTTCAAATCAGATTTATATTCGTTACACAGAGCCTCAGTACACACGTCCCGATACTGCCATTTATAATAATGTAAAGAGCTACGATGTGGTGTTTAACTGGGAAATGCTTGCTACCTTTACCGGAGTGGGTTCAAATGAAGTACACACCAAGGAGCTTCATCAGGAGGCTATAGAGAAGGTTGCGAAATCGGATTCGGATCTTATAACAGTAACTCCTCAGATGTACCGCATGAACCTATATCCTACAGATGTACCGGGCGAAGGCTTTGCCGAAAAGGAAAAATATCTTAACAGCCATCCCGAATACGAAATCGACTACTATCTCTTGAGTTCCAACCCCTCAGTTGGAAATACGTGGTACGACAGAGCAAGAGATTATATATATATTCAGGGTAATGACCCAACGCTGGAAGTTATTGAAGCGGTTAAGGCTAATGGTGCTGATTGCTTTATAAACTATCGTATGAACGACCATCATAACACCTGTACCGATAAAGAAAATGCAGATAACGACAGAACAGCATATCCTACTCATAGTGCATTTTGGCTTGAAAATGAAGATGAATATGGTATAGGCTTTACTTCTAACCGTGTTCTTAATTATATGGCTCCTCACATCCGTGATCACTACTATCAGATTCTTGAAGAACTTGCAACAAAGTATGTCGACCATATCGACGGTATCGAGCTTGATTTCGACAGATATTTTGAATTTTTCAGTTTTGAAGAGGTTTCACAGGGGAGAGCTATTTTAACTGATTTTGTTGCTCGTGTGCGTGAAATGCTTAATCGCGTTGGCATGGAGCATGGAAAATATCTTCAACTTAGTGTTCGTGTCCCCGGACAGACCACTAAAGGCAACCACTACGGAATAGATGCTTTAACATGGGATGCAAAAGGCTATGTTGATATAATTGCTCTTTCAAACCACTATTACAATACAATGGATATCGATATAGAATCCTTTACACAGAATAACAATTCAAACGAAAGAGCTCATGCCAAAATAAACGGTGAAATCCATTATGTTTCATACCAGGAAGGTTCGTCAAATGTTGCCGACAACGGTGCTATCAGCTCTTCCACCTACAGGCGTTACCTTACGAAGGAAGGTTACTATGCGACAGCTACTAACTATTTAGCTCGTGGTGTCGATGGAGTGCATCTTTTTAATGTTCTTTATTCAGCACAAAAAGAGCAGATATATAAAGATCTTGCTGTGTTGAAGGATAAAGAGGCACTTGCTAAAGCCGATAAGTGTTACATTATACCACGAGGCGGAAGAAGCGGAGTGTATGATGGTGCAGGAAGCTTGAATAGCTATGTTGGTTTTCAGCAAACAAAAACTAATAGAACCTATAAGGTGTATATTCCCGACGATATGAGTAATTTTACTGATGCAGTTTTAAAGCTTGAGTATTATACAAATATTGTTGATGAATCAGGCACGCTTATAAAGCCTGAAATTACAGTTAGCTGGGGTTCTGACACTGTTGCTTCTACAATGGTTCAGCAGGTGAATATAGGTTCTACCGAGCTTTTCCCTGCTCTTGCAGATAACCGTTCATATACCACATGGGATGAAAGTATGTTCTTCAGAATTCCTATGGAACTTATGGAATCTTCAAACGGTATATATAACTTTACCGTAACAGTAGTCAATGGTGAAACTCTTAACACAGAATCCAACCAATTATCTGTCGAATCTGCAGAAATTGCACTTTATAATAATGCCGATAAGGATAACAATGAGCTTGCAGAACTTAACCCCGGTTTCTCAGGCGGTGTAAACAATATGACGATTGTGGATAGTAGAGCAACTGTTGGGGCAGTTTCAAGCTTTGATTCGTATGATGGCGACGGCTATGTGCTCAGTGCCACAAATCGAACGAACGAAATTGTTGGCGGTAAATTTGAGAATGTTAACTTCATCCCCGGCAACCTTTATCTGGTTTCTGCATTTGCAAAGCTAATAAATGATGGTGAAGCAAAAGCGGTTATGAATGTTGATAGGCAGGGTAATATTAAAAGTGGAGAACAGATCACCTTATCTGATGATAGCTGGACAAGAGTTTTCTTCTACTATGACCTCACAACTGAAACCGGCGAAAGTTTTGACGGTAATATTTATGTTACGACTCCGGGTGGTACTGATGATATTCTCCTCGACTGCTTTGAAGTGTTTAAGGTGGAACCATATTCACCGGTTGCGGGGAATATATATGAACAGTATGATCCATCCTTTGAATCAGGAAACCCTGATAAATGGTTAAAGTTTAAAGCTACTGTTGGAACTATTCAGGCAGATCCATTCCCACGTTCCGGTAAGTGGAGTGGTTACGCTACTGGTAGAAACACAGATGCTAATCCATCTGCTGCAGCAGGTTTACAGCTTCAGTACGTTGATGTTATGCCTGATACTTACTATTATGTGACGGGTTATGGAAGAACTGATAGTTTTACTTCTGTGAATGCAAAGATAATGATGCAGTATCAAGTGAAAGACGGCTCAAAAACTTATTCGAATACCGGCGGAGCAGTAATTAAAAACCAGAATGTTCCTCTTAATAATTTGACATGGCAGCGAGTAGACGGTATTTTTAAAACAATGAGTAAGGAAGAACTTTCCGAAAAATACCCGAGCGGTCAGATACAGGGTAAGGTTTATTTAAGTGCTGATTATAACTACAATTTATATTACGACGATTTTGCGGCTGTACCTATTTGTATAAATGAAAACTTCAAAGTAGTAACTCCCGTAGACGGTGAGGTAATTCTTGAGCTTACAGTGCCTTTGGAATTCGATGTTTCAAAAAGTACTTTAAAAACAACTCTTGGTACTGTTAAGGATATTGTGCGAAACGGAACTAAATGTGTTGTAACACTTTCAGAAATTGACAAAGCTTCTGAAGGTAAGCTTACTCTTGTAACTTCAAATACCGTTAAAGGTGCACCTGATGCAGAGCTTGAGTTTAAGGTTACCGAACCTAACATGTTGTCGATATATAATCCCGGTTTTGCAAACGGTGTGAATAATATGACATCTCTTGATAATTCGGCTACTATTAAAGTAGTTGAAACAGTTTCTGCAATTGATGGCGACGGATATGTGCTTAGCGTAACAAACCGTTCAAATGAAATTGCTGCCGGTAAATTTGAAGATGTAACCTTCACACCCGGTAAGCTCTATGTTGTTTCGGCACTTGCAAAGCTTGGAGCAAGCGGCAATGCCAAAGCAAAGATTAATGTAGAAACTGGAACAGGTGTTCAGAGCGGAAACGAAATTGCTCTTTCTGCAGACGATTGGACGCGAGTGTTCTTCTACTATGACCTGACAGAATTTGAGGGTGAAGAATTTAAGGGAGATATTTACCTTACCACTCCGGGAAGCAAAGCAAATCTTTTGCTTGACTACTACCATCTTTTAGAGGTGGTGCCATACTCGCAGGTTGAAGGTAATATATACAATGATAGCGATTCATCTTTCGAATCAGGCAGCACAAGCTCTTGGCTCAATAGTAGAGCAACTGTTTCAGCTATACAGATTGATCCCTTGCCTCATAGCGGTAAATGGTGCGGTTATTCTAAAGACCGTAACGCTACAACCTCATATGCAAACGGCTTACAGACGGCATATGTGTCGGTGAATCCTGAAACCTATTATTATGTATCCGGTTGGGTAAGAACAGATAGTGATGTATCATTCGCTGCTAATTTGTCAATGCAGTTTCAACTCTCTAAAAAGGGTGCGACTAGTGTCAATGGTGGTGGTACACCAATTAAGTCAACACAGGTAACGGTAGATAATTCAAAATGGTATAAAATTGACGGGATTTATAAATCGTTTGACAAAGAAATATTTGAACAGGATTATAGCGGATATAGCTTGAAAGCAAAGCTTTATCCCAATGTTGATCCTGCAGCGAACCTTTACCTTGATGATTTTGCGGCTGTTCCTATATGCATAAACGAAGAGTATAAGTGTGTAACTCCCGTAGATGGCGTTGCAGTTTTAAATCTTACGATACCTGTAGAGTTTGAGATTTCAGAAGCAACTCTTACAACCAGTGTTGGAGATATCCAAAGCATTGAGCGTGAAGGTATTAACTGTACTGTAACTCTAGGCGGTCTTAATAGCGGTATTGACGGAGCTCTAAGCCTTGCTACATCAGATGTTGTACCCGGCTCTGAACCGGCTGTTATGAATTTTAAAGTAAACGGATATTCATTAGATGTTGTAAAATCTGAAAATGGGGAAAATGTTAGTTGCTTGTTTAAAAACTACACAGAAAAATCAGCACCGGTACGCTTTGCGATTGTGGCATACGAAAACAATAGGGTTGTTGATTTTACATATATAGATGCAATAACGGTTGGAGCTTTCAAAACGAGTGAACCTATAGTTCTTCCGCTTTATACAAGTGGCGATCGGGTGGAAATACTTGCACTTCATCCCGGTTCGATTGCACCGTATGTAATTCCATTCAATTGTAATGTACTGTGGTAATTTTTAAAGACAAATTATTACTGTAAGTATTAAATTTGATAAAGCATTAAATATGGAGAGGAGAAAACCAAATGAAAAAGTTATTTTCTGTAATATTAAGCATTGCCTGCATTATGCAGTGCTGCTTGTTCACAGTTGTTGCAGAAGGCACTAACTGGACGGTAGATGTTAACATTAAAATGTTGGCAGAAGAGGGTATTACAGCAGTGAACGACCCTAATTTCAACCCCGACGGGGTTATAACAAGAGCTGAGCTCTTTACTTTGGCGGCGAAGCTTGCGGGCTACTCAAAATTTGAAGAATTCACTGCTAAATTTAAGGATATGAACGGCTCAGAGTGGTATGCTCCGTATGTTCAGCATATGAATGACGGTGGTTTTATCACAGAAGGAATACTGCAGGAGAAGCAGTTTAAGGGAGACATTCCCGTAACACGCGAGCTATTGGCTACAACGTTTGTAAAAATTGCAAAACCCGAACAGAACTTCCCGGTAGAAACTACTTTGTTCGATGATCATCACGAGATAAGCCATTGGGCACAGCGTACCTTTGGATATGCTCTTCATGCAGGCTGGATGAAGGGTGTTGACGACCTTCATCTTGCTCCAAAAGCTGAAGTTACAAACAAAGAGGCAATCGATACTTTAAGAAAAGTATATAAAGTTACCGGTATACTTGGAGATGATTCAAATAAGACCGGAGATGCTGAGGTAAAAACTTCTGAATATAGCGAAAATAATCCTGATAACTATGTAAAAGCTCCTTATTCCGATAAGTCATCTTGGGAATATAGTGTAAAGGGAGGTGCAGTTGAAGCAGGTTACGCAGATGCGAAATCTCAGATTCTTCAAGGTGAAGGCTCGTCTCCTGAAGATGGTTGTATTTTCTACGATATTAAGACTTCCGGATTCGGCGTTATAAATGCTTTGCAGATGAAGTATATAATTGATGTTCCCGGTGGTATACAGACTGGTAGAAAGTATATCTGCGGCTTTAAAGCAAAGCTTGTAGATGAAAATCCTGCGAAAGAGGCTTCTCTTAAATTCAATGTTGCTAAGTTACGTGATCTTAACGATAACAACATGGTATGGTCTGAAATACGAACATTTAGCATTATTGAAAGTGATGAATACTTAAATTACGAGATAGAATTCGTTGCTAATTCTGATCAGGACGTCGTTGTGCTTTTGTACCAGTTCGGCGGCGATGAACAGGAAAAAATTAAAGCATACTTCGACGACTTTTATTGGGTTCCCGGTCCTATGGCATCATTAGATAATAACGAGGATACTGAACGAGTTGGCGTTAAGGACATAAAAACGTTGATAGCGGATGATACAAGCGTTGATAATGTTCAGCTTTCGGGTGCAGGAACGTATGATACCACATTCAAGCCCGAGCTTGTTGCTACTACAACTAAAGAATCAGGACTCCTTTTGGACTACTGGCTTGATCCCTATCGAAACAAGATTTCTCCCAACTCATCATATACACCGCCTGCATATAATTCCTATGTATACAGAGCAGGATTTGCACCGTATAAATATCAGGATAAAAACCTTCCATCTGCCAAGGCGGATAATATAACTGTTACAACAGGCGTTCCCTCAATTAACAGAACAACCGCTTCAGTTAATGGTAAGGTTGCTCTTCCTGATGGATATAGACTTATGGATGCAGGTACAATTTTCTATGGTGGTTATTGGACTGAGAATTTCAACCTGTTTTCCGAGAATATTAAAACAGTGCCTGCATATGCTGTTACCGATGACGGCGAATTTACATCACAGGCGTTTATGAACACCCGTTATGGTGTGCTCGCCCGTACATATGCGATTATTGAAAATCCTCAGGGCAATGTAATGGTTCAGTACTCTGATACAGAGTATATGCATTCACCATCACGTCCTGAAAAGATTGCACATCACGGCATTATTTACCACGAGCTTCTCGGTCTTTTCACCGGTTCAATCCCTGCATCTCCCGAAAGATGTATTCAAATGGTAGATGAACTTAAACGTACCGGTGCAGATATCGTAACAGTTACACCATCAGAGTGGAAATTTAACACATGGAATTCAAGAACGGACGGTTATTGGACAGATTATGCGAAATATTCAGCCCCGAAGCAATTGTCATATGCGCAGGAGGTTGTTGATTACGTACTCGATGGCGGTGACCCTGTACAGGAAACTTTAGACGGAATGCGTGAGAACGATTTGTATATGTTTATCGACCAGCGTATGAACGACCATCACTATAATAACGACCTTCTTTGGAACACCCACAGTACGTTCTGGAAGAATAATCCTAAATACTGGCGAGAAGACAGAAATGTTGGAGAATACTGGGATGAAACCCCGGTTGAGGGCGAAACATCAGAACGTTTGTTCAATTATCTTAACCCGGAGGTTCAAGACTATTATTATACACTCATTGAAGAGCTTGTAACTGACTATGATGTAGATGGCTTACAGATGGACTTTGACCGTTACTATATTTACTTCCAGGATCAGGAAGAAGAAATGGGTATGGAAGTACTCACAGAGTTTGTCGGCAGAGTTCGTGAAATGGTTAACCGTAAAAGTATAGATACAGGACGAGATCTTCAAATTTCGGTTCGTCTTGAAGATACTGTAGATAAGGTGTATAGCTATGGTATGGATGTAGAAGAATGGACTCGTCGTGATTATGTTGATATTTTGAATGTTGGTGACCACGGTAAAAACCACTTCTTTGTTGATATTGAAGGCTTTAAATCTCTTGCTAATAATGCTAAAGTGTTCGGTGAAGTTCACTATCTCACATATCAGGGTGCGGCAGTTGGCGGAACAACAACAGGTGTTCGCCGTCATATAACAGAACATATTGCTTGGGCGACTGCAAAGAACTTCTACGACAGGGGTGCTGACGGAATATCTTTCTTTAATATGCAATACTGTCCTGATGCACCAAATCTTATGTATCCTCATTTTACCACAGTTTTCGATCCTGAACTTTTAGAAACTGTTGAAAAGAACTATGTATTCACACAGGGTAAGGGAACATTTGGTTTTGGAACAAAGGCTGATTTGGACTTTAAGTTCCCGATCACAGAGGACCCGACGCTTCATAAGTCAATTATAGCAAGAGTAGAGTATACAGGTAAAGATGCAACAGGTGCTGAAACCGAGTTTATCTTAAATGGTGTAAAGCTTAAACAAATCAATAGATCTGAGGTTGAGCTTTTCCCGGCATACTCTTCAAATACTGCTTATGCTACTATCAATCAGTGTAAGTTCTTCGAAATCCCGTTGTCTGCTATGATAAACGGCGAAAACCATTTTGTTATTAAAACAACAAAAAGAACTTCCGGTTCAGGTGTTATAGCATGCTTGCAGATAGCATTCTATAACAATTAATAGAAAGGAGAATTTATAAAATGAACAAATTATTTAATAGAATAATATCGTTGTTGCTTTCAGGGATTCTCCTTGTGGGTTCAGTCTGCTTTGCAGCAGACGAACCGCTTCCGGCGGGTGTAGATGCACCCTACGGACTTGGTTCAAGTATGATTCCTGTCAGTGACTTTGAAAAGGGCAATACAGCAAGCTGGTCATTTGGCGGCAGCTCAGGCGGATTGGCACAGGTTTTATTTCCTACAGGTGATCCTGAGCGTGGCGGATATGTACAAATGAAAATTACATCAGACGGTGAAAAGATAAATTCTTTCGGACCTAGTAAGGATACAATTTCCGGCTCTTTTGTAAAGGATGAAACATATGTTTTCTCGATGTACATAAAGGCTGATAAGGTTGATAATTATCGAATTCAAAGAGTATGGCTCCGCAGTATGTCAGAAAATAAGAATATTGCCTATGCGGAATATCCTATAGAGGTTCCGGGTGATGGAAAATGGCATTATTATGCACTGCCCTTTAAGATAAAAGAAGCTGCAGACCAAGCCAGACTCATGATTCAGTGGGGTGGAACAGGTAAATCGAATTTTGAGCTTTGCTTTGATGACATAAAACTTCGTCCTATAAGAAAAGAACCACCTCTCAAACTTCCAGAACTTTCTGCTACAAAAAATGTTAGTTTTACCGATATAAAAGGGCATTGGGCAGAAGAGCAGATTAAGGAAATGGCTGCTATGGGGATTATAAACGGTCGTGATGCTAACACCTTTGACCCCGAAGCTCCCGTGACTCGTGCGGAGATTGTGGCACTCCTTGTTCGTGCAATTGGTTACAGAACTCCAAAAACTCGTAACAATTTTCGTGATGTAAAACGTACCGATTGGTTCGCAAAAGACCTCGATACACTTGCTGAGCTTAATATTATCGATACTAATATGCTCTGGCAGGGTAACTTCTACGGTTACTCTGAACTCAAGCGTGAGGAGCTTGCTATGTTCCTTTCAAACTCATATGACAAAATGGTATCCTTAGAACCAACTAAGGTTGATATTGTTCACTTTGAAGACAGAAAAGAGATTTCAGATTGGGCAATTCCATATATTATGAACTGTACATATCTTGAGCTTATGGAAGGTGTGGAATGGAACCAATTTGTGCCTCAAGGTACAGTAACAAGAGCTCAGGCGGCAACTGCAATTTATAGGCTCAGAACTGTGCTCGAAAACACAGATTTGTCATAATAGGAGGGATAACTTTATGAAATTAACTAACAAACTACTGTCATTTATCATAGCACTCGCTTTGGTAATGGCTATGGTTGTACTTCCTGTTTCTGCTGCTGACGCTGTTAATATGGTTGGTACAATTAATGGCATTACTGATAATGTAATTTCTCAGACTGCAGGCGTTAAAGCTACAGACGGAGCAGAGCCAAAGTGGGTGGCTGTTGCCTATGGAAAGTCAGTCGTTACTGCTACATATAATAACGATGGTTCGATTTCTGTTGACAGACCGAAACAAGCTGGACATACAGATACAACCC
>JAZRQO010000003.1:0-28194 GCA_045649825.1 Clostridia bacterium
TCTAGGGGGGATGCACCAAAATGCACATAATGCACTAAACGAACCATTCGGCGTATATATATACGCCGTCAGGCAGGGTTTTATGCGAAAAAATCGCATAAAACTTCGTTTATCACATTCTGCACTATTTTGGAGCATCCCTACAAGAGGGATGAGAAATAAGAAATATCTGATATGCCGCTCGGCGTATGAACATACGCCTTGGCGTGGAACTCAGATGGGAATAGAAATTTTATTAATAAGGAAGTGATATAATGTTAGAGTACGATGAATACAAAGTACAACTTAACGGCCTTGCCGAAAACATTAAAGAACTGAGGGATTCACTTTGACATTGCCGGTGCAATGAGTGAAATAGAAAAGCTTGAGGCTCAGAGTGCAGAGCCTGGATTCTGGGACGATATGGAGAACAGCCAGAAAGTTCTTCAGAAAACAAAGCAGCTTAAAGACAAAGTTCAGCGTTTTGAAACCTTAAGTGAGGGCAGAGAGGAAACTCTGCTCCTGATTGAAATGGCAAACGAAGAAAACGACGAGTCAATGCTCCCCGAAATAAAAGCAGCAGTTGAAAAAATCCTTAAAGACCTTGAGGATATGACTCTTGAAACTCTCCTGTCGGGCAACTACGACCGCTGTAATGCAATCATGGATTTCCATGCAGGTGCGGGCGGAACAGAGGCTCAGGACTGGTGCGAAATGCTTATGCGTATGTATCAGATGTGGGCGCAGAAAAACGGTTATTCCTTTGAGATAATCGACTCTCTTCCCGGTGATGATGCAGGAATGAAGAGTGCAACCGTTATGATTTCAGGTCTTAATGCCTACGGCTACCTTAAAGCTGAAAAGGGAGTTCACAGATTAGTAAGAATTTCGCCCTTTGACGCTTCAGGCAGACGTCATACTTCATTCTCTTCAATTGAGGTTATGCCCGAAATTGATGATGAAATCGAAATCAACATTAAGCAGGACGACCTTCGCGTTGACACCTACCACGCAAGCGGTGCAGGTGGCCAGCACGTTAATAAAACTGCATCTGCAGTACGTATTACCCACCTTCCCACAGGCGTAGTCGTTGCATGTCAGACTCAGCGTTCACAGCATCAGAACAGAGATTATGCAATGAAGATGTTAAAAGCAAAGCTCGTTGAAATTGCAGAGCAGCAGCAAAAAGAAAAAATTGAAGACATTAAGGGTGTTCAAAAGGAAATTGCATGGGGAAGCCAGATTCGCTCCTACGTGTTCCACCCCTATAACCTTGTAAAGGACCATAGAACAAGCTTTGAAATGGGTAACATAGGTGCAGTTATGGACGGCGACTTAAACGGATTTATAAATGCATACTTAAAAGCTGCCAGTCTGGGAACCCTCGAAACAAAATAATCAAGGGATGTGTAAAAATGCACAGACCGTTCAATGGCTCTAATTCAGCATTTACAAGCATCAAAAAGGTCGAAACCTTATAAATTGTGGTAGAAATCCGCAAATTAGCGGATTTCTCTTCATTTTATGCCATTGAACTACGAACGTAACTCACCCTCGACGTACCAACGTACGCCTTCGGGCAGGGTATTATGCGTCTTAAGCCGCATAATACTTCGTTCCGTCCGTTCTGCACTATTTTTACCCATCCCGTCCAACTCCTAACATTACCTGAAAGGATATGATACATATGAGAATTTTTAATAAAGCAGATATTTTAATCCCCGGTGAGGCGGACCTTACCCGTTGGGCTGTTGTTGCCTGCGACCAGTACACATCTCAGCAGGACTACTGGGACGAGGTTTCAAATAATGTCGGCAACGCACCCTCTGCACTTAATATTATCTATCCCGAAATATATCTTTCTGCACCCGATAAGGCAGAGCGAATAAAGAAAATTCACGAAACAATGGAACAGTACCTTGAAAGCGGTGTGTTCACCGAAATCAAAAACGGACTTGTGTTTGTGGAAAGAACGCAGAGGGACGGCAGAACACGTCGTGGTCTTGTGGGTACGGTAGACCTTGAAGCATATGACTTTTCAAAGGGCAGCACATCTCTTATCCGTGCAACGGAAGGCACTGTTTTAGACAGAATCCCGCCAAGGGTGAGCATACGCCTTGAAGCGGCGCTGGAAATGCCCCATATTCTCATGCTTGTGGACGACCGTGAAAAAACCGTTATTGAGCCGCTTGCACAAAAAGCCGCAAGCTTTAAAAAGCTCTACGACTTTGACTTGCAGATGAATTCAGGACACCTTACAGGTTATGAAGTTCCCGAAGACGCGGCAAATGCAGCTCTTGACGCCATAGACGCTTTGGGAAATCCCGAAGAATTTAGTAAAAAGTATAACACAAGCGCTCCTGTGCTTCAGTTTGCAGTTGGCGACGGAAATCATTCCCTTGCAACTGCAAAGACCTGTTGGGAAACAATAAAAAAAGGTTTAACCGATGCAGAGATTGAAACTCATCCTGCACGCTTTGCCCTCGTTGAGCTTATGAATCTCCACGACGAAACATTGGAGTTTGAGCCAATCCACAGAATAGTGTTTGACACAAATCCCCAAGCAATGATAAAAGCAATTAAAGAATTTTACCCCGAAACCTCTGAAACTGATAACGGCGGGCATAAAATCACGTATTGCTTTGGCGGCAAAAAAGGAGATATTTTCGTAAAGAATTCTCCCTCAAAGCTTGCAGTGGGAACACTTCAGATATTCCTTGACAAGTTCGTTTCCGAAAACGGCGGCGAGATTGACTATATCCACGGTGCAGATGTAACACAAGAGCTTTCAGCCAAAGAAAATGCTATTGGTTTCATACTTCCCACAATGGAGAAAAACGAGCTTTTTGAAACCGTAATCTGCGACGGTGCATTGCCGAGAAAAACTTTCTCTATGGGTGAAGCTCACGACAAGAAATTCTATATGGAGTGTAAAAAAATAAAATGAAGAAAACACTTATAGTTGTTGATATGCAAAACGACTTTATTGATATGGCACTGGGTACGAAAGAGGCATTGTCAATCGTCCCCCGAGTTAAAGCAAAAATCGAAGAATATGTAAAAAACGGTGACGAAATAATCTATACCCGTGATACTCATAGTGAGGATTATCTGAATACTCTCGAAGGCAAAAAACTGCCTGTTCCCCACTGCATAAAAGGCACAAAGGGTTGGGAGATTGCAGAGGGGCTTTATGTTGAAGGCAGTAAAATAATCGACAAACCAAACTTCGGCTGGCTCCATTGGGATAAAAAGGAGTTTTCCGAGGTTGAGCTTGTGGGGCTTTGTACCGACATATGCGTTGTGAGCAATGCACTTATTATAAAAGCTGCACATCCTGAAGCTTCGGTTAAGGTGGACAGTGCCTGCTGTGCAGGAGTAACTCCCGATAGCCACAATGCGGCACTTACCACTATGCAAATGTGTCAGATTGATGTTATTTAACAGGAGAGATTAAAATGTTTGATGCAGTAAAAGTAAAAAACGATTGCGTAGAGTGGATACGTGATTTTTTCAAAGAAAACGGTGACGGTTGTAATGCAGTTGTGGGCATTTCGGGCGGTAAGGACAGCTCCGTTGCGGCAGCACTTTGTGTTGAAGCCCTTGGCAAGGACAGGGTTATCGGCGTATTAATGCCCCAGGGCGAGCAAAAAGACATTGATGCGGCGTATATGCTTGTAAACCATCTTGGAATAAAACACTTTGTTGTTAATATAAAGCCTGCGGTGGATGGGCTTATTTCTGCTCTTCCAAAGGAGCTTTCACTAACTCCGCAAACAATGCAGAATATTCCCCCGAGAGTACGAATGACTACTCTTTATGCTATTTCCCAAAGCAATAACGGACGCGTGGTAAACACCTGCAACCTTTCCGAGGACTGGGTAGGCTACTCAACACGTTACGGCGATTCCGTAGGCGATTTTTCACCAATGTCAAACCTCACCGTAACAGAGGTTAAGGAAATCGGACATCTTCTCGGGCTTCCCCGTGAGCTTGTGGAGAAAACGCCAATAGACGGTCTTTGCGGCAAGACGGATGAAGAAAACCTGGGCTTCACCTATGCCGAGCTTGACAGATATATCCGAACAGGGGAAATAGAAGATTTACAAAAGAAAGAAATAATCGACAAAAAGCATAAGCAAAACCTCTTCAAGCTTCAGCTTATGCCCTGTTTCAAGCCTGAGTAATAGCGTATGTTTGGTTAAGTATATCAATTTCTATTTACCATTTTTGAAAAAGTATTGAAATTGGTAAATATATGTGGTATAGGTGTTGGATATTTAGAAAACAGATAATATATACAAAGGGGACGATTCTATGTGAACCGTCCCCTTTATAAATTATCATATCATTTTTGTTATTTCTTTTTTTAGTCTGCCTATTATTCTTTTTTCCAGCCTTGATATGTAGGATTGGGATATTCCCAGGAGGTCGGCTACTTCTTTTTGGGTTTTTTCCCCTGTGCCTGTATCAAGACCAAAGCGGAGTTCCATTATTTTTTTCTCACGGCACGGGAGCCTGTCAAGGGCGGTGAACAGGAGAGTTTTTTCCACCTGCTGCTCAATATTCCTGTAAACGCAGTCGTCGTCCGTGCCCAGAATATCCGACAAAAGAAGCTCATTTCCGTCCCAATCCACGTTCAGCGGCTCGTCAATGGAAACCTCGGTTTTGGATCCTGAATTTTTCCGAAGATACATAAGTATTTCGTTTTCTATACACCGTGATGCATAGGTTGCAAGCTTTATATTTTTGTCGGGGTCGAAGGTGTTGATTGCTTTTATAAGCCCGATTGTGCCTATAGAAATCAAGTCTTCAACGTAAACACCTGTGTTTTCAAAGCGTCGTGCAATATAAACCACAAGCCTGAGATTTCTCTCAATAAGCTCAGACCGCACTCCTTCGTCCCCTGACCTTAATCTGTCGAGTGCCTCTGTTTCTTCTTCTTTTTCGAGAGGCGGGGGAAGAATATCACTGCCCCCTATGTAATAAATGTCCTCAGGGCAGTTTTCAAAGCTTCCGTAAAGATACAGGAAGCGATTTTTTATATTAGTCAAAAAGTTAAACATTGAAGCTTATTTCCTTTCCAAAAATGAGTTGTGAAGCAAAGCTCTGTATGCCCCGCAGGGGCTTAGTTGCTTTGTTGTAAATGCTGCATATACGTTTTCATACACCTGTTTTTCTTCTAAAAGGCAAAGCCGTTCTATTGGGTAAACCTCTGTAAACTGCCTTCCCTCGCCTATGCTTCGGAAGGGGATTATTTCAGGCTCTGCCTTGATTTCTCCAAAGAGAGAACGCTCCGCTATTATAACGGGATTTCCCCTTTCGGGAATCCGCAGACTGTTACCCGTATCAATCATAGCCTTTGTAACAATCGCCTGCCCCTCAATCTGTATGCGGACGGGATAGAGCTTCTTTGATCGTGACACAAAAAACATAATTACCTTAGTCAAAGCATAAACACCGCCCAAGGGCAGGTAAAACCACAAATCCTCTGCCACAAAAAAACCACCGCCGTTAACTGCAACGGTGTATATCCTGTGTGGTGGAATTACCGCTAAAATAATTCCGCCGTAGAGAAAACAAACACAAAGGCAAATCCCCGTCCTTCGCAAAAGCTCGGGGAATGTACATTTTCCAAAAATAAGACGAAGAGCGTATATGTAAATAAACAAATATAAAACTTTAATCCACGGCAGGAACAGGGATATTACCGTCAAAGACGAAAGAATAAGGGAGCCTGTAACAATTCTCCTTTTTTTAATTCTTACCCCGATAACCGAAGCCGCCGTGTCAAGGTAAAGAAAGTTAAGCAAAAATCCGCCCAGAATGGCGATGTCAATATACAAAACCATCTAACCTCACCTCTGTTTAATTATACCTCAAATGATGAGAAAAACCTGTCGAAACCGCCTGTCGTAAAATGATTTTTAAACTACAAAATCCCTTAAAAAATTGCAAAAAAAAAGAACCCGATGGGGTTTTTATGCCCCATCGGGTTATGGATTATTTAACTTTGATTGATTTAATTATTTTTTCAACTGCTGCTTTTATGGCAGTAGAGTTTGTACGTTCGGGGATTTCAGTTGCAACAAACACTTCTGCCGTGCCTTTTTTACCAACATAAATGGTTGCATAGTTTGTTCCCTCAGAAGTTGTTTTAAGCACGAGGGTTGAAAATTTCACACCGTCAATGGTTTTGTCTGTCACAGACGATACAACCGTTGTACCCGGCTGGGTTTTATAGGATTTTTCAAGTTCTTTGAGCTGCGTTTTAAGCTCAGTTGTTGTACTTTCAGAATTGGGAGAAACCATAACAGATATGCCGCAGCCTGAAATTCTGTCAACATATGTACCCTGATATTCTGCCTCGTCTGCTACTTCAAATGACGCAGGAAGCTCTACTGAAAAGCGGTTAGTTCCGTTTGTGATTAATGTTGTACTGTCAGGAATATTTCGGAGTATAACACCCATTTCCTCTTTGTCAAGCTCCTCAACCTTAAGGCTGTTTATTATTTTATCTGCAAAAGCGGCAGCTCCGTCGTTTGGAAGCTTTACATCTACTAAGATATTATATACATAATCTCCAAGCTCGAAGAATACGTCCAGTGATGCACAGTCATCCTCTGCACTGCCTACGATGGTATACTCATATTGGTATGCAGAAAATTCTGCATAATCCTTTTTCTCAATTTCCTTAAAGGTTGTTAAGCTTTCGTTAAGCACCTGCTTATTGTGGCTGTAATCGGTTTTTGCAAGAAGCTCTGCGGTAACCTCGTCACTTTTTGAATACACAATCAAGGCAATTCCCGAAACATAATCATCTTCGTCCAGAGGATAGAAATCCACACGGTTTTCACCTGATTCATAAACTGTGTAGTTATGGGGAACTGTAAGAGAAGCCTTAAGTGTTTCGTTTTTGTATTTACGCATACCGTCTTTTACATTTGAAAGGTCGTGTACGTCAGTTTTGCCGAAATCTGTTTTGAACGTGCTCATAAGACGGATACCTTCATCCTTTGCAGCGGCATCCTCGGAGAAGAATGCTCCCTCCACGGCAAAGAGGTTTTCCGCCGTTTCAAAGAACAGAATGTTCATAACACCCTCGGCATCCTTTGCCTGGATATGTATGCTTTTAGAAGGCGTATTTTTATCTGCTTTAATGAGAGTAAAACCTGAAACCATAGATTTATAGCCCTCAAAAACCTTGTCAAAGCTATAATTTTCAGACTTTTCCATAATAGTTATATCAAAAATACTGCCGTTGCTATGCTCAAAAACTGTACTACGTCCGTCAAAGCTTCGCTCAACCATTTCATACTCCGAAGAGTTTTCCATAGACCAGTTGTAATAACTGTCGCCTATTCGGGATTCGGTGATAACAGTATCTATAACCGTTGAGCCTGCTTCGCCTGATTTCTTGGTAACGGTGATTGCCGCGGTTGCTTCGTCATAGGCAACATCAGCACCGAAGGTTTCGGAAATAAATCTTAAGGGAACCATTGTAAAACCGTTAACCGTAAGCTCAGGGGGAGAGAGGAGAGTTTCCGCAATTCCGTTCACCTCAGCTAAGGGATTGTTTATCTGCAGAAGAATATTTACGTCGGGATATGTAAGGGTGATTGACTTTGTTTCTCCGTCCCATACAACCTCTGCTCCGAAAGCCTCGGTTATAACACGAAGGGGGACAAGGGTAACGCCCACACCAACCACATAGGGTTTTTCAACTGTTGTTTCTACGCCGTTTATAATAAGGGTTTCATCCCCTACTTTAAAACTGATTTCCACAGTTTCGGGGATTTCCGCCGCCTGGGCGAATATTCCGAGAGTACAAATTGCCAAAACTAAGATACTGATAAATTTTTTCATAATTTCCTCTCCTTATTTTAAATTATTTATTGTAGCTTCCATAAAAGCTCCGTTTCTCTGATAACCGATTTTAACTTCGCCGCCGCTATAGGTCTTTTTAAGCGCTTCGTTCCAGTCCGAAATGCTGTGAACTTCTATCCCGTTCACCGTGTTTATTACATCACCGGGAACAATTGCGGAATTTGTTGAAGTCTTAACAGAAAGGCCTTTATTTGTGGGAAGTCCGATTTTAGCTTCCCAGGACTGCTCCGTTGTAATTCCAAGCTCGGGACGGATTATTCTGCCGTTTGCTTCAAACTGACGCAGAGCAAACATCACAGTGTCAACAGGAATTGCAAATGCCATATTGTCAATCCCCACTCCTGAAAACTTACTTGAATTTATGCCGATAAGCTCGCCTTTTGTGTTAAGCAGGGGTCCGCCTGAATTGCCGGGGTTTATAGATGCGTCCGTTTGCAGAAGCTTGTAGTAGGAATCACTGAGTGTTACGTCACAGCCGCTTACTATACCCTTTGTAACGGTGTTACGAAGTGACATTGAAATTGGCGTTCCGATTGCAATGGCTGTTTTACCAGACACCACATCTTCAGGGTTTGCCATCTTTATAGGAGTAAGACCTATTTTATTTACCTTAACCACGGCGAGGTCTGCAACTGCATCAGAATAGAGTACTTCACCAGGTAGGCTTGTTCCGTCGTTTAAAACAACGGTGAGGTTTTTAATCCCGTCTATAACGTGGCAGTTGGTTATAATGTAGCCGTTGCTCTTATATATAACCCCCGTACCGTGAACGGTTGGGTTCCCGTAAGACACCGAGCCTCCCGTTTCGTATATTCCGATAATTGCAACCACCGAAGGGCTTACATCTGATACTATTTTTGTTATAGCATCATCCTCGGTGAATGTTATGTAAGCACTTCGCGAAACATCGTCCCATTTAACATCCGCGCCCATAGCCTCGCTTACTGCACGTATGGGAACGTAGGTGCGGTCGTTGTGAATGATTACTTCCTCATTAACCCTTGCTCCGTTTACGTAAACACGCACGTCGCTTGCCGCCATAACAATAGCCGAAGTCAAAAACGAGGCAATAATTGCAGACAGTAAAACTTTCTTCATTAATACATTCCTTTCTGATTGATAGAAAAAAACCTCCGTAAAAACGGAGGTTTAAAACTTAGTTATTGTGCCAAGGCTGTTTTAAGCCACCACTGTCCGATATCGAGAGCAGTATAAATATCTTCTCTTTCAGATTCACGGAACACCTGAGGTGATTCAAGATCCCCGTTATTTGCGATGAGCTTTATTTTAACCTTAGTAGCTGTTTCGATATCTTTTACTTTTTTAGTTTCAATTATATCAAGCTGAAGCATATATTTTTCCCCCGGCTCGCCGTAATAAAGGGTGTTGCCGGAACGGAACAGCGGTTTTTCTCTGAAGGTAAACTGTTTTTTCTTCTTTTTTTCCATTTCCATCTCTCCTTCCGCTAAAGATTATTGTATACAATATTATACCACTTAATACCTGATTCTGTCAAGTAGTTTTAAAGATGTTTTCTGTATTCTTTGGGCGTCATTCCGAACTTTTCCAAGAAGGCTCTATAGAAAAAAGTCCTGTTACCATAGCCCACAGTCTCCGATATTGCAGATATATCATAGCTTGTGTGGGCAAGAAGATATGCCGCCTGATTAAGACGCTTCGTGCGTAAAAGCTCGTTGTAGGTGCTGCCCGTGTATTGCTTTATAAGCCTACTCATGGCGGATATGCTTTGATTAAGGTCGGAGCATAGCTTTGTGAGCGAGGCATCTGAATAGTGGTTTTCTATGTACCTCAAAGCTTTCAGAATAAGCTCCTTTTCGTAGTCCTCACGTGTTCTGCCGATTTTGTTTGTGTAGTTCATAAGGTGAAGTATAAGCAGGCTCATTGTGCTTTCCGTAATATGCCTGCTGAAAGGGCTTGGGTTAAGCTTGTTCCATATAAGGTTTTCCATTAAATTCTGAACAGGGGCAAGGTCTGAAACCTTGTAGTGAAGGTAGTCGGAAAAACGGTTTCTGTCGGTCATGCAGTTAATAAGAAAATCACCAACCACGCTATTCCTGCCATCAAAAAATGAATCCGAGGTAAAAAACTCAGGGAGTATTATAAAGTTTACGGCAATATCATCTTCCTTGCAGGGAAGTATTTCCTGAACGCTGTTCTGGCTGAGTATCAAAATTTCACCTTGTTCCAAAACAACTGTTTCGTTATTTATAATATGGGTTGTGCTGCCGCTGCACATATAAATAAGCTCAATATAGTTATGCCTATGCTTTGGAAAATGTACAAACCGTGTGTGCCGTCTGATGTCAATAAGCTTACCCTTACCAAGTAGCTTTCCACTGTCAACAACAAAACCCGGCTTCTCGGTATAAATGGCTTTTTCCACGGTATCTGCCCCGTTAATAATACGTTTTTCCTCATCTGTAGTTTCAGACAGAAAAGAAAGCAGTTTTTCATTTAACATAATAATCCTCTTAAAACAAAACAGAAGCCCGATGGTCACGGACTTCTGTATATGATATAATTACTCAGCAAAGTTAGATTCAACAAGCTCAACAAGACTGTTAACAGCCGCTTCTTCATCTGCGCCGTCTGCAAGAATGTTAATCTGTGTTCCCTTAGTTATACCAAGTGAAAGAACACCAAGCAAGCTCTTTGCATTAACTTTTCTTGCCTCTTTTTCAATCCAGATGCTTGATTTAAATTCGTTAGCCCGCTGTATGAAAAATGTTGCAGGTCTTGCATGAAGTCCGACCTGATTATTAACTGTAACCTCTTTAGAAAACATATCTCAATGCCCCCCTAATAATTTTAAAACCGATTAACCGCCGTGCCTGCTTCCATAATCAAGACACGCAAAAAACAATCAAAAGTTGATATACATATAGCATACTATATTATAGACAGAACGTCAATCATTTTTTTGACATACTATTAATTTTCAGTAAACAACACAAATTTATTTTTTGCAAAATCAGTCATTTTCGGTGTTTTCACCAAGCTATTTTGAGCCGTTTTCTCTAAGTTTTTCACGTACCTTGCTATCAATCATCTTTGTGAATTCGGGGGTTTCTTCCATATATTTACGAACATTGTCACGGCCCTGACCAAGTCTTTCGCCGTCGTAGCTGAACCAGGCGCCGCTTTTCTGAATAATTCCGTAGTCAGTTGCAACGTCAAGGATGTTACCTTCTTTTGAAATACCCTGGCCGTAAACAATATCAAATACTGCTTCTTTAAAGGGCGGAGCCACCTTGTTCTTAACAACCTTAACTCTTGTTTTATTACCTATAAGCTCTGTTCCGTTCTTAATAGCCTCTACCTTTCTTACGTCAAGACGAACAGATGAGAAGTATTTAAGAGCGCGTCCGCCGGGTGTGGTTTCGGGGTTGCCGTAAATAACGCCAACCTTTTCACGAAGCTGGTTTATAAATATAACTGATGTACCTGTTTTTGCAGTGATGCTGGTGAGCTTACGGAGTGCCTGTGACATAAGGCGGGCAAGAAGTCCCACGTGGGCATCGCCCATTTCGCCTTCGATTTCAGCCTTGGGAACAAGTGCTGCAACGGAGTCGATTACAATAATATCAATTGCACCGCTTCTGATAAGAGCTTCCGCTATTTCAAGCGCCTGCTCACCTGTGTCGGGCTGTGCAACTATAAGATTATCAATATCAACGCCTAAGTTTTTTGCATAAACGGGGTCGAGGGCATGCTCTGCGTCAATAAATGCCGCATCTCCGCCCATTTTCTGAGCCTCGGCAACCACGTGGAGTGCAACTGTTGTTTTACCTGATGATTCGGGGCCGTAAATTTCAATTACTCTGCCTCTGGGAATACCGCCCACGCCAAGGGCAATATCAAGAGTAAGTGAGCCTGTGGGTATTGCATCAACGGATACGTCGGGCGCATCGCCGAGCTTCATAATACTGCCTGTTCCGAAATTCTTGCGAATGTCTTTTATGGCATCGTCAATCGCCTTGATTCTTTCAGGGTCTTTTTTGATTTTGGGCTCCAGAGCCTCTTCCTTTTCTGTGATGTTATCCATAATAAAAGTTCCTTTCCAAACTATAATTTACTTATGTAATATACAAGTTGCCGAAGGCAAGATTTCTTATGATTTGATTATAACATAATAAATAATGAATTGCAAGCAAATTATTTCAAAAAAAATTAGCTGTCCCATTCGCGGGACAGCTAAAAGTCACTTAAGATATTCCAAAAGCTCCCTTGTATATTCGGGAACAGACTCTAAGTGCTGAACAACAAGTGCCTCTTCAGCAGATTTTCCTTTAAGATATGCATTCGTGTATGCTCCGAAGAAGCTGTCACCAGCGCCAACGGTTGAAACAACCTTACCGCCGGGAGTTTTGGAAAGAATGCCTTTACTTGACTGCTTTGTATAAGCCATTGCTCCGTCCTTGCCCAGGGTTAAAAGAACAGTTCCTATATCATATGTTTCTGAAAGGAAACGGCAGGCTTCTTCAAGGGAAGCGGTTTTTGTTACATCTGATACGTCAAAGTTGCAAATTTCAAGCTCGCTGAGAACGGGGAATTCCTCCTGACTTATTTTAAGAACTGTGCAGGCTCTGAAGCCGTCCTCTGCAATTTTCTTTGTGTAGTATTTCTGACGGATGTTAATGTCGAAGAAAATATCGTCCCAGGCATGGTCTGAAATAAGCTTTTTAAGAGTTTCTCTTGAAACTTCATTTCTTTGAGCCAGTGAACCGAAATAAAGTGATTTGGGTGTGGCTTTGAAATTTTTTCGTTCTGATTTTCACTTACGGGTATGTAGTCATAGGCTCTGAGGGGGCACAGGTCGTAGTTAGGTATGCCCTCATCTGAAATTGTAACCTGACAAATCCCTGTTGGCGGTCGATAACAGAAACAAAATCACGGGGGAGATTAACCCCGTCTATAGCCTTTGCAGTTTCTATATATTAAATCTCCTGCACTATTTTTTGTGCTTATTTATTTGTTATTGTTTTGTAACCCTCAGTATATTGACTTTTATATTTTTCTGTGTTAATATATTAAGGCAGTGTACGTGGGAATTTTAGAGGGATTTGCCACGGAAATGGGTGCAGATTTTGTATGTCTGGGGGATAAGGGCATGGAGCAGATTTCTTTAAGATTATTTGCAGCAATAAAAGAATATATATATCAAAAAAAAGAGGAGTAAATTATGGAAAATAATTTTATTAAAGCAACATATGAATATTGTACCCTTACGGAGTGGGTTCCAGCACCATATATGCGAAAAACCTTTATTGTGGGCGAAGGGTTGAAAAGTGCGGAGCTTAAAATTGCCGCACTTGGTTTTTACAGGCTGTGGATTAACGGAAAAGAAATAACAAAAGGGCTCCTTGCACCTTACATATGCAACACAAATGACCTTGTTTATTACGACACATACAATGTGGCAAGCTATCTTACATCAGGCGAAAATGTAGTCGGCATAATGCTTGGAAACGGTATGCACAACAGTGTGGCAGGTCTTATATGGAAAGAGGATTTACGTGCAAACCGCACGCCGCCTGCAGTTTCCCTGGAGCTTAAGCTATCCGACAGTTCGGGAGAGCGTTCCGTAATCTCTGACGACAGCTTCAAGGTTCATCCCTCCCCCATTCTCTATGATGATTTCAGAACGGGTGAGAGGTATGATGCAACCCTTGAAATAGACGGTTGGAATATGCAAGGGTTTGACGACAGTCTGTGGGGCTGTGCAATCGCTGCGGAAGTGCCATCGGGCAAGCTTACCGAGAGCTTTGCCGAGCCTATAAGGATACGTAAAACCCTTAAGCCTCTGTCAATTGAGAAACAGGGCGACGGATATTTATATAAATTTGCTGAAAACTCAGCAGGCCACGCCGTAATCTCAATTAACGGAGCGCAAGGACAGAAGCTTGAGCTTATTTACGGTGATATGTTAATCGATGGAAAGCTCACATATGAGAATGTAACATTCCCTCACACCCATATTATTTCAAGAGAAGATGCCTGTCCGAAAACAGTGTATATCTGCCGCGATGGAGAGCAGGTGTATCGTCCAAGCTTCACATTCTTCGGTTTTCAATATGTGTATATAACAGGTATAACCGACGCTCAGGCGACTGTCGACCTTCTTACCTACGAGCTTTACAGCTCCGACCTTGAAAAAAAGGGTAGCTTTGAATGTTCCGATATACGCGGCAATACCCTGCAGACCATGGCAATAAATTCCGACCAAGCCTGCTTCTTCTACTATCCGATGGACTGTCCTCACCGTGAAAAGAATGGATGGGCAGCGGATGCGGCAGTATCGGCCGACCAGTTTATGATAAACTTCGGCGCGGAGAACAGCCTCAGGCAATGGTTGGATAATTTCCGCAAAGCACAGGGTGAGAACGGAAAAGTTGCCACAATGGTTCCAAGCTACGGTTGGAGCCTTGAGCGACAGGACGGTGCACTGTGGGAGGGTATAGTTATTTCAATGCCCTACGATATTTATACCTACACACAGGATAAAACCGTTCTTGAAGAAAACGCCCACACTATTTTCAGATACCTGTACTATCTTAGCTCAATCCTTAAAAACGGACTTGTGACCTACGGAAGCGGCGACTGGTGCAGACCGGGTTATTATGACAGACCCAATGGTGTACCCATAGATGCATATAATTCTATAATCGCTTATTCTCTTTGCGTTAAAGCAGCAGAAATTTTTAAGGTTCTGGAAAAGGAATTTGAGGCAGAATATGCGACAAAGCTTGCAGATAAAATCAGAACAGCCATACGGCGTGAATTTATAAACCCCGAAACCTGCGTTGTTGCAGGCGAATGTCAGACTATGCAGGCTTCTGCCCTCTATCATAATATATTTGATGAGGACGAAAAAGAAAAGGCTTTCAAGGCATTGCTTGGATACATAAAAGAAAAGGATAATCTCCTTGATGTGGGTATGCTTGGTGTAAGAGTTATGTTCCACGTACTTGCAGAGTTCGGTGAAGCCGAGCTTGCATATAATATGATAACAGACAAGCGTTTCCCTTCTTTCGGGTATATTGCCGACAGAGGATATACTACTCTTTGGGAATACTGGTTTGACGATAATACAAGACCTCACGGCTCCCTTGACCATCATATGTTCAGTAGTATAAGCGGATTCTTTATCCGGGAGCTTGGTGGTATAAATTTTAACTTTGACGGAAGCATAACAGTTAAACCCCGCACTATTTCCAACCTTGATTTTGTAAAGGCGAACTGCCGGGGCGTTTCGGTTAAGTGGGAGAGAGAAAACGGGGACGTTAAAATTTCAGTAGATGTTGCACCTGAGCTAGAAGAAAGAGTAAAAATTCTTTAAAATGTGTGTTAAAAACACGAAAAATTGGTTATATATAAAAAAAGAAATAAAATAACAGGAGGGATTTTTGTGGCGATTACTTTAAACCCTGATAAGGAAATAGTTAAAACCGTAAAAGACGGTCTTAAAGCAACAGGCGGTTACTGCCCCTGCAGGCTTGAGCGAACAGAAGAAAATAAATGTATGTGTCAGGAGTTTAAAAATCAGGTTAAAGATCCCGATTTTGAAGGTTACTGTCATTGTATGTTGTATTACAAATCAAAGGAGTAGATAAATATGACTGAAATAACACTAACAAAAGAAAACTTTGCCGCAGAAGTCCTGAATTCGGATAAGCCCATAATAGTTGATTTCTGGGCAACCTGGTGCGGCCCCTGTAAAATGCTGGCACCCGTACTTGCAGAAATTGCAGAAGAGAGAGCCGATATTAAGGTCGGCAAAGTAAATATAGACGAAGAGCCTGAGCTTGCAACGGAGTTCAGAATTGCAAGCATTCCCACCGTTATGCTCTTCAAAGACGGAAAGTCCGTTCAGACGGAAATAGGCTACCGTTCAAAGGATCAGCTTATGGAAGCGTTTAATTTATAATGAATGCATCCTATAAAGCATAATATGCAGCATTCATTATCAACATAAGCTACCTATATATTTATTCATAGCTTATGTTATAAAGTTTAAGGAGGAACAAAAAATGAACAAGTATGAAGGAACACAAACCGAAAAGAATTTGAGAGCTGCATTTTCGGGTGAATCAGAGGCGAGAAACAAATACACATACTTTGCTTCAAAAGCCAAAAAAGAAGGATTTGAGCAAATAGCCGCACTCTTCCAGAAAACTGCAGATAACGAAAAAGAGCATGCAAAGATGTGGTTCAAGGAATTAAACGGAATTGGCGATACTGCACAAAACCTTGAAAATGCCGCTGAAGGCGAAAACTGGGAATGGACAGATATGTATGCAGGCTTTGCGGAAACTGCAGAAAAGGAAGGTTTCAAAGAGCTTGCAGCAAAATTCCGTATGGTTGCAGCAATCGAGAAGGAGCATGAAGAGCGTTACAGAGCACTTCTTAAGAATGTGGAAACAAAGCAGGTATTTGAGAAGAGCGAAGTTAAGGTATGGGAATGCCGTAACTGCGGTCATATTATTACAGGAACAAAGGCTCCTGAAAAATGCCCCGTATGCGATCATCCCCAGAGCTATTTTGAGATTAATGCAAAGAACTATTAATAGTCCTCTTGTGCGAAATAAAAAAGCGGAACGGTTTAAATTGAACCGTTCCGTTATTTTTATGAAACTATTAATTTTACTGCCACATTATTACCGTTCTTTGAAACAATACTTTCCTTATAGGAAATGCCGTAGTTGTTCATTTCCTGTATAAACATATCGAAATTATCGCTTGTAAAGAAATAACAGTCTTTATCGGTAACAGATATATATTTTATTAAAAGTTCAGTAACTAAATCTTTATCATCAGTTGTGATAAACAGGGAACCACTGCCGATTCCGTAATCCTTCGAGGCAGAGTTACCGCTGGTGATGCGGAATTCAACACCCTCCATTGATGAAATAGTTGCAGCATTTGCAACAATCGCACCGGAGTTTGTTGTTTCAAGAAGTGCAAACTCAGCAGCAAGGTCTCTTTCCTTTTTAGGAATGTCTTCGGGGTTTATGCCGGATATTTCGTAAGTTTTTTCTACACTTGATGCAAGAACAATCTGGTTCTTGGGATTGAGATGAGCCGGTATTCTGGAATACACGTCATCCTCTTGCCCCATTTGTGGGGGGGCAGGTGTTGATACTGTTACGGCAGGTGCAGCAACAGGAGCATTTTTTTTGGTAGAAGCGTTGCTCTTGGTTGCCTTTGGGGTAGAAACAGAAGCAGCCACAACTTCCGGAGCCTCTACGGGCTGAACTGTGGGAGCAGGCTCTGTTTCAGAATCCGGAACAGCTTGAAAGCTTTGATTTGTAAGAGTTGAGGTTTCTATAACCGGCTCTTCCAAATCTATACCCTGAGTGCCTAAAACTGCGGCAAGCACAATGCAAGCTGCAACCGCTGAATAACGGCGGTAACCCGCTTTAAGCAGGCGAGGCTTTGCAGATGCTGCAATTTCGCGGTCAAGACGCTCATTTACAAGCTTGCTGAAATCGGCAGGAGGCGTGATGTTGTTCATGGAACCCATAGCATTTTTAACGGAACATGAAAGCTCATATTCTTCTCTGCACTTTTCACAGGTTTCCATATGCTGTTTAAAAAGATTCATTTCTTCTTCGGTACATTCGTCATAAACATACCTGTCAATATTATGAAAAAACAAGTCTTCCAAAACAAATGCCTCCTTTCATTTAATTTAAGCTTTTATGCCTTCACTTTGTTAGACGTCTTTTTAGAGGAAAAGTTCCCTCTTTTCGGAAATTTTTTTCCGAAGTGCCTGACGTGCCCGGTTTATTCTTGATTTCACCGTTCCCACAGGCAGTTTTAGTATTGCGGCAATTTCGTCGTAGGACATACCTTCAATATCGCACAACACAAGCACTGTCCGAGCCTCTTCACCAAGCTCGTCCATAGCTTCACGGATAAGGCTTTGTAGTTCAGCCTGTTCGGACCGTTCTTCGGGAGTAGAAGCGCTGTCCGGGATTTTTAAAACTTCGTTATTTTCGTCATCCGTGTCGTAAATGCTCACAGTCTTTCCCGTTCTCATTCTCTTTCGCAAAAAATCTTTACACACGTTTGCACAAATCCTGTATATCCAGGTAGTCAAAGAGGAATCCTCTTTAAAGCTATCAATATTTTTGAAAATCTTTATAAAAACCTCCTGTGACGCATCGAGTGCATCATCAGCGTCAGAGAGCATACCGTAGGCTATGTTAATAACCCTGTTCTGATACTCGCTTATAAGCTCGTTAAATGCATTGCGGTCACCTTTTTTAAGAAGCCGCACAAGCTCTTTTTCGGACAATACTTCACCCCCTTCCCTTTTTAATCATAAATATACTATTTTATTATACTACATAATTAAACATATGTCAATTGAAGAATTGTGCAGTAATTGTAAAATTTTTGTGTAATTTGGAAACTGTTGATTGACAGCTAATTTTGTTTGTGGTACAATTGGTTTATATTTATATCCTTGAGAGGAAGCGAATGTTTTGGAAAAGTACGGAACAATCCCCCCGCGTTTTACAAAGGCATGGTGGGCGCATTACTGGTATTATTATAAATTTCATGTTATAGCAGCAGCATTTGTCGTGTTTATGGTAAGTTCACTTATATATGCAAACGTAACCCGTATTCACTACGATATGCAGGTTTCATATCTTGGGCTGTTCGGAATTAATCCCGACCACGAAGAAGGACTTAATAAGTACTTCAGTGAGGTTATTGACGACGCTACGGGCAATGACAAAAAAGAAATCGGATATATTTATTATTCCTTTGACAATGTGATGGCGGACGGTGCGGTAACCGAGGATGAATACGCATATCAGATGAAGCTTGTTGCAGAACTTCAGGGCGGGGACTCCGATCTTTATTTTATGTCGGGAACAAACGCGGAGGAGCTTGCAGGCTTTGGTGAGAACTTTATAAACGTATTTGAATTTGCAGGAGAGGACTTACCTGAGGAAAGAATAAAGCGTGATAAAAACGGGTATCCCTTTGCAGTTTCCGTAGCAGGTAATAAAAATCTTGAAGAGATAGGAATTGATACCTCAGACCTTTACGTATGTGTACGACTTCTTTATAAAACAAATGAAAAAGACGCTCAGAAGGCTGAAATTCATGAAAACTCATTAAAAGTGGCAAAAATGCTTACGGGAGAGTGATACGGAAATGTGCGAATTTGATGAAAACGCCATATTCCTTGAATATATCAAAACAAAGGATAAAAATGTTAAAGACAAAATAGTGGACCGCTATTTGTATATTGCGGAGATAATGTCAAAGCGTTTCGCGAACCGCGGTATTGATTATGAGGATATTTATCAGGTGGCTTGCCTTGGTTTAGTTCTTGCTGCAGACAGATACAATCCCGATATGGGGGTTAAGTTTGCCTCATTTGCAACCCCTACAGTAACAGGTGAAATAAAAAGGTATTTCAGGGATAAGGGCTGCTTTGTTAAAATCCCCCGAAAGCTTTACGAGGTATTTACAAAAGCGGAAAGGCTCCGCCAGGCGCCTGAATCGAGGAACTACTCTCAGGAAGAAATAGCAAAGCACCTGGATGTTCCCGTTGAAACTGTCCGAAAGGCTTATGCAGTAGGTGATATTGCATTTATTCAGTCCCTTGAGCAGGAGGCAAACGGTGAAGGCGGTTCTATGTACTGCGAGACCCTTGGCTCCGACGATAAAAACTTTCTGGCTTTCGAAAACGAGGATTTTATGAAATCCTGTATGGACGAGCTTGACGAGCGTGAACGTGAGTTTGTTAAACTCCGATACTATGATGAAAAAACTCAGAAAGAGATTTCTCTGCTCTGGAACGAAAATCAAATGTATATTTCACGCTTTGAAAAAAGCTTGCTAAAAAAACTCAGAAGCTTGTTTAACAGATAAAGGAATATAATATGGTACGACCTGTAAAAACAGAAGAAATAGAAAGAATACTCGAAATTTACGCTTCCGCAAGGGAGTTTATGTGCCGTTCAGGAAATCCCACACAGTGGTCGGGGGGATATCCTGAGCGTGAGCTTCTTCTTGACGATATAAAAAAAGGGCAGCTATTCGGAATAGAAAGCGAGGACGGAAGTCGCCTGTGCGGAGTATTTGCTCTTATATCGGGAGAAGACCCCACCTATGGCTATATCGACGGAAAATGGCTGAGTGACGTTCCCTACGGAACAATCCACAGAATAGCCGGTGACGGAACAGAAAAGGGAACATTTAAAAAATGCCTGGAATTTGCCCGAAAAACCTATAAGCATCTTCGGGTGGACACCTATAAAGATAATTACCCCATGCAAAGGGTTATTTCCGAAAACGGATTTACCTACTGCGGAATAATATATCTGGAAAACGGAGATCCCAGATTAGCATATGAATGGATTGAATAAATTAAAAAACAGGAGTAAATGCAATACTCCTGTTTTTTAATTTATTCAGCTGAAACAAAGCTCTTATCAATCGTTATAACGCAGTTATATGTGGGATTAATTTCTTTCACCTTTTTTGCAATTACTTTTTTAAGCTCCTTATCATCAAAGCCTGCCTCATAGGGTGAAAGGCAGTCAAAAACAAGGTTTGTATGGGTAGTTCCGGGAACAACGCGAAGGTCGTGAACGGAAAGATACTGGCTTATCCCGTAAACCGCGTTTTCAAGCTGTCGTCGGATATCGTTTGTCTGCTCGTCCTTTGTGAGTATCGGGTCGTAATGTACAATCAGGTGGAGATTTTCACCTGTTTTAAAATCTGCTTCAATATTGTCTATAAGGTCGTGGCTTGCGATTGGGTCCTCTTCGGCAGCCATTTCCACGTGAACGCTTGCAAATTTTCTGCAGGGGCCGTAGTCGTGTATCATCAGGTCGTGAATACCAAGAACGCCGGGATAAGAAAGAATTTTTGCGGCAATTTTCTGAACATACTCAGGCTCAGGAGCTGTGCCCAGCATGGGATTTATTGTTTCCTTTATAAGCCCCACACCGCTGATTAGAATAAATATCGCAACGGCGGTACCTGCAAAGCCGTCAAGCTCAAAATCCGTGAGGTGTGAAATCACGGACGACACAAGAACGGCACCTGTTGTTATAACGTCGTTGCGGCTGTCGGTTGCCGTGGCAAGAAGGGATTTTGATTTTATTGCCTTGCCTGCATAATTGTTAAAGACCATCATCCAGAGCTTTAACAGTATTGACGCGGCAAGGACGATAACCAGGGGTATACTGAATATCACCTTTGACGGATGTATAATTTTACTGACACCCGATTTTAAAAGTTCAATCCCGATTACGATAATGAAAACGGCTACAGTAAGAGCAGACAGATACTCATACCGTCCGTGACCGTAGGGGTGCTCTGTGTCCGCAGGCTTTTCCGAGAGCTTAAAGCCCAGAAGGCTTATAATGCTTGAAGATGCGTCTGAGAGATTGTTTGCGGCGTCTGCAGTAATTGCAACAGACCCGCTTACTGTTCCGATTATGATTTTGAATATAAAAAGCAGAGCGTTGCAAATAATACCCACAATTCCCGCAAGCTTTCCGTAAGCCGACCGAACAGAGGAGTTTTCCGTGTTCTTATAATTATTTACAAAACGCCGTATAAGCAGTTTAGTCATAATATCACTCCAAAAAATGTATTCACCACATTATATAATATTTAATCCCAAATGTCAATATTCATTGCCAACAGGGCGTGTGTACAGGGGACGGTTCTCTGTTGCAGACAGAGACCCCTCCCCTGTACACACAGAGAACCGTCCCCTGTACACAAATTTATTTGATCATTTCCGCTATTCTTCTTTTTATGGGAGTTAATCTGATTATTTGTCTTACTGATAATCCATTTGCTTTTAAAGCTTTAGTCAGTTTGATCTCCATTTCCCTGTCCATATTTATTAAATCTATGGACTGTGTAAGTGATTCAAATATTATTTTTGCATTTTCATCCGTTACAGTCTTTTTAGGTAATTTGATTTCAAGGCATTCACTATCAGAAAGATATTTATGGATTTCTATATACTCATCTTTTTCAAGTATCCCGGAAATAAAATCAATATCAGCAATGGAGGCACGTGAAATGTATTCATTGTAGCTACTGTAAGGATATTCTGAAATATCCGGCGATATTTGCGCTTTTACAGGGTTTTGATGGATATATCTCAATGCAGTAATTAAATATGCATCATCCTCTACAGGCTCGCTTTTAAATCGATCCTGAAACAAATGTCCGATTCGGTTGTATTTTGCATTGTACCAGTATACATATTTACCTGCTATGCGTTTCATTATTAATGAGAGGTCCTCGCCTTCTTCTTTCAGAAGAAGATGTATATGGTTTTTCATAAGGCAATATGCAAGTATTTTATAATTGCAGATATTTTTATAATAATTCAGTACAAAAAGGAATTTGCGGTTATCTTCATCATCATGGAAAATAGTTTGCTGATTAATTCCCCGAAGTATAATATGATAAATTCCGCTTTCACTTTTCCTACGTGCTTGTCTTGGCATAAAATCACTCCTTTTTACCACTATATCATATCTCCCATAATATGTCAAGAATTTTTGTGTACAGGGGACGGTTCTCTGTCTGCAACAGAGAACCGTCCCCTGTACACGTTTATGCATAATACAGGGAAAGTGAGAGTGTAGCTGAGTTTTTTGCACAATTTGTAAAAAACATCGGAACTGTTGTTGACAATCGTGGGCAGTCGTGATATAATTTCCCATATAATCAGGAGAGGTGTGTTTTAATGGAGGTAACAGGAAAGCAGAGAGCGTATCTCAGAAAGCTTGCAAACGGTATTGACCCCGTGTTTCAGATTGGCAAAGGCGGCGTAACGGACGTTATAATAGACCAGCTTCGTCTTGCACTTGACGCACGTGAGCTTATAAAGGTAACAATCCTGGAAACGGCTATGCTCGATACCAAACAAACCTGTAACGAAATTGCGGCAATGCTTGGGGCTGTTCCCGTTCAGGCAATCGGCTCAAAGTTTGTTCTTTACAAAAAAAGCAGTAAGGAAAAAAACCGTAAAATAGAAATTCCGGGTAAGTAATATGAAAAAGCTTGGCATATTCGGCGGCACCTTCAACCCCGTTCATAACGGGCATATGGCGGTAGCAGACGCGGCAGTTTCACAGTTCGGGCTGGACCGTCTGATGCTTTTGCCGAACTATCAGCCGCCACACAAAAAATGCGAAGCGGCACCTGAGCTTCGTCTTGCCATGGCAGAGGCGGCGTCGAGGGGCAGGGAAAAATTCTTCGTTTCGGATTATGAAATAAAAAAAGGCGGGATTTCCTATTCCGCACATACCTTAAAGGCGTTTTCGGAGCTTTACAAAGGCGAAGAGCTTTATTTCATAATCGGCGGCGACTCGCTTCGTGATTTCACGAAATGGTACAAGCCTGAAGAAATTGTCAAGTATTGCATACTTCTTGCCTATCCGAGAAATGATATTAACCTTGACGAATGTATAAAAAAGCTTCGGAGTAACCTTGGAGCCGTGGTTTACGAGCTTCATGCTCCCGAAATAAACATTTCCTCTTCGGAAATACGTTCAATTGTTAAAAGCGGCGGCAGGGCTGATGATTATGTCCCCCCCGCAGTTCTTGAAATAATCGAAAACAATAACTTATATAAAGGATAATTATTGTGGAAAATAAAATAAAGCAATTACTCTCCGAAAAGAGATATGTTCACTCTATGGCGGTGGCAAGCCTTGCCCGTGATTTGGCAAATAGCCTTGGTGAGGACGGCAAGCGCGCATATCTTGCAGGAGTTGTTCACGATATTGCAAAGGAAAAACCAATTCCTGAGCTTATACAGATTTGTGAGGATAACAACATACCCCTTACACCTGTAGAGCTTGCAAACCCCGTTCTTATCCACGCCCCGGCAGGTGCGGCAATACTCAAGGATTACGGGATTTGCGATACACAAATTGAAAATGCGGTACGCTATCACACCGTCGGCAGAGCTGATATGACGCTTATTGAAAAAATCATCTATTTTGCCGATATGACAGAGCCAAACCGTGTATATAAAGAAGTTGAAGAGCTTCGCGCCCTTGCAAAAACTGACTTTGATGCCGCTTTTGCAAAAGCAATTGAGTATTCCCTTATATGGAATATTGAAAAAGGCAGGCTCATACATCCCGGCACTCTTGAAGCCTGGAACTCTATACTTCTGGAAAGGAAAACCATATGACATCAGACGAAAAAGCAAAAATCATTGCCGAGGCAATGGACGATAAAAAAGCGCAGAATATTGTAATTCTCGATGTAGCAGAAAAAACAAGTATAGCCGAAAAATTCGTACTCTGCTCCTGCACATCATCAACCCAGGTAAAAGCCTGTGCGGATAATGCGGAATTCAAGGTTTCCGAAGCAGGTGAAGCCGTACATCATATCGAAGGTTATGCAGGCGGAAACTGGATACTTCTCGATTTTGGAGATGTGGTAGCACATGTTATGACAGAAGAAACACGTGAATTTTACGACATTGAGAGATTGTACTAACACGTAAAACAGAGCTAAATTATTTCGCTTTGCCGAGCAGCTAAATAAAATTCGCAATAAACATTTAGCTGACTGCCGAATAGCAGTCAAGAAAGGAAGATTATAATGGCATTTGAATTTAAGAACTTTGAAAAAAAGTGGCAGGACAAATGGGAGGAAACAGGAGCGTTTCACGCTTCAAATGAAAGCGATAAGCCCAAGCTTTTTGCTCTCGTTGAATTCCCCTACCCCTCAGGTCAGGGACTTCACGTAGGCCATCCCCGAAGCTATACTGCTCTTGACATCATTGCAAGAAAAAGACGTATGGACGGCTATAACGTACTCTACCCCATGGGCTGGGACGCATTCGGTCTGCCCACGGAGAACTTTGCAATAAAGAATAAAATCCATCCCCGTATTGTTACAAAGAACAATGTGGAGAACTTTACAAGACAGCTCAAAATGCTTGGCTTCTCTTTTGACTGGTCAAGAGAAATAAACACCACCGACCCTAACTACTATAAGTGGACCCAGTGGATTTTCCTTAAGCTTTTTGAAAAGGGACTTGCCTATAAGCAGGAAATGCCTATTAACTGGTGTACAGGCTGTAAGGTAGGCCTTTCAAACGAAGAAGTTGTAAACGGCGTTTGCGAACGTTGCGGAAGCGAGGTTGTTCAGAGAAGAAAGAGCCAGTGGATGCTGAAAATAACAGAGTATGCACAGCGCCTTATCGACGATCTTGAAGAAGTTGACTATATCGAAAAGGTTAAAACTCAGCAGAAGAACTGGATAGGCAGAAGTGAGGGTGCAGAGGTAACATTCAAGCTCACAACAAACGACGACCTTGTTGTGTACACCACAAGAGCCGACACGCTCTTCGGTGCAACATACGTTGTTATGAGCCCTGAGCATGAGCTTATCGACAAAATGAAAGCAAGTATCGAGAACTGGGATGAGGTTGTTGCATACCGTGAGGCGGCAGCGAAGAAGTCTGAGTTCGAGAGAACAGAGCTTGCTAAAGACAAAACAGGTACACCCCTTAAGGGTATTTATGCAATAAACCCAGCAAACGGAGAAAAGCTTCCCGTGTGGATTTCAGACTACGTGCTTGTAACTTACGGAACAGGTGCAATTATGGCAGTTCCTGCTCATGATACGCGTGACTTTGAGTTTGCAAAGAAATTTGGGCTTCCCATAATCGAGGTTGTTGCTGGTGGCGAAAATGTGCAGGAAGAAGCATATACCGATGTTGCATCAGGAACAATGGTAAACAGTGGCTTCTTAACAGGTATGTCTGTAAAAGAAGCTATCCCTGCTATGATAAACTGGCTTGAAGAAAAGGGCCTTGGTAAGAAAAAGGTTAACTTCAAGCTCCGTGACTGGGTGTTCTCTCGTCAGCGTTATTGGGGCGAGCCTATCCCCCTTGTGTACTGTGAAAAGTGCGGCTGGGTAGCAATCCCCGAAAGCGAGCTTCCCCTGGAGCTTCCCGAGCTTGATACATTCGAGCCAGGCGAAAACGGCGAGTCGCCCCTTAAAAAGGCAACAGACTGGATTAAAACAACCTGTCCTCACTGCGGTGGTGAAGCCGAGAGAGAAACAGATACAATGCCCCAGTGGGCAGGCTCAAGCTGGTACTTCCTCCGCTATATGGACCCTCACAACAATGAGGCCCTTGCCTCTAAGGAAGCCCTTGAATACTGGCTCCCTGTTGACTGGTATAACGGCGGTATGGAGCATACCACACTCCATCTTCTCTATTCACGTTTCTGGCATAAGTTCCTTTACGATATTGGCGTAGTTCCCACAAAGGAACCCTATCAGCGTCGAACCTCTCACGGAATGATTCTCGGTGAGAATAACGAAAAGATGTCCAAGTCAAGAGGTAACGTAGTCAACCCCGACGAGGTTGTTGACGAATTTGGTGCAGATGCATTCAGAACATACGAAATGTTTATCGGCGCCTTCGACCAGGCAACACCCTGGTCAAATCAGGGACTTAAAGGCTGTCATAAGTTCCTTGAACGCGTATGGAATATGAAGGATATGGTAACTGATGACGAAGGCTACAGTGCAGAGCACGAAAAGCTTATGCATAAGCTCATTAAGAAGGTTGGCGACGATATTGAGCGTATGAAGTTCAATACAGCTATTGCCGCAATGATGAGTGCAGTTAACGATTTCTATAAAAAAGGAAGCATTACAAAGGGCGAGTTCATCACCTTTATAACACTTCTTTGCCCCTTTGCACCCCATATGTGTGAAGAGCTTTACGAGCCCTATGGCACAGGCGAGCTTCTTTCACTCAAAGCATGGCCTAAATATGATGAGGACAAAACAAAGGACGACGAGATTGAAATAGTTGTTCAGGTAAACGGAAAAATCCGTGACAAGATAATGATTTCTGCAGGTCTTTCAAAAGAGGAAACAGAGCAGGCAGCTCTTGAATCTGGCAAGATAAAGGAAGAAATCGCAGGTAAAACCGTGGTAAAAGTAATAGCAGTACCAGGAAAGCTTGTAAATGTAGTAGTTAAATAATTTTAAAATAAATCCCCGACGGTAGCTAAATTAGCTATCAGTCGGGGTTTTTTATCATTTGCAAATATTACTTGTACAGGGGCCGGTTCCCTGCCTACACCAGAGAACCCTCCCCTGTACACGTTTGAAGTTTGGGTTTGAACAGGTTGATAATTGCTTTATTTAATTTTTTTGCTTTTTGAACGGCACAATATGCACCGCCCTCGGGTTTTGTTATATATGAAATTATCATATCTGCTCTTTGGACCATTAGTTTGTTTCGTATTTCAATTGCAGCTTTAAAATGTGCAGTTGCCGCTTCATTGCATATTTCCACTTCATCATAGTATTTTTCATAGTATTCATCATTTTTAGTAAGGTATGGGTTTATCAGAATTAATGAACTGTTTGCGTGTCCTGCCCTGTTTTGTGCTTTTTTTACTGCCGTCGCGGCAAAAATATCAAACTCCCCGTTTCTGCCCATAATAAACTCCACATATTCTTTTGTGTTAATTAATTCAACAAGAAAGTTTATAAGTTTCTCCTCATATTTCTGATGTTCAATAAAATCTCTGTGTCCGAAAAAAGCTACCGTATATATATTCATAAGTATCACCTACCATTTATAAAATGTTATTAATATGATTATACAATATATAATCATTTAAATCAAGACATTTAAAAGATTTTATATGGTATAGTGAGCGTTTATATAAGGTAGAATATAGTAAATAGCCATCATAAATGCATTAAAGCTTTTATCGTATGGAAATTTCTATGTTAAAGGTGGTACAAACTATGGATGAAAAAGATTTTTCGTTGCGATTGGGAATGTTGAGAACGAAAAAGAATGTATCGGCACGTGAAATGAGTTTATCTATTGGACAAAATCCTAATTATATTAATCAAATTGAAGCGGGAAAAGCAACACCGTCATTGACGGGTATATTCTATATATGCGAATATCTTGGAATAACTCCCTGTGAATTTTTTGATGTTGAAAGCAGTAACCCTGCCAAAACAGCAGAAATAAACAAGCTCCTGAAAAAGCTTACCGATGAACAGTTGGAAATTGTAGAAAATCTTATAAAAAATATGGTTAAATAAATTTAAGTGACAGGGAACGCACAGCGATTTGTTTTAATGTATAATTTGAGAAAAAAGGGGCTGTTTATAAAGTCAGCCCACATCCCCAGGGGATGGTTAAAAATAGTGCAGAACGGACGAAACGAAGTATTATGCGGTTTAAGCCGCATAATACCTTGCCCGAAGGCGTACGTTGGTACGTCGAGTGGTGAG
>JAZRQO010000004.1:0-1603 GCA_045649825.1 Clostridia bacterium
AATCAGAACAAATCCAAGAACAAGACCTGCTAATCCTTGAACAGCATTTGCCGGTACATTTACAAGCGAAGCTGAAAATCCGTACATAAAGCCTTCGAAAATATAATATCCCAAAATCATTATTATCTCTGCAAGAATGCCGCTTATTATCCGTGAAACCGGGCTGTTTATTTTTTTGCAAAGTATTTTATATACAAACCACGCAACCAATGCCATAAGTCCTTTAATTAAGAAAGTAGCAGGTGCATATACAGCGTATCCTGAAAATAAATCAGCAAGTGCCGAACCTAATCCTGCCGCAAGAAATCCGTATAGGGGAGAAAGTATCCACCCTGCCGTAAGTACAATGCAATCGCCTAAGTTTAAATAGCCTTTCATGGGTGACGGTATTTTTATAACCATCGTTGCTACGCAGGTAAGTGCTGCAATCAATGCAGCAACAGCGATTTTTTGTGTTGCATTTTTAATTTTCATACCGAATCCTTCTTTTCATAAAAATTTTACAATAATATAGATTGAGGATAGTGTTTTTCATTTTGATGAATTAAATTAAATATCCTCTTGAAACTATTGCGTGAACAGTATACAATAGAACTGATAATATAGAAATAGTCAAAAAAGGAGATTTTTATATAACCAGATGAGATACGTAATTGATGAAAAAGCTTCAATAGCCGCTTACCTTCAGCTGTATATTCAACTCAGAAAAGATATTACTGACGGAGTCTATGCTTTTGGAAGCAAGCTTCCGTCCAAGCGTACTGTTGCAACGGAAATTGGTGTAAGCACTGTGACTGTGGAACACGCTTACGAACTTCTGCGTGATGAAGGATATATTGAGTCCAGAGAACGCAGCGGATATTTTGTTGTTTTTTGTTCCGATGACGGATTCATTCCGATACCGCAAAATACACTTGATATCTTTGCTCAGCCTGTTCATACTCTTGAAAATTCTGATGAATTTCCGTTTTCTGTTTTGGCAAAAACAATGAGAAGAGTTATTGGGATGATAGGCGAAGGAATTCTTGTACGTTCCCCGAACTTAGGCTGCATCGAATTAAGAAAGGCAATTCAGATATATCTTGCTCAAAGCAGAGGGATAATAGCCGATGTTGAACAGATTGTTATCGGCTCAGGTTCTGAATATCTGTATAATCTAATTATTGAGTTGCTTGGAAGAGATCTTGTTTATGCCATTGAATCTCCTTCGTATAAAAAAATTGAGCAAGTATATTCTTTGTCAGAAGTTGAAGTTCAAAAACTGCCTCTTTCTCAAAACGGTATTGAAAGCGTTGCACTCAAAAAATGTTCTGCCGATGTTTTGCATATTTCTCCATACAGAAGCTATCCGAGCGGCGTAACTGCATCTGCATCCAAAAGACACGAATATTTAAAATGGGCAGAAAAAGAAGGACGTTATATAATTGAAGATGATTTTGAATCGGAATTTTCTGTTTCAAAGAAGCCGGAAGAAACATTGTTTTGCCACTCATTAAAGGATAATGTTATATATATGAATACCTTTTCAAAAACAATTTCATCATCCTTGCGTGTGGGATATATGGTGTTGCCCAAAAAGCTTTCAAAAGAATATGAAGAACGG
>JAZRQO010000005.1:0-43985 GCA_045649825.1 Clostridia bacterium
GGGATGCTCCAAAATAGTGCAGAATGTGATAAACGAAGTTTTATGCGATTTTTTCGCATAAAACCCTGCCTGACGGCGTATATATATACGCCGAATGGTTCGTTTAGTGCATTATGTGCATTTTGGTGCATCCCCCCTAGAGTCAACGGCCGCAGCAGTGCTTATACTTCTTTCCGCTTCCGCAGGGACAGGGGTCGTTTCTGCCAACATCCTTTTTTGCTCTTACGGGCTGCTTTTTAAGCGAGCCGTCACCGCCTGTATCGAGAGGCTTCGCAACCTGCTCTCTCTGAATTTTTATTTTGGGAACGGCAGTTAAAATATATCTTACGGTGTCTCGCTTGATTGATTCAATCATACCGTCGTATAGCTCGCCGCCAACCATTCTGTATTCAACAACGGGGTCGTGCTGACCGAAGGCGCGAAGTCCGATTTCCCGTTTTACGTGCTCCATTTCGTCCAGGTGGTCCATCCAAAGGTTATCAACAACACGAAGCATTATCATTCTTTCAAGCTCAGGCATATTTTCGCCGAAAATTTCCTGCTGCTGCTTCATTGTTTCCCGGGCGATAGACATAAGCTTTGCCTTTACGTCTTTACGGGTAATGGTTTCCATTTCAGATTCTGAAATTGTGAACTTACCGTCGGCACGGAGTGTTCCGTTTGCAAACTCTGTAATTCCTCTGATGTTCCAGTCGTCGGGGACTTCGGAAATTCCGATAAAGTCGTCAAGCGCTGTATCTATAACAGATTCCATCATTTCAAGAATTGTTCCGTGAATATCCTCACCGTCAAGCACCGTCTGACGCTGCTTATAAATAATCTGACGCTGAACATTCATAACCTCGTCAAACTGAAGCACGTGCTTACGTGAATCGAAGTTACGGCTTTCAAGGTTTTTCTGTGCATTTTCGATTGCACCTGTGAGCATTTTTGCTTCAATAGGCTCGTCCTCTTCAAGACCCATTCTGCTTATCATTGCCTTAACACGGTCGGAGCCGAAAATACGCATAAGGTCGTCTTCCAAAGAAAGGAAGAACTTAGATGCACCGGGGTCGCCCTGACGTCCTGCACGGCCTCGGAGCTGATTGTCGATACGGCGTGATTCGTGGCGTTCCGTTCCGATTATGAACAAGCCGCCTGCCGCTTTTACTTCTTCCTGTTCAGGCGATATCTGAGCCTTATACTTCTGATAGTATTCCTGATACTTTGCACGGGCGTCAAGGATTTCCTGATTATCTGTTTCACCGAAGCCTGTCGCCTCGCTTATAAGCTCATCTGTCATACCCTGCTTTGCAAGCTCGTGCTTTGCCATATATTCTGCATTACCGCCCAGCATTATGTCGGTGCCTCGACCTGCCATATTGGTTGCAATTGTTACTGCTCCCTTTTTACCTGCCTGAGCAACTATTTCCGCTTCCTTGGCATGGTATTTGGCATTCAGCACCTCGTGGGGGATGCCTTCTCTTTTAAGAAGCTTTGAAAGCTCCTCGGATTTTTCTACGTTAACGGTACCCACAAGCACGGGCTGACCTTTTGCGTTACATTCCTTGATCTGATTTATAACTGCCTTGTACTTACCTCTTTCAGTTGTATACACACTGTCGTGATGGTCCTCTCTTGCAACAGGCCTGTTGGTGGGGACTTCAACGCAGTCAAGGAAATAAATCTGCTGGAATTCTTCTTCTTCGGTAAGGGCGGTACCCGTCATTCCTGAAAGCTTTTTGTAAAGTCGGAAATAATTCTGGAAGGTGATTGTAGCCAGAGTTCTGCTTTCGTTTTCAACCTTAACTCCTTCTTTTGCCTCGATTGCCTGATGAAGACCGTCGGAGTAACGTCTGCCCGGCATAATTCTGCCTGTGAACTCATCTACTATCTGAACCTGACCGTCAACTACCACATACTGCTTGTCGCGGTGCATACAACCGTTTGCCTGAAGTGCCTGATTTATATGGTGTTGAAGCTTCATATTATCGGGGTCTGAAAGGTTGTCCACCCCGAAAGCCATTTCCGCTTTCTTAACGCCCTTGGCGGTAAGAGTTGCAGTTCTTGCCTTTTCGTCTACGATATAGTCTGCGTCAATATCTTCGTCAAGCTCTTTGTCGTTCTGTTCGGTTACAACTATTCTCTTAAGACGTTTAACAAACTGATCCGCAACGGCATAAAGCTCGTTTGCACCCTGTCCCATACCTGAAATAATAAGAGGTGTTCTTGCTTCGTCTATGAGAATTGAGTCAACCTCGTCAACTACTGCATAGTTATGTCCACGCTGTACCATTTCTTCCTTGTGAACAACCATGTTGTCACGAAGGTAGTCAAATCCAAGCTCGTTATTAGTTCCGTAGGTAATGTCGCTTGCGTATGCGGCACGTCTTTCTTCGTTTGTAAGGTCGTGAATAATAAGTCCCACGGTAAGTCCAAGGTATCTGTAAACCTTACCCATCCACTCACTGTCACGCTTTGCAAGGTAATCGTTAACGGTGACAATATGTACACCCTTACCTGAAAGTGCATTGAGATATGCAGGGAGTGTGGAAACAAGGGTTTTACCCTCACCTGTTTTCATTTCGGCAATACGTCCCTGATGGAGAATGATACCGCCTATAACCTGAACTCGGAAATGCTTCATTCCAAGAACTCGCCATGACGCCTCACGGACGGTAGCAAATGCTTCGGGGAGAAGATCGTCGAGGGTTTCACCCTTTGCAAGACGTTCCCTGAACTCTGCAGTTTTGCCTTTTAACTGCTCCTCGGTAAGAGCAGAATATTCATCTTCAAGAGCCATTACCTTATCGGCAATGGGATATATTTTTTTAAGTTCTCTTTCGGAGTAGGTTCCGAAAATTTTATCGAACAAGCTCATTTTACAAATTCTCCTCTTTGAAAAATAAATCCATACCTATTTATTGTACCACATATTTACTGATTTTACCACTGTTTTTTCAAAATTTACTTTTAGTTCATAAAAATGTACCAAATCGCTGCTTCATTTTAGTTTAAAATGCCGCTTTTAGCGAAAAAACAAAGGAAATTTCTCTGCTTCTTCTCTGTAAAAAACTGCGTGACATCTGAAAGCTACTGGGATGAAGGGGAGATTTTCAAAAAATATGTTATTGAACTCCGTAACAGATGAAGCAGACAGTAGCAAATCAGTGTTATAATTAAAGGCATTTTCCGCGGAGAGCATACTCCACATACCACCGCCTGAATTATCCGTTCCAACAGTTATGTCATATGCGCCGTTTACACTCCATTCCTCAATGGCACAAAAAACTCCAAGCCCACCATATACAGCAGAAACTTTTTCTGCAAGCTCACGGTGTCCGTCACCGTTCATAACGCCTATACGCAGAGTAACCGCTTTGCCTTCATCTGAAATATATCCGCATGATGTAAGGGCAGAGCGTGCGAGAGTAATATTTGGAATACGCCTGTAAGAAAAGCTTTCGCCACTGAGATAGGGAACAACGGAAGGTCGGGCTTTGCTGCCCCATATATCCTCCGCAATATCAGCCGTATTGAGTGCATAAAACAGAGCCTTTCTGAACTCCACGGGGACGCTTGTGCAATTAAGGCCTATATAAGTAATATGATTAGTAGGATATTTAATCTCAATACTGTCTGCCAGGGGTATATATCTCGCAAGGTCGCTCTCTTCCACAAATATAACATCTGTTATTCCGCACTTGAAAAGCTCATCCTCACGTTCTTTGTCCCGCACCCTTATCATACGAAGGGGGAGTATGTCATTGTTTTCTGCACCTTCAAACAGGTAAGTATCAAACCCGAGCTTTCCACGGTACTTATACGCCCCTGTTCCATTGGGTACTTTCATACTAAGGGGTGAATTATTTTTAATTATGGGGAACGTAAAAAGCCTTTCCGCGTCCCACACGGGGGATTTAAGATAAACCGTTACACAGTTTTTGCTCTTAACTTTTACTCCATCTATAATCCCCTTGGGATAAACCGACATTCCCCCTGCCATAAGGGAGATGGTGTAAACAACATCTTCGGGAACAAAGTCGCTCCCGTCGTGCCATTTTACGCCTTCCTTTAAATAAATATCCGCTTCAGTTCCCCGACTTACGATTTTTTCTGCAAGTACAGGAACGCATATACCGTCTTCTTCTATTTGAAACAGTGGCTCATACACCAATCCAAGACAAAACCCCATTGAGCGATTCTCCGCCGAATGGGGTTGGAATTCGGGCTTTCCGCTGAATGAAACGGTTATATGCTCCGCCTTTGGCGGAAAAACCGTTACGTCGGCAGTTTTTTTACCGCACCCCGTCAGAATTACTATGAATATAAAAGAGAATATAATTTTTTTCAATCAGATTCCGCCTTTGAAAAATTCAAATATATTTTCTGCTGTGCGTTTATCAACTACCGAGGTCAGCTCTTCAAAGCTCGCCTCTTTAATTTTTCCTATGCTTCCGAAATGGTTTATAAGTGCATTTCTCCGTGCTGTACCCACTCCCGGGATGGAGTCAAGGTCTGAGCGGAAGCTCTTTTTTGTGTGGAGCTTTCTGAAATATGAAACAGCTCCCCTGTGTACCTCGTCCTGTACAAGGGTAAGGAAATTAAATACCACACCCGTAGGCTGGAGATTTATTTCACCATCATCTCCCACAACGCCTCTTGTTCTGTGACGGTCGTCCTTCACAAGTCCGAAAACGGGGATTTCCGTGTCCATACTCTCAAGGGTTTCTTTTATAACCCTTACGTGCCCCTTTCCGCCGTCTGCAAAAATAACATCGGGCAATGGTAAGAACTTTGCCTCACTTAATGTAATCTCCCCTGCTTCAATTTTTTCTTCTTCCTCAATTGCACGACGTATTCTTCTGTAAATAACCTCTGAGGTTGAGGCATAGTCGTCTGCTCCCTCAACGGTTTTTATTCTGAAGTTTCTGTATGCGGAGGGTGATTTTTTCCCGTTTTCAAAAACCACCATAAATCCCACACTGTCTGCTCCCGATATATTTGAAATATCAAAGCACTCTATACGCTTCGGCACTTCAGGAAGATTAAGGGTTTTCTGAAGCTCCTCCATAACACGGTTTTTGTTTTCACGTATTTTACGTACTTTGAAATTATCAATCTCTATCTCTGCATTTTTCTTTACAAGCTCAATAAGACGTACCTTTTCACCTCTTACGGGGACGGTGATTTTAAATCTGCCCCCTCTTCTCTCCCGTAGCATTGTTTCCAGTATATTCTTGTCGGTTATATCGTATTGGAGTATAAGCTCAGGGGGGATGCCCGTTCGGTCGCCGTAGAACTGCTTTACAAAGTCTTCAAGGATTTCCTGTGGCGAAAATCCGTCTGCATTGTCTATTTTATATGCTTCTCTGCCAATTACCTTACCGCTTCGTATGAAAAATACTTCCACAAAGGCTATATCGCCCTCGGCGGCAACGGCAGCAATGTCCCTGTCCTCGCCCTTATCCGCATCGAAAATTTTTTGTTTTTCGTCAATGCGGTCTATGGATTTTATTCTGTCACGGTAAATTGCCGCTTTTTCAAATTCCATATTGCGGGAAGCTTCTCTCATACGGTCTTCAAGGCTTTCGCGAAGCTCCTTATGGTTTCCGTCAAGAAATTTACAGATTTCTTCAAAAACCGCCTTATATTCCTTTTGGGTTACAGTTCCTCTGCAGGGGGCAAAGCAATTTTTGATGTGGTAGTTAAGGCAAGGTCTGCCTTTTCCTATATCCTTGGGAAAGGATTTTCCGCAGGTGGGGGGATTAAAAATCTTTTGGATTATTTCAAGGGTGTTGTTTATTGTGTTCACACCAAGATAGGGGCCGAAATACCTTGCCCCGTCGTTATTTGTTTTTCGTACAACGGCTATACGGGGCCACTCCTCCTGCATTGTTATCATGAGGAAAGGATAGTGCTTATCGTCTTTGAGAAGTATATTATATTTGGGGCGGTGCTTTTTTATTAGATTGCACTCCAGAACAAGTGCTTCTGTTTCCGTGTCGGTTACTATATATTCAAAGTAAGAAACATTGGAAACCATTGCCCTTACCTTAGGAGTATGCCCCGATTGTGCTCTGAAATACTGAGAAACGCGGTTTTTTAGATTTTTAGCTTTACCCACGTAAATAACAGTCCCCTCTTTTGAGTGCATAAGATACACGCCGGGGGCTGTGGGCAGGTTTTTAAGCTCTTCTTTTATGTTAAACAACCGCTTTCACCTCATCCGAAATATTTTCTGTCAAGACTTCTGTATTGAATAGCCTCTGCAATATGCTCCTTTTTTATTTCTTCCGAACATTCAAGATCGGCAATGGTACGCGCTACCTTAAGTATTCTCGAGTGGGCACGGGCGGTAAAGCCCAGATTGTCAAATGCCGCCTTCATAACCAAATCCGCATCGGGAGTAAGCTTACAAAATTCCTGTATCATACCCGCCGTAAGCTGTGAGTTTGAGAAAATTCCTTTATAATCTTTATACCTTGCTATCTGAAGCCTTCTTGTTCTGTCGACACGTTTTTTAATCTCACTGCTTTTATCACCGCAGCGGTCTGAGCTTAAATGCTCATAGTCAACAGGTGCAACCTCAACCTGAATATCAATTCTGTCGAGTAAGGGTCCCGATATTTTGTTCCTGTAGTTATGCACCTGAGCAGGTGTACAGGTACAGGGACGGTTAGGGTCACCGAAATATCCGCACTTGCAAGGGTTCATAGATGCTACAAGCATGATATTACAGGGGTATGTATGAGTTGCATTTACTCTTGAAATAGTAACCACCCTGTCTTCAAGAGGTTGCCTGAGAATTTCAAGAACATCCCTTTTAAATTCGGGAAGCTCGTCTAAAAAGAGTATTCCGTTGTGGGAAAGTGAAAGCTCTCCCGGGCGTGGGATTGTTCCGCCGCCTGAAAGCCCCATTGCGGAAATGGTGTGATGGGGGCTTCTGAAAGGTCTTGTTTTAAGAAGAGGCGTTCCCGAGGGGAGAAGTCCTGCAATTGAATGGACCTTTGTAACCTCCAGGGCTTCGTCAAATGTCATATCGGGAAGAATACCCGTCATACGCTGGGCAAGCATTGTTTTACCCGTTCCGGGGCTTCCTATAAGCAAAATATTGTGGTTGCCTGCTGCCGCGATTTCAAGCGCTCTTTTAACATTTTCCTGGCCCTTTACATCGGCAAAATCCAGGATAGTGTCGGCTTCTGTCTGAAAGTATCCATCTATATCTATACTGTGAGTATCCAAAAACTCTTCTCCGCTGAAATGGTTTAAAAGTGCTTTAAGGCTTTCGGTTGGGTAGACCTCAATCCCATCAACCACTGCCGCCTCATCTGCATTTCCCACGGGGACATATGCTTTTTTGTACCCTGCCTTGTATGCGGAAATTACCATAGGCAAAACCCCGGGAACTGCCATTATTTTGCCGTCCAGTGAAAGCTCGCCAATAAAAACCGCGTCCTCGTTTCCCGTAAGGTCAATCTGTTCCGTTGCCGCAAGGATTGCAACGCTTATGGGGAAGTCGTAGCCTGCACCCTCTTTTTTCGTTGCCGCAGGGGCAAGATTGATTGTAACGTGCTTTGAGGGAAACTTGCAGCCTGAGTTCTTTATAGCGGTTTTAGCTCTTTCTTTTGCCTCTTTAACCGCAGTATCGGGAAGCCCGATTACTTCCATACCCGGCATCCCATTTGATATATCTGCCTGAACGTTAACAATAAACCCGTCAATGCCCATCAGACCTACTGTTTTAACCTCTGCAAGCATTATCCTTCAGCTCCTTTTTTCTCCGTTCCGAACAGGGCAATTTTCTCAACCGCCTGCCACTGACTTATATTCCCCCGTTTGATGTTAAGGTCAAGCTCGACGCAAAGCATAAGTATTGCGCATAGCTTATCACGTGAAAACTTCTTTGCACCGTCTACGTATTTCTTTACGGAAAAACGGGGAACTGACAGTGCCGCCGCATAAGCCTCATAAGGCTCACTGCGCTCTGCAAGTATCTGAGCTTTCAGCATTTTGCTGAAGGTTGAAAAAAGCATATATAAAATTCCGTATGGGGATTCCTTCGCAGTTTTCAGGTCTTCAAGAAGCTGAAGCACCCGTCCGCCGTCTTTCTCCATCATACAGTCGCAAAAATCAAAAACCTTTGCTTCAAGGGAGCGAGAGGTAAGTTTATTTATTGTGGGTGCGGTGATTTCTTCTTCCGTATACCCTGCGAGCTTCAAAAGCTCGTTTTTAAGAGTTTGCAGCCCACGGTCGGTAAGGCTTATGAGAAGTGCGGCATTTTCTCTTGTAATTTTGCGATCTAAATATTTTGCTTCTCTCATCACCCAGGTTATAAGGTCTGTATCGTCCAGGTGGGTAAACTCACCCGTCCATCCCGCCTTTTGTGCCGCTTTATATACTGCACTTCGCTTATCTACGTCGCTCTCTCTGAAAATCAACACCGTATCGTCGGTAAGATTATTTATTTTTTCGGTGTAAAATTCACGAAGCTCTGCTGATGCCTTGCCTCTGAATGCCCCCGAATCCTTTATAATAACGAGCTTTCTGTCCGTCATCATTGGAAATGCTTCGATTGATTCGCCGATTTCACGAAGGGAGCTTTCACCGCCGTCCAGGGCAATTCGGTTAAATTCAGGAAAATCCATATCGGGAACAAGCTCCGTTATTCTGCTGATATTTAAATCTATTAAATATGTTTCTTCGCCAAAGAACAAATATAACTTTTGAAGCTTATTTTCGCTGAGCTGCTTTTTAAGCTCCGCCATTTGTTCCTTTGATTCCGCCTTTTTAGAAAACGCCATAAATAAACCTCTCTCTGAAGCTGTATATTCTCTTTATACCGCTTTTACCTATAATAAAATGTATATCTCCCAACAGGTCGGTGCGTAAGATTTCCGTGCCCTGCTTTTCATACCTTGAAAGAACCTCATTTGAGGGATGACCATAGGGGTTATTATCACCAACGCATATTACTCCGAATTTGCTTGCCGCAGATTTTATAAAGCTTTCACTGCTTGAGTATTTTGAGCCGTGATGAGGGACCTTTACAATATCTGCTTTAACAGATGTCAGCTTCTGCTCCGCAAATGCCGAAATATCACCCGTAAAAAGAACTGAAGCTCCGCCTATATTCAGTCTTGCAACCAGACTGCTGTCATTTTCGTCCAAGCCACCCGTACCGCATAAAAACTCACATTTTACTCCTGCTTTGAGTAAAGCTGTGGTTTCTTCTGCCACAAAATTAAGCTTTGTATTCTGCTTTTTGGCTTCGTCTTCTATTATATCACGGTAGTCATTATTTGGCAAGTAGTCAGGCATAAATATTTCACCCACGGGCATATGCTTCATAACCGTCACAATACCGTCGGCATGGTCTTTGTCGTAATGTGAGACTATAACGGTGTCTATTTTATTTATGCCGTGGGCTTCAAGGTAGGGTATAACCTCGGCTTCGCCTATGTCATAAGAGGAATAATGAGGACTTCCTCCTCCGTCTACCATAATAGTTTTACCCCTTGGGAGAGTGATTATGGAACAGTCGGAATTTCCTACGCTTAAAAATGTAAGCTCCGCATCGTTAATCCCGTAGATGGTAACTGCCGCAAAAACAATACATAGTAAACCGCTAAGTATTTCTGATAAAACGCTTCTTCTGTCGGTAAGCCGTCTGTACAGGGAGTAGAGCGCGGCATAGCAGGTTATAACAAAGAGCAGACTGCAGGTGCCGAAGCTAAAGCTTGCCAAGGGCAGTTCTGATGCGAAATGAGATGCTTTTTCCATTATCAATGCAAGTAAGGGAACTCCAAGAGTAATCACGTTTCCGCTTATAAGAAATATTACGTAGCTCAGATAAAACAGACCATAGATTACCGCTGCAAGCGGAATAAGTACAAGCCCCATCACCATTGACCACGGTGTTATAGGGAAACCGTAAAATGAAGATATAGGATAAACACCTACCATTATGGTAAGATATAGAGCAAGAAACCCTGCAAGCTTTCTGTGGTGAAAAAGAGAATACAAAAATCCTCTCAGGTGATGGTTAAAGCAGCGGACAATAATTGTTGCACATATGGAAATCACAAACCCCGGCTCGGTGAGAGTGAGGGGACTTGCAAGTGCCGTAAAAATAACCGTGAGGTACATCGGAACTCTTATATCGCTTATTCTGAATACCGCCATCAGCATATATGAAAATCCGAAAAACAGACAGATTTTCCATGCCGACGGTATAGTGATATTCATAAACAGGTAAATAAGGAATATGCATATTCCTGCATATATTCCCCGTTTTTTGTCGCCAAAGATTTTATGCAGTATGTAAATCAGTACCGAAATATGCAAATAGGGGCAGTAAAGGTATCGGTATGTACCTGATCTGAGCATTGCCTCCAGTGTTTCGTCAGGAATTTCCGATTTATTGTTAAGCACCATAGCCTTGATAATCGGTACAGACGAGGATGGAAACCTTTGAATGAACAAATCAGTTGTTGTGTTAATAAAAAGATTAATCCGCCCCATGGCAGACAGACTGCACTTCTCACGTGAAAGCTTTACCGTTTCCGTAAAAACCGAGAAGAAAATACCCCGGCGTTTATTATGGGTATTACTATCAAAGCTTGTGGAATTTTTAGGTAATGAAACAGGCTTAAGCTCGCCTTTTACAATAATACTGCTTCCTATATTCGCAGCGTTGCCGCTTGTACTTACTTTTATTTTCTCCCGTACCTTATTTAACCCTTCCCCCGATTTAACATAATCTGTTTCCATAACAAAAGAAGTGTTTTCGTCATACTTAACGGGAGGGGAAATAATTGTTCCCGAAATTTCCACCTCTCCCATAAAGGGATAAAGAGGACGGAGTGCAGTATCAGTTTTAACTTCTGTTACAAGCCAACCTGTATAAAAGAATGCGGGTATAACAAAAATAACCCACACATTTTTGTTTTTTACATACTTTGTAACTAAAGCAAAGGATAGGGGAACAAGGACAAAAAATATGCCGAAAATAAAAATCCATAAATACGGGATACTTGCAAAACGTGCGAAAACGGAGCCTGCGGCAACGCCTACGGCGGCGGCTCCTGCATAAGAAATCAACTCAATCATAGCTCTGTTTTAAATATTTCCTCATATGTTACATTCAAAATTTCTTTTATAAAAATTATTTCATCAGGGTAAAGGTGCCTTTGACCGACTTCGATTTTTGCAATACTGCTTCTTGTTACGTCGCAGCCCTTAAGCTGAAGCTTTGCGGCAAGTATTTCCTGTGTAAAGCCTGATTTTTCTCTCAGGTGTTTAATATTCCTTCCGATTGCTTTTTCCGTTTCAGAATTCATTTTTATACCTCCTGCACCCAAATAGGTGCAAAACCATTATATTATTAACTGCCTCTATATTTGCACCCATATGAGTGCAAATGGTTTTTCTTTTTATATTAAAGGAAATTATAAAAAAGTCAACCTGAGAGAGGGAGGTTTAACGACTTTTCAACGGAAAATATTATGTAATACCGAACAAAGCACCGCTAAAATTCTTAGCGGTGCTTTGTTTCGGTGGTTTTACTTTTTCTGAAATGAATTACAATCAGTACATTCCACCATTGTGGGATTCATTTCGTGAGTACCGATGTTTACACTGCTGAGTGTGCAGTAGTTAGCGTCGCCGCAATGATGTGCGCACTGCTTTACTGTACACTTGATGCTTTCATTTGCCTTGTTGCAATTAGCCATAATCGTAGACTCCTTTCAAAACCAACCGGAAAAAACCGATAAACTTAATCTTCCCCCATGGAAGAAAAACTTGGTTGCTTACATATAAAAAACGGTTTTTTCCAACTTCCGAATCTATTCCGACTTCCGCCGGCTTTGTAATACCGGCGGAATAAAATTTAAACCGTCTGCATTACACCTGTATTTTGTGCAGTGATTAAAAATATATACTTATTTTTTAAATTTTTTTCGTCTGTCCCGTTTTTGGGACAGCTTTTTTTGTATAATGAAATCAGAAACAAGATATACAAACGAAAGGACGGTTTTATTATGAACAAGGTTGAAATTTTAGGTGTTGTGACAGCTTGTGTATTTGCTTTATTGGGATTTTCGGAAAGCGGTTTTGTTGCAGCAGCAGGGACTTGTCTTTTCGCAATCAGTGCCGTATGCTTATGCATTGCACAGGAGGAAAGCAAAAAGCAAAAATTTGCTTCCTGCAAAAAAGCTCTTATACGAAAAAGAGCAAAAGCTTGACATATTCCCACGGACCGCAGCCCTTCCATTTCCTTACAATTCCCAAAGCGGTCCGATAAAAAATTGTGACGGCAAATGCCGCCACAATTTTTTTGTTTTATAGATTTTCCAGAAATCTGTACTGTGCCATATAGAGGCTAGTAGTTTCCTTATAACTGTAAGGGCCTGGAGCTTATTAAAAAGTTTATTTTTTAAGTTTCTTCTGAGCCTTTTTTTCAAAAGCTACATATAGTGTGGGTATAAACAACAGCGTTAGGAAAGTTCCAACAAACAGTCCGCCACAGAGGACAACTGCAAGTGGACGCATCATTTCAGAGCCTTCTGCCGTTGATATTGCCATGGGCAGGAAGCCGAGAATTGATGTAAGAGAAGTCATAAGTATTGGACGGAGCCTTGTTTTTCCTGCATATACTATGATTTCTTCTACGGATTTTTCGGTGTTTTCTTTTTTAGCCGTGTTTGCAAAGTCTATAAGCACAATTGCATTATTTACTATTATACCCGTTAGCATAAGGATACCTATGCACCCTATAACAGACAGAGGACTGTTTGTTACAACAAGGGCAAGAACGACACCTATCATTGCAAGCGGCACTGTAAAGAGAATAATGAACGGCTGTTTCAGATTTTCAAACTGAGCACACATTACCATATACATAAGAAGAATTCCAAGGAGTATTGCAATAAGAAGTGATTTCATTGCATCTATCATAACCTTAAAGCTTCCCGCATCCTGACGCGAAATTCCGTCAGGAGTGCTGATTTGTGAAAGCTTTTCTTCAAACTCACGGTTCACTGTTGCCATATCTGCACCATAGAGCTTAGCAGTTAATGTATAAACTCTTTTCTGGTCAACTCTCTGAAGCGTTGTACTGCCCTGCTCAATTGTTACGTCTGCAATATCGGAAAGTGTAATCCATTGGCCAACGGGAGTTTTTATCTGCAATGTTTTAAGTGCGTTATAATCTTCTACGAAAGATTCGGGATACTTGATTTTAATATCAAATTCCGAGCCGCTATCGAGATACCTTGAAGCAGTTGTACTGCCGAGTACGGATTTTACAATTGACGATACGTTTGCAGTTACCATTCCGTACCTTGCAGCTTTAGAAGAGTTGAGCCTTACCCTTACTTCAGGATGTGTATCCTCAACAGACGTTTCTGTTTCAACAACGCCGTTAACTTCTGCAAGTGCCTTTTCCGCCTCGGTTAAATAATTGCGGAGTGCATTCTCATCAGTACCCGTAAAATTGAACTGCACCTCATCTGAGGACATAGACATTGTGGTGTTTGCCGCTTCGACCGATACAATTGCACCCGTTATATGGCCGAGCTTTTCACGAAGCTCGTTTGCTACATCAGTTGTGGCTCTGCTTCTTTCATCCGCAAGAGTTACAACAAGGGAGCCGCTGTTTGACGCGCCTGCACCGAACATCGCCGTCATTCCTCCTGCACCAACTGTTGCAGACACTGCTTCCACATCGTCCGTTCCCTGCAGGATTTGTTCAATTTCCGTTATAACCCTGTCGGTATCCTCAAGCTGAGCACCTGAGGGAAGCTCCACGGATATTGAAATCATACCTTCATCACTTGAAGGCATAAGCGTCATACCCTTAAAGCCCAAGACTATAAGGCTCAGCACAAATATTGACATTGTAACTGTTACTGTCAGCTTACGGTGAGTGGTAAGGTAACGGAGAGCTTTTTCGTAGCCTCTGTAGGCAGCAGCCATGAATTTGTCAAATGGGACAAGTATGCGTCCCAAAAACTTGCTCTTTTCCTTGCCCGTAATTTTTGAAGAAAGCATAGGCACAAGCAGAAATGTTGTAACAAGGGAAGCTATCTGTGAGAATATGATTGCGAAAGCAAGCTGCTTGAACATTACCGCCATCATATTGTCAATAAAGAGAATCGGCACATAAACTATGCACGTTGTAAGCACCGAAGCCACAACTGCACCTATAACCTCGCCCGTACCTGAAATGGCAGAAGTTTCACCGTCCTCGGAAAGCTCGTTTCTCCGCCTGAATATATTTTCAAGAACAACCACCGCATTGTCCACCAGCATACCCACGCCCAGGGCAAGACCGCCCAGGGACACCACGTTAAGAGTCATTCCCGAAAAATACATACCTATGAATGTGGTGATTACGGATATTGGCATGGAAATTCCGATAACAAGTGAAGTTCTGACACTTGCAAGGAACATAAGGAGAATAAGTATTGCAAGTATTCCCCCTGTTACCGCACTGCTTACAACGGAGCTTATAGCATTTTTTATGTAGCTTGCCTGCTCCATTGTCATATTATATGAAAAATGGGGATTTTCCCGTTTTATATCTTCAAGTGCTTCAATAACTCCGTCAACCGTGTCAACGGTGTTTGCATCGCTTTCCTTGTTAACGCTGATAGAAATTGAGTTCCGTCCGTTTACACGGGCAAAGGTTGAAGCCTCTGAATATGTATCCTCTACTTTAGCTACGTCACGAAGATATATAATCTGCCCTGACGAAGTGGTTACAGGAACATTTTCAAGGTCGTACAGGCTCTCAAATTTACCCACGGTGCGAACTGCAAGGTCCTTGTTCATACCCTGCGTTTCGCCTGCAGGCAGGTTCTGATTCTGAGCCGCTATTGCGGAAGCCAGGTCGGAAACTGCAAGATTGTAGCCCTGCATTTTTTGCGGATCAACCATAACTTCGATTATTCTGTCTGTACCTCCCGATACGTTCACCGAGGCAACGCCGTCAACTGCTTCAAGAGCATCCGTTACATTGTCCTCCACGAACTTCTTTGTCTGAACAAGGTCGTAGCCCTCGTATGACACGCTCATCATTGCCGCCGACATCATCGAGCTGTTTAGCTTTATAATCATCGGGTCATCCGCACCCTCGGGAAGGAAGCTTTCAACCATATCTATATTATCCGATACGCTCTGCACCGCATCATCAATATCGGCAGATGTGGAGAACTCTATCATAACCATTGACGAGCCTTCCGAGGAGGACGAGGTTATGCTCTTCACACCCGAAACCGACGCCACGGCGGATTCTATATTTTTTGTTATAAGGTTTTCAACCTCTTCCGAGCCTACGTTTGGGTAGCCTGTGTATACCACCGCCATAGAAAGCTCCATTTCAGGCATCATTTCCATGGGCAGCATTGTTACTGAATAAAGACCGATAACGACGAACACCAGCACCGCCATAACAACGGCAACAGGCCGCTTTACTGAAATTTCGTGGAGCTTCATCTTTCAATCTCCTTTTCTGCCTCGCCTGTTATGTTGATTTTGTTGTTAACCTCGGACAGGAATTCCTTACCGTCCACAACAATTGTTTCACCCTCATCAAGACCTGATAATACTTCGGTTAAATCGGGAGTTTCGATACCCGTTGTAATTATACGTTTTTCGGCGATATCACCCTCAACAACGAAAACATAAGCATCATCACCATCACGCATAACGGAATCGGACATAATAACGAGGCTTCCCTCGCTTTTTTGAGTTGTGAGGGTTATGTCGGCAAACATACCAACCTTTATGCTTCCGTCGGGATTATCTATTGAAACCTTAACGGTATACATTCCCGTCTGAGGATTTTTTACGGGGTTTGCAACCGTAACTATACCTGTTGCGGTAAGGTTTGCGGATTCTACATCAATTTTTGCTTCGTCACCTTCATTTATATAGGAAATAACAGACTCGGTTACGTTTATTTCCGCATCCACACTGTCTGCATTTTTAACGGAAAACAGCTCTGAGCCTTGTGGTGTAAGCTGACCTTCGTGGATATTCATACTTCCGATGTATCCCGAAATGGGAGCTTTAACAACGGCGTTTGCTGCGTTATTCTCTGCAATTGCGAGAGCCGCCCTTGCAGTTTCAACGGAGGCCTTTGCAGTGGCAATGCTTTCACCTGCTGAAATATCGGTAAGTGACAGATTTTCTTCCGCATTCTTAAGTGCATTTTCTGCATTTTTAAGAGCACTTTCTGCAGCGGTAATCTGAGCTGATGCTCCTGCTTCTGCACTGTCGTATGCCGCCTTCGCATTCTCCGCATTGTTCCTGGCAGTATCCAGCTCAAACTGTGATACCGCACCCATTTCAAAAAGCCTTTTCGTATCCTCATAATTCTTTTCCGCAGTTGCAAGGGCATTTTTTGCCGCCACAAGGGAAGTGTTATTGTCGTGAAGCTGCTTTTCTCTGTTGTATGCAGTGAGGGCATTTTCGTAGGCAAGCTTTGCAGTATTATATGCCTGTTTTGCTCCTGACGCCGCCTGCTTTGTTGTGGAGTTAACCGTCATATTGTATGCCGCGACCGCACTGTTATAGCCGGCTCTTGCCTGGTCAAGTGCAAGACGGGCATCTGTTTCATCAAGGCGGGCAACAACTGTACCTGCATTTACGTAGTCGCCCTCGTTATAATAAACCGCTGCGGCCTTTGCGGAAAGCTTTGATATAACGCTCACCGATTCCGAGGCGCGTATTTCACCCGTGTATGTAACGGTTTTGTTTATGGGTGAAACCTCTGCCGTGCATACAGTTACGTTTTCACCATTGCTCTCGGCTTCCTTTTTATTAGCTCTCTTGCCGCAGCCTGTAAATGAAAGCAATGTTACTGCCGCAAGAATTATACTTATAGCCTTTTTATTCATCTGTCCCGTCCTCCATAGTGTTATTAAAAAGCAATTCATAGCTCATATTTGTTACTAAATATGTAAGCTCCAGCTTGTTAAGCTCGTTTTGGGTGCTGAAATATTCCTGCCTGATTTTTCTGTAGTCACCTGCCGAAACAAGTCCCATTTCGTATCTTATATACGCCGCGTCGGCAGTGCTCTTTAAATACTCCGTCTGCTCGGTCAGATACTCCGCCTGCTCTTTAAGGCCCAGAAGCGTATTATACATATTGAGAATATTAAGGTCAAGATTTTTAATATTCATTTCATACTCGGCTTTCGCCTTGTCGAAATTCGCTTTTTCCACCTTATATGCGTTGGTGTTTGCATTATAGTGGCGGTATGCCCAGTACCATCTTTTTTCTGAAAGCGCCATACTGTCGGCAAGGTTAAGATATGTGTTGGATTTTTTTAAAAGCTCCAACGCCTTTTCATATGCCACAGGCTCTGTTGGCTTATACACGAACTCTCCCACGGGAACAAGCTCAGTTTCACCCTTATAGTTAATGGTGGTTTTCAGTTTTTCAAGATTATATTTTCGTGTTCTCTCCGCGTCTCCCAATGCTGCACGGGCAGCGGAAAGACCAAGCTCAAAGCTTTTGAAATCAAGATCGCTTAAGGTTCCGCTTTTTTGCCTTACCTTTGCCGCCTCAAGGTTTTCCTCTGCAATACTCAGATTTTCCTTTGCAAGCTCCTCGCTTCGCAGGGAGTTAAGGTATGTATAAAAATCATTTTTAACACTGTTTGCAACGGTTAATGCCAAATCCTCTTCCCCACGTTCCGCCACGGTTACCGCGAGCTTTGCACTGTCGGAATAATATCCCTGAAGCACTAAATATGTATCAAAGCTGTTAACCTCAAGGAATGGATTTTTTTTAAGGCTCTTTGCAGCCGAGCTTGCGTCATAGGCCGTGTATCTGCTTGCCCTTATTTCCGCATCCTTTTTTGCAAACTCGTAAGAATTTTCAAGAGCATATTCCACTGCCTGCTCTACTGTCATATTCTCCGCAAACGCCGACGCAGCGGAGAAAATCATACCCGCGGCAAGTACGCCGCATATAATTTTTTTCATATCTTTTCCTGCCTTTTTGAAGGTAATGTTACTTATCTATTATACTTATTTTAAGCACAAATAGAATTAAAGTCAATCATCTGAACAAAAAGTTCACACTTTTTTCGTTTTTTTCATTATTTTTAACGCTATTATATGCTATTTGTACACTTTTAAAGCATTGACATGAAGCCCCAACTGTGATAGAATAAGAAAAAAGCTTACGGAGGCATATTATGACAAAAATTATAATGAACGGCTGTAACGGTAAGATGGGGCAGGTTATCTCCCGCATTGTTGCAGAAGATGAAACTTGCGAAATCGTTGCAGGCTTTGACATTTCAGATAAAGGAACAAACACCTATCCCGTATACACAAACCCTGCCGACTTTCACGGCGAGGCAGATGTGGTAATCGACTTTTCACATCCCGACTGCCTTGAGGGGCTTCTCGGCTACTGCAAGAGCCGCAAGTTTCCCGTTATCGTTGCAACAACGGGGCTTTCAAATCAGCAAAAGAATATTATGGAGGCGGCATCAAGAGATATTCCCGTATTCTTCTCTGCAAATATGAGCCTTGGTATTAACCTGCTCATAGACCTTGCAAAAAAAGCCACAAAGCTACTTGGCGAGAGCTTCGATATAGAAATAATCGAAAAGCACCATAATCAGAAAATAGATGCACCGTCAGGAACAGCTCTTGCAATAGCTGATGCTATAGCAGAGGATATGGAAGCGGAGTACGTTTATGACAGGCACACATCACGTAAAAAGAGAAAGAAATCCGAAATCGGAATTCATGCAGTACGAGGCGGAACAATCGTTGGAGAGCATACAGTTATTTTCGCAGGGAACGACGAAATTATAGAGCTTAAGCATCAGGCTGCAAGTAAGGAGATATTTGCAGTGGGTGCGGTAAAGGCGGCTAAGTTCCTTGCAGGCAAAGCCCCCGGTATGTACTGTATGAACGACCTTATTGGAAGCCTTGATATGTAAGTTTTGCACAGTAATTTCACATTCTTTTTGTAACCTATATAAAATATGCACAAAAAACGCTTGTTAATTTCTATTAAAATGACGAGTGTTTTTTTGTTTACTGTTTTGCGTTTTGGGTATATAATGATTATAGCGATTGTTAAAAGTGAAGTTCACTTTTTTCGCATACATAATATAAACAGGAGGTAAGGTATATGAAGGAATATGCAATGGACGAAATCCGCAATGTGGCGATTATGGGGCATGGTAAGTGTGGAAAAACCACAATGACAGAAGCAATGCTCTTTAACGCAGGTATGACTGACAGAATGGGCAAGGTTGCGGACGGAAACACAACAAGCGATTTTGACCCTGAGGAGATTAAGCGCGGATTTTCAATTTCAACCGCACTGGCTCCCATTGAATGGAAGGGTATGAAATATAACATTCTTGACACACCCGGATTTTTCGATTTCGTGGGCGATGTTAAAGAAGCGGTACGTGCTGCAGACTCAGCACTTGTTGTACTAAGCGGCAGAAGCGGTGTTTCAGTTGGAACAGAGCAGGTTTTCTCTTACGCTAAGTCAAGAGGAATACCCACAATGTTCTTTGTAAATAAGATTGATGACGACCGTGCAAGCTACGAAAAAACTCTGGAACAGATGAAAGAGGTTTTCGGCAAGGGTATTACACCTTTCGTATACCCCATCCGTGAAAATGATGAGTTTAAGGGCTTCGTTGATATAGTTGATATGACGGCACGCCGCTATGAGGGTAAAGACAGAGTTGATATTCCCGTTCCCGACGGTATGGCGGAAACCGTTGCCCCCCTTCGTGAAATGATTATGGAGGCTATTGCGGAAACTGACGAAGAGCTTATGGTTAAATACTTCAACGGCGAAGAATTTACCTTTGATGAAATCAAAAAAGCTATCAGAAAGGGTGTTAAGGACGGAAGCATTTACCCCGTATACTGCGGCTCAGGTCAGGACAATATAGGTGTCCGAAGCCTTATGGACGGTATAGGCAAGTATCTCCCCGCACCTTCCGAAATTGAACAGATGGCATACACCGCGTCAAACGGTGAGCCTGTTGAGGTTGTTCAAAGCGAAGAAGAGTCAACAGCAGCACTTGTGTTTAAAACAGTGGTTGATCCTTACGTTGGTAAGATGTCTATGTTCCGTGTTTACTCAGGTGATGTAAATGCAGACTCTACTCTTTATAACCCCAATAAAAGCTCACAGGAAAAAATCGGCAAGGTATTCCTCCTTGCAGGTAAGAAGCAGATTGAAGCTAAGCGCATAAAAGCCGGTGACATCGGCGTTGTTGCAAAGCTTGATAAAACTAAAACAGGTGATACCCTCTGTGATATAGGCAAGGATATTATCTTAACCGGTATCGACTTCCCCGCACCCGTTCTTTCAATGGCAGTTAAGCCGAAGGAAAAGGGTGACGAAGAAAAGATTATAAGCGGTCTTACAAAGCTTATGGACGAGGACCCCACATTCACAGTAGGTAACAACACCGAAACTAAGCAAACGATTATCAGCGGTCTTGGTGAACAACACATCGACGTGCTTATAAGCAAGCTTGCCGCTAAATACGGCGTAAACGTAAACCTTGAAGAGCCTATCGTTCCTTACAGAGAAACAATCCGAGGCAAGGCAAAGGTTGAAGGTAAGCACAAGAAGCAGTCAGGCGGTCACGGACAGTACGGCCACGTATGGATTGAGTTCGAGCCGGGCATTACCGAAGAGCTTATATTTGAAGAAAACGTATTCGGCGGAAGCGTTCCCAAAAACTACTTCCCCGCAGTTGAAAAAGGACTTCGTGATTCCTGCCTCCACGGTGTTATTGCAGGCTATCCCGTTGTTAATATGAAGGCCACTCTTGTTGACGGCTCATACCACCCCGTTGACTCATCAGAAATGGCATTTAAAACAGCCGCAGGCATAGCATTCAAGGAAGGTATGAAAGCTGCTAACCCCATACTTCTTGAGCCTATCGGTTATTTAAAGGTTTATATCCCCGAAAGCATAATGGGTGATATTATCGGCGACATCAACAAACGTCGAGGTCAGATTATGGGAATGGGCGAAAGCGACAAGCCCGGTCTTAACATGGTTGAAGCGGAAGTTCCCCTTTCCGAAATGCACAAGTATGCAACAGACCTTCGCTCAATGAGCCAGGGCAGAGGCGAATTCTCCTTCGAGTTCACAAGATACGAAGCCGCACCTGCGCAGATAACAGAAAAGGTAATTGCAAACGCAAAGAAAGAAGATTAAGCTACATAAATTAAACAGGAGTGTTGCATCATTGTGCAGCACTCCTATTTTGTTTTGCGACAAAAACCGGAGTGTGTTTTAATCACACTCCGCCTTATCTCTTAGTAATTTTTAATTTTTTTTATCAACAAATCTCATGCCGATTTCTACAAAACCTATTTTACTCTCAGAAGGCTCAACACCCTCAAGACCGTAAGCGGTATCAACCTCAGAATTATTTAGAGCTACAACAAATTGTATATTTTTATCCATTTCTGCAGCACTTTTAGTCCAGGCTATATCTGTGAACCACGGCTCATTAATTTCTGCCCATACCGCCTCACTGCTTATGTTCTTTTTTGAATTATTGTCGCACCATGTGTCATTTAATTTCACTTCTGACGGAGCTTTATATATGTTTTTCAGAATTCTCAAAGCTTCTTCCGAAAATCTGTAAGCTTCCTGTGTATATGTATCGAATTGATACAGCACCGAAAAAAGCTTATTGTTCCAGAAAACAAATTCCACGTTAACAGGAATGCCCCAATAGGTGCAAGGATTTGCTGTATGAAATCTTGATTCAAAGTTGCTCCCGTTTCCTCTGATCAAATCCTCTTCTTTCCAATTCAGTTCTTCCAAAACCTCTTTCTTTGTTTTACCTAAAATTTTAACAACATCACCTGCTGATATGTCCTCATTATATGAAAGCAAAGTTCTATATTCTGTTCCGTGTTCCCCATCTGCTATTGCCGTCTGTACAATAGGCGTTCCATCTTCACCCATAATAAATCCCGTTGTTAAAACAAGAGGGATATTCACTGTGTTATGGAGAAGCTTTGCCATTTGTTCTCTTGTTACGGGCTTTTCCGCATCGAGAGTTATCCCGTCTGTAAAACCGTATTTTAATGCGGTTTTTATTACTCCCTCATACCATTTTCCCTCAGTTTGTTCAACAAACTGAGAATACCCGGTCATTTTAACGCAAATATTGATAAGCTGTGCTGCAGTAATTTCATCATAAGGTCTGAAGGTTACATCCTCAAAACCCGTTATGATATTGTTAGCATGCAAAATAGTTATTATTTTCCCCGAAGGGTGGTTTCCGTCAATATCCGTAAAAATCGGATTTGCGGTAATACCCGAAAAATCCTCAAAAGGATAGAGAACCTTCGTGAGAATAACTGCCGCATCTCCACGGCTTACAGTTATTTCCGGGCGAAATTTTACTTCTCCCCAATCCTTTAAATAATTCCACTCTTTAAGCTCTATAATTTCCTTTTCATATACACTGCCGCCAATATCCTCAAAAGCATAACCCGTGGATGTAAGCATTGCAATTGCCAGAACTGTTGATAAGATTTTTTTCATTGTCATTTCCTCCTTTTATAAATGGATATTATGCTGATTAACTTCCATTATATATATTATACTCTATTTATCGACAATTGTCAATAGGTTGAGCATATATTATTATTTAAATCGGAGGATAAATTTATGATTTCTTATGAACCATTTTACAAAACTATTAAAGAGCGTGGCATTTCAACCTATAAGCTCATCAATCAGTTTAATGTGAGCAGAAGCCTTCTTGACAGACTAAAGCATAATAAGCCAATCAGCACAGTAACCCTCAACGATTTATGCACCATTCTAAGCTGCAAGGTTGAGGATATTTTAATTTATATACCTGATTAATATGCAATGGGGACGTTCCACTTTTTGCAGGTTTTACACTTTTAATCCATAAATACAAAAAAGCAGAGTATAAGTAAACCATACTCCGCTTCACATTATAATTACATATTAAATACATAGGCTTTATATATTATGCAAATTTTCTTATGTAATCTCTTAGCACATAATCCCCTATTGTGTTGGGATAGCTCATAATGAGCAGGTCGTTAAAGCCTGTTACCTGCTGAAATGTTCTCATATCAAATGGCTCATTATGCCCGTTTGCTCCGTTGAAGCAGCGTATGTCTACAAGGTAGACGTATTCATAATTGCAAATCGCCCACACTGCAAATGCATTTGCGTAGGAGTCTTTTAAAATACAAAGTGTTGATCCGTCCTTTATCTGCTCATTATGAAGCTTTGCAACAGGTACATCTCCGCCGATAAATGTTCCGTAGGCAAGAATATTTTTATTTATAAGGGGGCCTGACGCAGAATACTTCTGCAGACGGCAGTCATTATAAACATCCTTTGTTATGTTATAGGGGGGATAAAATCTTTCCAGAAGCTCTGAGTTGCTCCGCACAAGCCTTTCACCCTCTGTTCCCTTCATAAGGTTTGCGAATGACCCGATAACATTTTGTGAATTTACTCTGCCGAAGGTTTCAAGATAGTTCCTTTCAAGGGGGCTTCCTTTCATCCTCATAAATTCCTCAAAGGCGTAATATGCACCTCTTTGTGTCCAGTGATGATCGGAATTAAAGAATATGTAATCATCAGCTTTATTAAAAAGAGCTGTGTAAATATCAACGGGAGTTACCCTTTCAGACAGATTTTTATAAATAATATCGTATTTACTTTTAAGGTCGGTGGAATATTCTTTTGGTGCATAGTATTCACTTGAATTCGGGATTGCCATATTGAAAACTCTCACATTTTCGGGTAGTCCTGCGGCAATTGTATTAACTGCTGCGGCATAGTCAATCGCCATTTCGTCCGTTATTACAACGCTTTCAAATGCGTAGTAGCCGTTTAAAAGATTTATTCCGTTATATACACTTACATTACCTGCACGCCTGTATTTATCATATTCATTTAAAACCTCGGCTTCTTTGATTTTGTAGGTGAAGCTGTGACGCGTCAGGTCTGCAAGAGTTTTTTCGGAAATATATGCACATCCGTTTTCTATGACAAACGGCTCGTCGTAGTATATGAAATCAATACCGTCCCATATTTTGTTCTGACCGAGGTAAACATACATATTCCCCTGTAAAACGGGATTATATACAATAACCGCACTGTGATACGGCTCCCACCCGAGCTGATAACCGCTGCCTTTCAAAATATCGTCAATTGAAACATAGGGCTTGCCGCCCACATCAATAATACGGGCGGACACGTTCTGAACAGTTCCGTTTTCAGCCACAATGTTTTTTATCACGGGAGTGTACTCCGCAAATGCCAATGTTCCCATAACGGTCCAAAGGCATATTGCAAAAACAATCAACTTTCTTTTCATATATTAAATGCATCCTTACTTTTTATTTGGTTTATCCTTCTTTCAAGCAGCTTTAAAAACCGCTTGTCAAGCTCCGTGAGCTTATAGCCTTCTTTATATATAAGAAGGTCTTTATATGTGTTTAATGAAATATCACATTTACGATAAACAAGCCCGTAACGCTCCAAAAGCTCTTCGGGAACTTCCGAAACGAGCATATATGAATTGGGGACAGCACTTAAAATTTCATACTGACTTGCTCTGTCGTAAACCGCAATTTCTTTTTTACTCTGAGATATTTTCTTAATCTGACGCACCTTTGAAATGGGCATTGACGGTATAGACAAATCACCGTGAGTAATTCGTATACAATCAGTAAGCTCATCTATCGGCACTCTGTCCTCTTTAGCAAAGGGATTATTCTTACTCATTACTATTCCGTATTCAAATTCCCAGAGTGGTACTGCCTTAATTTCCTGCTCCTCAAGAAGCTGCACGAAATAGCTTTCAAAGGTAGTCTGATAACGTATAATTCCAAGGGTGTTTTCTCCTCTTGCCACGTTTTTTATGGCACGGACGGAGTTCGTTTCCCTGTAATCAAACAGCAAGCTGTCGGCAAGGTCTGCTTCGTTCAGAAACTCTGTATACACCTGTGATATATATGAAGCTCTTGGCACAACTATATCAAAAAGCTGCTTTTTTGCGGTGTTTTTATTAAAAAGAGTTTCCATTTCCTCCACCTGTGCAAGCACGTCTTTTGCGCAGGCAATAAATTCAAGCCCCTTCTGGGTGGGTATTACTCCCTTTGAGGTTCTTCTGAAAATCGTAATTCCCACAGATTCCTCAAGCTCACGTATACATTTACTGAGATAGGGCTGATTCATAAACAGGTTTTCTGCCGCTTTGGAAATAGAGCCTTCCTTTTCAACTTCAACTATATATTTAAGTAGAATGGTATTCAACTATATCAGTCCTCCCCTTCTGTTATTTCGGTAAGAATGTTTTTATATATATCAAGCCTTTGTCCGTCAATATCAGAATTTGATTTTTCATAGCCTGATATTATTTTTGTAAACTCGCGTATTTTCTTTGCCTTAAGCTGCGGATAATAAGTATGTCCTTCAAGAAATATCGGAATATGCAAATCACGCTCCCCTTTATAAGTAAGAGGCTCTTTATTCATATCGCACACAATAACATTATACACCTTAAAGCCTTCAAGTGCAAGGTCTTCATAAGAAATATTATAGCCTTCCTTTAAAAGGAAGGTTCTCAGCTCATACTGACCGTTCATAGGCTGAAGTATAAGCCTTGATTTTTTAGCTACCTCGGCATTAGCTTCAAGAATTTCGCAAATAAGCTTTCCTCCCATACCTGCTATTATAATATCTTGTACTTCTCCGGGCATAAGAACGGATAAACCGCTGCCCGTCCGCACTTCAATTTCAAGTCCTTCTGATTTTATATGATTTTTTGCAATTTCCGAAGGACCTTTGTTCACGTCGGATGCAATAACCCTATTACATCTTCCGTTTTTCATAAGATGAATGGGAATATATGCATGATCTGTTCCTATATCCGCCACAGTTTTACCTTCTACAAGGTCTGCAATAAGCTTTAATCTTGGTGTCAGCACTTATGTCTCCTTTTAATTTACATAATTCTCTATATTGTTCTGATTTATCCACACTTTTTGGTTCTCAGCATTAAAATTCCCTTTTCACAAGTGGCTTAAAACCTTACTTTTTCACGCTATCAACGAGTTATCCACGAAAATCGGTTGATTATTTGGTTGAAATATTACTTTGTTAACGTATATTTTATGTAAACCTTGAGTTATCCACACTTTTTCGTGGATAAAAAATATGGTAAACCCTAAAAAATGTGAATAACTTTGGGGATAATGTTGATAACTCACCTTAAATCCCATAAATATCCGTAATTTTTCGTGGATAAGTTTGTCCGAGTTATAAACACAGTGTGTAGAACTTAAATTTTGTTTACATAATTTTTACAAAAAATATTTGTTTTTTATGCTTAAAAACCGTATTAATTCAATCACTGCCGGTTTAAAATAAACCGGCAGTGAAAAATTTGTTATTTAATAATGTCCGTTCCCATATATGGTCTTAATGCTTCGGGTACGGTTACTGTTCCGTCTGCATTCTGATAGTTTTCGAGAATGGCCGCAACAGTTCTTCCCACAGCAAGGCCTGAGCCGTTAAGGGTATGAACAAACTGAGCCTTGTCTTTGGGGTTTTTCTTGAACTTAATATTTGCACGGCGTGCCTGGTAGTCCTCAAAGTTTGAGCAGGAAGAAATTTCAACGTATCTTCCATAGGAAGGCATCCATACTTCTATATCGTATGTCATTGCAGATGAGAAGCCGAGGTCGCCTGTTGAAAGGCAAACTACTCTGTAGGGAATACCAAGTCCCTGAAGAAGCTTTTCTGCATCATTTGTAAGTGATTCAAGCTCCTGATAGCTTGTTTCGGGGTCTGCAAACTTAACAAGCTCAACCTTGTTGAACTGGTGTTGTCTTATAAGACCTCTTGTGTCACGGCCGGCTGAACCTGCCTCTGCTCTGAAACATGCAGAATATGCACAGTATTTAATAGGAAGCTTGTTACCGTCGAGAATTTCATCTCTGTGAAGGTTGGTAACAGGAACTTCCGCTGTGGGAATAAGGAAATAACCGTTATTTGTTACCTTGAATGCGTCCTCTTCAAATTTTGGGAGCTGTCCTGTTCCGGTCATTGATGCCCTGTTTACCATATAGGGCGGGAAAATTTCAGTGTAGCCGCTTTCCTCTGTATGAGTATTGAGGAAGTACTGAATAACGCTTCTTTCAAGTCTTGCACCCAGTCCCTTATAAACTGTAAATCTTGCACCTGAAATTTTTGCTCCTCTTTCAAAATCGAGAATATCAAGGTCTGCACCTATATCCCAGTGAGCCTTTGCTTCAAAATCAAACTCTCTCGGTGTTCCGTTTTTGCGAAACTCCTTATTCTCTGTATCGTCAATACCTTCGGGTACATTGGGATTAGGCATATTGGGAATACGAAGCATAAAGTTTCTGAGCTCTTCGTCAATTTCTCTTACTTTCTCGTCCATTTCTTTAATTTCATTTGAAAGCTCTTTCATTTCGGCAAAAATTGCGTCTGTGTTTTCGCCTGCTTTTTTCATGGCAGGAATCTGCTTTGTGATTTCGTTCTGCTTTGCCTTCTTAGCCTCAACATCTGTGAGTATGTCACGTCTTTTTTTGTCAAGCTCAATTGCAGGTGTAATATCCAGGTCGTTATTACGCTTTCTGAGAGCCTCCACAATTTTTTCGGGTTCTGTTCTTAATACTTTAATGTCTAACATTTTTAAAAGTTCCTTCCTATATATATTATTTTACCTTTTGGGCTATTTTTTCATACAATGCTTTAGCATTTTCACCTAATGCATCGGGGTTTACTTCTTTTATTGTTTCCACTGCTTTTGCATATCTTCTTTGGTTATATGCCACATAGGCTTCCATTACCTTATCCTCATTAGTTTTTTGAATGGTAAGATTTTCCAATTCCGCAGTTTTATCGCTTAAATCCTTTGATAATGCTTCTTTTTCAGCCTCAAGCTCTGTTATTTTTCTTGTTAAACGTAGGTTTTCATCACTAAGAGCCGATGCACGTTCTGTTATTGTTTGTGCTCTTTGCTCTGTTTCTTTAAGCTTGTCTGCATGGTTCTGACCGAAGAATGAGAGAATTATCATCAGAAGTGCCACAAGAAATATAAGAGCTGTATAGAGAAACAATGATTTTGCATTTCTGTTTTCGTTTTTAGTTTCCATATGTCACACTCCAAGCATCTTTACTATGCGGTCCAAATCGCCGTCGCCATAATATTCAATTTCAATTTTGCTCTTTTTAGCTCCCTGCTTAAAGCTTACCTTTGTTCCGAATTTTGAAGAAAGCTTTTCACAGAGTGCTTCAAGCTCTATTTCGTACTGAGTATTTTTCTTCTTGGCTGACGGTTTTTCTTTTTCGCTTCGCTTTTGCATAAGCTTTGCAATGCTTTCCGCCTGACGAACATTGAGGTCTTCGCTTATAATACGCTCTGTTAGTTCATTTCTCATTTCTCCCTCGGGGAGAGTGAGTATTGCACGGGCATGACCTTCTGTAAGTTCACCGTATTTTAAGTAGTCGAGTATCTTTTCTTCAAGAGCAAGCAAGCGTATTGTGTTTGCAATTGCACTTCGGCTCTTGCCGATTTTACGGCTTACTTCTTCTTGTGTCATTTTAAATTCATCCATAAGAGCCTTATAACCGAGAGCTTCTTCAACAGGATTCAAATTCTCGCGCTGCAGATTTTCAATAAGTGCAATTTCTGCAGCTTCCTCCTCGGTATAATCTCTTATAACAACAGGTACTTCCTTAAGACCTGCCTGCTTTGCGGCACGCCAACGGCGTTCTCCTGCCACAATAATGTATCTGCCGGGCTTTGACTCCATAACCACAATTGGCTGAATAAGCCCGTGCTCTTTTATTGACTCCGCAAGAATATCTATTTTTTCTTTATCGAAATCCTTACGGGGCTGTTTTTTATTTGGTTCAATCTGGGTAAGCTTTAACTGAAGTGTTGCTTCGCTTGGCTTCTGTGCCGCCTCTGTTTCCTGAATTTCATCGCGGAACAAAGACCCCATACCTTTACCTAAGCCCTTTTTCATTTAATACTCCTTTCATCAGTTACGTGCAATAACCTCTCTTGCAAGGGCAAGATAGCTTTCTGCACCCTTAGAGGTAATGTCGTATTTAATTATCGGCTCTCCGTAGCTTGGAGCTTCGGAAAGACGTACATTACGGGGTATAACCGTTTTATACACCTTTGAACTGAAATATTTTTTAAGCTCGTCCAACACCTGAATAGAAAGATTTGTGCGACTATCGAACATCGTTGCTAAAATTCCTTCAATTTCAAGCTGCGGATTAAGCTTCTTGCGTACTGCCTTTATAGACGTGGTTAACTGGCTTAATCCTTCAAGAGCATAATATTCACACTGTAAAGGAACAAGCACGGAATTTGATGCTGTTAAAATATTAATGGTAAGAAGTCCGAGAGCCGGCGGTGAATCAATAAGTATAAAATCAAAATCATCCCTGATTTTATCTATAAAAGCTTTAATAAAGTATTCTCGCTTTTCTTCGTATGCAAGTTCAATTTCTGCACCTGCAAGGTCTGTTGTTGACGGCAGGAGATACAAGTTTTTATACTTTGTTTTGATAATTGCTTCATTTATTTTATCACTGTCCGACATACAATCGTAAACAGACAATGAATAACTGTCTCTTTCTATACCAAGCCCGCTTGTGGCATTACTCTGTGCGTCACTATCTATAAGCAGAACTTTTTTATCCTTAAATCCAAGGCACGCCGCAAGATTAATAGCCGTGGTGGTTTTACCTACTCCGCCCTTTTGATTTATAATCGCTATTACCTTTCCCATATTCACCTCCGATAATGTTTCACGTGAAACATTAATTAACAATTATATTCTACCACGTTTTTTTAGATTTGTAAAGTTTCACGTGAAACATTTTATGTTTTTTTTATAAAATTCTATATAAAAAAACTTTTTTTATATACTTTTTATGTTTTTTTGTTTCACGTGAAACAATTTGTATAAAATTGTATAAAAAACATCATACTAAGCCAAAGACATAATTTGAGGTGATATTTTGATTAACCCCTTTAAATTTAAAGAACCACAGGAAAAGAAACCTTTTATTCTTGAACCATCAGAACAAAACAATAACAAGCCTGCACCCTTTACAATATCTGCAAACATAGAAGAAAATGAAAAGTATATAAAAGACAGATTTCAAATTCCGCTTAATAATGATATTATATTTCGTAAATTTGAAATCAAAGGGGGAAGAAAAGCATTTGCCATCTTTATAGAAGGAATGGTAAATAGTGCATTTGTAAGCTCCAACATAATTGAAACTCTACAATATATGCCCCTTCTTGAAGATAATGAAATTAAACTTAAAAAAGAAGAATTTGCCGAAAGATTTATATCACACTGTCAGGCTACTATGATGACGGATATTGATAAAATAATTGATGAAGTAAACTTTGGGGGCTGCGGAATATTTATAGACGGTGTTGATGCAGGCTTTTCTATGGATGTGCGTTCCTGGGGGCATAGGGGAATAGACAGGCCCGAAAATGAACAAACAGTTTATGGTCCACAGGAAGCCTTTAACGAAATGCTCCGCAATAACAGTGCATTAATCAGAAAAATTCTTAAAACTGAAAAAGTTATATGCAAAGCTTTTACTGTTGGTACTGTTAGTAAAACCCGCGGCGTTATAATGTATATAGACGATATTGCAAACACAAATCTCATAAACGAGGTGGAAAGAAGAATTGAAGGTATAGAAACTGAATATATTTTTGCAGTGGAAGAAGTAGCAGATTTTATACGTGATAGCAGATTTTCCGTCACAAATCAAATTTTAACTACCGAAAGACCGGACAGGACAGCACGATTTCTTGCTGAGGGAAGAGTTGCAATTCTCTTAAACGGAAGCCCCAACGCCATTATTTGCCCCACAAATGCTTTTGAGCTTACTCACGCTGCCTCGGACGCATATATGAACACGGTTTTTGCGAATATGGCACGCACCCTTCGCCTTATAGGTATGCTTTTATCTGTTCTTTTACCGGGAGTATATCTTGCTTTAACACTCTTTCATCAGGAAATGATACCAACCTATCTTTTATACTCCATAAGCTCTTCACGAGAAAATGTACCGTTTCCGAGTATAGTCGAGCTTATACTTATGGATATATCCTTTGAACTGATACGGGAGGCAGGGCTCAGAATGCCCGGTGCTCTAGGCTCCACACTGGGAATTGTGGGAGGTCTTATACTCGGACAAGCAGCAGTAAGTGCAAAAATCGTGAGCCCCATTATGATAATAATTATAGCCCTTACAGGCATTGGTTCTTTTGCTACAAGTAATTATTCTCTTGGATGGGCTTACAGGATTTTAAGGCTTATATTTACTATTCTCGGTGCAAGCCTCGGCTTTTTCGGGATAAGTACAGGTATTTTTCTTTATTCTGTGTATATCGCATCTCTAACAAGCTTCGGCACAAGCTTTCTTTCACCCCTGCCGGGAAGAGGTATGAATAAGGTGAGAAAATCAATTTTTATGCCGTTTTTATGGAATGATGAATACAGACCTGATTATCTGAAAACAAAAAATATAAAAAAAGAAGCTAAAATCAGCAGACCTTGGCTTTTCGGAAGGGGGAAATAAAGGTTGGAAAAGCTTTGCCAAAGAGATTTAACAAGCATTTTAATAAATATTATGTATGTTAAACTCCTTCTTGCCATACCCCGTAATATTCTTGTTATTGCAGGGAATGCTTCGTGGATATTATCTTTTATTGCAACGCTTGTTATATTGGTTTTATTTCATATTATAACGAGCAGAGGAAGCTTTCAAACACCTTTGACGGAGATAAAAAACCGTACCGTTCAAATAATAACCGGAATTATGTCAACCGCTTTTTTACTTTTATCAGTATCTTCTGTTGCAAAAATCTATCCTGAAACAGTTAAAATAATACTTCTTCAGGATACTCCAATTGAGCTTATATTCCTTATAACAGGTGTTGTTACGGTTTTAGGTGCATATATCGGCATCAAACCAATCGGAAGAATTGTATCTCTTTTCCAGCCTGTTGCTCTCACTGTTATGGTTTTTTGCTTTATCCTGCTTCTCCCTCATATGCATATAAGCAATATAACTCCTGTTTTTAACAAAGGGATAGTTTCACCAAGAGCATTAACATCGGTTTCTGCCTTTGCCGATATTTTTCTCCTTTTCATTCTCCCGAATGACAAGGTAAATATAAGAAAAACAGGCTTTAGAGCGATAATTACCATGGGTATTATAATGACATTAACACTTCTTGTTTATTGCCTTATATATCCCCACAGTATATCGGCTAACTTTGTTCTTCCTTTTTATCAGATGGTCCGCCTTATTCAGGTAGGGGATTTCTTCGGAAGATTTGAAGCATTTTTTGAATTTATATGGTCTATTTCAATTATGGCTTATTTTTCTGTTTATCTTTATGCACTGAGCATTTTGTGGCAAAAAATATTTAAGCTGCCGTATCACAAACCACTGCTTGCACCATTTATGATAATAATATCACTTCTTGTTTATAATTCTCCTGCCTACACAGAGCTTAACCGCAACTACGTGTGGTATTCAATATGCCTTATAGGTGGTAGCTTTATTATACCTTTATGTGCAGGTATTTTCAAAAAATACGAAGAGAGGAAAAGTAAAAAATGAAAGCAATTATTCTGTCACTTATTCTGCTGACCCTCCTTACTTCTTGCTACGATAACCATGAACCTAACGACCTTGCCTATGCCACGGCAATCGGAATAGACAAGGGAACTGATAAAAACTACAATATCACTATCCAGTTTGCAAAGCCCCACAATATAAGCGGCGGGGAGCAGGGAGGCAGCGGAAAAGATATAATAGGAAATATAACTGTTGAGGCACCAAATATTTATTCCGCAATAGGCCTTGGAAACCACATTATAAGTAAAACACTTGATATGTCACATCTTCAGCTATTTCTTTTTTCACGGGAAACTGCACAGACGGGTATTCACAATTTTATAGAAACCATATCACGAAGCAAAGAAATCCGTCCTAATGTTTACACTGCAGTATGCGACGGTGAGGCAGGAGAATTTTTAAAAAAGGCAAGCCCTGTGGTTGACATAAATCCTGCGAAATACTATCAGCTTATATTCGGAAAAAGTGATTTCAGAGCAATTCCCCAAAGCTACAGCCAGGATTTATACTTTTATATGAACACACCTGAAAGAAATTCAGTTATCCCACTTGCAGGAATTCCTGAAACCCAGGAAGGACAATCAGGTGGAAGCGGTGGCGGTGGAAATGAGGAAAGCTCCAAACAGGACGAAAACTCCCAAACCACATCTCCCAATCCACTTCACACACAACCCCCGGTCAATACTGGGATTTATGAGTTCGGTGTCCGAGATTATAAAGCAGGGGAAGTTGAAGTCTACAGCGACGTAAAAGGTGAAGTAACAGGCGGTGCAGTTTTTAAAGGGGACAAAATGATAGGAACTCTGGGTATTGCCGAAACTCAGATTTATAATTATCTTACAGGTAATGACAGTAAAAACTATATTTCATTCAAAACAGATAAATCACAAACGCCTATCACTGTCCTTGTAGGTCTTGATTCCCTGCCTTCATTTTCTTACAACAAAAAGAAGCACAAAACTCATATAAAGCTTGCTCTTACTGCAGATTTTGTAGCACTTCCCGATGATTATGCTGCGGAAAACGACCTTGAATATTTTGAAGCTCTTGCTGCAGGTGCCGTAAAAAAACAGGCAGAAACCCTTATTTTAAGAACTCAAAGGGAATTTGATTCCGATATTTTAGGATTTGGTGAGCATGCAAAGCGTAAATTCTTAACTCTTGAAGAATTCAACCTCTTCCACTGGGAATCACAGTACAGGCATATGAGCTTTGAAGTTGAGATTGACCTGGATATAAGAAGAACAGGGCTAACACTTAGAAACAATATGTAAGGATGGTATATAATATGAAAGAACTTGTAACCATTATTATTCTTTTCTGCTTTATTAGGCTTGTTTCTTACGGAAGCTATAATTATTCAAAACAGGATAATATAACGGGTGTAGTGGGCGTGGGCATTTTATGCTTAGGCATTATTTTTATGATGGCGACTATTATTTTCAATATACTGTGAATTTTCTTGACTTTTATTCTCCGATATGTTATTATTTATTCAGCAAATAATTAAGGAGAATACTGTTTTGAGAAGGATAACAAGCTTAATCAGAAAAGCGGTTGAAGACTACAATATGATTTCTGAAGGCGATAAGGTTGCAGTCGGAGTTTCCGGCGGAAAGGACAGCCTTATTTTGATGCGTTGTTTGTCTGACCTCTCAAAATACTATCCAAAAAAATTTACAGTATGCGGTATAAGCCTTGATATGGGCTTTGGTGCAGATTACGAGCCTGTAAAGCGTATGTGTGATGAGCTTGGTATTGAATACACGGTTAAAAAAACCGATATAAAAGAAATTATTTTCGATATACGTCAGGAGAAAAATCCCTGCTCACTTTGTGCAAAGATGCGGCGTCATCTTCTTAACGAAGCCGCAATTGAAGCAGACTCCCGAAAAATTGCTCTGGGCCACCATAATGATGACGTGCTTGAAACATTTATGCTGAGTCTTATGTATGAGGGCAGAATCAACTGCTTCTCACCCGTAACTCATTTAGACAGAATGGACGTGTATCAGATACGGCCAATGATTTACGTAAGAGAAAGGGATATTCGAGGAGCAGTTCGTAAATACGATATTCCCGTTGTTCATAACAGCTGTCCTGCCAACGGCGTAACAAAGCGGCAGTATATGAAAGAACTTATAACACGCCTGGAAAAGGAAAATTATCCCGGTCTTAGAAAAAGGCTTTTCACTGCAATTCAGGGAAGTGAAATACAGGGCTGGAAGCCGGAGGAATAAAAATGAGCGAAAAAACCTCTGGCGTTATAATCAAACAGTCAGGCTTCGGTGAAGGGCATAGAATGCTCTGGATTTTTACCGAAAAATTTGGAATTATAAAAGCTGTTGTTCACGGAGCAGATAAAACAAAAAGTAAATCAGGCGGATCTACACAATTTTTATCATACTGCGATTTTGAATTTTTTGATAACGGGGAAATATGGAATATTAAAAATGTTTCCTCAAAGGATTCTTTCTGGCCTATTCAGGAGGACCTTGTAAAGCTCTCCCTTTGCACCTATTTTGCAGACCTTTTATATAATACTCTGGAGCTTCATAATCCCGATACTAATATTTTAAGGCTTTTTCTTAACACCTTATATGCCTGTGCATACAAAAGTGTTTCCCTTAATTTAATGAAGCTGGTTTTTGAAACAAAGCTTATGTTTATAGCGGGTATGCTCCCATCTCCTGCAGGATGTATGGGATGCGGCTGTGAAGGCGGAATTTATTATTTTGATAAGCTCACGGGTGGAGTTCTTTGCAAAGACTGTGGCGGAAAATCTACACATATAAAAATAGACGAAAATACCTATAAGGTCTACTATCTTATAGTTTACTGCGATATGAAAAAAATGTTCTCTTATCAGTTGCCTGAAAATTCTGTTATAAAGCTTTCAAAAATAATTGAAAATTATGTTCTTTCGGTAACGGATAAAAATATAAAAAGCCTTGAATACTACAAAAATCTTTTATGAAAGGAATGAACTAAATGGAAAGACGTGACAAAATAAATTATTACCTGGATATTGCTCAGACGGTAGCAGAAAGAGGTACCTGCCTCAGAAGAAACTACGGTGCAATCATTGTTAAGAACGACGAAATAATTTCGACGGGTTACACAGGCGCACCGAGAGGAAGAAAAAACTGCCTTGACCTTAATTTCTGTATAAGACAGCAAATGAATATTCCAAGAGGCGAAAGGTACGAAATGTGCCGCAGTGTACACGCAGAAGCAAATGCCATTATTTCAGCTTCGAGAAGAGATATGATAGATGCCGAAATTTTCATAGTTGGTATTGATGCCGAAACAGGTAAAATAGTTGAAAACAGTTCAAGCTGTGCTATGTGTAAGCGTCAGATTATCAATTCAGGAATTAAAAAAGTTTACATACGTGACACTGATAAAGATTACAGAGTTGTCGATGTTCAGGAATGGATAGATAACGACGATTCACTATCAAAAGAATTTGGCTACTAAAAACTAAGAGATTTGAGCAAATTTAACTCAAATCTCTTTATTTATACAAAATTATTTTTTACTTTATATTACAAAATAAAATATAATATGATTAATTTCCATATGACAACTGTAAAACAAATTCATCAACAAAAATAAAAAAAATTTTATTTTCAAATAAATACATAACATAACACACATAAAATTCAGCTCTCTATGAAATATCCTTGACTCAATTGTAAAATTATGGTAATATATACACGAATTGGAAATAATTGGTAATAGAAAGGATTTTTATTATGGAGAAAAAATTGAATATTCTTGTTGCAGATGACAACAAACCTTTTACTGATAAGCTTGCAGAGTTTATAAGTAAAGAAAATTATACCGATAAAGTTTATAAGGCATATGACGGAGAAGAAGCCTGGACACTTATGCAAGCAATAAAACCTGATGTTGTGGTTATTGACCTTATTATGCCAAGGCTTGACGGCGTTGGATTTTTGAAAAGAGCTGCTAATATTAATACAGATTTTGATAAAACAACTGTTATCTGTCTTTCACCGGGGGCAGGTGACAAAACTATGGAAACAGTACTTAATATGGGAGCAAAGCATTTTCTCTTGAAACCTCAGTCACCTCAATCAGTATCCGACGTTGTAAAAGCTCTCACAAATTCAAAAACCCATGAAAAAGAAGCAGCTGCCGTTCATAAAGAACAGGACCTTGAAAAAATAGTAACCGATATAATCCACGATCTTGGCGTTCCTGCTCATATAAAAGGCTATCACTACATAAGAACTGCAATAATGATGGTAGTTGATAATATGGATATGCTCAATTATATTACAAAACGTCTTTACCCTGAAATAGCTAAAAAATATCAGACAACATCAAGCCGTGTTGAACGTGCGATACGTCATTCAATAGAAGTTGCATGGACAAGAGGCCATCAGGAAACAATGAATGAAATTTTCGGCTACACAATTCAGACATATAAAGGTAAACCTACCAACTCAGAATTTATAGCTATGGTAGCTGACAGAATACGTCTGCAGATAAAATAAACAGTATTGTTGAATTTCACTAATGAAATTCTTAAATGAAAAAATATAATTATTAATTTTCTACTATTTTTTATTGACAAATTCCAAAATTTGTGATATTATAGAAAAGTACTGATACCGTTTTCTTCTAAAATAAGAGAACATTTGTGATTTTTCATTATACATCCGGATTAACCGAAAATAATTTTTAACCGCAAAGCAACAGGTATTAGACAAAAATCCATTTAAAAGAGAGGTTAAATTAATGTACGAAGACAAAACTTTAGTATGTAAGGATTGCGGTGCTGAATTTATTTTTTCAGCAGGAGAACAGGAATTCTATGCAGAAAAAGGTCTTGAAAATGAGCCTTTAAGATGTAAAGAATGCAGAATTGCTCGTAAAAAAAGTATCAGACAGTCAAAAGAAATGTTCGAAATCGTATGTGCTAATTGCGGAAAAGTAGATAAAGTTCCTTTTGAACCGAAAAATGACAAACCTGTATATTGTAGCGAATGCTTCGCAAATATGAATAAATAGTAATATATAGTATTAAAGAATGAGCTTTGAAGCTCGTTCTTTTTTTATAGCTTTTATATTTTATATATTTCGCCTATTTTTTTAAAAAAGCCTTGATTATTAAGCATAAATCTGTTACTATTATAGTTGGACTATTATCAACATTTATACATATTTTTAAATGAACGAAAGGAGGAAAAAGGATGGATATTGATCTTTTATGGGAAAGCACTCTTAATAATATCAAACAAAATATAAACTCCCAGGTTGCGTATAATTTGTATCTTAAAGATTCAGTTGCTGTATGGTTTGACGGTAAAATATTCACCGTTGCCGTTCAGATGACAATAAATAAAAATATGATAGACAACAGATACAAATCACAAATGGAAAAAATACTTTCCAATATATTAAGAACTGCTGTTGAGATTGAAGTAGTAATAAGCGAAAAACCTTATGAACTTAGAAATCAATATAAAGATGAATTTGAAAAAAATCACGCTTACAGGGAAGAATCTCTAACTAATTCCTACGATATTAATCCTAAATATACATTTGAGAATTTCATAATAGGCTCATCAAACGAATATGCCACGGCAGCCGCAATCAGAACTGCAGAAAATCCGGGTACTGTTTATAACCCTCTTTACCTCTACGGTGCATCAGGGCTTGGTAAAACACATCTTATGCATGCAATCGGCAACAGTATAGAAAAGAATTTCCCGGATAAAAATGTTATTTATGTAACCAGCGAAAAATTTATGACCGACTTTATCGACAATCTGAGAAATAAAACACCTAAAAATTTCCGCGATAAATACAGAAATGCAGATGTTCTCCTTCTGGACGACATACAGTTTCTTGAAAATAAAGAATCAACACAGGATGAATTATTCCATACCTTTAATGAGCTTTTTGCAAGAAATAAGCAAATGGTTTTTGCAGGTGACCGACATCCCGATAAGCTTGTAACTCTTGAGGAGAGAATGAGGACAAGAGTTAAGAGTAATCTTGTTATAGATATAACAGCACCCGACCTTGAAACAAGAATTGCAATTTTAAAAACAAAGGCAGAATCAAAGGGTGTGTTTATTGATGAACAGGCTCTTGAATACATAGCTCAAAGTGAAGAAAAAAATGTTCGTGAGCTTGAAGGTGTTCTTATGACGGTTATTTCACTTTCCCAGCTTAAGCAAAGAAATATTGACATTGATTTCGTTAAGGAAATTATTAAAAAAGTTCCCCACGAATCAAAAATAACTGTTGATAAAATAATCGAGCAGGTTTGTTCATATTATGATATAACAAAGGAAGAGATTATAGGAAAGAGTAAAACAAAGAACTTTACCCTTCCCAGGCAGGTTGCAATGTATATCTGCAATATTCTTACCGAGCTTAACTACGGCGCTATCGCACGTCACTTCGGTAACCGTGACCGCACCACCGTAATGCATAATGTTGAAAAAATAAAAGACCTTATAAAGAACGATTCAATTCTCAATGCTGATATTGAAACTATTATAAGAGAGTTGAAAAACGTGTAAATAACCTGTGGATAACAGAGAGTTTTTTATGGATAAACAGTGAATAAAAAAAACTTTAAAAAGCTTTAAAAAAATATTCACACCAAATCCAACAATTGTTAACCAAAGGTTGTTAAAAAAAAATCAAGTCATATTCAGTGTCTGATAACTTATCCACTGAATTCACATTACTATTATTACTACTAAATATATATCTTTCTTTCTATATATCTTCTTTTTTAGAAAGAAAGACAGATAAAAAGAATAAAAAAGCAGTAGTATGAAAGGAAATTAAAATGGAAATATCATGTACAAAATCTAAAATGATTGAAATTTTAAATATTGTTCAAAGAGCGATAGGAGCTAAAAATACACTTCCTATTATGGAATGTATTAAAATAGATGCTGATGCAAGAGGTGGAGCAATATTTACAGGTAATGACGGTGATATATGTGTCGAATATAATGCAGATGACCTTAATATAAAAGAAGGAGGAAGCATAGCACTTGCTTCACGTATGTTTGGTGATATTGTAAGAAAGCTTCCCGACGGAAACATTTCAATTAATGTAAATGAAGAAAACAGCGTAACAAAAATAAAAGGTGGAATAAGTGAATTTAATATTCAGGGACTTATAGCTGATGAATATCCTTCACCCCCTGTTATTGAAGAAAAATTTTCATTTATGCTTGAAGAATTAAAGCTTAAAAATATAATTAAAAAGGTTATAAGCTTTGTTGCAATAAATGAGGGTAAAAGACCTACGCTTACAGGTGCGCTTTTCGATATTAAGGGAAGTGAGCTTACCGTTGTTGCAAGTGACGGGCACAGACTAGGTGTTGTAAAAGAACAGCTTGATGTAAATCTTGGTGATGTTAAATTTATAATACCCGGTGCTACTCTCCGTGAACTTTTAAAAATACTTACCGATTCTGAAAATAAAGTTAAAATAATTGTTTCGGACCGTCATGTTCTTTTCAATTTTGAAAGCTATGATGTTTATACCCGTGTTATTGAAGGTGACTTTTTAAGATATGAGCCTATTATTGCTGCTAATAATACTATAACTGCTAAGGTTAATTCAAAGGAATTCAAAGAGGCATTGGAGCGTGCAATTCTTATAATTAATGATGATGAATCAACTCCTGATAAAAGAGTTCCTGTTAAGCTTAATGTGGGATTTGACAAAATTGAAATTTCTTGTATGACACCAAAGGGTAAAGTTAATGACACTGTCAGAGCTGAACTCGACGGCGGTGAGCTTACTATAGGCTTTAACTGCAGATTTTTAATCGAAGCTATTTCTGCTTGTGATGAAGAGGATATTATGATAGAATTTTCAACCCCCACAAGCGGTTGCTTTATGAGATCACTGGATGAAAACAAGAGTAATTACGTATTTATGATTTTGCCTGTAAGGCTTTATAACTAATATGGAAATTAAAAAAATAAATGATTTGTATTCTGATGAAAATACTTATTTTTTAATAGAAAAAGGCGATGCAATTGTAATTGATCCCGGATGCCCTTATGAAAAAATAAAAGAATTTTTAAAAGATATAAAAATTAAATATATTTTTCTAACACACTGCCATTTCGACCATATATCCTCAGTTAATCAAATAATTGATGAAACGGGAGCTTTGGTATGCTGCAGCCGTGAGTGTGAGGAGAATATTAAAAATGTGAATGTAAGCCTTACAACCATGGGGCTTGGAAGACCTGAAACAATAGATAAAGCAGATATTATTTTAAAAGACGGAGATGAATTTGATTTTAACGGTAATAAAATTAAAATTATAGAAACTCCCGGTCATACTAATTGTTCTGTTTGTTATAAAGCAGGTAATGTATTGTTTACAGGCGATACTTTATTTTATCAGAGTGTTGGAAGGCACGATTTACCTACAGGTAACGGCAGTGTACTTCACAATTCAATAAAAACAAAAATTTATAATCTTCCGAACGAAACCCTGATTTATCCGGGACACGGAAGAGAATCAACAGTGAGCTACGAAAAGAAATTCAACTTTTTTGTGAAAGGATGAAAAAAAATGAAGCTTTCAGAAATTAAGGAAATTTTAAATGCAGATGTTCTTACAGGTGAAGAATTTTTGGACAAAGAAGCAGATTCTGCTTGCGGCTGCGACCTTATGAGTGATGTTCTGGCATTTGTAAAAGATAAAGCAATTCTTCTTACAGGCCTTATGAATCCTCAGGTTATAAGAACAGCAGAGATGATGGATATAGAAACCGTAATTTTTGTAAGAGGTAAAAAGCCTGATGACGCGATTGTTGGAATGGCAAAAATGAAAGACATTGTTGTAATGACTACCGAATATCCTTTATATGTGGCTTCAGGTATGCTTTATTCAGCAGGTCTCGGCAACTGAACGGAGGGCATTATATGAACCTTCATTATGAAGTAAACGGTGATGATTTCAGCGTAGCAGGTGAAAATTCAAGTAAGGTTAAAAAAACTCTTAAGCAGCTTGGATTTAATCCTGAGGTAATACGCCGTGTTGCAATAGCTATGTATGAAGCGGAAATAAATATGGTTATCCATGCAAATGGTGGTTACATAGATGCAGAAATTACTCCCGAAAGAATAAAGATTAATTTATGTGACAACGGTCCCGGTATACCCGATATGGAAAAAGCAATGCAGGAGGGTTTTTCAACTGCAACAAATACAGTGCGTGAGCTTGGTTTCGGTGCAGGTATGGGGCTTCCGAATATTAAGAAATACTCTGATGAGCTTAATATTACAACTGAAATCGGTAAAGGAACAAATGTTGAAATAATTATTAATGTTTGATATTTTATTAAAGGCTGGTGTTTATTATGGATAACTATTGGCACTCAGTTACTCTGGAAAGAGATTTATGTAAGGGATGTACAAACTGTTTGAAGCACTGCCCTACAAAGGCGATAAGAATTCAAAACGGGAAAGCAAAAATTCTTAAAGAGAGATGCATTGATTGCGGCGAATGTATAAGAGTTTGCCCTTACAGAGCAAAAAAAGCAGTTACAGACGGTTTTGAAATACTTGAAAAATTCAAATATAATATAGCACTTGTTGCACCTGCATTTTTCTCACAGTTTTCCTTGGCAGATGATGTTGATATTATTATGTCTGCTATTAAAAAAACAGGGTTTGATAATGTTTATGAAGTGGCAAGAGGTGCAGAAAAGGTAACGGAAAAAACTAAAGAATTACTTTCTTCGGGTGAGCTTTTAAAGCCTACAATTTCTACCGCCTGTCCGGCAGTAGTAAGGCTTATTTCACTTCGATTTCCAAATTTATTGAGTAATCTTGTTCCTCTTCGTTCTCCAATGGAGGTAGCGGCAAGGGATGCAAAGGAAGAAGCAATTTCTAAAACAGGTCTTAAAGAAGAAGAAATAGGTGTAATATTTATTTCGCCATGTGCGGCAAAAGCAACGGCTGTAAAAAATCCTGTTACTGTAAACAAATCTTATGTTGACGGAGTAATTTCCGTTAATAATCTTTACAAAAAAATGGCTCATGAAATAAGCAAATTATCAGGTGAGGAAATTGAAAAACTCAGTAAGAGCGGTAAAAAAGGTATTTTGTGGGCTGTTGCAGGAGGAGAAGCCGCTGCAACGGAAACACCTAAAAATATATGTGTAGACGGAATACATAATGTTATAGATGTGTTGGAAGCAGTTGAGGACGACAAGCTCAGAGATATTGAATATGTTGAAGCTCTTGCCTGCCCCGGCGGCTGCGTTGGCGGACCTCTTAATGTTGAAAACAGCTTTGTTGCAAAATCACGCTTAGAGCGTATGTGCAGAGAAATTCCCGAAAACAATGATGTTGAACTTTCTGACAGTGTTTTGTGGGATAAAGCACTTGTATACAGACCTGTTATGAACCTTGATGACGATCTTCAAAAAGCAATGGAAAAGGCAATGAAAATAGAGGAAATCTATGAAAATCTGCCAAAGCTTGACTGCGGCTCCTGCGGCTCACCCGGTTGTCACGACTTGGCTGAGGATATTGTAAGAGGATATGCCACAGAATATGATTGTATTTTCAAGCTTAAGGAAAGAATAAATGTTCTTGCAAAGGAAATGCTTGAGCTTGACGGAAAATTTGAAATGACAAAAAAGGACGATTGAGGTGATTTAATTGACCTGCAAAGAGCTTTGTGAAAAGATAAACGGTAAAATATTGTCGGGTGAAGGTGAAAGAGAGCTTAAGGGCTGCTATATAGGTGACTTACTCAGTCTTGCAATGAGTAAAGTTCAGGAAGATAATTTGTGGATAACAATTCAGTCCAATATAAATATTGTGGCTGTTGCATCTCTGACTGATGCAGGCTGTATACTTATCTGCGACGGATTTATGCCTGACGAAGATGCTCTTAAAAAAGCAATTGATGAGGATATTTCAATAATAACCTCAGAAAAATCTGCATACGAGCTTGCAATTGCATTTTATGAAAATTAAAAATAAAGGGGTTGTTGATAAAGTCAGCCCACAATTCAGGGGATGGTTAAAAATAGTGCAGAACGGACGAAACGAAGTATTATGCGGTTTAAGCCGCATAATACCTTGCCCGAAGGCGTACGTTGGTACGTCGAGTGGTGAGTTACGTTCGTAGTTCAATGGCATAAAATAAAGAGAAACCCGCAAATTTGCGGGTTTCTACCGTAATTTATAAGTTTT
>JAZRQO010000006.1:0-52309 GCA_045649825.1 Clostridia bacterium
AAGCGTGAAGCCCCCTTCAAGACAAGATTTCCCATAGCGTAGGCTAGTAAGACCCCATGAAGACTACATGGTTGATAGGCCGGAGGTGTAAGTGCAGTAATGTATTTAGCTGACCGGTACTAATAGGTCGAGGGCTTAACCAAGAGACGTAGGAATAAAGGTAACTATCATCAAGAAGCGTTGTTCAGTTTTGAAGGTTTAACAAATCTTCAAAAGGATAAAGAGGAAGCCGAATCCGGTGACGATAGCGAAGAGGATCCACCTGTTCCCATGCCGAACACAGAAGTTAAGCTCTTCAACGTCGATGGTACTTGGCGGGAGACTGCCCGGGAGAGTAGAAAGTTGCCGGAACCGGCTCTTTATCCTGATATTTGGCCCGTTGGTCAAGCGGTTAAGACACCGCCCTTTCACGGCGGTAACGCGGGTTCGACTCCCGCACGGGTCACCACGAGCCTTCTTATTTAATTAAGAAGGCTCATTTTACAAGGGCCTTTAGCTCAGTTGGTTAGAGCATCCGGCTCATAACCGGACGGTCCCGGGTTCGAGTCCCTGAGGGCCCACCAGAAAAAAAGACATTATTCGAAAAAGAATAATGTCTTTTTTTCAGCTAAATTCGCTGACGCGAGCTAAATGTGCTAACGCACGCTAAATTACTTCGTAGCTAAATTGACCTTCGGTCAGCTATAAGGCGAATTTAATTTAGCTACTCTGAAGGAGTTATTTAGCTATTGCGAAGCAATAATTTCGCTTTGCACGATAGTGCAAAATTTAGCTAAAACTACTTGCATCTAAATTGTTCGCTTTTTCAATGGTTTGAGGGTTTTTCACAAAAAGCAGTTTTAAAACAAAAGGGTGGATGCCAAGCGGTTTTGAACCAGACTTGAACTGTATACAAATGAATAGCACCTATTGTGATAAATCAGGTGCTATTTTTAATTGTCAAACAATTCTTCGATAGCCACATCAAGAATTTTTGCTATAACATAAATTTCTTTATCTGTTGCACTTCGTATCTGTCCTTCAAGTTTTGAATAACTGGTAGGATTCATATCGCAACCCATAACTTGAATTTGGGCTATGAAGTCTTTTTGTTTAATTCCTCTTTCTTTTCGCAGTTGTTCTATGTTTTTACCAACCAAATTTTTATCACCATATGTTTGTTTTCGTATTTTCATGAAATTATAATTCCTTTTTAGAATATTTTCTTTATTATATCTCTTAAAAGTATTGACATAATTCCGAATTAGAAGTATAATATAATTAAATTCTATTTCGGAATTATAAAATTATACTTTGTAAGGGAAGTTTTATCATGGAAAATATGAAATTTGAACCAAAACAGTATGTAGCACCACCAGAGGACAGATTTGAACAAAAATACAGTTCTAAAAGTCATATTACAGCGGGTGTGTTAGCACTTTTGCTTGGCAGTATGGGAATACACGATTTTTATCTTGGCAATACCAAAAAAGGAATCATCCATTTGTTGCTTTTGATGACAGGAGTTCTTGCCCTCGCATCAACAGGGTGGGCAATAGGTGAAGGTATAATGCTTTTGTGTGGTAAAATAAATACTGATGCAGAAGGAAATATTTTGTTATGAGGAGATATGTATGAACATAGAATTATTAAATAATTTATATGATGCTTATGATTTTCTATATGTTGATAATGAATATAGCGAGTTAATTGATAAATTTGAAAATGATACAGAAAGTTGTAAAGAAAAATATTTGCGTATGAAAAATGAAAAAGCAGTAGTTTTTCCTGTTTACTTAGCTGCGTTTTATGCTGCGATGGTTTTATTCATCATTGGAGGTCTTTTGACGTCTCAACCTGGAATTCTTTCTGTTTTTGGTACTGTAATGTTGGGTATAGGTGCTTTTGTAATAATTGTAGCAGTAAGAATAGCAAAACAGCGTAAAAAAATGCCTGAGAAAAAAGCACTGGATTTTTGGAATAGTGTAGGGTCACAAACTTGTATTGAGAATGAATCAAAAATAACTAAAATTAAAAATGAATTAGGAAAATTTCGTGCAAAGAACAAAAAAGTGATAGATTTTTTGCCTGAAGATTATCAGGATATTTATGCAGTTGGATATATGATTCATGTAATTAAAAATGGACTCGCAGACACTATAAAGGAAGCATTAAAGCTTTATACAGAACAAAAGCATCGTTGGGAAATGGAATCAGCAGTGCATGGAATGGCGAGAGCTATGGAATTACATAATAGAGAAATGGAGAACTATATGTCTGAAATTAGTGCACAGCAACGTATAACAAACTCGCGACTTGCCGATATTGAGTTTTTAACTTTTTTGGATTATATGGATAGGTAAGTGTATATACATCGCATCTAAACCCTTCGGCTTATCCACAAAAAGAGATACTGATATGTATCTCTTTTTTGTGGTGCGTCTTTAACAGACAAGACCTGGAAGTTTGATAATAATTATCCTACTTAGAATATGTTTTACATTTCACTATTGCATTAATCGACAGAATATGATACAATGCATTTAAAGTATATAATTTCTGGGAGTGATATTATGGCACGGGATTTGGCAATTACACCTTGTGAAAACGAACCATATTATTTTATAAGCTACAATTCAGAGGATAATGAAACTGTAAAAGAATATGTGCAAAGATTAGAAAAACGTGGTGTACCTATGTGGTATGATGGTGGTATAAGACTTGGTGACAATTGGAATGAAAAGCTTATTGACAAAATACGTGCATCTCAGGGTGTTATAATGTTTTTGTCAAAAAATATGGCACAAAAAGAGAACTCATATGTTGTCACTGAATTTAAAATTATAAAAGAATTTTCCCAAACTAAAATTTATTATGTCATTCTTGACAAAGTTGATGGTCCTACTCTTCCTGCGGAGTATGTGCCTCTATGGTTAAATGCTACAGAAACCCAAGGAGTTGTCGCGTATGAAGATGGTCCTGAACTTGCAGTAGATAAATTGATCAAAGAACTTGGACATGCTGCCTATAAGTTAGAAGAAAATACTGACGTTAAAAAAAGACGCGTAGAATTTGAAAACGGTGATGTTTACGATGGCGATTGGGAAAACGGATATATGCACGGAAAAGGAGCATATATCTGGTCTGATGGTGACAGGTATGAGGGTGATTTCAAAAAAGGTTACCGTTCAGGAAAGGGCAAGTATGTATGGGGTCCTGCAAGTGAGTTTAAAGGCGATGTGTATGAGGGCGATTTCTTAAAGGGTGACAGAACAGGTATCGGAACGTACACCTGGGGCAATGAAAGCAAATATGCAGGTGATAAATATGAAGGAGCTTTTTATTGCGGAACTAAATTCGGTAAAGGCGTTTATACCTTTGCCAGTGGTGCTATATACGACGGGAGCTTTGTTGATGATGAAATAACGGGTAAAGGGATATATATCTACAAAGACGGAAGCTCATACAGCGGCGAGGTTAAAAACGGAAAACGTCACGGAAAGGGACTGCGTTATTATAAAAACTGTACATTGGAAGGAAATTTTGTAGATGGTGAGCTTGATGGATACGGAGTCTTAACTTATGCTGATAAAAGCTGTTATGAAGGTATGTTTTCAAAAGGTAAAAAGCATGGAAAAGGTGTCCTCAAAGATGCAAAAGGAAAAATAATTTATAAAGGGATTTTTGTAAACGACAAGCAAAAAATTAATTAGAAAACTTTCAGGATAAAGGTGTTTGAATTAGATATGAAAACTGTTTTTATTGTAAACCCATGTGCGGGCAAAAACAATGATATAACTTCTCTGATAAACTCTATTAATGCACAGGCAGGCGTCACTGTTTATTTGACAAAAAATCCCGGTGATGCAACTGAATATGTGAAAAACTTCTGCCTTAAAAACGGTGGCGGCAGGTTTATTGCATGTGGAGGTGACGGAACACTGAACGAGGTTCTTAACGGTGCTATGGACTGTGACAAAGCTGAAATCGGAGTCATTCCCATAGGAACAGGTAATGACTTTTGCCGCAATTTCGGAGAAGAATATGATTTTTATGATATCCCGTCAATTCTGGAGGGCAGAGGCGTAAGCTGTGATGCCATAAAATATACAAATTCCTATGGTACGGGATACTGCCTTAATATGTTCAATATTGGTTTTGACTGCAATGTTGCGGATATGACATCAGAAATGAAAAAGAAACCATTTATTTCGGGTTCTCTTGCATATTTTATCTCAATTTTTCTTACTCTTATTAAGAAAAAGGGAGCAAACCTGAAAATAGTTCTCGACGGGAATTTGCGTCATAGCGGAAGATTGCTTCTTACATCTCTTGCAAACGGCTCATATTGCGGTGGAGGAATAAAGAGTAATCCCCTTGCAGATATAACGGACGGTCTTATAAATATCAACATAATCAAAAATGTTTCAAGGCTCCGATTTCTTGCATTGCTGCCCTATTATATGAATGGAACGGTTTTAGAAAAAAGAGGTGCCGAAAGGTTTATATCGTCTGAAAAGTGCAGGAGCATAACAATAAGCCCCAAGGGGGGTAAAATGCGGCTTTGTGTTGACGGTGAAATTACCGATGCAGACGAAACAACCTTTGAAGTAGTACACAATGCCTTTACGTTTGTTTTGCCGAAGACAGTAATTTATGAACATCAGCCAATATTAAGCATATAAAATGCACCCATACGGGTGCATTTATGCATTTTTCGTAATTATAACCGTAATCGGCGGATTGTTCGGTCTGTTGTAAAAATCGTGGACGAGAACTGTATAATTTTTGTAATCAAGGGTTTTCAAAAACTCCATAACCCTTTCTTTTTCATCGGTTCCTGAATTTTTACCGTAATAAACGGTTACTGATATAAAGCCTGTATTTTTAAGAAGTACAAGGGATTTTTTTATAGCTTCGATTGTTGTTTCGCTCTTTGTCTGCAAACTATGGTCCCCGCCCGGCAGATAGCCCAGATTAAATACTACTCCGTCAACAGGCTCTTTTACATATTTATCAAGAACTGAGTGTGAGTCGCAAATAAGGGTTGCATTAGAGAATCCCTGTTCAATCAGTTTTCGCTCCGTTTCTGAAAGGGCGGATTTCTGAATGTCAAAGGCATAAACCCGTCCGTTTTCACCAACTGCGCGGCAAAGCTTAAGCGTGTCAAATCCGTTACCCGCAGTAGCATCAATCACATTGCCTCCTAATGGTAACATATTTATATAGTATTCGGTTATATTTTGAGGCTGAAGCATAATGTAATTCTCCCATCATTTTTGTCTGTAATTAGTATTATACATTATTCTGCAAAAAATATCAATAGCATGGTAAAAATAAGGCAAATTTTGTATTGACCTGAGAAAATTTATGTGATACAATTTATCTATAAAAAAGTCTTAGGGGAGATACTTAAATGGATTTTACAAACCTTAAAAACTATATGGATGTTCTGATTGATAAATATAAAGTGCCCGGTCTTGATTGCATTGTTTATAAAGACCACGAGCTTGTTTTCAGATATTTTACGGGTATGAGTGACAGGGAAGAGGGCAAGCCTATGAAGGGCGATGAGCTTTATCTTATCTTTTCAATGACGAAAATGCTCACTTGTACTGCGGCACTTCAGCTTTTTGAAAAGGGCTGCTATGTTATGAGCGACCCCATTTCAAAATGGCTTCCTGAGTTTGAAAAAATGAAGATTACAACAGATGAAATAGATGGCTCTGAGGGGCAGAAGGTTTCATCCGGAGCAGGAGTGGGAGAAGCTTCAGAGAGTAATGTTTCGGGCTATGCACAAACACCCATAACTGTTAAACACCTGTTTACCATGAGTGCGGGACTTAACTACGCACTTGCCGATGATGCTATAAAAACAGCTCTTAATGCAGGCAAGAAAACAACACGGGAGCTTGTGGGTGCAATGGCAAACAAAACTCTTTCCTTTGAGCCGGGGACAAGATTTCAGTACAGCCTGTGCCATGATGTTTTAGGAGCGCTTATTGAAATCTGGTCGGGTAAAAAGCTTGGAGAGTATATGAAAGAAAACATCTTTGAGCCTCTTGGAATGAAAAATACTTTTTTTGGTCTTACAAAGGATGAAGAAAAGCTTTCACGTATGATGGCAAGGTATTGTTATAATGATAAAGGTGAGGTTGAGAGAGTTCCTCTGGAATGTGTATTCAATCTTACTGATGAATATGAAAGCGGCGGTGCAGGACTTACATCCTGTCCTGAGGACTATGCAATATTCCTTGATGCCATTGCCTGTGGAGGAACTGCGAAGAACGGATATAAGCTCCTTTCATCTGCTACGGTAGAGCTTATGGGAACAAATCATCTAACAGGTAGGCAGTGTGAAGATTTTTATAAGCTTCGCCCCGGTTACGGATATGGGCTTGGAGTACGCACCCACACAGATAAAACAGTAAGCGGTTCCTTAAGTCCTATCGGTGAATTCGGATGGGACGGTGCAGCCGGCTCGTTTGCTATGGTTGATACAAAAAATAAGCTGTCAATCACATATTTTCAGCACGTGCATAAATGGGATGTACGTATTCAGACAGAAATGCGAAATGCTCTGTATTCAGGCTTAGATGTGGAATAAACATATTCTTTTTCAGAGAGGAATAGTGATAAAGATGAGTAATATAGCAATATACCCCGGGTCTTTCGACCCCTTTACAAACGGGCATCTTGATATGGTAATAAAAGGATCAAGGCTTTTTGATAAAGTCCATATATTAATTGGTGTTAATGCCAACAAAAAAAGGTCCTATGACAGTGCCCTTATGAAGGATGCCATCGAGCAGACTCTTAAAGAAAAGAATATAACAAACTGCGAGGTCTACGTTTATGAGGGTCTTGTTGCCGAGTATACCAAGGAAAAGAACATAAAGTATATGATACGAGGCCTCAGAAACAATATGGACTATAACTACGAAGAAAACATTGCCGAGATAAACAAGCTCATAAACCCTGCTTTGGAATACGTGTATTTCCGTGCAGAGAACGTGGCAGTTTCTTCGTCTATGGTAAAGGAACTTAACAGCTTTAATAAGGATGTTTCAAAATTTGTTCCCGAGCCTGTGCGAAAACTTATGAAATAGCAGAAAAGCCGTGAAACTTAAAATTTCACGGTTTTTTTTCGCATATCAGGGTAAACTATTCCTGAATTTAAAAAGAAAACAGGGAACGGTTTTTGCACCGCCCTGCTATGAAAGGAATGGTCTTAATGATAGAACAGGATACAATAAAGCTTTTGAGAGAATGCGATGCAGGAGTTAAGATGGGCGTCAGTTCAATTAACGACGTGCTTGATAATGTGCACGACGAAAAATTTAAAAAGCTTCTTACTACCTGTCTTGAAGAACACAACAAGCTGGACGGTGAAATTCAGCAGCTTCTTGACAAGTATCAGGATGACGGTAAGGACCCTAATCCTATGGCAAAGGGTATGTCGTGGATAAAAACAAATGTTATGCTTGCAGTTGATGAATCCGACGAAACTGTTGCAGACCTTATGACAGACGGTTGCAATATGGGAGTTAAGTCTCTTAATAAGTACCTTAATAAATACGAAGCCGCGGATGAGGTTTCAAAAGACATTGCAAAGCGGCTTATAAACCTTGAAGAAAAATTAGCAGTAGATATAAGATGCTTTTTATGAAAAACACCGTTGAGGCTTTTGCTTCAACGGTGTTTTCTAGCTCAGAATTTTACAAACTTTTTCGAGAACTTATTTACAATTTTATATGGTATTCCTTCAAGTTCTTTTTCTGCATTTTTAAGCTCTTTTCGTATTTCGATTTTTTGCGGGCAGTGGGCTTCACATTTTCCGCAGCCTACGCAGTTTGAGGCGGCTGTGGAATTTTTTCTGAATGTTGTGCACATCACATAGTCTTTAAGTCCCCTGAATTTATTTTCGGTAAATACACGGTTATATGCCGCAAAAGTTCCCGGGATATCCACATTCTTAGGGCATGGCATACAGTAACCGCAGGCGGTACAAGGTACTTTCATTTTTGAGTTTATAGCCGTTTTTACCGCTTCAAACATTTCAAAATCTTTGTCAGTAAGCTCACCAACAGAAGCATCTGAGGCGGTGTTTATATTATCCTTAATCATTTCCACCGAGTTCATTCCTGATAGCACAACGGTTACCTGTGGCTGATTGAGAAGCCATCTGAAGGACCACTGTGCGGGAGTATGTTTTATGGTGTTGGATTCAAATGCCGCTTTTGCGTCATCAGGCAGGTGGTTTACAAGCTTGCCACCTCGGAGAGGTTCCATAATGAACACAGGCATACCCTTGCTGTTTGCATGTAGAAGCCCTTTTTTTCCTGCCTGTGAATGTTCGTCCATATAGTTGTACTGAATAAGGCAGAACTCCCAGTCATATGCATCCACTATTTTACAGAACATATCCGAATTGCCGTGATAAGAAAATCCTATCTGACCGATTACTCCCGAAGCTTTTTTCTCTGAAATCCATTCTTCTATTCCAAGCTCCTTGAGCCTGTTCCATGCACCTATGTCATTCAACATATGCATAAAATAATAATCAACTCTGTCTGTTCTTAGCCTTTTGAGCTGTTCATTAAACAGTTTTTCAAGTCCATCGCGGCTTTTAATCAGGTAGTGGGGGAGCTTGGTTGAAATGTATACCTTGTCACGAAGATTGTTCTTTTCAAAAATTTCACCGATTGCGGCTTCACTGCCGGGGTAGATATATGCAGTATCAAAAAAGTTTACACCCTCTTCAATTGCAAGCAGGATTTCCCGTTCTGTTTCTGCTATATCAATCTTGCCCTTTTTCCCGGGTAACCTAAGGCAACCAAAGCCCAGAGCAGATAATTTGTTTCCGTATTTGTCCTCTCTGTATTTCATATTCATCACCTTTGATATAATATCATAAAAACTGCATATATGCAAGTAAATTTATTAGATTGTATTGTAATTATTGAAAAAATGGAGTATAATAAACATACAAAACTTAGGGGGCAAACAATATGCTTATAGATTTTCACACACACGCATTTCCTGAAACGATTGCTTCAAAAGCAATGGAGAAGCTGTCATATGCAAGCGGTGGGCTTGAGCCGCAGAGTGAGGGTACACTGTTTTCTTTAAAAGAGGAAATGGAGAAAGACGGCGTGGATATTTCGGTTGTCCTTTCTATTGCCACAAATCCGAAGCAGCAGACGAATGTAAATAATTTCGCGAAAGAGATTAACGACGAAAAGTCAATATTTGCCTTCGGCTCTGTTCACCCCGACGCGGATAATGTGTATGAAGAACTTGAACGAATTTCCGAAATGGGCTTGAAAGGTGTTAAGTTCCACCCCGAATATCAGAAATTTTATGTTGATGACGAAAAGATGAAGCCGATTTACAAAAAAATCTCATCCCTTGGTCTTATCACGGTTTTTCATGCAGGCTATGATTATGGCTATGCACCGCCCTATCATTGTATGCCCGAAAACTTTCTCGGAGCTTTGAAGTGGTTTGATTCTCCTGTCATTGCAGCCCACTGGGGCGGTGTGAATTGCGGGGCACAGGTTATAGATAAGCTTTGCGGTAGAGATGTATGGTTTGATTTGTCCTTTGGTTACGGTGTAATGCCCAAAGCAATTGCGCAGGAAATAGTGGACAAGCACACTCCGGAAAGGCTTGTTTTCGCCTCAGATATGCCCTGGCACAGACCGATGTGGGAAAGAAGGCTCATAGAAACATTGGATATTTCGGAAAGTGATAAGGATAAAATCTATTATAAAAACGCTTTAAAACTATTAAATATAGTATAGATATTTGATTACAAACAAAAAAGAGGCTGTAAAAAGTTAGATTGAATGGTTCGTCGGTAACCGCCAAACCCTACTATTTCGTAATGTAAAATATGTAGGGAACGGCAGTTCCTGACGTTCCGAAAATGTCTTTTTACAGCCTCCCTTAGCTTTTCGATTTTGATTTAAAAATAATTGAGGCGAGAAATCCTGTTATGATTGCGGCGGCTATGCCTCCTGCAGAGGCTGTAAGACCTCCTGTTAATATTCCTGCAAAGCCGGATTCTGCTACGGCTTCACGCACACCCTTGCACATTGTGTAGCCGAAGCCCGAAATGGGAACAGTTGCACCGCATCCTGCAAAATCAACCAGTGGCTTGTATAACCCGAAAAGCTCAAGAGCCGCACCTGCAATAACAAACGAAACCAGAATTCTTGCAGGAGTAAGCTTTGTTTTGTCTATAAGCACCTGACCTATGGCACATATAAATCCGCCTACTAAAAATGCTTTTAAATAGTCCATATTTTATCTCCTTTCAATAATAACTGCATGGGCAATACCCGGTATACTCTGCCCCTGAAGCACGACGGTGGGGTTCATAAGAGCACCTGTTGCCATTGCAATTATTTTTTTGTATTTTCCTTTTTCCATTTCTTTCAGAATGTGTCCGCATAAAACGGTTGCCATACATCCGCATCCGCTTCCGCCGCAGTGTACATCCTGACCTTTGATGTCAAAAATCATTTTTCCGCAGTCGTTATGAACTGAGCTTATGTCGTAGCCCTCTTTTTTTATAAGGTCCATTAAAATATCACTGCCGAGAACGCCTAAATCCCCTGTGAAAATTCCGTCATAGTCCGAGGGGGAAGTGTCGGTATCACGGAACAGTGTACTTAGCGTGTCAATTGCCGCAGGAGCCATTGCAGCACCCATATTTAAAATATCCGTAATCCCGAAGTCCACGATTTTTCCGATTGTGGCATGGGTTACGAAAATGTCGCTTCCTTTATCCGAAACTATGGCACATCCGCTTCCGGTTACTGTCCACTGTGCTGTAGGCGCCCTCTGTGAGCCGTATTCAAGGGGATATCTGAACTGCTTTTCTGCAGAACAGAAATGGCTTGATGTCATCGCTGCAGCATTTTCTGCAAATCCTCCCGACACGAATGCAGAAGCCATACAAAGGCTTTCAACCATGGTTGAACAGGCTCCGTACATTCCAACGAATGGAACATTAAAATCACGTATCCCGTAATGCGTTGCCACACACTGATTCATTAGGTCCCCTGCAAAAATTAAATCAACATCCTGTGCAGTGAGCTTGGCTTTTGAGAGAGCTACCTGAAAAGCCTGGTGCTGAATCTTGCTTTCTGCCGCTTCCCAGGTGTCTGCACCAAAGGCATCATCTTTAAGTATTGTATCAAAATATTCTGAAAGTGGCCCGTTTCCTTCTTTTACACCAACAACCGAGCCTGCCGCTTTTATACATGGCGGTTTTTCAAATATAAGTGTTTGTTTGCCGATTTTACGGTTCATAGCTTGTAATTCCTCCCGATTATTTCTTTTTTCAGTATTCACCCGAATATGACAATTTATGTACAAATTATTAAAAGTAACGGTTATCTACTTGACGTAGTGAGTAACAAGTGATATAATGTCAGTTAATGCAGTAATGTGTTTAAATCAGTATAAAAATGAAAATAAAGATTAAAATATATATGCTTAATCCGGAGGAATTACAGTGAGAACCAGATTTAATATAAAAAGATATTTTCAGGTGCTTGGAATAGGATTATTGGTTGTTTTCCTGTTTTTTGTAGGTATGTTGTTCATAACAGAAAACGAAATAGATTCAGAGCTTGATCCTACCGAAATTGCAACGGTTGATGCAGAGGCTCTTGACGGAAAAATCAATGTTATGTTCCTGGGCCTTGACGAAAGCGAGCTTCGTACCGACTGTATAATGATCGCTTCCTACGATATGGAGTTCAAGCAGGCAAGAGTGCTTTCCATCCCAAGAGATACGAGAATGTTTATAGGCTCAAGATATCAGAAAATCAATGCTGCCCATGCTATAAAAGCATCTCACGGCGAAGCTATCGGTGCTCAGGGTACTGTTGAGGCGGTAACCCGTCTTACAGGCATTCCCATCAACTACTATGTTGAGCTTCCCTTTGATGCAGTGGAGAAGTGTATTGATATCATCGGTCCCGTAACCTTTGACGTGCCTGACCTTGGCGGCGACGGTGTGGGCATGGTATATGACGACCCTGTTCAGGACCTTCACATAAACATAAAACCCGGACCACAGGAGCTTGACGGTGAGCAGGTTGTTCATCTTCTTCGCTACAGAAAGGGTAATTATATAAAGGGTAAAACACGAACATATAAAAACGGCGACGTAGAGAGAATAGGCGTTCAGCAGGATTTTGTAAAGGAGCTGATTGCACAGAAGCTCAATGCGAAGCTTATTGCAGATGTACCCTTGCTCTTTAATCAGCTTTCAAAGGACCTTAAAACAAATCTTTCATTTAAGGACGTTGTAAGATATGCACCTTCCCTCTCAGGTTTTGATGTTGATAAAGAGGGTGCAATAAAGATGTGGACACTTCCCGGCTCTGCAGGTGATATTGACGGAGTATCATACTTCATTTGTGACCTTCAGGAAACAAAGCGTCTGGTAGAGGACGAATTCGGCTTTGACGCGTCAGGTATTACAGACGGCAGAAAATCAGGCTCAGATGTTAAAACAACATCCGGAAATAAATCATCTTCAAAGTCAACACCAAAGGCGACTGCAAGGGCTGATTCAGATGACAATAAGGCAACAGCTAAGCCGTCATCAAAGAAAACCGAGGCTCCCGAAAAGACGGAAAAGCCTGTAAAAACTGAAAAGCCCGAAAAAGCCACAGAAGTTCCTACAAAGAAGCCTGTAGCAACAAAGGCACCCGAAAAAGATGAAACATCATCAGAGAATAAAACACCTGTAAAAACAAAAGCTCCGGACAGTAATCCCACATCCACAAAAACTCCTACAAAGGGAGAGGATTGATTATGGTACGGCTTGCAAAAACGGCAGGGTTCTGCTACGGAGTGAAGCGTGCTGTTGACGAGGTATATGCCGCAATGGAAAGAGGGCAGAAAATATGCACTCTCGGCAAACTCATTCATAACGAGCAGGTAGTAAGTGACCTGGAAAAAAACGGCGTGTATTCCTACAATAGCATAGACGAAATCCCTGATAACACACGTGTTATAATACGTACTCACGGTGTCCCCGAAAGTGTATATAAGGCTCTTGACGAGCAAGGCAAACCTTATTCCGACCTTACCTGCCCCTTTGTTGAAAAAATCCATAAGATTGTTTCAAAGCACCACAGGGATGGCTATAAAATAATAATTGTGGGTGATGAAAATCATCCCGAGGTAATCGGAATAAACGGCTGGTGTGAGAACAGTGCTTTTGTGATTTACGATACTGAAAAAGAAATCCCCGAGGCGTTAAAAATGGCTCCGTGTTGTGTTGTAGCACAAACGACAATAAATAAAGAAAAATTTGTACAAATCGTAAATTTTATAAAAAAAACTTGCAATGAAGTACAATTTTTTGATACAATATGCAGTGCAACAACTAAACGTCAGCAGGAGGCGGCTCAGCTCGCTGCCGAAAGCGATGTTATGATTGTGGTCGGCGGTATGGAAAGCTCAAATACCCGCAAGCTTTACGAAATTTCAAAAAAGCTTTGCCCTTTGACTTTTCATATAGAAACATCTGAGGAAATCCCTCAGGAGATAAACAAAAATAATAGAAAGATAGGTATTACAGCGGGAGCGTCGACGCCCGGATGTATTATCGAGGAGGTAGTTAGAGCTATGGAAGAAAATGTGAAGAAAGAGGAATCTTTTGCAGAGCTGTTTGAACAGTACGGAAGCAGAACACTCAACAATGGCGATATCGTTGAAGGTGTTGTTGTGGAAGTAAGAAACAATGAGGTTATTGTTGATCTTGGCGGCTTCAAGTACAACGGTCAGTTGTCACTTGATCAGATGACAGACGATCCGTCAGCTAAGACATCAGATCTTGTTAAGCCCGGTGATGATATTAAGGTATACGTTATCGGCGTAAACGACGGAGAAGGAAAGGTTGTTCTTTCACGCAAAAAAATCGTGCAGCAGGAAAGCTGGAATAAAGTTAAGGAAGCATATGAAAACGGCGAAGTTCTCGACGGTAAAATTATCAAAGCTGTTAAAGGCGGCGTAATTGCACACGTTCTCGATACTCAGGTTTTCATTCCTGCAAGACAGGCCTCCGAAAGATTTGTTCAGGACCTTCAAACACTTGTTGGAACAGAAGTTAAGCTTAAGCTTACAGAGGTTGACGACAGAAGAAAACGTGTTGTTGGTTCAGTAAGAGTTCTTCTCGACGCAGCAAGAAAAGAGAAGGAAGATGCATTCTGGGCAGCAGCTGAAGTAGGTAAGACATATACAGGTACAGTTAAGTCAATCACAAGCTTTGGTGCTTTTGTTGACCTTGGCGGTGTAGACGGTCTTGTTCACATCAGCGAGCTTTCATGGAGCAGAATTAAGCACCCCTCAGAAGTTGTTTCTGTAGGTGATGTTCTTGAAGTATATATCAAAGACCTTAAGGCTGACACAAAGAAAATCTCTCTCGGCTATAAGAAAACAGAGGACAACCCCTGGGCAATCGCTCAGACAAAATACAATATCGGCGATATCGTATCTGTAAAGATCGTGAGAATGCTCAACTTCGGTGCATTCGCAGAGCTTATGCCCACAGTTGACGGTCTTATCCACGTTTCACAGATCGCTGAAAAGAGAATTGAAAAGCCTGAAGATGCACTTGAAATCGGACAGGTTGTTGATGCTCAGATTACTGACATCAACTGGGAAACAAAGAAAATCAGCCTCAGCATAAGAGCACTTCTCGAAGCTCTCAGACCTGTTGAGGAAGCAGTTCCCATGCCCGAAGAAGCAGAAGATGGCGAAACTCTTGCATATTCAACAGAAGCTTCTGACGAAGAAAAGGCTGCAGCAGTAGCTGAATTCGTTGAAGAGGAAGCTCCCGTTGAAGAAGCACCTGCTGAAGAAGCAGAAGCTCCCGCAGAGGATGCTGAATAATTAACAAATAAAAATTACCATTCTTAACTGAATGGTAATTTTTTGCATAACAAAAGTGCAATTAATCTGAAACTGATTAATTGCACTTTTTAATTGTTAAAGAACTTTAAAGAATTCTACCTCTTCACCTACGGGACCTATGCAGAAAGCTATTCTTGCAGGGTAGTCACCTGCAATCACAATGTCGTTCGGCTCCATTGTAATTTTGTAGCCTGCCTTTCTTGCGGCTTCTGTATAGCTGTCAACATCGTCTACCTCAAATGCAATGTGACGCATGGAACCTTGACCGGGGTAGTCCTCGCCGTTTGCAAAAATTTCCATCATTCCTGCACCTGTATCAACCAGCGCTCCTGATTCAAGCCCTTCGCCCCATTGTCTGAAAATAGGCATTCCCAGAATGTTGTGATAAAAATCAATTGTTTTGTTATAGTCCTCAACGCCGCAAGCCTTGATTGCAACGTGATGAATTCCTGTTACTTTCATATGTAAACTCCTTCCAACTGTGTTTTTATAAATTATATCAAAGCCAAAAGGAGTTGTCAAGGGTCCTTCACTCAATGAAAGGCACAGAATTTATAGCACACGAATTTTTGTATGATGCTATTTGTTTTAAAATGCTATTGACAAAAACTGTATAATGTAGTATAATATACTATGTTATTTAGTATTGATTTTGAGGTGATGTTATGGCAAGACAAAAGCTTTCAGAGCGTGTTCTTCCGAGTTACACAAAAGGAGAAGAAATATTTAATATGGTATCTCACATAGTCGGTGGGGCAGTGGGTATTGCAACCCTTGTTTTGTGCGTTGTGTTTGCTGCGATTCACCGTAATCCTTATGGAGTTGTGGGGGGTGCGATATACGGCGCGTCACTTGTTATTTTATATACAAGCTCAAGCATATATCACGGTCTTAAACCAAGCCTCACTGCAAAAAAGGTTTTTCAGATAATGGACCATTGTTCCATATTCTTTCTTATTGCAGGCTCTTATACGCCTATAACGCTTGTGGCACTCAGGGAATACAACCCCTTGCTTGGCTGGGGTGTGTTCGGAGTTGTATGGGCGGCGGCAATTATCGGAATAACTCTTAATTCCATTGATATAAAGTCTTATAGAAAATTTTCTGCAATATGCTATCTTGCAATGGGTTGGTGCATAGTCTTTGCCTGGGGTGCTGCAGATTATATGATTGCAAACGGTGGGCTATTGCTTCTCCTTTTTGGCGGAATAAGCTATACAATAGGTGCTCTCATTTACTACTTTTTCAAAAAAAGAAGATATGCACATTCAATATTCCATCTTTTCGTATTGGCAGGAAGTATACTTCAGGCATTGTATATAATGATATATATAATATGAAACTTAAGCAAAAAGTCAGTTACATTTGCAACTGACTTTTTTGGTTGTTAAGAAATTACCTCAAAAGATACATTTGGAGTTGTCCTTTGTACATCTTCAAATATTTCAATCATTGTTTTGCAATATACCTTCAATTCTTTTGGCAAAGAGTTATAGCCATAAATTTTCACTACGAAGTTTCCTCTGTCAACAAACAATCCATCAAGGCAATCTTCTAATGCACTCCAGTTTTCTCCGTAATACTCAGGAAGTCCGAATTTGTCTTTAAGAATAAAATGTATTTCACCTAAATACTTACATTTTGTAAAATCTAAAATGATAGGATTATCCTGGTTAGTTAAACACCAATGTTTGTTCATTTGTATAGCTCCCATTATTGTTAATTGAATATCGCTAGTTGTTTCTTAATATAGACTCATTTTCTAGAATAATTTCCTCTGGGAAGTTACGATAATCAATGCAGAAGAATTCATCTTCTGTAATGTAAATGGGTGGTTCTCCAACAAGGTCAAGAGCTTTAAAAACAAACGACCAAAATTCTTCGTATCCATCTTCATCTATATCACAATCTGTTTCATCTTCAATGTAAGAATCAAAGACTCCTTGAACTTGACTACCATTTCCCCATTTTAAAAGCATTTTTTTTCCTTCATTCTCTGTAGCAACATCCATAAATGAACCAATTATTTCTTCTTCGTTTTCATTCAAATACATACTTAGTTCCTCCAATCAATAGGTTTTTCAGGCACAATATGTGTTCCTGAATTTGAATAATGTATTGTTCCCACTGTTGTATCATAAGATTTGCCGGTTTTAGGGTCAACATACTTTCCTATGATTTTTCGAAAATTCACTCTTTCTCTGTTTGCCCCTATTTTCTGGCCTTTGCCACTATATTTGTTTACTAATTTTTGTGCTGATTCAGTAGAAATATTAAGAATACTTTTTCCTTTTGTGTAGTTATTATGTCCTACTATATGTTTTCCCTGCTAGCCTAAATGTATTTTCTTGGAAAAAGTTGAAAAATTCGTGGATTTTTTTGCTGTTTTCACAGCATCAGATGCTTTATCCGCTATTCTTGAAACCTTTGCTGCATCTCCTGCTTCACCTATTACAGGTATAACACCGAGGGCGCTCAGACCTGCTGAGGTAAAGTCACCTCTTGCCAAATCAACAGGGATGGATGCTAAATTTGTAAATGTATCAAGACCAGGAACAAATGATGCAGCAGCAAGCAAAGTGCTAAGTGCATCTAACGAGCTACCTTTTGTATTTCCGAAATTTCCGACTTTTCCAGCACCCATTAAGCAGTCACCTGCTTTCTGGATTTTGAAAATAGACTTTCAAAAGAAACAATCTCTATTCCGATATCTTTGTATTGTTTAAATATACAATCAGGCGCTGCTCCATAAACAACAATTGTTTTAGGTGATAGGCGTTTTACCGTTCGGTCAAGTCCTACTTTGAAAAATATCCTATCCTCTTTGCGCTTGATACAACCATGAGTACCGACTGCTATGGTTTTATTTTCTTCTATACCGTCAAAACAAAATGAGTATGTACGTTCATCACCAAATCTTACGTTTGGAATAACCTCAATTCCGTTGTTCTGTAACCAATATGCCAATGCCCTATTCCGGTAAGTATTCCACATTTGCATCACAAGGGGCATATTACGATACAAACTGAAGTCGGGGGATATTACCCCTTTAAACTTTTTAAGCTTATCCAAATATCGTGTAGGGTTATTCCATAAGCGTTCAAACTTAACATCGTGCTCATACAGCCAAAACAATTAATATCAAAATCGATTTTCAAAGCACATCTATTCACCTTTAATGCGTTAAAATGCTCGATAATCCGAAAGGATTATCTCCGCTTTTGCCTTTTAAAGTTAAGTATCTGAGCTTTGAAAATTCTTCGACCTGAAATGGATGGAATTTTGAGCAGTTTTGGGTGCGGAGGATGAAGTAATGCTTTTGCATTACAAAGACGACAAGGTTAAAAATGCCGAAATTACACCATTTCAGGCGACTTTGATATTAATTGTTTTGGCTTTACCCAACGATCAAAATCAATACAATCTTTTGCCATTGCTTTTGAAAATTGTATCAATTTTGTGGTCAAATAATTGCTCGTTTTGATTTTTGGTAATTCAATATAGCCATCATACTCTGCGTTTTTGACTAAGAACGCATGAAACACATCATAGTGTTTATCAAAATTAGTGTTTTCCATAATGATATCTCCAAATCTATTATTTGTCAATATCATATCATAATTCCTGCGGAAAAACCGTCAACTTTTCTTTTACAATACTGTCCTTAAGAACGCTCGGCTTTGTAGCTGACTTTTTCAGTAAATTTATACGTGGGTATTTTTGTATTTATTTATCAGAGCTTTGGTTTCCTGATAGTCATAATTTTTTGCGGAAAAATCGTTCATTATCTCAAGATAAACACTTTCAGGCTCGTTTATAACTGTTTGCATAGTATTGTTAAGTTCCATCCCTGTTATGATTCCGTCATCAAACATTTTTCCCAGCATTATTCCCACCATATCATTCAGAGCAAAAATTAATTCTTGTTCCTCGGTTGTTATTTTGTCCATCAGGATATCGCAAATGTTTCGATAGAGCCGACTTGCTGTTGTATTATCCGCCTCAAAAGTTCTTTGCTCACTTATTGTATTGATTAAAGACAATAGCAGTTGAGTTGATTTCATTAAAACACTTCCTTTAAAAAATTTCTTGACAAGGAAGCCTATGTGCAGTATAATATTTACAGATAGGAATTTCCTGTCGGTTGTAAGGTTTGTTATAGCTTTGTCAGGGCGGCAAACCTTACTTTTTTATTTCATTGTAGACTTTATCAATACCTTCCATTACTATTTGATATTGTGTTTTTCCTGTTTCAGAGCAACAGTATTGTAGTTTTTCCTTATCCTCAATTGTAGCTCTTATCTTTATTTCGGTAACTTTAGGATTTGATGTTGGTCTACCTGTGCGTGGACTCATTAAATCACCTCACTTATGTTCACACATAAATAATAACATACGTTCACACAAAAGTCAAGGTTTTTTTGCAAAAAAATGTTTTCATATTTTTTAGCAGTTTGTAGTTCGTGGTACAAATATATATTGTTCCGCCTTGCGGTTACCCGAAAACCACTTCGCACTCAAGTGCTCGTATTTTTCGACCGCTGCGGAATTTGCAGTACATCTTCATCTGCCACCGGCAGCGATGCCCTGCAAATCCAACTCGCCCGCTCGTTGGGGCCATAACCCCGAGGTGCGGGGGACAGGCTTTGCTTCGCTCAATGCAAAAAAAAACAAGATGCTTAAAGCATCTTGTTTTTTTGGTTGCGGAGGAAGGACTTGAACCAACGACCTTCGGGTTATGAGCCCGACGAGCTACCAACTGCTCTACTCCGCGATATATAAAATTGTTTTGAAGTGTTTGGTATACACCTCATAACCCTCATTCGGGTTATCTTTCCTTTGGAAAGCCGCTTTGCGGTTGCCCGAAAACTGCTTCGCACATAAGTGCTTGCATTTTTCGACCGCTACAGAATTTCTCCTTCGCCTTCATCTGCCTATGGGCAGCGGCTCGGATAAATCCCGACGAGCTACCAACTGCTCTACTCCGCGATATATGCTCTCCTTGAGAACTTCTATATTGTAGCATAATTTATAGTGTTTGTCAAGCGTTTTTTATGAAAAAGTGTTTTTTGGATATTAAATATGATAATTCGACGGGATTTGTAGGTTTTTTTGTGAAATAACCAAAAATTTAATATGAACATTACAACTTGATTTTTGTGACCGTTTAAGACACAAAAAAACCTTTAAAAATGGCTTATTTCCTAGGTTTTTGGTTATGTTAATTATTGGTAAAATTAGCTGAATTTTATATAATTTATAATTTATGACTTTCTTATTTTATCAGTTCTTACAAAATATGTAAAAACTTCCATATTTGATTGACACTGATTTTTATTTGTGTTAAACTTTTATATGTATTAATATGCAAATTTAGCAAAAAATGGTATAGCTGTAGGAGGGTTTAAAATGCAGCAACTGTGCTTTTTCCGGCGGGTTTCATATTAAATATAATACATCAAAAGGAGAAAGAGGAAAATGAAAAAAATTCTATCTATGGTTCTTACACTTTCCATTGTGCTGGGCACAATAGGCGTTCCTGTTTTTGCGGAAGAGGTTACTGCATCTGCAAAAATCGGTGATGAATCATATGCAACCTTAAGCGATGCATTGTCGGCAGCAAGCAGAGTGAGTGATGAGGTTGTGGTTGAAATTTATGATAAGGTTACCTTGAATGAGAGCCTCAGCGGAAACTATACCTCAATTAAATTTGTAGGTAAAGATACTGATGCTGAAATATATCTTGATGTTCAGGGATATATTACTGCACCTGGTAAAACCGTAGCTTTTGAAGATTTGAAGCTAAGTAAATCTGAAGGTGGATTTGTAACCAATGCCGGCTTTATGAATCTTGCATTCGGTGTGTATGATGTTAATTCAGTTTCATACAAAAATTGCGTTTTCTTAAACGGTGCATGTGCATCCAGCGGTGAGGTTACGTTTACCGGTTGTACATTCTATCGTTCCCACGACAGATATGGTCTTTGGGCATACGGTGATGTTGATTGTACAGTAGACGGATGTACATTTGCTGATTTCCGTGGTATCAAAATGTATGCCGAAGGTTTGGAAAAGACGGTTGAACTTACCGTTAAGAACACTGATTTCTCAGCAGTAAATAATAAGCCTGCTATTGTACTTACTTGCGGTGAGAGTGTTACTCTCGAAAACAATACATACTCTAATACGGGTGTGTTCGAGCTTGACCTTGACGGTGCTCCAAACGGCACGTCGGTAGAGTCAGACGTCGCTCCTACATGTGTGAACGACAAAGGTGCTTGTGGTGTGCTTGTAGATGGTAAAATCTACACAACAGTAGAACAGGCGGCTGAAGTTGCAACTAGTGGCAGCACGGTAACACTCCTTCATAATTCTGCAGAAACAGTAGAACTCCCCGAAGGTGTAAACCTTAACAAGAATGGTTTTGAATCAGCCGGAGTTACCGTTAAAGGTGGGGCAGGGCTTTCAGGTTCAGGTACAGAACAAGATCCTTATCTTATCAATAATCTTGAAGACCTTAAATGGTTCCGTGACGATGTAAATGATGTTCAAGCTGACGGAAGTAATCAATATACGGGTAAGTACATCAAGCTTACAGCCGATATTGATCTTGGCGATGAGGAATGGACACCTATTGGTGTGTATGATTCTTCAAAGGATCACATCAATTTTTGTGGTATATTTGATGGTGATGGTCACACAATTTCTAACTTGAAAATTAATAGTTCAAATCGTGCAGGCTTCTTTGGAGAGCTTGGAAAGAGTACTGATTTTGGTGGAGTAACTACTATTAAAAATATTACATTTGAAAATGCAAATGTTTCAAGTACAAGCGGATATGTTGGCGTAGTTGCATCTAATCCTTTCTGCGTAACTTTTGACAATGTTTGTGTTAAAGGAGATATCAACGTACAGGGCGGTAGCTATACAGCGGTTATTGCCGGACATGGCTATGCAAATTTCAATAACTGTTCTGTTGATGGCGGTGAAAATAAGGGTAAAGTTGTGAGCACAGGCTGGGCAGTTGGTGGTATAGCAGGACATATAGGTGATTTTGGTTCTGTATTCACCAATTGTACTGTTAAAAATCTTGTTGTAGAGTCCTCAATTTGCGGTGCTGCTGCTATTGCTGGTTATGGTGCAAGCTTCAAAAAGAGTTCTAATCTTTATGCGGAAAATGTTGATATAGTCGCAAAATCAGAATATTATCCTGGTTGCAACGGTTATCTCTTTGGTTTGTATGGTGCGGGTGATAACTATGATGTTATAAAAAACAGTTCAGTGGAGAATTGCACATTATTAGAGGGCGGTCAGGCTGTGGCAGTATATGATATGGCAGCCGCTATTGATACTACATTATACACTGAGCTTCAGGCAGCAGTTGATGCAGCAGTTGACGGTGATACAATCACACTTCTTTGTAATGTAACACAGACTGATGGTGTAATTATTACCGATAAAAAGCTTACGATCGATCTTAATGGTAAGACTTTTGCGGTAACAGTGGGTACATCAACTAATTCAAGAAACTTCCTTATTAACGGAAGCTCTGTAGCAACAATCAAAAATGGTACAATGGAAGCTAAGGGTGATTACAGTTCAGGTGCTTATGGTACAGTTCGTACAGAAGGAGCTGCATATGTAACACTTAAAGACCTTACATTGTATAACTACCGTGGAAATGGCTTGAACATAAAAGCTTGCTCCGGTACAAAAGTAGATATTTCAGATACAGTTGTTTATTCGCAGTACGGCGGCGGTATTGAAGCAGCCGGTGGTGAGATTGAACTGACTAATGTAACGGTTGACCAAAAGGGTATGTATACTGCTCCTTACAACAGTATGGCAATTTCTGTAAACGGCGGAGGAAAGGTTACTGTAAATTCGGGTATCTATTCAACACTTCCTCTTACAGCAGAAGAAGCCAACAATCAGGGAAGTTCACACGGTTCATGGGCAGCAGGTGTGCTCAATAGCGGAGGAACACTTATTATCAATGGCGGTACATTTGCTAATGGAAACTATGGTGATGATTCTCTTGCCACTGCAGCCCGTGGCTTGATTCTCAGAGATACACACGGTGTTGTAGAAATCAATGGGGGAACATTCAATGCTTTGGGTAAGATAATTGATTATCAGAACAATCTTGGTGATGCTACAGGTAATGAGCTTATTACAATCAAGGGTGGTACATTCAATGCACATCCCCTTGCAAATACTTACGAGCAATATGTAAAAATTCCGGAAGGCTATGCGGCAATCGAAAACCTTAGCGGCAAGTATGTAGTGGGTGTTGCTCCTACAGCTACTGTTATAGACCACGGTCCTACAGTAATTCCTGCTGATGAGCATAGTGTTTATGATTTTGCTACGGGCAAATATAATTCCAAAGGTACAGAGGATATGCCTCTTAATTTCGTTGTACAGTTTATTGCTGATGAAAGTGCACAAGCCGGTGCTGTAAGTCCTTACGCAGACTGGTATGCTGACTTCGTATTGACATTTGACGGGCTTGAAGACGGCAGCTTCAACACTGAGGGTTGTTACCTCGCAGGCTATTACGGAGATTTCGGCTGGGTTAAGATAGATATCAGCAAGGCAGTTCCAACGGTTGAAAAAGGCGTACATTATCCCGTAATGCTGGGCGTAGGTCTTGGACAGAAGTACGACTATATCTGCAGCGGTGTTAAAGACTTCAAGTGTGCAATGTACCTCACTCCCGAGGTTCTTGAAGCTAACCCCAACCTCAAGGTAAACCTTGACCTCGTAATGGTTGATAACTCACAAGGTCAGAATGAAGCATATAGAACACTTGTAAATGGTACAGGATATCTTGTAGTGAATAATGAATATGAGGCAGAAGATTTTGTTGCAAAGAAGGAATTGTTTGAGATAACTCTTGCAAGTGTTACATTTGGTAATAATTTAGATATGAGCTTTGCGATTCCCAAGAACTCTTTAGCTGACTGGACAGGACATTATGTTGAAATTGTAAAAGAATATGCAGATGGCAGAGATAATGTTATAAAAACAGTGCCATATGAAGAATTACGAGAAAATGGAAATTTCTATGTAGTTACATTTAATGGTATCGCAGCAAAAGAAATGACTGATAATTTGTATGTAACAGTTTATGATACTGATGGAAAGCCTGTAAGTAAAACTCGTGAAGACAGTATCAGAGCTTATGCAGACAGGGTATATGCAAGTCAATCTGATTCATTAAAAACTATAATTGCAGATATGCTTAACTATGGAGCAGCTGCACAGGATTATTTCAATGATTACAATATAACAAAACTTGCTAATGCCGATTTTGATACTGAATTTGTCACAAAAGAGGATCCAACGGTTGTAAATAGCTTAAATGCAAGCAATGATAATTTTGTTGGTTCAAGTATAGTTCTCTCAAGTAATATAGACTATCGTATGGCATTTAAAAAGAGTATGGGAGATATAACAAAGGCTACAATAGAATTTACAAATCACTATGATAAGCCTGTTTCCTATGAACTAACAAAAGATAATATTATTGAAGAAGGAGATTTCTACATAGTAATTATTGATAAAGTTGTTGTGGCTGATGCTCGTCAGTTAATTACAGTTAAACTTTATAATGGTGATACGGAATTGGTATCAGTGGTTGATAGTATAGAAAGTTATGCAAGACGTATGCAGGATAGAAATGATCCGTTTACACCAACTATAATGGAATTTATGAAGTTTGCCGATGCAGCTGATGCTTATTTTGATAGTCTAAACTAATTATGGAGGGAAAAAAGATGAAAAAGTACGAAACACCACAGGTAGAGGTAGTAAAGTTTGAAACAGAAGCAATTATGAGTCCTTCTGTTCCTACGGTGACTGTGCCACCGACTGCTACAGATGCTCCAACACAGGGAGATGATCAGGGACCTTGGGGTTGATTTAATACGCTGTAAATAAAAACCATACCATCCGTTTAGGACGGTATGGTTTTTGTTTGGCTCAACCCCATTTTTACACAAAAAAAGAAGTGACCCTTGATTGCTTTCTTTGACCTGCAATCAAGGGTCACTTCTGTTCATTCTTTGTATCTAACATCTTTTTTTATACCTCTCTTTCTTAGTTTGCCTTTTGCATTTCGTTTTACAGTTTTTAAAGCATCCATTTCCGTATTCGTAAGAGAATTAACCTATGCTTTTCATGCTTTGCTTTCTGCAAAAGGTGGGGAGTCCTGACTTTTTAATGAAGCTCTTTTTTGAAACTGAACCAATCTATATCAAACGTAACACCGTCGTGTTCAATCTCTTTTTTCTTCCTTTCCTCTTTGCCAACGAGGTTCAGATTTCTTTGCTTCATCTAAGCCCTTTTTATTATTTCATTGGACCGTACCTCCTTTTCTTGATTTAAGTATAGCACATAAAAACACCTTTTGCAATTGACATTTTATAAAAACTATTTATTATGTTTTTGTTTAAAAGGCAGAAATAAAAAATTTTGCTTTACAAATCAAGCCTTTTGTGATATGATAAATTTGTTGGGGTTTCAAAATATTGGTTAGCCTCAAAGAGATGTTGCCCTACGCAGCATCTGATTTTTTTAGAAGGAAAATATTATGAACAAGTTACTTGATAATGTTTTAGAGAACTGCCGCGAGTATATACAAACAGGTGCGGCGGCAAGCTACATCCCTGAGCTTGCAAAGGCGGATGTTAATGAGTTCGGTATTTGCGTGATGGACGGCGAGGGCAGTATCAGCTTTGCAGGGGATTATGATGCGGCATTTACAATGCAGAGTATATCAAAGCCTGTAATTCTTTTGCTTGCAATGATGGATGCAGGCGTAGACAGAGTTCGTGAACTTGTTGGTGTGGAGGCAACCGGTAAACCCTTTGATGCTTTCAATTACAGCGACCGTGCGCTTCATAGGGAACATATAAATCCTATGATTAATGCCGGCGCAATTGCACTTTGTACTCTTATAAAAGGTAAGGATTTTAGCGAAAAATTCAGCCGCCTTTTAGACCTTGCCCGTGAAATGACGGGGAATGGAGAACTTGATATTGATGAGAATGTATACCTGTCTGAAAAAGCTACAGGCAATAAAAACAGAGCTTTGGTTTATATGCTCAAGGCTTACGGAATGATAAATGCTGATGGGGAAGATGTCCTTGATTGCTATTTCAGGGCTTGTTCAATAAAGGTTACGGCAAAAGACCTTGCAAATATGGCATATGTCCTTGCAAATAAAGGCAGAACTAATAGCGGGAAGCAGCTTTTTGATGCAGAGTACGCCCGTGATGTAAATGCAGTGCTTACCACCTGCGGAATGTATGACGGCTCCGGCGAATTTGCCCTGAATGTAGGCGTGCCTGCAAAAAGCGGTGTAGGCGGAGGAATTATGGCAGTGGTTCCCGGACGTATGGGGATAGGTATTTATTCACCTGCACTTGATAAAAAAGGAAATAGCGTTGCAGGAATAAAGGCGCTTGAGAAATTAAGTAAAGAGCTTGATTTGAGTATATTCTGAAAATACAAAAGAAAATCCCGTCTTTTGACGGGATTTTCTTTTGGTGCCGATGGTGGGGGTCGAACCCACACGGTATCGCTACCACGGGATTTTGAGTCCCGCGCGTCTGCCAATTCCACCACATCGGCGTTTTCATAACAGAAATATTATATACCAATTAAGCTTCCTTGTCAATACTTTTTTTCAAAAAATCCCTATTCTTGCAATATGCAGAAAAATATGGTGCTATGTATTTACAACTTGTGGAATATGTGATATAATAACCGAAAGGAGATGATTTTATGGATAATAAATATATAGGCCATCAGCTTCAGATGTATGGTGTGGAGGAGTACCGTCTTGAAGGCGGAAAAGGTGGCGGAATGAAAATGTATAACGTGCGGAATTGTACGGGGCTTGAGTTTCTCGTATGCCCTGACCGCTGTGCTGACATACCTCGCTTGAGCTTCAAGGGCGACAATATGGGCTTTTTCTCTGCCTGCGGCTATGTGGCACCCCAGTACTATGAACGCCAGGGTATGGGCTTTTTAAAATCCTTTAATGCAGGTTTTCTTACCACCTGCGGTCTTACTGCAACAGGCTCTCCATGCGTGGATGACGGTGAAGAAACTGTATTGCACGGAGTAATTGGTAATACTCCTTGCGATAATATATCACATTGGATAGAAAATGACGAAATACATATCAAGGCAATCGTACGTGAAGCTCAGATTTTTTCACATCAGATGCTTCTTGAACGTGAATATATTGTGCCGTTAAATGAAAACGTAATTTATCTTAATGATACAATCAAAAATATTGGTTCAATGACAAGCCCTGTGCAGATTTTGTATCACTGCAATATGGGATATCCCTTGCTTTCCGAAAATGCAGTTGTAAATATCCCTGCCGTTAAGACTGTTCCGAGAGATGAACACGCGGCAGAGGGCATGGATGGCTGGTCCCGTGTAGAAAAGCCGCAAAGAGGATACACAGAAATGTGTTTCTTCCATACAATGGAGGGCAAGCCCGAAGTTTCCATATATAATAAGGACATAAAGAAAGGTCTTAAAATCTGCTACGACACAAAGGAACTTAAATACTTCACCGAGTGGAAGATGATGGGTGAGTATGACTATGCTCTCGGTCTTGAGCCGGGCAACTGCGAGCCTAACGGCAGAGCAGATATGAGGGAAAGAGGAATACTGGAGTTTCTTGAACCAGGTGAAGAAAGAAAGCAGAGTATCAAGTTTGTATTCTCAGAAGAATAACAATAAAAACAAGCTGTTGCGTAAATGAAATGCAACAGCTTGTTTTTATTAAAGACATAGACCGAAAACTGCCAAAGGCAATCTTTAGCACTTAACGCCGTTCTTCTTAAGAGTTTCTCTGAGCTTTTGTACATCAATATCTTTTGCTGCCCCACCTGTTTTAGAGAGCTGAGCTGCAGCGGTTCCCGCCGCTTCACCCATAACCATACAGCAGATGGTAGGTCTTGTACAACCTGATGCTTCTCTTGTTGCAGAAACGTGACGTCCTGCGATAAGGAGGTTGTCAATTCCTTTGGCTACTAATGAACGGTAGGGAACTCTGAACCATGCACGCTTGGGAACCTTTACATCTTCGCAAACCTTGGGCTTGGGATAAATGTCGATAGGATGGCTTGAAAGACCGATAGAATCTTCAAACTCACGGTTTTCAAGAATATCAAGAATATGAAGTATGTATTCGCCCTCAATATGTCTTGTTTCTCTGATTCCTGCCTTGGGTACGTCAAGAATATATGCATCCTCGAAGCCGGGAATTTCTTTTTTGATGTCTTCGAGCTGTCTTGTACAGGTTTCAAGTACGCCGTACTCTGCATCTGTAAGTTCTTCTACGTTAAGACCATTGCAGTCTTGCCCTAGTCTGCTCACCGAAATACAACCTACCATTACGCCTTTTCTGGGGTTGTTGTATATCTGAAATCTTTGATTTTCGTTGAAATTAACAAAGGTTTCGATTGAATCGCCTTTTTTGTATGCTTCAAGCATTTCCTCCATTCCCATAAGTCCGAACATATGTGCATTGAAACGCTCGGGATTTTCTTCGAGAAATTTCATAACCTTGTCAAAGTCAACACCGCCTATTTTATACATAGAGCCTGGAGTGTGAAGCTTTCCTACGGGAAGCTTTCCTTCTTTTACTATTTCATCGCGTTCTGATGAGCCGATGACGTAATTAACTCCTGCAAGTGCACAAACATCTCCGTCACCCGTTGAATCGATTATGTATTTGCCGTAAGCAACCATATGTCCTTCTTTGGTGTCGAAAATAATGCCTGTTATCTTGTTACCATCTTTCAGAACCTTAACAACCTTACTGTTAAGAAGGATTTTTACACCAGCAGCCATAAGCTCTTCAAATAAAAGAAGCTTAAATGCGTGGGGATCAGGATATACGTATGCAGCACCTGTTCCGTGATTTCCCAGGGCGTCACCGTTTTTGATAAGCTTATGTGTAAGCTCAAGGGGGATACCGCCTACAACCTGAACGTTATCAGGGTTAGTTTTAAGTTCATTATTTATTTTATACTGTTCTTCAGGATCACAACCGTGCATTACGTACTTTGTAATACCTGCATTACCCATGGTAAGCATACCGCCGAGATGGTATTCGCTTTCAATCAGAAGAGTTTTTGCTCCTTCTCTTGCTGCGGCAAGTGCTGCAACAACACCTGCAGTTCCTCCGCCGCAAACTATGGTATCGTATGAGCCGAAGACCTTGGCTTCAAATTCCACTTTGATTTTTTCTGTCATATAAATTCCTCCTCTGAAGGCATCAGAGCCTTCTTTATTTTTTTAACATTATATCATGCCCGTTTGGGAAAAGCAATGGTTAATTTCGGACAAAATCATCATTTTATATGATTATTGGTTGTGTATTAATACAATTTTAAAAGAATGTCAACCCACTCGAAAAAAAGTCAACCCTGTAAAGCAAATTGTTAAGGCGGAAGGTTATAACGACATCAATAACTTTAACTCTAGGTTCAAGTCAAAAACAGGAGCAACCCTGTTTCATACAGAAAAGAGTAATAAAAAACAAAGCTGCCTTGCTCTGAAAAAGCGAGGCAGCTTTGTTTTATGAGATGGGTAATCAATCATGACTACCCATCTTTAAGCTTTGTTTCAGCAACAATCGTTCTGCCGTTCACAGCAGGGGTCGCAGCAGTTGTTTCCGCCGAAAATACCACCGTCGTTGGAACTGAAGATAAGGAACAAGATTATGATAATCCATATCCAATCGCTATTGTTGTTGTTTCCGCATCCTCCGAATAAGCTCATAATATCACCTCTCAGACGTTTTGAGGAATGTGTGGAATTCAACATTCCTTTTGCGGCATTTGAAGCCGCCTGATATATACTATGTTTTTCAGGGCTTCCTGTGATTGAAATCCATACAAAAATATACTGAAAAAATTTTTATTTAAGTCAAATTTGTTAAAAGCCCTTATCTGTACTTGACAAACTGCGTTAAATTGTATACAATTATGTATTATGACCGCAGAAGCGGCGAACGGAGGAATAATATGGCATACACATTAGCAGAAAAAATACTCAATGCCCATATTGTTGACGGTGAACCTGTAAAGGGTACAGAAGTAGGCCTTAGAATAGACCAGACCCTTACTCAGGACGCAACCGGAACAATGGCATATCTTGAATTTGAGGCAATGGGAGTTCCCCGTGTAAAAACGGAACGCTCTGTTGCATATATAGACCATAACACACTGCAGAACGGATTTGAAAACGCTGATGACCACAGATTTATAGGCAGTGTTTGTAAGAAGCACGGCATATATTTTTCACGTCCGGGTAACGGTATCTGCCATCAGGTACACCTTGAACGCTTTGGTGCTCCGGGTAAAACCCTTATCGGCTCTGATAGCCACACTCCTACAGGCGGCGGTATAGGTATGATTGCCATCGGTGCAGGCGGAATGGACGTTGCAGTTGCTATGGGCGGTGGCGCTTATTATATTACATACCCCAAAATAGTAAATGTCCGCCTTACAGGTAAGCTTCAGCCCTGGGTTGCGGCAAAGGATGTAATTCTTGAAGTTTTAAGACGTCTTTCAGTTAAAGGCGGCGTAGGTAAAATAATCGAATATTCAGGCGAGGGTGTAAAAACTCTGTCAGTTCCTGAACGTGCAACAATCACAAATATGGGTGCGGAACTTGGTGCAACCACCTCAATATTCCCTTCTGATGAGGTAACACGTGAATTCCTTAAGGCTGAGGGCAGGGAGGATGTTTACGTTCCTCTTTGTGCAGATGAAGGTGCAGAGTATGACGAGGTTGTGGAAATAAATCTCAGCGAGCTTGTTCCCATGGCGGCTTGCCCCCATTCACCCGATAATGTAAAAACCTGTGCCGAAATCGGAAACCTCAAAATCGACCAGGTTTGTATCGGTTCCTGTACAAACTCATCACTCCTTGATATGCTCAAGGTTGCTCATATATTAAAGGGCAAAACAGTTCATCCTGATGTATCGCTGTCAATAGCCCCCGGCTCAAAGCAGGTGCTTAATATGCTTGCTAAAAACGGTGCTTTGTCAATAATGATAGATGCAGGTGCAAGAATTTTAGAGAGTGCATGCGGTCCTTGTATCGGTATGGGACAGTCACCTAATTCGAAGGGTATTTCACTCCGTACATTTAACCGTAACTTCGAAGGCCGTTCAGGCACAAAGGACGGGCAGGTATACCTTGTATCACCTGAGCTTGCGGCGGCATCCGCTCTTACGGGCTGCCTCACCGACCCAAGAACTCTTGGCGATATGCCTGACTTTGAAATTCCCGAACAGTTCGACATAAACGACAATATGGTTGTTCCACCCGTACCTGAGAGCGAAATGAACTCTGTTGAGGTTCTTCGTGGGCCAAACATCAAGCCTTTCCCCGTTTCAGAGCCTCTTGCTACAGATATTACAGCACAGTGTGCTCTTAAGGTGGGCGACAATATCACAACCGACCATATTATGCCTGCAGGTGCAAAAATACTTCCACTTCGTTCAAACATCCCTGAAATATCAAAGTACTGCTTTGCAGTATGTGACGAAACATTCCCTGCACGTGCTCTCGAGCTTAAAAAGAGCATAATCGTTGGCGGTGTTAATTACGGACAGGGCTCATCACGTGAGCATGCGGCACTGGCCCCTCTGTATCTTGGAGTAAAGGCAGTTATAACAAAGTCATTTGCACGTATTCATATGGCAAATCTTATAAATGCGGGAATAGTTCCCCTTGTATTTGAAAACGAGGCTGATTACGAGAAAATAAGTCAGGGCGACGACCTTGAAATTGCTGATATTACAGGTCAGATTAAATCAGGCGACACAGTTTTTGTAACCAATAAGACAACAGGTGCCGAAATCAGAACAACAGTATCGTTGTCCGAACGCCAGAGAGCTATGCTTTTAGCCGGCGGGCTTCTTAACTACACAAAGCAAAACGGAAAGGATTGATAAAAATGGCATACACACCCGAAATTGAAGCAGCTCTTGAGAAATTTGCAAAAATTCTTGAAGAGCAGAATGTAAGAATTGAAAAAATGAAGCAGGAAAAGGATTTTATCGACTATGAAAAGCTTGATAAAATCGTAATCGGTGTTTGCGGCGGTGACGGAATAGGCCCTGCAATCACAGATGCAGCACATAAAATTCTTGAATTCCTTCTTGCAGATGAAATGGCAAAGGGAAAGATAGAGTTTAAGGTAATCGACGGACTTACAATTGAGAACAGAGTTGCGGCAAACAAGGCAATTCCCGATGATGTTTTAGATGAACTTAAGGCTTGTCACGTTATCCTCAAAGGCCCTACAACTACACCAAGAGCAGGCGATCCCTGGCCCAATATCGAAAGTGCAAATGTGGCAATGCGTAAGGAGCTTGACCTTTTTGCAAACGTACGTCCTGTAAAAGTTCCCGACCAGGGTATTGACTGGACGTTCTACCGTGAAAATACCGAGGGCGGATACGCTGTAGGCTCAAAGGGTGTGAACGTAACTGACGACCTTGCAATCGACTTCACTGTTGCAACAAGTGACGGAAGTGAAAGAATAGCAAGAGCTGCATTTGAATATGCTAAAAAGAACGGTAAAACAAAGGTTACCTGTGTAACAAAAGCAAACGTAATCAAAACAACGGACGGGAAATTCCTTCGTACCTGCCAGGAGGTGGCTAAAGACTACCCCGGCATCGAGCTTGACGACTGGTACATTGATATTATGACTGCAAAGCTTGTAGACCCCAAGAGAAGAACAGGCTTCCAGGTTGTTGTTCTCCCCAACCTCTACGGCGACATCATTACTGATGAAGCGGCTGAATTCCAGGGCGGAGTTGGAACTGCAGGAAGTGCAAACATCGGTAAAAAATATGCTATGTTTGAAGCAATCCACGGCAGCGCTCCCAGAATGGTTTTGGAGGGTAGAGATAAGTATGCAGATCCCTGTTCAATAATCAGAGCAGGTGTTATGCTCCTTTCACATATCGGATATCAGGCTCAGGCAGATAAACTTGAACGTGCCCTTGATATTTGTATGTATGAAGAAAAGAAACTTACTATCACAGGCCGCGACACGGGATGTACAGGAATGGAGTTTGCAGAGTACATTATGGACACCATTAAAAAGCTTTGATGTTGTCCTCATAATAAGGAAGAGGTAAAAACGTGATAAATAACGAAAAACAAGTACCGGCGGTAGTTATAAAACGTCTGCCAAGGTATTACAGATATCTCAGCGAGCTTCTGAAGCTGGATATAAAACGCATTTCTTCAGGTGACCTCAGCAAAAAAATGAATGTGACTGCATCGCAGATACGTCAGGATTTTAATTACTTCGGCGGATTCGGGCAGCAGGGTTATGGCTATAATGTAGAACATTTGTATAATGCCATAGGCGAAATTCTCGGTCTTAATAACGAAAACCGTGCAATTGTCGTAGGTGCGGGTAACCTCGGCAGAGCACTTGCAAATCACGATGCGTTTGAACGACGTGGTTTTAAAATAATGGCACTGTTCGATATAAATCCCGACGTTTGCGGAAAAGAGGTTAACGGCAAAAAAGTTTTCCCTCTTGAAGAGCTTGAAGGATTTATTGCCGAGAACAGCATAAACATCGGAATTCTCACAGTTCCAAGCAGCTTCGTTAAAGAAACTGCCGACAGGCTTGTAAAAGCGGGAATACAGGGTATGCTTAATTTCGGCTACACTGAGCTTGAGTCCGACTTTGGTGTGCCTGTAGAGAATGTACATTTATCGGATGCACTTATGACTCTGTCATACAAACTAAAGCGCTGAGGAAAGGAGTTAATAATAAAAATGAAAATTTTAGTAACAGGCGGTGCCGGATATATCGGTAGCCATACATGTGTGGAACTTTTGAACAGCGGTTATGAAATCGTGGTGTTGGATAATCTTTCCAACTCCTGCGAAAAAGCTCTTGATGCGGTTAAAGCAATAACAGGCAAGGATTTCCCTTTTTATAAAGTGGATATGCTTGACTTTGATGCAATGGAGAAGGTTTTTAAAGAGAATGAATTTGACAGCGTAATCCATTTCGCAGGTCTTAAGGCAGTAGGTGAATCCACTCAGATACCTATAAGATACTATCATAACAACATAACGGGAACTCTTAATCTGCTTATGCTTATGGAAAAATATGATGTAAACAATATCGTATTTTCAAGCTCGGCAACGGTTTACGGCTCACCGGAAACTGTACCCATTACAGAGGATTTCCCCAGAAGTGCCACTAATCCCTACGGTGCAACAAAGCTTATGATAGAGGACATTCTCACAGACGTAACAAAAGCAAACCCCAAGCTTTCAGTATCGCTTCTCCGTTATTTCAACCCCATCGGTGCTCACGAAAGTGGAACAATGGGTGAGGACCCCAAGGGAATTCCCAATAATCTCCTTCCCTATATAACTCAGGTTGCAGTCGGTAAGCTCAAGGAGCTTTCAGTTTTCGGAAGCGACTATGACACGGTTGACGGAACTGGTGTTCGTGACTATATCCACGTAGTTGACCTTGCGATAGGCCATCTTAAAACTGTTGAGAATTGCACGGGCAAGCCCGGCGTTCATATCTACAACTTAGGAACAGGGCAGGGATACTCTGTTCTTCAGATAGTGGAAGCATTCAAGGCGGCAAGCGGTGCGCCTGTACCCTATAAAATAGTAGACCGCCGCCCCGGTGATATAGCAGAATGTTATGCAAACCCTGCAAAAGCAAAGAATGAGCTTGGCTGGGTAGCAGAGCGAGGCATAGAAGAAATGTGCCGCGACTCCTGGAACTGGCAGAAGAATAACCCCAACGGGTATGCAGAGTGATAAACAAAAAAATCTGAGCATTGAAGCTCAGATTTTTTTGTAGAATTAATTATCAGCGTTCTTTATGTATGGGTCAGTTCCAAAATTCTGGCAGTCTACAAGTGCTTTCATATACTTGCCGAACTTTGTTTCAAGCTCCTCATGTGCCTGGTCAAACTTATCCATTGGATAAATTTTAACAGGAAGGTCTTTGTATTTCCACTGACCTGATGAAAGAAGCTCCATAGACTTTTCAAGACCCTTATGTGTACGGTGCGCATCTCTTGGATGAGTGCTGAGCATATCAATTGCCTTTACGTTTGCAAGCTGCATGTCGATAGGTCTTAATTCGCCTGTGTGGTATGCACCTATTCCAAGGAAACCAAGCATCTTAGTAAGCTTGATTGCAAGGTTAAGAGAATCTGCAGTTTCGCCCCACTCCATAACATAGTCAAAGCCGCGACCGTCACAGGGATGAGCTCTGTCTGCTACATACTCTTCAGGAAGCTCCTCGGGAAGATATGCCTCGTCTGCTCCGTACTTGAGAGCATTTTTGAGGGATTCTTTGTTAACGTCAACTGCAACAATCTTACCTGCTCCTCTGAGCTTGAGAAGTGATATAGCACCGCAACCCATATATCCGCATCCAACAACTGCAACGCTTGATTCGCCGGGGAATGTCATAGGTACTTTGCTTACTGCACTTAAAAGACATGCAAGAGGCTCACCTGTAGCATCCTCAAATGATACATTGTCGGGAATAATGTATACATGCTTTTCTTTCATAACTCCGTATTCTGCAATGTTAGGACCAAGACCTGTTACTCTGTCGCCGGGTTTAACACGAGTTACATTCTTACCTACGGCTTCAACTACACCGCAGGGCTCGTGACCGAAACCTTTATCAATACCGTTGCCAGTTTCTGCATGCTCCCATGAATAATGCTCTGACATGCATACACCGTGATAAATGAGCTTAACAAGCACTTCATCATCGCCGAATTCAGGCATGGGTACGTCCCTTACCTCAGTTTTTCCGGGACCCACAAGAAACATTTTTTTCATTGTTTTCATAATAAAATCCTCCTTAAAATCCGTTCTGGAATTTATATTCCGTTAATTTCATTATACACATTCCCTAAAAATACACAATATAAAATTACGATTATAATATGTAAAAAAACGACATTAATATCAAAAAAAGAGTAGACAGTTTAATAATAATGTGGTAAAATGATTGCAGAAGTCTTGCTTTGCAAAATTTAAACTGCCGAAGGCAATACCACTCGACGTAAGGTGAATAAACTGCATTATGAAATATAAGGGAGGTTATTATATGAGAGTAAGAACTGCAGGTAAAGCACCCCGAAAGCTTTATTATTCCTATGACCATAATCACGGTTTTTGGGAGATTGTGCTTAATGTATCCGGTACGGGGAAGACGAAAATCGGAAACCAAGAATATGAATTCGGCCCGGGAACAGTTTTTGTCGTTCCGCCTAATGTGGGGCATTCCAAAACCTCCGAAAATGGATTTGAAGATATTTTTATCGGTGTAGACTCGATTAATTTCGATACAAAAAATAAATCTGTATTTGCCCAGGACGACGAAGAAAAAACGATAGAAATGCTCATTTATACCATAATACGTGTGTTTCATAAAAAAGAAGGCAATCATGCTGCAATCCTCGACACTCTTGCCCAATCTGTTTGTAACTTTATTCTTGGGAGAGCAAAGTCGGAAAAGGAAAAAAATTCGGATGTTGAGCTTTTTATAAACGACCTTATTATAAACTATACCGACAGTAATTTTACCGTAGGAGAAGCAATGTCCCGTACAAATTATAATAAGGACCATTTCAGACGGATTTTTAAAGAGTATACAGGTACAACCCCTGTTGAATATCTTACAAAGTTGCGTATAGGCTGCGCAAAAAATATGCTTAAAAGTAACAACGGCAGAAAGATAAAGGAAATAGCCTTCGAATCGGGATTTTCAGATTATCTGTATTTTGCAAAGGTGTTTAAAAAGTATACGGGGAAAACGCCCGGAGAGTATGCAGAGTAACGTAATGTCACCCGCATTTGCATTCATTTTTTGTCAGATGGTGTTTCATTCAGTAGTTATAACTCTGCACGCAGTGCAGAATACCACTGTTTATCAGCATTCAGGCAAAACCAATTTACTCTTGACACATTTTGCCTTATGTGCTATTATATACATACTAGAAATTTATTACAAAAGTGAGGTTATATAAAATGATTTTAGACAAGTACGAAAATAAGGACCTTTATGTTGGTATTCATCCTCTTTTTGCTAAATGCTTTGAATACGTGGATGAATACAAAAAGAACCCTGTTCCTGCAGGTACATATGAGATAGAAGGACGCGACCTTTATGTTATGGTTCAGGATTCCGAAACGAGAACAGAGGGATTTCTTGAAACACATAAAAAGTACATTGATGTTCAAGTTCTCATAGATGGAGAGGAAATGGTTTATTGCGACTGGGGTGATAAGCTCGAAACTGAAGAGGCTTATAATGAAGAAAAAGACTATGAATTCTTTAAAGACGGAGAGGATAAAATTGAATTTAAATTTGCAGGCGGCGAATTTATGATTTTATTCCCCCACGATGCACATAAGCCCGCAATGATTTGCGGCGATAAGCAAACGGTTTGCAAAAAGCTTGTATTTAAAGTAAAAATCTGAATTAATGTAGGACAAGGGATGGCTCCCTTGTCTTTTTTTTGTAAAAAAGATATAAAAATTGGCAATTTTGTGTATTTACTTTTTTAAAAAAATAGTGTATAATCGTATTATTACAAAATAAGCGAGGTTATGTTAAATGGAAAAACAGACTAAAGGCGTTACTATTGCCGGTGTTGCTTTGGTAGACGTTATTAATATGATTGATAAATACCCCGAGAAGAATATGTTGACTACCATAAAGGAAGTATCTATGGCGGTGGGCGGATGTGTTCCCAACACGATTATTGATATTGCAAAGATTGATAAGGATATGCCCCTTAGTGCATCTTTCAAAATCGGTGATGATGACTACGGGAAGTACATAGTGGAGCAGTTAAGACTCAACGGCATTGATACAAGCCGTGTTATAGTAGATAAAAATGTTTCCACGTCCTACACTCAGGTTATGACCGAAATTTCTACAGGTGACAGAACATTCTTCACAAATATGGCTGCAAACTCGGCTTATGATGTGGATGATGTAGATGTTGATAAGCTGGACTGCGAAATTTTCCACGCAGGATATGTTCTGCTTCTCGATAGCCTCGACAGCGAGGATGCTGAGTACGGAACAAGAATGGCACGTCTTTTGAATAAGGTGGCTGCAAAAGGCATTAAAACTTCTATTGATATAGTAAGCGTAGAGGACGAAGAGCTATTTAAAAGAGTAGTCGTTCCCGCCGTTCGGCAGTGCGATTATGTTATAATAAACGAAGTTGAAAGCGGACGTATTACAGGTCTTTCACCACGTAATGCCGACGGAACACTCAATTTGGACAATATCCGTAAAACAATGGAGATTATTATGTCTTACGGGGTAAGAGAAAAGGTAATAGTTCACAGTACTGAAATGGGAGCATTACTTGATAAAGACGGAAGCTTCGTGGTTGTTCCGTCACTTGACCTTCCCAAAGGCTGGATAAAGGGCAGCACGGGAGCAGGGGATTGCTACTGTGCAGCATGCCTCTACGGTCTTACTCAGGGCTTCAATAACGAACGCCTCCTTGCATTTGCAGCAGGTGCAGCGGCAACAAACCTCACTCAGCCCGACTCCGTAAGCGGTGTTAAGAGCAAGGAAGAAATAGAAGAGATTAACAGAACAATTCCGAGAAGAATTTTGTAATAAGAACCCGACCCGACTAATGCAATCACAGATTGCGGTCGGGTGCCCCGGAACCTTGTTGTGCTTCTCACAATAAAAATAATTCCGCAGTTTTTGCGGAATTATTTTTTTGCCGTGAGAAAATATATTTTAATGTTAATATTTTACATAAAAAGCTTGCAGGCAACAACTTTTTGCTAATTTGGGACATTTGGTTGAAAGAGATTTTTTTTTATTGTATAATGAACACACAATTAACAGGATGGTGGATTTTATCCACCTGTTTTTTCCTGTAATTCAGCTGTTTTTAGATTCCCCGTTTTCTTTTCGGGCAAAAAGGAAATGGACTTCAGGTTTTAGTGATTATATATCGGGCTTATACTCAGTAATCAACCGGAATGTAAAGCAGTGATAATAACTGTAATTGTGCTTAGCACGTGAAGGTGCAAACATACAGTTGTTATTTCAGCTTCGGATAATGCATAATAAAAATCTAAAAAGGAGATGTTAAAAGCTATGAAAAGAAATAGCAAACTTTTGGCATTTGTGATTGCTTTTGCAATGGTACTGTCTTTAGCTGTTGTTCCTGTATCTGCTGACGACGCTGTTAATATGGTTGGTACAATTAATGGCATTACTGATAATGTAATTTCGCAGACTCCAGGTGTTAAAGCTACAGACGGAGAAGAGCCAAGTTGGGTAATTTATGAAGGCGCCTACGCAGACGTTACTCTTACTTATAATGCTGATGGATCGGTTTCTGTTGACAGACCGAAAAAAAGTGGAGTTGCAGCTACAGCCAAGGTCCAAGCTGGAGTGGGAATAAGATATGAAAACTTGGGTCTTGAATCAGGTCGTACTTATGAAATCAGTTGTGAAATAATGGCTGATAAAACCCTGGCAGAAATGCAGGCAGTGGATTCAGGTGTTAAAGCAACACATTTTGCTGCTTACTTTATGTATCAACCTATTACAGATGATGAGGGTACGAGAGGAACAACAGTTAGACTGGATGCCGACAAAATAACTTTTAATAGTGACACATATACAACACTAAAATCAGAGGTTAAGATCCCTGCTAACGAAACAGGATCAGGAGAATATGGTGTTGACTTGGTTTTCCAAGTGACTAATGATACATTTGCATATGCTATTCCATACAGAATAAAAAATGTAGCAGTGTATGATGTAACACCAGAAGACCCTAATGTTGAGCCATGTGAAGTGACTACAGATTTGGCTAACTATGCTTCAGGCGTATCTGTTAATCCTACCATCAAGTATACTTTCAGCAATCCTATGCCTGAGCTTACAGCAGAGAACTTTGTTGTTTCAGAAGGTACAATTCCTACCGTTACAATTCCTACCGTTACAAAGAATGATGATGGAAGCTACGAAGTTGCACTTTCAGGTCTTGCAAACGAAACTGAATATACAATAACTCTTACAGATGTTAAGGATGACTATGACCAGTCAGTGGCTAATACACTTACATTTTTAACAGAGGGCTTCAGAAATTATGATTTTGAAACATTTACTGTTGATTCAGGAAATGCAACAACTAAAGAGTTAACTGAAGTTGACGGAGAAGTATACGATGGCACCAAGAGCTTGAAAATTGTTACAGTTGGTGGAAAAGACCACGATGCACGATTCCATAATGCATTCAAAGGCATTGTGCCGGGTAAAGATTATATCATTTCTTTCTACGCTAAGGCAGCTGAAGGTTCAACCAACACAGTGAAGTTTTACCTTTCTGGTGCGAACACATCAGGAAATAATAACAACATAAATCTTGATACAAGAAAAGTTGAAGAGGTTGAAATCGTTGACAGTGAGTGGAGAAAAGTAACCTGCTATATAACTGTTAAAGATAATGCTGGTAAAAAGAACATGGGAATACATATGGGAGCAGCAGCAACTCAGGCTGGAACCTACTATGTAGATAATTTCGAGATTCACGAAGCATCAAAGCTTGATGTTGACGAAGCTATCGTTTCTTTAGCTAACACGAACAAGGATAACGGCCTTGAGCTTACACTTTATTCTGCTGAAGCTAAAACAATATACTTTGCAGCTGCTAAGTATGCAGATGGACAGCTTTCAGATATTAAGCTTGACACTGTAGAACTTACAGGTGCAGGAACTCAGACTGTTACACTCAGCGGAGTAACAGATGAATATAAGATTTTCGTTTGGGACAGCAATCTTACACCTCTTAACAGTGTATTGTCATTAAGCGACTTCTAAATCCTAAAAGACGGCATTTCAATGCCGTCTTTTTTTGTTGTGTAATAATGTGTTTCAGTAGTACCTGTATATTTTATAATTGACAAAGTCAGGGAACTGTGATAGAATAAGGATAGATTTAATAAATAGGTGATAAAATAACACAAATGTCGTTTTTTTACATATATTAGTCTGTATATTATATTGCTAACAATAAAATAAACAATTATATTAATATTAGGAGGAATGCGTTATGAAAATAGCAATAGGAAATGACCACGTAGCAGTGGAAATGAAAAATCTTGTTAAGGAGCACTTGGAGAGCAAGGGCTACGAGGTTGTAAACTTCGGAACTGACTCAGGAGAAAGAGCGAATTACCCCGTTTACGGTAAAAAGGTTGCTGATGCGGTTGCATCGGGAGAATGTGATTTCGGTGTACTCATCTGCGGAACAGGTGTTGGAATTTCACTTGCTGCAAATAAGGTAAAGGGAATAAGAGCCTGCGTTTGTTCAGACCCTTATACTGCACGTCTTACACGTCAGCACAATAATGCAAACATAATCGCTTTCGGTGCACGTGTTGTAGGTCAGGAGCTTGCACTTATGATAGTTGATGAGTTCTTCGGTGCGGAATTTGAAGGTGGCAGACATCAGACAAGAATAGATATGATATCAGCTATCGAGAACGGCGAAGAAATCTGAATCTGAAAGGGTGCATCAAATGTATAGAGTAGGTATTGACATCGGCGGAACAAAGATGAATATAGGTATTCTTGACGCCGATAATAAAATAATAATCAGCAAAAAGGTTTATATTAAAGATATAACCGATATAACAGTTGCAGTGAAAAACACTCTTCAGGAGCTTTGCAATGAAGCAGGTATCAGCTTCGATAGCCTCGCAACAGTGGGAATGGGAATACCCGGAACCGTAAGTGACGACGGCAAAAAGATTCTGAAGGCCCCAAACATCAGCATTTTGTCTGATGATGTTGCAATCAGGATTGAAAAAGAGCTTGGACTTCCCACAGCCCTTGTTCAGGATTCCAGAGCTGCAGCATGGGGAGAATATCTCTGCGGCGGAGGAAAGGGAGCAGGAACAGTTGTTTGCGTAACTCTCGGCACGGGAATCGGAACAGGTATTGTTCTGGACGGAAAAATCTATAACGGAGCTTTGGGCAGTGCAGGTGAGCTTGGACATATTCCTGTATGTGAAAACGGACGTCCCTGCGGCTGCGGAAAAACAGGCTGTCTTGAAAAGTACTGTGCAGGCGGCGGTCTTGATATAACTGCGGCTGAGCTTTTAGGCGAAGGTAAAACTGCGGCAGACCTTTTTGCAGAGGCGAAAGTAGGTAACGAAAAGGCTATAGAAAAAATAAACGAAGCCGTATCAATGCTTGGCGGTGCTTTAGTTAGCATAATAAACCTTTTATCTCCCGATTGTCTTCTCTTAAGCGGAGGACTTAGTGAGCAGGAGGAATTATACGTTAAACCCTTAATAGATTACATAACAAAGCATTGCTATACATCCGGAAAAATGCCTATAATCAAAAAGGCAGAGCTTGGCGAAAGTGCACCCATGGTAGGTGCGGCACTTGTTCCCAACGCTCCAAAAAGAAAGCAGATTCTTTCTGCCTCAATAATGTGTGCAGATTTTATGAACTTCGGAAAAGCCTTAAAGGAAATGGAAGATGCAGGAATAGAGTATCTCCACTGCGATATTATGGACAATCACTTTGTTCCGAACCTTATGCTCCCCATGGAGATGTTAAATAAAATCCATGAAGAAACACGTCTTCCTTTCGACTATCATATTATGGCATACAACCCTGAATCAATTATTGAAAAAATAACAATAAAAGAAGGGGACATTGTTGCAGTACACTATGAAGCAACACCACATCTTCATATGGTTATTAACAAAATTATCGAAAAAGGCGGTAAGGCGGCGGTTGCAATCAATCCGTCAACACCAATATCCGTTCTTGACGAAATTTTGCCATACTTGCATATGGTGCTTATTATGAGCGTAAACCCCGGATTTGCAGGTCAGAAAATCGTTCCGACGAGTTTTGACAAAATAAAGCGTATGCGTGAAAAGCTCGACAATGAGGGATATTCAGACGTAATAATCGAAGTAGACGGTAACTGCAGCTTTGAAAATGTACCCAAGATGTACAAAGCAGGAGCAGAAATATTCGTTGTCGGAACTTCAAGCGTATTTAAAAAAGGCCTGACAATTAAAGAAGGAGCAGATAAGCTCTTTGAAACATTAAAAGGTGAATAATCTGCATAAGCAGAGTATAAATGGAGGAAAATAAAATGGCAGACTTAAAAGTAGGAATTCAGCTCTACTCACTTCGTGATAAAATGGAAGCTGATATGTACGGAACACTCAAGGCTGTAAAAGAAATGGGTTATGACTGTGTTGAATTTGCAGGCTATTTCGGAAAAACAGCTGAGGAAATCAGAGGAATGCTTGACGAGCTTGGTCTTGAATGTATTTCAGTTCATCAGACAATTGACTGGTATGAAAAAGACGGTGTTGACGCTGTTAATTTTGTAAAGGCACTTGGTGCAAAGTACTCAGCAATTCCCTGGTATAAGGTTGAAGAATATCACAACAACTGGGACGCAACAATTGAAAAGTTTTCAAAGGTAGGAAAGCTCCTTTCAGAAAACGGACTTAAAATGCTTTACCACAACCATGATTTTGAGTTCGAGAAAAAGGATGGCGAAATCATAATTGACAAGCTCTATAGCACAGTTGATTCAAATTACTTAAATCCCGAATTTGATACTTGCTGGATTAAGTATGCAGGTTATGAGCCTACAGAGTACCTTGCAAAATATGCAGGCAGAATTAACGTGGTACATATCAAGGACTTCTGGGCAAAGAAGCTTGCAAATGGCCCTGTTTATGCACTTATCGACAGTAAGGGTGCAGTAAAAGACGGTGAAAAGGCAGAAGAAACTGAAAGAGAATTTGAATTCAGACCTGTTGGAAGCGGTATTCAGGATGTTAAGTCAATCGTTGAAGCTTCAATCAAAGCAGGAGCAGAATATATTATAGTAGAACAGGATCAGTGGTATGAAGGCGACAATCTTGCAGATGCAAAGAAGAGCCGTGATTATCTTAAGAGCCTGGGATATTAATAAAAATTTGCAGGGCTTTAGCTCTGCAAATTTTTTGCAAAAAAAACCTTTTAAATTCCAAAAATTAAAAAGCATATTCCTCCGTGTTTTGAACAAAATATGAGTGTAGTCGACGAAAGTCGGCACGTTAATATAGATATTTTAAATTTAGGAGGAAACAAAAATGAGTAAGAACAAGATTATGGTTCCTGAAGCAAAACAGGCAATGGAAAACTTCAAAATGGAAGCAGCAAGAGAAGTTGGTGTAGATCTTAAGCAGGGTTACAACGGTGACCTCACTTCAAGACAGGCAGGCAGCGTAGGCGGTCAGATGGTAAAAAATATGATCAAGGACTACGAAAACAAAATTAAGGCGTAAGCATTATTTTGTTAAAAAAGGGACAGATGTGAACCATTTTCACATCTGTCCCTTTTAGTTAAGAAGGAGCATAATATGTCAGAAAAGAAAAAAGAAATTCCTGATTTGTATTTCTACACTCCCATGCCCAAAATCCATCTTGAGCACTCAAATAAATACGACTTATATGAACGTGCGTTTCTTGAAAGAAATGATAAAAACAATTGTGAGTATTGTCTTAACACAACTACTTGGGATTAAACAGGGGAGTGTTGCATAATGCAACACTACCCTGTTTAATTATCCTAATGCAACCATACTGAAAACCAGTGCAAACAATGCAACGGTCTCACAAAGACCTACAACAGTAATGTACTGCGAGAAGCCTTTTCCTGTTTCAGCCAAAGCGTCTGCACCTGCAGCACCTGCCTTGCCCTGAAAAACGGCAGAAAATGCCATTGCCACACCTGATGCAATTCCAAGACCGAATAAAAATCCGGGGTCTGCAGAAGATGCTTTCATCTGCTGCATCAGAAGGAATCCGTAAATCGTCTGAGTAAGCGGTGCACCGGCAAAAACGGTGAGTATGAACGGAGCCGCTTTATTGCTCATATAACACTTTTTCCATGCACCTATTGAAGCTTGACCTGCAATGCCGATACCAATGGCAGAGCCGATTGCAGCTATGCCCATAGCTAACGCTGTACTTAATAATCCTAAATTCATAAAAATTCTCCTTTATATTAATTTATTCTTTAAACGGTTTAAATTTATGTCCACTCCACGACATATCCAGGTGTGATGAAAATTCCAAGGTGTTGAGTCTGATTCCGTGAACGATAACGGACAGAATGTTAAGGACCATATTAAGTCCATGACCGAACACCAAAAGGATAATCGCAAGTATCATAAACATAAAATTGCCCAGCAACGGACCTGCAAGTTCATTTACCGTTGCGGATATTGCCGCACCTGCAAGCCCGACTGCCCATAGACGTATGTATGAAACGATATCCGAAAATACATTTACAACACCCAGTAATACCGAGACAATATTGGTAAGACTTGCAAGAATTGATTTTATTATGTTGCCTTCGTAGTTTGAGAAAATAAAGCTTAAACAGAAGCCTGTTCCTATAAGTGCAATGGCAACAGTGCCTACAGGTACGCCACTGATTACCAGTCCGAAACTAAATACTTCCGCGTTTACCACAAGGCTAAGCACTAAATAATAAATTCCGATTAGCTGCAGTATTGAGCCTGTATCTCCTAACATTTTTGCCGAGCCTCTGTTTCGCAAAGCACCTTTGACATGAGCTACCGTGAGCTGAATAAGAGCCAGTGTAAAACAGAATATTTGCAGGTTTTGTGCGGTTGTAAGTCCAACGCCGTCAGGAGTCCATGGAAGACTCCAGATTTTATCGGCATATACATTTGAAATAACAGGTATCGACAAAGCCTTAAGCCATCGTGGAAGCTGCTCCGGGGAAAGCCCGAACCATGTACAGGTAAGTGTACCCCATAATATTGTGGAAGCTCCGAAAAGCCCCACAAGCAGAAAGGCGGGAGCAATTGGTTTTCTGTCGATTAATGATTTTATAATGGGAACTGCTGCTACGGTACAAATAAACAGTCCGTATCCGCCGTCACCAAAAATAATTCCGAAGAATAATAGTATAAACGCCAAAAACCAACCTGAAATGTCATACTCAAAATATCCGGGAACCGTACCCAAGAAATCAGTCAGCGGATAAATAAGACTCACAAACTTATTGTTCTTAAGCTTGGTAGGAACATTGTCCTCCTCGCAGGGGTCTTCTACAAAAAGTCCCCAGGCATTATCTTTGGCTGCTTTTTTGAGCCTGTCAAGATTTTCCGCCTCAATATAGCCTTTGAAATAAGCAACGGTAATATCGCGGGTTTCATCACCTGAAAGTTTTTCAGAATTCATACCCGTAGCATAGGTTTCAAATTCGATTTTCTTTTCCAAAGCCTTTATTGCTTCTTTTAAGCTTTCAGCATAACCCGCGTAGCAAGATAACTGTTCGTCTATCTCATTCATACGGTGGGTTAACTCAGCTGTTTTTTCTTTTATTTCGATTGTGGAAAGCTTTGGGAGCAGCAATCGGTAATTGTTAAGGGAAGAGGTGTCTGAACTTTCCGTATTAACCAACAAAAATTTCACCGTTGATTTGTTCTCGTCAAGTTTAACGGTTTTCATACTGTCGGGGAGAGCCGCATACTCCTGCTTCGGCATTTCATAAAATGCAACCTCCACTCCGTGGGACGCTAAATCCTTTATACTGTCCGGCTTAATATCGCCCCAGCTTTTCAAACGCTCAAGTTCGCTGTTAAGAGCAACTCGTTCCGACAAGCAGGAACTTTTATCCTCTGCAAGTCCTGCAATCTCACCGGCAAGAGCCAGAGATTTTGTAGTATCTGCTTCTTTATCAGTTGCGTTTTTGTTTTTGCCAACTGTGAAAACCGCTTTTTCAAGTAAAGCAATTTGTTCTTTATATCGGTTAAGTTTTTCGCCGGAACCCTCAGTTATTTCGATTTGAACAATTCCAAGTTTCCGGAGCTTTTTCAGGGTTTCAGATTTTTTGTCTCCCATAGTTATGAGAGTAATCTTTTTCATGGGTACTATCATAATGAACAAACCTGCCTTTCGGAAGATTCTGCATTACGAAGGGCTATCTTGCGTTTTGAAATTTTAGAACGCACCACAGCGCTTACCTGTTGGTCTGCCATATAAATTGATATTTTTTTAATGTTTTCCATTGTTTCAGGAATTTTAACCTTTTCAAAAAGATTAACTCTTTGAGAGGTTGCAAGAAGCTCAGCTTCCAGAAGTCGGACCTGTTCGTCTAACACTTCTGCCTGTAAATCAAGTGATATTGCCTTCTCCATATGGTTTGCAGCCATATCTACCCAAAGGGGAGTGCGGTACAAATCATAGTCCCCGCGGGAAAAATCCGCCCCCTCAAATGTAGGAATTTCAACACCTGCAATATTTCCTTTGCCTTTGCGGATATTTTTCACCGTGATTATACCATGAGGAAAAGCATCTTTTTCGCTGAAAACGGCAATCCAGTCTGAAAAACCATTTTCAAGCTCTGATTTTTCATTTCTTATTTCCGTCGCCATTGCTTCAATAGCACGGATTTCTGCTTGAAGCTGTTGTTTTTTTAGTGTCAGAGTAGGCAAATATCTCCTGTACATTTTCAGGGCATCTTTTTGCACCTTCAACTCGTTTTTAGTTAATTTAATCTTTGACAAATTTGTAGCCCTCCTTATTTTCCGGGCCAGAATTCATCAATAAGGTCTGACTTGATTCCGGTTTCGTCTTTTTCAAAGCAATCCGCGAGAATTTCCCAACCGAGATTAAGTGCTTCCTCAAGAGATAAATTAACTGATAAATCCATTAGCTTGTTTTCAAAAAGTTCCCCGTATTTAAGAAGTTTTTCGTCCCAACTGCTCATAGAAAAGCCCATGTTTTTCTTTTCAACAGTTTCTTTGTAGGAAGAATACATACGGATCATACCATCCATAAGGGCACGATGGTCCTTTCGGGTTTTGCCATTTACGTTCTGCTTAAGTCGTGAAAGAGAACCAAACGGCTCAATACGTCCGCCTTTGAGGTAATACTGCCCTTCTGTTATATAACCCGTATTATCGGGAACAGGATGAGTTACGTCGTCGCCGGGCATGGTGGTAACTGCAAGAACAGTAACCGAACCGGAGTCCGCAAAGTCAACCGCCTTCTCGTAACGGGCTGCAAGCTGTGAATAAAGGTCGCCGGGGTAACCTCGGTTAGAGGGAACCTGTTCCTGAGTAATGGCAATCTCTTTCATAGCGTCGGCAAAGTTTGTCATATCGGTGAGCAGCACCAACACGTCTTTGTTCTGCAGAGCAAACTGCTCGGCTACTGCCAACACCATATCAGGAATCATCATACATTCAACAGTAGGATCAGAAGCCGTATGAATGAACATAACGGTTTTACTTAATGCTCCACCTTTTGAAAGTTCATCCTTAAAATATAGAAAATCATCATACTTAAGACCCATGCCGCCAAGAACAATAACATCCGCTTCCGCCTGCATTGCTATCCTGGCAAGAAGCTGGTTATAAGGCTCTCCCGAAATAGAGAATATCGGAAGCTTCTGCGACACAACCAATGTGTTGAACATATCTATCATAGGTATATTTGTTCTCATCATCCGGTTTGCAAGAATTCGCTTGGTGGGATTAACTGATGGACCGCCGATTGGCTTCATATTTTCAGTGAGTGCAGGGCCTTTATCTCTCGGCTCGCCCGAGCCGTTAAATATTCGTCCCAAAAGGTCTTCACTGAAAGAAACACGCATTTCATGCCCTAAAAAGCGAATCTCATCTCCTGTAGAAATACCCTGACCGCCTGCAAATACCTGGAGGGATACAATATCTCCCTCAATCTTGTTAACCAGAGCAAGTGACTTGCCGAAACGAGTGTTTATCTGGGCAAGCTCGTTATACTGAACGCCGTTTGCTCTTACGGTAATAACATTACCGGTGATGGATTCAATTCGATTATAAACTTTATTCATTTTTATTCACCATCCTTAAGCAAGCGTTTTGCATCATTTTCTAATTTACCGTTGCCTTCGCGGTATAATGCATCAATTTCAGATTCAGCCTTCTTGAAAGCATCACTTTCAAACTCCGTATAGTTCCAGTCAATAAATCTCTGACGCATACGGTTGAAAAAAGCACGAGCAGTGTCTTTACTGTCCAGTTCATATTCACTGCCCAGAACACGGATAAGCTTATCTGTAACGTATCTTTGACGCAGAGTGCCGCAGTTGGCTTCAATTAAGTCAAAAGAGTTCTGCTGGAGATAAACAGCATCCAGCATTTCTGATTTCAGATAAATTATGTAATCGTTGATAGTTGTACCCTCTTCGCCGATAACCTTCATCATAGAATCAATTTCATTTCCAACGTAAAGGATTTTTTTGCAGAATTCAGACTTTTCGGTGTCTACAACACTTTTATATTTCGACCAGGAAATAAGGGGGTCGATTGCAGGGTACTTTCTTGCATCCGAGCGTTCACGGGAAAGACCGTGAAAAGCCCCTACAACTTTCAGAGTTGCCTGAGTTACAGGTTCTTCAAAGTTACCGCCTGCAGGAGAAACTGTTCCGCCAATTGTAACAGAGCCTGTAGTGCCATCAGGCAAACGAACATAACCTGCTCTTTCATAAAATGCTGCAATATAAGATTCAAGGTATGCGGGGAATGCTTCTTCGCCCGGTATTTCTTCAAGTCTTCCCGACATCTCTCGGAGAGCCTGTGCCCAACGGGATGTGGAGTCTGCCAGCAGCAGAACATTCAGTCCCATCTGACGGTAATACTCAGCAAGGGTTACAGATGTATAAACCGAAGCTTCACGGGAAGCAACCGGCATAGATGATGTGTTACAAATAATAATAGTACGTTCCATAAGCGACCGTCCTGTTTTGGGGTCCGTAAGCTCAGGGAACTCAGTTAAAGTTTCAACAACTTCACCGGCACGCTCACCGCAGGCAGCGATTATAACAATATCCACATCAGCGTATTTTGAAGTGGTGTGCTGAAGCACTGTTTTGCCTGCACCGAAAGGTCCGGGTGTGCAATATGTACCGCCTTTTGCAACGGGGAAGAAGGAGTCAACCAACCGCACCTTTGTTTCCATTGTTTCTACAGGTGCCAGGCGTTCGCTGTAACAGCGGACCGCACGTTTAACAGGCCACTTGAATGACATAGTAACAGGTATATCCCGTCCACGTTCATCTGTTATAACTGCAACGGTATCTTTTATGGTATATTCGCCTTTTTCTGCAATTGATTTTAATGTATAGTTACCGAGCAGATAAAACGGTATAAAGATTTTATGAGTAAAAGCTCCTTCGGGAACTGTTCCGATATACTCTCCGGCGCGAAGAACGTCACCCACCTGTGCCGAAGGTGTGAACTCCCACTTTTTATCGCCGTCCAAGCCGTCTGCATAATTGCCTCGCTCTAAAAACCAGCCCGCTTTTTCAGCCAAAACAGGGAGTGGGTTTTGAAGCCCGTCGTATATTTGTCCAAGTAAACCGGGGCCCAGCTCTGCTGATAACATTTCGCCTGTAAACTCCACATCATCTCCGCATTTTATGCCGCCTGTCATTTCGTAAACCTGTATTTGTGCAATGTTCCCTTTTATACGAATAACCTCGCTTTTAAGGGCGGTGTCATCTACCTTAACATAGCATATTTCATTCATGCAAACATTACCGTCAAACTCTACTGACACCAAGTTTCCGTTAATGCTTACAACCTTTCCTCTATTTTCGGTCATAATAAAGCCTCCAACCTATCTCCATTTAAAATGGAGTTGTAAATATTTCTGTAAGTAGTTTCGCCAAGCTTTGTATCAAGCCCCCTCATCCTGAGAATCAATTTTAGTTTAAGTCCGTAATAGAATATAAAATCTTCCGAAAAAGTATCCATCGGCCTGATGGTTTCTAAAAAATTCAACCGATAAGCATGAAGGAATTTTTCCGCTTCAAGCGGATTTTCTATTTCCGTGGCTCCATTTGCCGTTTTAATCAATTCAACGGGGAGGATTTCGTTTTTTAAATCAAAGGGTTTGTTTAATTTATCTGCCCTGCTTTTGGCAAGTGCAAGCCTCAATTTCCGTTCCTCTGTATTCCATGCCTCAATCAAGGTCGAGCTTGATTTTTCAGGATTAATCGGTGGAACAAGGGTTAATTTTTCCAGTTCAGACTGCGTTTTTTTACCTGAAAAGCGACCGCAAAGCTCCAAAAACCGTTCCTCTGTAATTGGAATTGGCGTGTTTTCACCAAGTCCGTCCAAAGAGGGCAGCTGTGATATAAGATAATATTCAGCCATAATTACTCTACCTCTTTTAAAAGTTCAGTAACCCTGGGGCTGAGATAGTTTGAAAGCATTTCAACTACAGCTTCGGAAGAATAGTCGTAATATGCACTGCCATTGCCTGCAGAAATGCGGAATCCACCGTCAAAGTTATCATTAGCTTTCAAAGTAACGCCTCTCTGCATTTTCTCTTTAATTCCGGCAAGTATGGTTTCTTCGAGGGATTTTAAGGTTTCGCTGTTCAGACTTACCGTTATATCCTCGGCATCCGGTTTTGCTGCCCAGCTTTCAACAACATTTACAATAAGCTGTGCCAGCGTCTCAGATGAATACACAGAAGCAACATTTTCATTTAAAATAACTTTCATCTCCCGTGTGACGCTCTCTCTGAAAGAAATCAGCAAATTCCGTCCTGCCTGGCGGATTGCATCTTCGCTTGATTTTATCATACGTTCATTTTCAATTTTAGCATCTGCCAATATTTTATCCGCTTCCGCCCGTGCATCTGCAACAATCTTCTCAGCCTGAGCTTTGGCAGTGTCGATTATAGATTCAGCCTCAGCCGCCGCGGCTTCTACACCGTCTTTTTTTATTTGATCTATAAGTTCCTGAAGTTCTATTTCCATCACTCTATCTCCTTTTTTGAATATATTTTATCTTATTTTTATTCCTAAAAAAACAAAAGGGAACAAACGTTCCCTCCATCCAACCATATGTTCCCAAAATATTATAAAACTACCTATTATAATAGCATATTTTGTGTTTTTTGTCAACATTTTTTTGATTTTATAAGCTTTTTTTGAAAAAAAGCAACAAAAAAGTCGAAGCAAAGCGAACTTTGCTTCGACGTGGTGCGGATAACAGGACTTGAACCTGCACAGTATTGCTACCACTAGAACCTGAATCTAGCGCGTCTGCCAATTCCGCCATATCCGCATATCATTATAGTATTAAGTTTTAATGGTCGGAATTGTCAGCCGCGTCTGCAACGACTCGCTACGCTCCCATGCATAAGTTCGAGTAACCAAATCAAAGATTTGGAATCTCACTTAAATTCCGC
>JAZRQO010000007.1:0-1674 GCA_045649825.1 Clostridia bacterium
ATATCCTTCGAGCAGTTAAAATATCTGGAAAATATGAACCGTAAATATTGGTGATTATGGTGAATGGATATGTGAAGATTCCTGTGGTATTGTTGGGTTGGCAGTAGTGAAAGCTACTTCCAACTATATATAACAAGGAGATGAAAAAATGAATTTTACACGCGATAGAATTTTGAGTGTTGCTGTGTATTGCCGAGTGTCAACCGACAAGGATGACCAGGCAAACTCCCTCGAAAGTCAGCAAAAATATTTCACGGAATACATAGAACGAAATCCTATGTGGGAGCTTTATGATGTGTATGTTGACGAAGGCTTATCGGGAACAAGCACTAAAAAACGAAAAGCGTTTAACAGAATGATGGTTGATGCTCAGCTGAAAAAGTTCGACCTTATTATCACAAAAGAGATAAGCCGTTTTGCAAGAAATACGCTCGATAGTATTTACTATACCCGTCAACTTAAGGAGTACGGAGTAGGGGTTATGTTTGCAAATGATAATCTGTTTACCCTTGACCCTGATGCTGAGCTTCGCCTTACAATTATGGCTTCAATAGCTCAGGAAGAGAGCCGAAAAACCTCCGAAAGAGTTAAGTGGGGTCAGAAAAGACGAATGGAGCAAGGGGTTGTTTTCGGACGGGATATGTTAGGATATAATGTTCGCGAAGGTAAGCTTTATGTGGATAAAGATGGCGCAAAGGTTGTTCAGAAAATATTCCATAAATATGTGATTGAGCAAAAAGGTACTTCTACCATTGCAAGAGAGCTTCGTGAAGAGGGCATACCAAGTTATAATCAATCGGAATGGACTAACACCGTAATACTCAGGATACTGAGAAATGAAAAATATTGCGGAGACCTGATTCAGAAGAAAACCATTACGCCAAACTATCTCACTCACGAAAAAGTGACGAACAAAGGGCAGGAGGATTTAATTATTATAAGAAATCACCATACGCCTATAATCAGCCGTGAGCTTTTTGAAATGGCTCAGATAGAAATGGCAAAGCGTGCGCCATCCGAAGAACAGCTTGCAAAGCTTGGAAGAAGATACTGCTTCTCAGGGAAAATCAGATGTGCCGAGTGTGGTCATAACTTTGTGTATCACGATAAAAAGTTAGCAAGCGGAAATAGATATAAATTCTGGGAATGCTACAACAAAAAGAAATATGGTAAAAGAAAAAGAATTGATATTTCAAGTGGTAAAGAGGTGGGCTGTGACTGCCAACCTATATCGGACAAAGACCTGAAACTGATTATGCAGAGCATTATTGAGATGCTTCAAATCAATTCCGATTCCATTCTCAAAACTATGAAAACTCAACTTTTAGATGTGTTCAATATGGAGGGCTTTGAAGATTATGAAATGAAAAAATCAAGTCTTGATTCGCTGAAAGAAAAACGAAAAGCACTGGTCGATTTGTATCTCGATAAGTGCTTAACAAAGGAAGAATTTAAAGAAAAAGCTATGAGTATGGACAGAGAAATTGAACGCCAAGAAGAAGCGTTGGGGGCATTCAGTAGGTATAAATTTGAGAAAAATGAGGTTAAAACTGTGGTTAATAAATGCCTGAAATATGCTGAGAATTATATTAAAAGCAGTGAAATATCCGATGAATTTATAAAAGCAATTCTTGAAGAAATGGTTATTCACAATAACAAAATAGTTGAAGTGAA
>JAZRQO010000008.1:0-22734 GCA_045649825.1 Clostridia bacterium
CTTTGCAGTTATCATTTCGGCATAAAGCCTGAAAGAATTGCTTTTCGGAAAAACTGTAGGAAGTGAGGAATACTGAATCTGTTTTGCAAATTCAAGCTCCTTGTCTATTCTTGCCGCAGCCTCTTTGATATACCTTTTCAGCGTACCAACTGTCTGGTTGATGTCATCAGAAAGCGATGCAAATTCTTCATTGGAACGAACATCCACCGTAACATTCAGATTTCCGTTTGTTATCTCGGCAAGACCTTTGTTTATTTTCCTTAGGTTATCAATGATAATCCTCTTTATCAGGAAATAAATAAGAACAAACAACGCTGCAAATATGAGGATTTCCATAAATGTATTTACATACACCGAAACCTCTTTCATAAACATTGCTTCAAGCTTTGGCATAGCACCAACGATATAGTAGCCTTCTACAAAACGATATGAGCAAAGGTAATCTTTGTCATAAACCACCGACTCAAAAATTTCGCCTTCTGAGACAGTTTCAGGGTCAAATGTTATACCTATCCTCTGAAGCTCTGCTCCTTCAAAATCGCTTCTGTATGTTACAAGATTGAAGTTTTCATCGCAGATTGCGACAAATCCCGAGTTGCCCACATGGCGGTTTTTTGATACCTCTTTTACATACTTGTCAATGTCTGCCCGAAACTGTGTGCTGTCATACCCAACCTGAATAAATCCACCGCCTGAAAGTGCGATTGCTCCATATTTTCTGAAAGTAACATCATCATAAGAGGTAGGTCTGTAATCCTGAATATACTGAAGTTTCTTATCCTCTAAAAGTACTGTTACAAACTCATTCGACTGCTCACCGCTTGCCATATCATAGCCGATATACTCTTCCACATTGGAATCGCAAATATAGCCTTTTTCATCAATGATGTTAACTTCAATGACATTGTATTTTGAAGCAAGCACCCGAAGTGCTACACCGCCCGAGTATTCTTCTTTTATGCTTTCAGTCTTTTTCAATAGATTGTCATTTGATTCGTCTAAAATATCCTGATAAACATCTGAAAGGCTCATTTCAATGGTTTTATTGGTCTGAACCTCACTCATACCCGTCTGCAAAGCAGAAGAAAACGAGCTTGTGGCAACAAAGGCAATTACAATACAGATTAAAAGCCAGCTCTGGAATGTCTGTGAAATCTGCTTTTGTTCTTTTTTTAAACCAAACTTTTCTCTGCTTATTAAAGATACTATAAAGACTGCAATTCCAACAGCAAGTCCGTTACCGATCACCATAGGCAGTGTGCATATCTTTACAAACTCAAACGCATTTACTGCATCATCCATATTAGTAAAGAATATCATCAGCATATGGAGAACTTCTGTAACCATGCCAATACCCATACCATACAGCCAGGTTGGTTTTTTATTGTCAAACATATACTTTCGAAGTATTGCCGCAATAAATCCGGCAAGGATTGTTGATACAGAGCAAGCAATCTGAGTATATGTTCCGGCAAGTCCGAAATACACAGCAACAAAACGATAAATACCGCCTATAAGCCCGGAGAGTATTCCTGCAGGAGCGCCAAAGATAAGACCTGCACAAAGCGGTGCTGCATCTCTGACATTCATTATAGTTCCGTCGCCTATATCAAAACCGCCGAAGGTGGTTGTTGCAAAAATCGCCATAAGACCGAAAAGCACACCTATAATAAATTGCTTAAGCTTATAAGGCATTTTAGAAAACGCTGTTTTTTGTCAAGTATGTAGAGAATAATGGCAAGAAGTGCATTATATGATGCAGACATTATTAAATGTGGTGCCATATTTCCATCTCCTTATAAAAACATTCGTTTTGTTAAGTTAAATGAAAGTTTAGATCTTGAATCCCTTGTGGTATAATAGTTTTACCCCTAAAACTTATACCTCCCGAAAATACGAGAAAGGAATACAAGATCTCATGGATAATGTTATATCACATTGTTGCCCAAGATGCAACTCCAAAAAACTCCATAAATACGGTAAAGACAAATTTGGTAATCAAAAATATCAATGCCGTATTTGTAAACATCAATTTGCACCATATAAGTACTTTTTACTTTATATTACCAAACCTGATATGACAAACCTATGACAAATCATTTTTTACAGTTGTGTCAATTTCATCAAGATATTAAAGCCAAGTTCCGTTGAGCATTTTCATTGAGTATAGGCAATATCTGTTTTCTTTAATAAATATTGAGTGCAACCTGCCATACTTCCCGATGTTATAAACCTTATCATCGGGAACAGTAAGGTTTGGAGTGTAGTAATCTCCGTCTCTCCCATACTCAATTCCATTTTCAATAAATTTTTCTTTCATAGCGTGAACGCCTCCTTTAAATTTGCTATCTTTATTTTATCAGAAGACATTCGCTTTTACGAATGTAGGAATAAAAAAGATTAAAAATCTTCAACCCCCTGTCCCCCAATCTTGGGGGCAAAAAGGAAATCTTTTTTTGAATAAGCTGATTTGCGAACGTTGCGCGCAAATTCCTATATTATAAAAAAGTCACTATTGTGACTGTCGTTCGCACAGCTCACTTCCATAGGTAGACTTTTTTGTAATTTAGGAAATTACAACTTAAAAGTAGTAATTTCCTAAAAGATAAAAAAGAGGAAAACCCTTTTACAGAGTTTTCCTCATCTTTTTACCTCGCAATGCCCGTATTTCTATTTAGTGTCCTTAAGAACACTCGGACATCGGGAACCGCGCTTTTTGTGGTTTATATTATTCCTGTTCTGCAAGTTTTGCGAGCTTTTCGTACTTAGCTTCTGCATTTGCAACTGCCTTTTCGAAGAGTTCTTTTGCTCTTTCGGGGTTAGAACGTGCAAGTGAATTGTAACGAACTTCGCCCATAAGGAATTCTTCGAAGCTTGCTGTTGGCTTCTTAGAATCGAGCTGGAACGGATTCTTACCTTCAAGCTCAAGTCTGGGATCGAAGCGGAAGAGGTGCCAGTAACCGGCTTGAACTGCCTTCTTCTCTTCTGTCTGAGCTATGCTCATACCGCCCTTGATACCGTGGTTGATACAGGGAGCGTATGCAATGATAAGTGAAGGTCCGTTGTAGCTTTCTGCTTCGTGGAACGCCTTGAGGCACTGGTTGTAGTCAGCACCCTGAGCAACCTGTGCTACGTATACATAGCCGTAGCTCATTGCGATTGCAGCGAGGTCCTTTTTCTTAACTTCTTTACCTGCAGCTGCAAACTGAGCGATTGCACCTGTAGGAGTTGATTTTGAAGACTGACCGCCTGTATTTGAGTAAACTTCTGTATCGAATACGAGAACGTTTACATCTTCGCCTGATGCGAGAACGTGGTCAACACCGCCGAAGCCGATGTCGTATGCCCAACCGTCACCACCGAATACCCATACTGACTTCTTAGCAAGGAATTCTTTGTCGGCAAGAACGTCTTTTGCTTCCTGTGAGTTAACAGCAGCAACAGCCTTTAAAAGTTCGTCTGCTGCTACCTTATTGCAGCTACCGCAATCTTTTGTTTCCATAAACTTATCGAATGCAGGCTTAACTGCGGGATTAGCTTCAGCTACTGCTGCAGCCTTTGCAATTGCTGATTCACGGAGTGCATCCTGAGCAAGGAACATACCGTAACCAAATTCAGCATTGTCTTCAAAGAGTGAGTTTGCCCAAGCAGGACCGCGACCGTTCTTATCAGCACAGTACGGTGTTGAAGGAGCTGAACCACCCCAGATTGAAGAACAACCTGTAGCATTTGCGATATACATTCTGTCGCCGAAGAGCTGAGTTACGAGCTTAGCGTAAGGTGTTTCACCACAGCCTGCACAAGCACCTGAGAACTCAAGGTAAGGCTTTCTGAACTGTGAACCCTTAACTGTTGTAGCCTTGAACTTTTCAAGAACTTCAGGCTTTTCGTCGAGAGTCATAGCGTAGTTATAATTATTCTGTTCGTCAAGGTTTGCATCGAGGCTTTCCATAACGAGAGCCTTTTCGCCCTTGAATCCGGGACATACGTTAGCACATGAGCCACAGCCTGTACAGTCAAGAACTGATACTGCCATAGCGAAGTAGAGGCCGTCCATCTGCTTCATACCAACATACTTCATACCTTCGGGAGCATTATTTGCTTCAGCCTCTGTAAGAACTACAGGACGGATACAAGCATGAGGACATACATATGAACAGATACCGCACTGGATACAGTTTTCGGGCTTCCAAACAGGAACGTCGATTGCGATACCTCTCTTTTCGAATGCTGATGAACCGAGGGGAACCTGACCTGTAACATATTTTTCAAATGTTGAAACAGGAAGCTGCATACCCTTGAATGAGTTAACGGGAACGAGTACGTTGTTTACGTAATCGATAAGATCGCCGTTACCGTCAAATGCAACTGTGAGGTCTTCGTCAACAGCATTCTTCCAGCTTTCGGGAACTTCTACCTTAACAACCTGCTGCGCACCTGCATCGATAGCGTCATGGTTCATCTTAACGATAGCGTCACCCTTCTTTGAGTAAGAAGCTGTTGCTGCGTCCTTCATATACTTGATTGCATCATCAGCAGGGATGATGTCAGCAAGCTTGAAGAATGCAGACTGGAGAACAGTGTTGATTCTGTTGCCAAGACCGATTTCCTTACCAATCTTAACACCGTCGATTGTATAGAACTGAATGTTGTTTTCAGCAATATATCTCTTTACCTGACCGGGGATATGAGCTTCAAGCTCTTCTGCATTCCATCCGCAGTTAAGGAGGAATACACCGCCGGGCTTAATGTCACTTACCATATCGTACTGTCTGATATATGAAGCTTTGTGACAAGCAACAAAGTCAGCCTTGTTGATAAGGTATGTTGAAGTAATCTTTGAATCACCGAAACGGAGATGTGAAACTGTAAGACCGCCTGACTTCTTTGAGTCATAATCGAAGTAAGCCTGAACATACATATCTGTATGGTCACCGATAATCTTTACAGAGTTCTTGTTAGCACCAACTGTACCGTCAGCACCAAGACCCCAGAACTTACAGCTGGTTGTACCTGCAGGAGTTGTGTCGGGGTTTTCAACGATATCAAGCGAAAGGTTTGTTACATCGTCCTTGATACCGATTGTAAACTGCTTCTTTGAATCATTCTTATAAACAGCAACGATCTGAGCAGGAGTTGTATCCTTTGAACCAAGACCGTAACGTCCGCCGAAGATTTCAATGTTGGCAAATTCTGTACCTGCGAGAGCTGCAACAACATCAAGGTAAAGAGGCTCGCCAACTGAACCTGATTCCTTTGTTCTGTCGAGAACGCTGATTCTCTTAACAGTTTTGGGAATAGCATTAACAAAAGCTTCTGTTGAGAAAGGTCTGTAAAGACGAACCTTTATAAGACCAACCTTAGCACCGTTTGCATTGAGGTAGTCAACAGTTTCCTGAATTGTGTCACAAGCTGAACCCATAGCAACGATTACGTGTTCTGCATCAGCAGCACCGTAGTAGTTGAAAAGCTTATAGTCTGTACCGATTTCTGCGTTAACCTTGTCCATATATTCCTGACAAAGAGCAGGGATTGCAGCATAGTACTTGTTAACAGCTTCTTTAGCCTGGAAGAAAATATCAGGGTTCTGAGCTGTACCACGCTGTGCGGGGTGTTCGGGGTTGAGTGAACCGCGTCTGAACTCGTCGATTGCATCCCAGTCTACGAGCTTGGCGAGCTGGTCGTAATCCCAGCACTCAACCTTCTGGTATTCGTGAGAAGTTCTGAATCCGTCAAAGAAATGAAGGAAGGGAACTTTACCCTTAATTGTTGTAAGATGAGCAACTGCACCGAGGTCCATTGCTTCCTGAGGGTTTGAAGAAGCGAGCATAGCGAAGCCTGTCTGACGGCAAGCCATAACGTCCTGATGATCGCCGAAAATTGAAAGTGCATGAGATGCAAGAGCACGTGCTGATACGTTGAATACGCAGGGGAGAAGCTCGCCGGCAATCTTATACATATTAGGAATCATAAGGAGCAAGCCCTGTGATGCTGTATAAGTTGTTGTAAGAGCACCTGCTGTAAGTGAACCGTGAACGGTACCCGCAGCACCTGCTTCAGACTGCATTTCTGCAACCTTAACAGTTCTTCCGAAAATATTTTTTGTTCCGGCAGCTGACCACTTATCGGTAATTTCTGCCATGTTTGATGATGGTGTGATGGGATAGATAGCGGCAACATCTGTAAACGCATATGAAGCATAAGCGGCAGCGGTGTTACCATCCATTGTCTTTTTCTTTCTAGCCATCGGTTTTCGCCTCCTATAAAAATTATTCGCCTTATCGGCATGCAAAACAAGCCGACAACGGCTCATATACTATTATAATAACACTATGTTAAAAAAAAATCAAGCAATTTAAAGAATTTTAGCACCTTTTTTATTTTTTAGTCCTTTTATTACATAAATATAACATTAGTATTGTATAAATTGCATATCCCATAAAACACAGACTTACATACGATTTGTTAAAAAGCAGAAATTTCCTTATTTTATGTGGTTTTTATCGAATTATATCCTTGTTTTACTTCAAAAAAATGGGACATGCACCAATAAAAACAGAACATTTTAACTTAAAAGCAAAGATAAAACTAAAAAAACCAAAACAAAAACCACAAAAATGCATAAAAAATCAAAAAAACTATTGACTTATTCTCCGTTTGGTATATAATATATTTGTATTGTTTTGTTTGATTATATTAGTATTGTTGTTACAAACAAGGAGGTAAATCTTAATGTTAGTTAATATGAACGAAGTTCTCAGACCTGCTAAACAAGGCAAATATGCCGTTGGTCTGTTTAATGCCGTTAACCTTGAGCTTGCCCGCGGTATTATTGCAGCGGCAGAATCTACAAGATCACCGGTTATTATGGGTACAGCGGAAGTTCTTCTTCCCTACGGCCCTCTCGACGAGGTTTCTTACTACCTCATCCCCATGGCAAAGAAAGCGTCAGTTCCCGTTGTTGTTCATCTGGACCACGGTCTTACATATGACACATGTATAAAAGCTCTTAAGCTTGGATTCAGTTCAATCATGTATGACTGCTCAACAGATACATACGAAGAAAATGTACGTAAGGTTAAGGAAATGGCAGACATTGCTCATTCCTACGGTGCAACAATCGAAGGTGAACTTGGTCACGTTGGTGATAACGAAGGCTCAGCAGAAGGAAGCGACCATCTTGCAGACCCCTCAGCATTCTTTACAGATCCCAAGCTTGCAAAGGATTTCGTAGACAAAACAGGTGTTGATGCTCTTGCAATCGCCGTTGGTAATGCTCACGGTGCATACAAGCTTCCCCCAAAACTCGACTTTGAAAGAATCCGTACAATCGCAAAAACTGTTGATGTACCTTTGGTGCTTCACGGCGGTTCAGGTCTTTCAGACAACGACTTCAAGCAGGCTATTCACGACGGTATCAGCAAAGTTAACATCTTTACAGATATTAACGTGGCAGCAGTTGAAGCTGAGTTCAAGAAGTTCTCAACAATGGATAAAGGTATTATCGACCTTATTCCTGCAGCAGTTGAAGCCGTTAAGCAGGCAACTGCAGCTAAGATGGAGCTGTTCGGAAGTGTCGGCACAGTAGGTGGCGGCGTAAGTACAGAATCAGATATCGAAAGAATTACAAAGCTCGTTGCAGCAGAAGTTGCAAAGTATCTTAACAAATAATTAAAAATGGCTGTTGTGGTAAGCAACAGCCATTTTTCTCTTATAATACGCATTTTCGCATTAAAGAATACCTGAAATAAATATTTCAAGACCTATAAATATAAGAATGCTTCCTCCAAGGATTCCGGCCTTGCCCGCAAGGCAAGTACCTGCAGTTTTCCCGATTAATACTCCTGCCATACAGATAATAAAGGTTACTGCGGCAATAATTATTGCAGCGCCCAGAGCTGACAACACGTCATAGTGAGCAATAGCAAAGCCTACTGAAAGTGCATCAATAGATGTGGCAATCCCTTGAACAATTAACGTCCCGAAGCCTACCCCCTGTTGTGAACAGGGGCAAGCGTCCTTATTCTTTATACCCTCAATAAGCATTTTCCCTCCGATATACGAAAGAAGTGCAAGAGCAATCCAGGGAATAAATTTTTCGAATGCTTTAAAATGCTGTGCCACGGTATGAACGCATACCCAGCCAAGCATCGGCATAAGTGCCTGGAAAAACGCAAACATTCCTGCAATGCCAAAAAGCTTTCTTTTTTTCATACACGGCTCACCAAGACCATTTGCAAGGGACACGGAAAATGCATCCATTGCAAGACCTACACCAAGCAAGATATTAGTTATAAAAAAACCTGTCATAATAAATACTCCAAATCAAGCTTCAATCATTCTACCATAAAAAATATAAACTGTCAATAAAAAAGATTTTAAAATCTTCAACACCCTGTCCCCCAAACTTGGGGGCATAAAGGAAATCTTTTTTTGAATAAGCTAATTTGCGTACGTTGCGCGCAAATTCCTATATTATAAAAAACTATCTTAAACATCATATTCAGGAAAAGTGAATTATATTAACTCAAAATACTCTATGTTTATTAAAATCGCCTGAGCAAAAGATAATGCCCAAGCGATAATTATACTTACCATCTGTTTTTTAGTTTAATACAGCTAATGCCTACAAAAGTCCCGAGAATCACACCGCCCACAATATCAGAGGGATAATGAACATACAAATATACTCTTGAAAAAGCAATAAGTGCTGCAACAGTATAGAATAAAACCGCCCATTTTTTATAAAAACCAGACAATACCGTTGCCGCTGCAAAAGAGCTTCCTGTATGCCCCGACGGGAATGAATAACTGCCGGGCGGATTAATTATAATGGGTACGTTTGCCGCTGCAAACGGTCTTATTCTGGTAAAAATATTTTTAAGCACAATATCACCTAAAACTGCGGCAAGTGCAAGTGCAATGGCAAGCCAAATTCCTGCTCTCCTCGTTTTTCGGAAACATAAAAGCGTAATTGCCGAAATTACCCATATTCCACCGCCATCACCAAGATGAGTTATAAATTTCATCAGGTAATCTAAAAAGTTTCCCGAAAAATTATCACGTATAAAATTTAAAAGAATAAAATCAAATTCTGTTACCAAAAAAATCACCTCTTATATCAGGTTAACCAAATATACCACCGCGCAGGAAATAAGAGAAACAGTCAGCAGCCCTTTGCCCTTATAAGCAAGAACAAAAGCAACTGCCACACCTGCTGCAGCGGAAGCTACACCACCCGTTGATGAGAACACATCGGGAATCGTCATTGCACCCAGAACAGCAAAGGGAACAAAATTAAGAAAAGCCTTTATATATGGATTTCTAATCTTTTTTCTAAAAAATGTAAGGGGCAGAAGCCTTATAATATATGTTACAACTGCCATGATTATCATAGCACCCGCAAGCTTTAAACCTGTCATACGTTATCTGCCTCCTTTTCGGGATAAAGTATAGCTCCGACACCTGCTGCTATAACGGTAGATATTATAACTCTCCAACCCCCTGAAAGGTTGTAAAGAACGGGTGTTATACTTATAATGCAGCTTACCGCCACTGCAAGAAGAATTACAAACAGCACAGGCTTTGAATTCTTTGCAGGAGGTACGATTATAGCAATAAACATTGCATAAATCGCCATACCAAGAGCAAGACGTACAGCTTCAGGAAGTACAGAGCCTGCAAAACCTCCGAGGAATGTTCCAAAGCTCCATCCGATTACGGGAAGAGTCATTATTCCTAAAAAATACCTGAAGCTGACAGCATCCCGCCTCTGCATTGCAAGGGCAAAGTTTTCATCTGTTATGCCAAAGGACATTATAAGCCGCTTTACGGTATTTGTTTCAGGCTCTATTTTCTGAGAAAGGGACAGGGACATTAAAAGATAGCGTATGTTTATGATAAATGTTGCAAGAGCAAGCTCAAATAAGCCTCCGTTCCCGCTTATAATATCAATTCCAGCAAACTGCCCTGCACTGGTTAGGTTTGTAAGGGATATTATAACCGCCTGAATGAGCGACAATCCCCCGCGAGTAGCCATTATTCCGAATGCAAATGACACTGATATGTAGCCAAGGCAGATAGGTATTCCACCTTTTAAGCCTTTTATATATTCTTTCAATTTGTTCAGTACCTTTCAATTTGTAGTTCTTAGCTCATAGAGTGGGCTCGTCGAAAAATAGTGCAGAATGGACAAACCGAAGGAAAATACGATTCATCGTATTTTCCCTTGCCCGAAAGCGTATGCTTATACGCCGAGCGGTGAGGTTTGTTCATAACTCAAAGGTACTAAACCGAAGAAATCCGCAAAATTGCGGATTTCTACATAATTTTTTCTTTGAGTGGTCTGTGCATTTTGCGACAGCCCATATTAAAGCGAATTAATAGTTTCCAATACCTTTTCCAACATTGCTTTGTATTTTTCACCTTTTTCACGCTCTGCATCAACTACAGCCTGAGGTGCTTTATCTACGAAGCCCTTGTTTGAAAGCTTACCTTCTACTCTCTTTATTTCGCCCTCTAAACGCTTCTTTTCGTCGTTTAAGCGTGCAAGCTCTTTTTCACGGTCTACAAGCTCATTCATAGGCAGGAATATTTCAGCCGAGGGTACAACAATGTGTACTGCACCACTGTCTATTCCGTCCTTGCTTGCCACAACCTGAACTTCAGATGCAGACGCAAGCTTTTCAAAGAATGATGCACCACTCTCAAAAACGTCTGACTTATCCGTTACAATGATTGTTTTAGCCTTCTTTGAGGGTGGAACATTCATTTCAAGACGGCGGTTTCTGATTGCAGAAATAGCGTCCATAACAAGCTGCATCTTAGCTTCATCCTCTGAGAAGTCAAGCTTTTCGTCATACTGAGGCCAGTCACTTATCATAATGCTTTCACCCTCGTGCGGTAGATGGAGCCAGATTTCTTCAGTGATGAACGGCATAAAGGGATGAAGAAGCTTCATGGTATTTGAAAGCACGTATGTGAGAACATACTGAGCTGTTTTACCGCTTTCACTTTCTTTATCGAAAAGTCTTGTTTTTACAAGCTCAATATACCAGTCGCAGAAGTCGTCCCAGATAAAGCTGTAAAGATTTGAAAGTGCAACTCCAAGCTCAAAATTATCAAGGTTATCTGTTACGGATTTTACTACTTTGTTATATTTAGAAAGAATCCACTTATCGGAAAGCTCAAGTTTTTCAAAGTCAGGGAGCTTGTTATCCGTTACTGTAAGATTCATAAGAGCAAATCTTGACGCATTCCATATCTTATTTGCAAAGTTACGGCTTGCCTCAACTCTTTCCATATAGAAACGCATATCATTACCCGGAGCATTACCTGTGGCTAACGTAAAACGAAGCGCGTCCGCACCATACTGGTCGATTATTTCAAGAGGGTCAATACCGTTACCGAGAGATTTACTCATCTTTCTTCCCTGACTGTCACGCACAAGACCGTGGATAAACACGTGCTCAAAGGGTGACTTGCCTGTATGCTCAAGACCTGAGAAAATCATTCTTGAAACCCAGAAGAAAATAATGTCGTAACCTGTAACAAGCACGCTTGTGGGATAGAAATAGTCAAGGTCTTCCGTCTTTTCAGGCCAGCCGAGAGTTGAGAATGGCCAGAGTGCTGATGAGAACCAGGTGTCCAGCACGTCCTCGTCCTGATGCACCTTGCCGCCACACTTGGGACAAACTGTTATATCTTCTTTTGAAACTGTTGTTTCACCGCATTCGTCGCAGTAGAACGCAGGAATTCTGTGTCCCCACCAGAGCTGTCTTGAAATACACCAGTCGAGAACATTTTCCATCCAGTTCATATATGTTTTTGTAAATCTTTCGGGGATAAATGATGTTGTTCCGCTGTTTACCGCTTCAATTGCAGGCTCAGCGAGAGGCTTCATCTTAACAAACCACTGCTTTGAGATAATAGGCTCAACAGTTGTTCCGCAGCGGTAGCACACACCAACATTGTGACTATGTGGCTCAACCTTAACAAGAAGTCCCATATCATCAAGGTCCTTAACCATTGCCTTACGTGCCTCGTAGCGGTCCATTCCCTCATACTTGCCGCCGTAGTGGTTAACTGTCGCATCGTCGTTTAATACCTTAATCTGCTCAAGGTTATGGCGAAGTCCCACTTCAAAGTCATTGGGGTCATGGGCAGGTGTAATTTTAACGCAGCCTGTTCCGAATTCCTTGTCAACATACTCATCGGCAATAACGGGGATTTCTCTTCCAACCAAAGGAAGAACCAGCATTTTGCCCACAATGTCTTTATATCTTTCGTCTTCAGGATTAACTGCAACTGCAGTATCACCAAGGAGCGTTTCGGGACGTGTTGTTGCGATAACAACGAAATCGTCGCTGTCCTTGATGGGGTACTTGATATGCCAGAAGAAGCCGTCCTGCTCTTCATGCTCAACCTCTGCGTCGGAAAGAGCAGTTATACAGTGAGGACACCAGTTAATAATTCTTGAGCCTTGGTATATAAGACCTTTTTCGTAAAGGTTAACAAACACTTCACGCACTGCCTTTGAACAGCCTTCGTCCATTGTAAAGCGTTCACGGTCCCAATCGCAGGATGAGCCGATTTTCTTAAGCTGATTAATAATACGGTCGCCAAACTTCTGCTTCCAGTCCCATACTCGCTCCAAGAACTTTTCACGGCCTAAGTCGTAACGTGTAAGACCTTCATTTTCGCGGAGATTTTCTTCAACCTTAATCTGAGTTGCAATACCTGCATGGTCTGTTCCGGGAACCCACAAAGCTTCAAAGCCCTGCATTCTCTTATATCTTATAAGAATATCCTGCAAGGTTTCGTCAAGAGCATGTCCCATATGGAGCTGTCCTGTAACATTCGGGGGTGGGATTACAATTGTAAAAGGCTTTTTATCCTTATTTGGCTTTGCTTTGAAATAGCCTTTTTCCATCCAGGTTTTATAAAGCTTATCTTCAAATTCCGCCGGATTATATGTTTTTGATATGTTATCTCTTTCTTCCAAAATAAACATTCCTTTCAATGCATATAGGGTACAATCTACCCATTATCCTCTATTATGCCATTTTTTGCACGGTTTGTCAAGATGTTTTACTATATATTTGAGCAAAAAAACAGACAGCTCTGCATTAAGCTGTCTGTTTTAATATTATTTGCCTAAAAACTTATTCCATACCTTAACCCATTCGGCTAAGCTGTCTTCTCCTGACATGCCCTCGATAGGTCTTTGTTCGAATGTAACAGTATTGTTTTCCTTTTCAAAGTAGCCTGCATCCTTTAAGATGTTAAGGAACTTGATACCATCCTCTGAAGTGTATTCACTTCCGGGGTAGTCCCAGGCAACGTGCTTGTCGCCGTAGTAGGGGCTGTTCTTATCTTTGATTACACAGTTACCGAGATGTATGTGTATTAGTGTATCCTCTGCACCCTTAACTGCACTCTCAAGTGTTTCGTGCATGATGGGCACGTGACACTGGTCGAGAAGCATACCTATTCTTTCAAATCCGCTCTTGCGGATGTTGTGAATGAAGTCTGTTGTTTCGTTAAGGCGTCCGAAAAGGAAGTGCTTATCAATATCCCAGTCAGTAGGCTCAAGTGCAAGCCAAACATCATCGGGAATATTCTTTGCAATTCTGAGAACGAACTCAGCATAACGCTCAATCGCACCCTGATGGTCTTCGGGCATATCAGGACCGCTACCGAAAATAATCTTCTTTGTACCCAGTGAAAGTCCGTATTCTATTTCACGCATTGTTATGTCATAAGCTCTGTCTTTATCAGCCTGCTTGGTTGATGAGGGAAGAATAATTTCTTCACCGAAACGGTCGCCTATGTTATAGTTGATAACCTTGCCACTGTCAAGAAGTGCTGCTCTTTCTTCTTTTGCGTTTTCGCCTCTCCAGAGCCAGCAGTCAAGAGCGTCAACATTGGGGTTCAACGCTATTTTCTTAATTGTTTCAGTATGTACTGCCGCATTTGTCATTGATTCGGGCCACACAAACTGATGGTTTACTCCAAGGATTGTCTTTTTCATGCGTTTACCATCTCCTTTTCATACTGCAAATACTGTGACCATACCTTCAAAAGATTGTCACCCTTCATAACAACTGTTCTGTTGTCTACGAAAATTTCGGGATGGATTTTGAGCATTGTGTAAAGGTAGGGGCAGTCTGAGAACTCAATCTTGATTTCAAAAGGACCTTCGAGAACGAAAGGCTTAATATCTGCCTTCACTGCATCGTATGCTGCTTTTTTGAGCATTTCGCCTGTCTTTGACGGGGGAAGGCATACTGCTGTGTTGGGTGTGAGTGACTTTTTAACTGCACATGTTACAAGGCCGGGAATAAGGTCTGCACCTTCCTTGCATCCCATATCATCACCTGAAACGAACTTAAGGGGAACGCCAAATTGACCTGCAAGAGCAGCTTCTGTTCCGATTTCGCCAACCTTTAAGCCGTTTATGTAAACTGCATCATACTCACGAAGATAGCTGTGCTCTAAAAGTGAGCCTGTGTGCTGCATTGTGTGAAGTCCCATCATAAACAAACCGCCAAATCCTTCAGCGCCAACACCGCGCCATAAGTCGCCAAGGATAGGCTTACCCATAACAACGGGCTCATCTATCTGTGACATATCAACATTACGCCCGTCTGTATGCATATCGTATACAACGGGCTCACCGCCTGCTTCCTTGATACCCTCAAGCACTGCCTTAAGGTCGTGCATAAGCATATCCCTTCCAAGCTGACTGTTTTCAGCCTGAGCAAAGGTTGTAACGCCTGTTACACCTTCTATATCAGTCATTACTAAATACTTCATTAATTTTACCTCTCTGCCATATGTATTTTGGTACGTACTACCAATAGAATTATTTTATCACAGTTTGTAGGGTTTGTCAATTACATAACAAATTTTTATATCATATTTTATCTTACAAGCCCGATTGTTCTTCTGGCTTCGTTATCTATGAACAAAATATCTGTTCCAAGAGCAAAGAATGTGTAACCCTGCTCAATTGCTTCGTTTACATTTTCCTTTGTTGCACGGACTATATGCTGACCTGCAACCTTGTTGTGTTTTCTGCAGGCTTCTAAAACCTTAACCTTTGCTTCCTTGATTATATCGTGGTCTACCTGTCCTACAATGCCGTAAGAACCTGATAAGTCGTAGGGGCCGATAAATACGCCGTCGATTCCGTCTACTGCAAGGATTTCTTCAATATTTTCAACAGCCTCCTTTGTTTCAATCATAGCAATTACGGTTATTTTGTCGTTTGCCTGCTCGCCGCTGTTTACCATAGGAACAATAACACCCTCGGCACCAAGGTCAAGCATTCTTCTTATTGCCATTTCATCACTGTTTGCAACTCTTGCAAAGGGAGCTGCAAGTCCTTTTACTGCACGCGCAAAATCAACGAACCCCTTTTCTGTAATGCTGGTGTGTTCAATATCTGCCGCAATAAAATCATAACCGCATTCCGCCATAATTTCCACGGCTACGGGGTCCCCCGTCTGAGATCATGTTCCGATAATAACCTCTTTGTCAATAATTCTCTGACGTAATGCTTTTCCGCTCATATTTTTTACCTCTTTCCGATGCTGTTTTATGGTATTTTATCACCATTTCAATTCCTAGTCAATACTAAATGTTAAAAATACAGAGAATTTTCGCTATTTTTGATACTTATAAATGCTTATTCAGAGCCATTGAACGGTCTGTGCATTTTTCATCCCCTTTTTCATATTTTAATTTTTACCCATTTCCCGCTTCTGAATCTTATTGCGGCAAAGATGAAACGCACCACCTGGTCTGCCGAAACGCCAAGCCATACACCGATTATGCCAAGCCCGAGGGTATAACAGCACACATAAGATGCCACAGTTCTGACTATTGTTACACTAACCATAGAAACCACAGCCGTATAAAGCGTATCCCCTGCACCTCGTAGTCCGCCCATATATACCACCTGACGAATCTGGAAAAGAACAACCAATATTATAATACGAACAATATTAACCCCAATATTGACAATTTCAGGCTCTTTGAAGAACAACCTCATCAAAAATCCTGCACCGAAGAAATACACAATTGCAAGGACAACGGATATAACTCCGCCCACCGTCTGACATTTAGCTCCGAACTTTTTGGCAAGGTCGGGATTCTGCTCACCCAGACTTCTGCCGATTAATGCGACCGCAGCCGCCTGCAGACCGTCACCAAATGAAAAACTAAGTCCCAGCAGATTCATTCCCACCTGATGTGCCGCCATCGCATTCATTCCCTGGTCTGCCGCCATAAGAGCCGTACTCATAAAACCTATTCGGATAAGCACCTGTTCAAAGAACACACTGTAACCAACCTTTACTATGTTCTTAAAATGAGCAAGCCTCGGCAATATTTTGTTTTTAAAAATATAGGGTAAGCTTACAAAGCATTTTGCGTTCATAACGGAAACAGTTGCCATAACCGCCGCAACTGCACTGCCGAACACCGTAGCAATTGCCGCACCTTTAATACCAAGTGCAGGGAACCCCAAGTGTCCGTTTATGAGAAGATAGTTGAAAATTATGTTAACCGTATTTGATGTAATGTTTGTACGCATTGTAATCTTTGTATTGCCTGCACCTCGCTGTGCGGAGTTTACTGCCATTTGTATACATTGAAAAACAATTCCGCCCATTATTATCCGCAAATACAAAACTGCATCTCCGTGGGTTTCGGGCGTGGAGCCGCAAAGAGTTATTATGTGAGGCGCAAATATCACCATAAGAGTACTTATAATTGCTACAAATACAAACGTCACAACAAGGGCTGTTGCGAAAATCCCGTTTGCATCTTCACGTTTTTTTTCGCCAAGCCGCCTTGCAACCAGTGCAGATAATGCCACATTTATCGCAAAAAACACTGCAAGCCCGACAAACTTAGGCTGAGTGGTAAGACCTACCGCCGCCACGGCGTCAGCACCCAGCGAGCTTACCATAAGCGAATCCGCAAGCCCTGCAAATGCAGTGAAAAAGGATTCAATAATAGCAGGTATTGACATTACAAGAACAGTTTTTAGTATACTGTTTTTTTCTTTCATTTGAGATGCGCCTCTTTTACCCGATTTATATAACATATTGTAATACTAAAGGGAAAAAATGTCAAGGCTTCATTTCACGTTCCACTTAAACAAAAGCATACCACCAACCATAAGGCAGAAGCCCACATAGTTGTTCCATCTGAGGGGGACTTTCGTACTTTCCATAAGACCAAAAGCATCAATCAGCGCTGCCACGGTTAGCTGTGCTATCAGTATGACGCTTATTGCAACCGTTGGTGAAAGCTTACCAATGGCAAGCATAACAGTAACCGTTATAACAAGCCCCAACACACCGCCAAGCAAATACCACTTATTCACATCAGCAACCGCCTTGAAGTTCCCCTTTCCGAACCACCACACAACAAGCAGTGACAAAACGAATGCCGTCCCCTGAACAATTGCATTTGATTCGTAAAGTCCGATTTTGTCACTGAGCCTTGTGTTCATAACGCCTTGTATACTCATTGCACTTCCCGCAATTATTGCAAAAATAAATCCAAGCATATTTTTACCACCTTTCCCGAATAGTATTTGCCGGGTAAAAATTATATATACTGTCGAAAATTTCCAGTTGATGGCTTTTTTGTGATACATTTACTAAAAATTATCTTCTACCTTACTATTATACCAACAAAATGTATAAAAATTATATTGACAATCATCTATCTATATGTTATTATGACTTTGAGATAACTTTCAGAAAGGAGCAAAACTTAGAGCAATCTAAGACGCGAAGAACAGTTATGGATAATATAATTCTTCAAATGACGGGAATTGATAAAATCTTTCCCGGGGTTCATGCACTGAAATCCGTAAACATTGAGCTGAGAGCAGGCGAAGTTCACGCACTTATGGGCGAGAATGGAGCAGGTAAATCCACTCTTATGAAGGTTTTATGCGGCATTCACAAACGTGACGGCGGTGAAATCAAATTGTTCGGACAGCCTGTAAATTTCGCAACTATTAAAGATTCCCAGGATGCAGGCATAAGTATTATTCATCAGGAACTTAATATGATGAATCACCTTACCGTTGCACAGAACATCTACATAGGCAGAGAGCCTATGATTAACGGCATTTATATTGACGACAAAAAGATGGAACAGGATGCCAAGGAATTATTCGACAGAATAGGCGTGAACATTGACCCTTCTGCGGTGCTCGGTACTCTTACCGTAGGTAAGCAGCAAATGGTCGAAATAGCAAAGGCTGTTTCAAGAAATTCAAAAATACTCATACTTGATGAGCCTACTGCGGCTCTTACCCAGGTTGAGGTTGAGGAGCTGTTCAAGATTATGGCAGACCTCAAGAGCAAGGGTATCGGCATGATTTACATCTCTCACAGAATGGATGAAATTAACAGAATTTCTGACCGCATAACCGTTATGCGTGACGGCGAGTATGTGGGAACTATTATTACAAAGGACTCCACTAAGGACGAAATTGTTAAAATGATGGTGGGACGTGTAATTTACGGCGACAAAAAAGAAGCAAGTACCGTTCCTGATGATGCACCTGTTGTGCTTGAGGTTAAGGGTCTTAACCGAGGCAAGGAAATCAGAAACGTTAACTTTAAGCTGAGAAAAGGTGAAATCCTCGGTTTTTCAGGACTTATGGGTTCAGGAAGAACAGAGGTTGCCCGCGCGATATATGGCGCAGATGAATTTGACAGCGGCGAAGTGTACATAAACGGCAAAAAGGTAAACATAAAATCACCCGCCGAAGCAGTTAAGAACGGCATTTGCTATCTTTCAGAGGATAGAAAAAGATACGGTCTTTTGCTTGACAAATCCGTTGCAGAAAACTCCGTTCTCAGCAATCTTGACGACTACATTAATATGGGCTGGATAAACGACAAAAAAATTGAAGAAGATGCAGCCCGTGAAAATGAAAAGCTCAAAACAAAAACACCATCTATGCAGCAGCTCACACGTAATCTTTCAGGCGGTAATCAGCAAAAGGTTATTATTGCAAGATGGCTTCTTAAAAACTCAGATATATTTATATTTGACGAGCCAACCCGCGGTATTGACATAGGTGCAAAGAGCGAAATGTACACGCTTATGGAAGAGCTTGCAAGCCAGGGTAAATCTATTATTATGATTTCATCTGAGCTTTCTGAAGTGCAGAGGCTCAGCGACAGAGTTGTTGTTATGTGCGAAGGCAGAATTACAGGCGAGCTTGACATCAAGGACGCAACTCAGGAAACAATAATGGCATATGCTACAATGAGAGAGGAATAAGAATATGGGAAGTGTAAAAGGAAAACAGAATATGATTATAATCGTAGCTCTTGCGGCTCTGGTTGTAATCTTCACTTTATTGAATCCTAACTTTATAGGAAGATATAACATAGTTAGTATGGCGCAGTCACTTGCACCATATGCTATACTCGGTCTTGGTGTTACATTCGTAATCGCTACAGGCGGCATAGACCTTTCAATCGGTACTGTATGTATCGCATCTGCAGTAATTGCAGGTAAGCTTTATATGGTGGGTATGCCACTGTGGGCAACTATCCCCGTTATGATTGTTATAGGAACAATTTTCGGACTTATTAACGGCTTGCTTGTCGCAAAGCTCAAGCTTCCGGCATTTATAGCTACTCTGGGTACAATGATGTTCTCAAGAGGCCTCAGTGCTCTTCTTGTTTCAATACCCAACATCTTCTTCCCCAACGGCACCTGGTTCAACAAGGTTTTTTCAAATGCAAACGGAATTCCTACAGGTCTTATATGGGTTGTATTCTTCGCGCTGATTTGTATGTATCTTATGTATAAGTGCAAAATCGGAAGATACATCCTTTCTATCGGAAGTAACGAAGAAGCGACAAGACTTTCGGGTATCAACACTGATAAGTACAAGGTTATTGCCTACACAATAGGCGGTATGAGCGCAGGTATAGCAGCTATATTCTGGGCAGCCTCATTCTCAACAGTTGCAGCAGCGACAGGTAACGGAATGGAGCTCGATGCTATTGCAGGTGTTTACATCGGCGGAACAAGTGCCGCAGGCGGTGTTGCATCAATTGCAGGCTCAGTTATCGGTAACGCAATGCTTGTTGTTATCCGAAGCGGTCTTAACTTCGTTCTCGCACGCTTCAACCTCAATCTCAACTCAACATATGTTACATACGTACTTACAGGTATAATCGTTGTAGTTGCGGTATTGATGGATGTTCTCAAGAACAAGAATGCAGGTAAAGTAAAGCCTGTAAAAGAAAAGAAAGCAGCTAAAGCAAAATCGGCAAGTGCAAATATTCAGTAAATTTTAAATATGTCCCTTTTCATAGTGAAGTCTATGAAATGATATAAATTTAAGGAGGAATTTATTATGAAAAAATTAATGGCAGGTTTAACAGCAGCAATTCTAGCAATCGCAACTCTTGCAGGATGCAGTGGCGGAACAGACACGGGCAAAAAAACAATCGCAGTAGTAGCTAAAGGTGAATCACACGCTTTTTGGCAATCAGTTAAAGCAGGTGCAGAGGCAGCAGGTGAAAAGTACGGCTACAACATCACTTTCAGAGGACCCGCAAGCGAATCAGCAAAAGACCTTCCCTCACAGAAGGAAATGGTTCAGACAGCTCTTTCAAACAATGCATCAGCTATCGTGCTTGCAACAATCGGTGAAGGCTTCGTAGATATGCTCACACAGGCTAAGGACCTCAATATCCCTGTTGTACAGTTCGATAGCGGTATTTGGGCAAACGACGTTAAGGCTCTTGATGATGCAGGCAAGAACCCCATCCTCTCATCAGTTGCAACAAGTAACTATCTCGCAGCAGGTTTAGTTGCTGAAAACTTCTTTGAAGCAATCAAGGCTGACATCGCAGCTGCTGACAAGTACATCATCGGCGTTATCCAGCACGACGAAACTCAGACAGGTATTGACAGAGCAGGCGGTTTTGTTGATAAGTTCAAGGAACTCGCAGATGCTGATGCTACAACAGCCGGCAAGTATGTTATCGAGAAAGAAGTTAAGCCCGGCGATGCAGACAATGCATACAAGGCAGCTCTTGAAGCTCTTGCAGAAAAAGGCTCAAACGCTATCTTTATGACAAACGAAGGCGTTGTTAAGCAGGTTTATGATGCAATCGGTGCAGCAGGCACAAAGTATGACGAAATCGTATTCTCAGGCTACGATGCAGGTACAAAGCAGATTGAATGGATGAAGAAAACAGAAGGTCCGAAGCTTGTAGGTTCTGTTGCTCAGGATTCATTCCAGATTGGCTATCAGTCAGTTGAACAGGCAGTATTCGCTCTCGAAGGCAAAGAAATATCAGAAGAAGTTGCAATCGGCGGAGCATGGTGGAATGCTGAAAACGTTGACGAAATGATTAAGAATAACCTTGTTTACGAAGGCTAATACCAAACAAAACAAATCGGGGATAAAAGTCCCCGATTTTTTGTTGACACAAAATAAAATCAATGGTATAATCTATGAGTACTAAATTTGAAAGGAAGTTTATATTTTGGATATTAAGGTTGACCTTCACACTCATACGCTGTATACTCCCCATGCCTTTTGTACGATTATGGAAAATATCGAAGTTGCAATTGAGCGAAAGCTTGAAGCAATTGCCATAACAGACCACGGTCCTGCAACGGAAGACGCTCCTCATCACTGGCACTTTTCCAACTGCCGCGATATTCCCAGAACTGTTAAAGGAATGACTGTAATAAGGGGCGTGGAATGTTCCTATATGGACATAGCCTCCGGGTTGGATTTGGAGGATTGGATTTTAGAGCGTCTTGACATAGTGATTGCATCTATGCACCAGCCTGCATTTGAGGGCGAGGATTTTGTAAAGCTTATGCTAAATGCCGCCAGAAATCCACGTATTCATATAATGGGGCATATTGGAAGAACAAAATTTTCTCTTTCAGATGGGGAATACGAAAAAATAGTACTTGCTGCAAAGGAGAACGGCAAGCTTATTGAGCTTAACAATCACTGCCTTGAGAAAACAGACAGGCCTTACTTTGCAGCGAATGCAAAAAAAATAATGATAGCCTGCAAAAAACACAATGTACCAATTGTAGTAAATACTGATGCTCACTTCTGCACAAAGGTAGGAGATACGGAGCTTGCACAAAAGCTCCTTGGTGAAATTAATTTCCCTGAAGAGCTTGTTATAAACACAAGCCTTAAGAAGCTTACTGATTTTTTAAAGCTTAAACTTGACTAAAACAAAAACTGAGATTTCAGACAGGAACGTCCGAAATCTCAGTTTTTTTATTTTCTGCATCCTCAAACATAGGGCATCTATTATCTTTATAAAGAGATAAATACGGGCAAAAGGGACTTGATGGGTCAAGCTCCAGAAGTTTTTTTCCCGTTGAGCACACGGTACATATTTTAAATTTGATGTTGTCGTTCATTATTATGCCTCCCATAGTTGTATATTATATGCAAAGCAACAAACTCCTTATTCCCCGCCTCTGTTATGCACCGAAAAATATATAAGGACCAATCGCCGGAGTAAATATTTACTCCGTTACATACACCGACAAATGCGTACCAATATTCAAGTGACAAATCCAAAGCTGCTACAGGTACAAGGGAGGGCGCCGGAGTGATGTTGCGATTGGCGTCCATTGATTTTAAACTTAAATACAGTTCAAGCAAAAACCACATAATCGAAATTATGT
>JAZRQO010000009.1:0-120167 GCA_045649825.1 Clostridia bacterium
CCTATAAGTGCTGGTGGCACCAGGGGAAGCTTAGTCAAATTTGGCCCTGTGATAACTTTTAATGACGCAACATACACAAAACTAGAAACAACATTTACTATGCCAGCTAATGAATCAGGCACTGGAGAATATGGTATTGACCTGCTTTTCCAAGTGACTAATAATACATATTGCTATGCTATTCCATACAGAATCAGAAATATTGTGGTAAAAGAATGGGTACCAACTGTAGAAGTAGCTTCAACTCTCCCGACAAATGGTGCGTCTGATTTCAACGCAGAAGACTCGATTAAAGTTACTTTCAATACAGCGGTAAATACACTCACAGCTGCAAACTTTGCTATTTCAGGTGGTGCATCTGTAACAAATGTTGAAACTACAGATGGCAAAACCTATACACTTACAACATCTGAACTCAGTGATGATACAGAGTATACTGTAACAGTTTTAAATGTTACTGCTGTCGAATCAGGATATGAGAATCTTGTCGAATATAGCTTTACATTCAAAACGGCTGGAGGTACACCCTCTGTAACTCCCACTGACAGCTCTAATATTCTGGCTAGTAGCGGACTTAACTACAGCTTTGAAGAAAATTTGGTCTTCGACAGCAAATTAAATAAAGGTAGCACAAGTGTAACGCCAATCACAACAGAAGCTTCGCATGGTTCAAAGTCGATTCTTATTAAAAATTATTCAGCGAATACTAACACTGTTCGTTTTGTTAACCTTAAACCTGAAAAAGGCACATACTGGATTACTGTAGATGCCAAGCTTGCAGCTCCTTCAGCAGCTGAAGTAAATGCACAACTTTTTGTGGATTGTACCACAAATGGCGATAAAACAAGCAATAAAACTAAGCTTTCTGCAGATCGTTGGACAAGAATTGCTTTTAAGTTCACTTTAGATGAAAATGAAACTAAGATGCATATCGGACCTCGTTTCGACACAGTGGTTGATGAAGGTATTTATGTAGATAATTTTGTGCTTTGCAAAGACCCAGGCGAAATGAAAGTTCTTTCCGTTGCACCACAATCCCCTGCAGATGTAGATACAGACGTTACAATTAAGTTTACAAACTCTGTAAGCTCATTTAGCTCGTTTGTATCAGACCTTAATACAAATATATCAAACTATGTTACAATAGATAATGGCGCAGTGATTTCATCGCTGGAAATTACAGGTGATGGAAAAACAATTAAAGCTGACATTTCAGAGCCGCTTACGCCAGATACCGAATATACTGTAACGGTTAAAAAAATTGAAGACGATTTGTGCCAATCTATTGAAGAAAAAACATTCAAGTTCACAACTGAGTCTGCATTTAAGTTTGAAAGACCATTTGCTGTTACATCAGGCAATATAATTGATGTTAAGGTTGAAGCCCGCGACGATAATCTTGACAGCCCTGTTGTAATGTATATTGTGTATGATGAAAATGGTAATAAGGTAGGTGATGTTGTATCATCATCGCTTAGCGGATCAGACATTGCTTTTGGAGGCAATTTCGAATATACAAGTGGACCGATTTCTTTGGGCACAGGACAATATGCAGTAGCATATATGTTTAAATCTGCAAACGATTTAACACTTGCAGCTCAGCCGATAGCTTTGGGTACAACCGTTTCTTCGGGTACATCAGCATGTGCAACTCCTGAAAATGTGGAGATTGTCACAGACCCGACAAACGGAAAAATTACGGTTAAAGGTAATGCGTCACCTAACAGTACAGTATCTGTAGTTCTGATTGAATCAGACGCCTCTACCAATGCCGCTAATGCAGATGCTTTCAAAGGATCAGCTAAAAAACGTGATTATACAGTGGCAGAGCTGACAGGTAGTGCAGGCGTTGTATCACGTATTAAGCATATTAAGCATGGTGTAGCTCTAGCACCTGCTCTCATGAGATTAGCTGCCGAAGCTGATGTAACCGGAGAATTTGAAATTGAACTCGATGTTGAACCGGGAACATTATATGGTGTTGCCCTTTCAGGTGACGGCATCACAGGCTCTTCAACTCTTACAGGTGTATATATGCCCTCTGCACAGGAACTTGCAGATGCACTTAATGCCATAAATACGGCAGATGCCGAACATATTAAAGGTGCGATTGATACTTACGGTGCAGTACTTCAGCTTGATATAACAAAAGCTGTGTATTCAACAGACGGAGCAGATATTGCAAAAGCAATTTTTGCAACAAAGTCAGGTAATTACACAAAAGAATCTCTTATAGAACGCTTTGATGATATTTCAGAATATTGTGAACGTCAGAGAGAAGCTCTTGCGATTATTCAGACGACTACAAATGATGGTATAGCAAGTACACTTTCTACATATTCAGATGTTCTCGGCTATTATGAGAATGTTACAAAGCTCAACTACCAGGCTAAGTATAATCAGTATGGACAGTATGCAGTTAATCAGAGGCTCATTACTATGAGAACAAATAATCCGTTCACATCAATGAACGACTTTATAACAAGATTTAATTCTATCGTTATAGAGCAGCCTCCTCAGGGTGGCGGCAATTCACCTTCAGTAGGAGGTAATGGTGGTTTCGGTGGCGGTGTGGTTTCCGGCGCTCCTGTTACACCAGGTATCAGCCTTCCTGAACATTTGAAGCCTGTAGCACCTTCAATGTTTAATGATATTGCAGATGTTGATTGGGCAAAGGATGCAATTGAAAGCCTTGCAAACCGCGGTATCATCAACGGTATGGGTGACGGAAGCTTTGCACCTCACGCAAATGTAACACGTGAGCAGTTCATAAAAATGCTTGTTGAATCATTTAACATACCAACAGCTCAGGGTACGGTGTTTGCAGATGTGGATAATGGTGCATGGTATGCTCCTTACGTTTATGGTGCATACAATGCAGGAGTTATCAATGGAGTTTCTGACGCAGAATTTGGCATTGGTGCTAACATTTCACGTCAGGATATTGTTACAATGATTTACAGAGTAATGAAATCTCTCGATACAATGCCTGATGCAGTTGATTTAATCTATTTTGATGATGAAAATGCAGTCAGCTCCTATGCTAAAGATGCAGTGCAGACGCTTGCAGATGCAGGTATTATAAACGGTATGTCACAGGGGGTATTTGCACCTATTCAGAGTGCAACACGTGCTCAGACAGCGGTTATTCTTGACAGACTGTTTAACACTTATTTGGATGTATATTTCTATTAATTAAAACGAACAATCAATGCTTGTTGTAAACAAAAGTTTGCAAAACAATTATAGAATTTCCGCATTCCCTGCAGTATCTTGCAGGGGAGCGGAATTTCGGCTATTAAAACTGACAGGAGGATTTATTTAATGAAAAAGTTTATTAAAGCAATTTCAATTGCACTTTCTGCTGTTATGGCAATTTCTATGCTCGCAGGTTGCGGCGGTAAAAAAGCTGGTAACACAGGTGCTACAACTGAAGATGGACTTCCCATCATCAGATACTTTATGCCAAACGATCCCGGTTCTGAATTCTCAAGCGATACATGGTCAATCCTCAAGTGGGGCGAAAAGACAGGAACAAAAATTGAAATCCAGTCAATCCAAAGAGATGTATTTAACGAAAAGCTTGCAGCGCTTCTTGCTTCAGGCGATCTTCCCGAATACATAAATTACAGAAACGACGAAAACACCACAACTAAGTACGGTGATAAGCTTTTCATAGCTTACGAAGACTATAAAGATGATATGCCTAACCTTACAAAATGGCTCGAAAAGTATCCTGAAGTTTGGGAAAAAGGTAAAAGACTTCAAGATGACAAAATGTACGGTTTCCCCAGAATTCTCGACTTTGTTGCATTCAACTCAATGTGGACAATCAGAGAAGACCTTCTTAATCAGGCAGGTATGTCTGCAAAGGATATCGTAACAATTGACGACCTTAAAGAGGCACTTCTCGCACTTAAAAAGGTAAGCGGTCAGCCCTACGTAACATCAAGCCGTATGGGTTGGTGGTACTTTGCAGAAATGACAGGTTGGTTCTTCGGTACATCACCTTATATGATGTTCGATAACCGCCGTTCAAACGGTACAAATACATGGATTTACGGCCCTACAAATGATATGTATAAAGAATGGGTTAAGTTCTATGCATGGGCATATGAAAACGGCGTACTTCATCCCAACTTTATCAGTATGACAGAACAGGAATGTAATGCAGGCTATGCAGACGGTAAGTTTCAGCTCTCTATGGAACAGGCTGCAATGGGTTGCGGTACACTGGGTGCATACAACGATAAATATCCCGAAAGACGCGAGCTTCCGATTTATCCTGTTGAAATTAACGGAGAAAGAGCTAAGCAGCCCAGAATGCACCATCAGAACAATGGTTCAAGATTCCCGATGTCTATCTCAAAGGGATCTGGTAATGTTGAAGCAGCAGTAAAAGCTCTTGACTGGCTTTATTCAGAAGAAGGTCATATTCTTACAGTTGACGGCGAGGAAGGCACACACTGGATTGCTGATGACGCTTATATAAGCGGCAAGAATTCACTTCTTAAAGGTTCATACTATCAGACACAAAGACTTAAGAAGGGTGAAATCACTCAAGAAGAATATGATAATCTTCCAGATGCTAAAAAGCTCGGTCTTGGCTCTGCATGGCTCCAGCCTGTTATGAGTGAGGTTCAGAGATTTGGTGGTCCTTGTGAAGAAGACAAAAACACTTATGCAAGAACTCAGGCTAAGATTAATAACATAAACTACTGGGTTGAGCAGGGCTACGTAACAGAGCCCGATCCCGAACCTAAGTTCACAGAGGAAGAGCTCGGCGAAATCCTTGAACTTACAAATACTCTTGAAACATATACATCAGAGCAATCACTCAAGTTCATATTTGGTGAGCTTGATATTGAAAAGGATTGGGATAATTTCCAGGCCGAGATTAAAAAACTTGGAGCTGATAAGCTCGTTAAGATGTATAACGACAGATATAACGAAATGTACAAATAATTGTTTTTTTAAAACAACAAGCATATAACCGTTTAATTAAATTTTGTATAAAAAATGTCGGACATAAAAGTCCGACATTTTTTTTGGATTTAAATCAATTTGTAATGCTCCGATAAAGCGAAGAATATGCCATCATCTTTAACCGATTTTGTTACAAACTCCGCATAAGGCTCAAGCTCTTTTGAGTGTTCTCCCATAATAATTCCGTGGCATACATTTTTGATCATTGTAAGGTCGTTTGCACCATCACCGACTGCATAGGAATTTTCTTTTGGTATGTTCAGATAATCAAGAACTGCATCAACTCCCACACCTTTTGAAACCGATTTGTGGTTAACATCTGCCGATAAGCAGAAACGGTGAGGCTTAATATCAAAAACATCGCTGAAGGTGTTTTGCATATTAATAAGTTTATCTTCTGAATCATATGTTATTATAATTTTATATGCTTTGTTAACAGTTTCCGTAGTAAGTGGCTTAAATAAGCTTTTTGCAAGCTTAAAATGGTCCAGAACCTCTATGAAGTGCTGGTTTTTAAGACCGTTTGTATAAGCACATGTACTTGTTTCAAAGGCATAATGTATATTTTCTCTGTTCATATACTCAACCGCGTTTTTAAGCAGTTTTTCGGGGATTGTAATGCTGTTTATACATTTACCCTCAACTTCTGTATAAGCACCGTTGCTTGTGATAAGACCTGTAAATTTACCCGAAAGCATAGTTGTTAGCGGTTTCATTCTACCTGTTGTAAGAAATGTGGCATATCCGTTTGCTCTTAGCTTTTCGAGAACATATAGAGTTTTTGCGGTGGGGGAGTATATATGGTTATTTTCGTCGGTAAGCGTTCCGTCATAATCGAAAAATACTGCACCCTTATACATCAGATTTTTCCTCCCATCCTATATATGCCGCCTCTAAGCGATATATGGGCATTCCAAGCTCTGTAAAGCGTTTTTCATATTCTGTCATAACATTCCCCTCAAACTTGCTTTCGTGAAGATTAAAGGTTATATTCTGCATTTTAAAGTTCTCAGCTGCAAATGAATTAAGGGAAAATTCAAACAAATCACGGTTATCAGTTTTAAACCAGATATAATCGCCTTCGTTCAAGATGTTTTTGTATCTGTCAAGGAAGTTTTTGTGGGTAAGACGGCGTTTTGCCTGTTTGTTCTTTTTCCACGGGTCAGAGAAGTTAAGGTAAATGCGGTTTACTTCTCCTTTTTCAAATACGTTTTCAATATTCTCGGCATCAGCACTTATAAAAGCAACATTGTTTACTCCTGCTTCCACGGCTTTTTCCATTGCCATAACAAGTACGTCCTCGACCTTTTCAATTGCAACAAAGTTTATGTCGGGATGCAGAGCTGCCATACCTGTTACGAAATCACCTTTACCGCATCCGATTTCAAGATGAATAGGGTGGGGATTGTTAAAAATTTCGTTCCATCTGCCCTTACATTCTTCAGGAGTTTTAATCCATAAACTGCTGCACTTTTCCATGCGAGCACCACAGTTTTTCTTTTTTCTCATTCTCATATTTTTAATTCACTTTCATATATGAAATAGTATATCCTGTTGTACTGGTGTCATTAGTATATATCAAATCTCAGAAGAGATTAATATCGACGAAAAAACGACTTGTAAAAACAAGTCGTTTTTCCTGGTAGCGGTAAGTGGATTTGAACCACTGACACCACGGGTATGAACCGTGTGCTCTAGCCAACTGAGCTATACCGCCGTACAACAATAGCTATTATACATTAAATATGCTCATTTGTCAACTATTTATTGCTAAAAAAATATTAACTGTTGATTGTGTATAATATTCTTTAATCAATATCAGTTTAATGATGTAAAATTTGCATAAGGCAATAAAAAACAGGCAACGGAAACCAGTTCCGCTGCCTGTTATAATATAGCTTACGCTTTGTTTACTGAGCCGAAAAGCTCCATTTTTTCTTTAACAATAACCTTAATTGCTTCTGTTCCGGGTGCGAGAAGCTTTCTGGGATCAAAACCTTTACCTTCAAGGTCTTTACCTGCTTCGATGTATTTACGTGTAGCTTCCTGGAAGTAGAGCTGACACTCTGTATTAACATTGATTTTTGCAACTCCAAGTGAAATTGCAGTTTTAATCATTTCTGCAGGAATACCTGTACCGCCGTGAAGTACGAGAGGAAGGTCGCCTGTAAGAGCCTTGATTTTTTCAAGCGCACCGAAATCAAGACCTTTCCAGTTTTCAGGATATTTTCCGTGAATGTTACCAATACCTGCAGCGAGGAAATCAACACCGAGGTCTGCAATCATTTTACATTCGTTAGGATCGGCAATTTCACCTGCACCAACTACGCCGTCCTCTTCACCGCCGATTGAACCAACTTCAGCTTCGATTGACATACCCTTTTCGTGAGCTACTTTAACAAGCTCCTTTGTTTTTTCGATGTTTTCTTCAATTGCATAATGTGAACCGTCAAACATTATTGAAGAAAAGCCTGCTTCTATACATTTATAGCAGCCATCGTATGAACCGTGGTCAAGATGAAGTGCTACGGGTACAGTGATATTAAGTTCTTCAATCATTGCCTTAACCATAGCTGTAACCGTTTTGAAGCCTGTCATATACTTGCCTGCACCTTCAGATACACCAAGTATAACCGGTGAATTGTTCTCCTGAGCTGTGAGAAGGATAGCCTTTGTCCACTCAAGATTGTTGATGTTAAACTGGCCTACTGCATATTTGCCCTCAACGGCTTTCTTTAACATTTCTGTTGCTGAAACTAACATAGTTTTCAAACCTCCGTGTATTTTTATATATAACAGCCTTTGGGCTGATATTTACAGTTTTAAATCTGTATCAGATTCCGTAAGAAGCTTCAAAAGCTCTTCGGATGGCACAATAGGATACCTTTGCTTGCAATCTTCACATTCAACATACATATTGTCGTTTTCAAAAACGGGGAACATATTACGGCTTCCGCACTTGCAAATGAGCCTGCTTTCGTCCATTACTATATGGAGTGCATCTAAAGTTTGAAGTACAAGCCTTAGTTCGTCTGTTAAAATTTCTGCCTCTGTTTCCATTAAATCAAACATTTTTTCTGCTTCTTCAACTGCATCAAGAACTGTTTTCTCATCTCCTGCAAAAAATACGGTAACTCCTGAATTTGTACAGTCAAATGTTACAAGCTCTTTTGACCAAAAAGCATTTGTTGAGATTGTATACGTATGATTTTCGCCGCATACAGGGCATTTGATAACAATTTTAACCTTGTCGCCCTTCATCTGAAGAATACCTGTTTTGCCTTTGCATATTTTATCGGTACAGTCAAGTGAAATCTGATTTTTTCCTGAAAAATCAAAAAGGGTTATGATGCCGTCAGAAATTCCTGAACATTCAGGACAGATATATGCAATAAAACGATTTATGTTTTCAATCATCTAAAAATCCTCTTTAAATTCGCTTTTATGATTTAGTGCATAATAAAACAAATATTGTTGAGCATATCCGGAGTAATTCCCGAATTTTTCTGCTGCATATGCAGATATTTCGGGGATGGAACACTTTTTACCGAAGTATAGTTGCTCCATTATGCGATGCATCCACACGTCAACGGGGAAGGAGTCGGTTTTATTGAGACCGAAAAGCAAAATGCAATCGGAAACTTTATTGCCTATACCCGTAAGTGACATAAGAAGCTTTTTAGCGGATGCAGAATCTGCATTTTTCAGTTCTTCAATGAAATCGGGGTTTTCGCTTATATGCTTTGCAGCATTAATTATATATTTATCACGAAATCCTGCTTTTATAGGAGAAATATCAGTGTTAAGTATCGCCTCGGGGGTGGGGAATGAATAAAATACTTGATTTCTGTAGTTAATTTCATTGCCGCATATAGCGCATAAGCTTTCAATTATCTTACGAATACGGGGTATATTATTACTTTGAGAGATTATAAAAGAAATAATGGTTTCAAAAAGTTCCTGATTAAGTATTCTGATACCTGAGCCTTCCTCAATTGCTCTGTTCATACATGCTTCGCCGGAAAGAGAACGTTTAATTGCTCCGTAATCATTTCCAAGGTCGAAATAGCTATGCCAGAAGTCGTTAAATTCGTCAATTGAGGTGTCGTAAAGGACGATACTATTTCCTGTTTCGCAAACAGTAAGAGCCTTGTTTCCTGCAACACCCGTGTATTCATTTTCACCTGTTTGAACAAAGCGAAAGCACTGTCCACAGTCAAATATATGTTTTAAATTGAAATCTTTTGTTTTTTCAAGTAAGGTATTACCGTTAATTTCCCTAATCTCCATAATGTCTAAATTATAACATATTATAAGTTTGCTATCAATAAATAATAACGAATTTTGTATAAAATCATTGATAAAATCGATTAATGTGGTATAATAAATATAATAAATGATGAAAAAACGTCATAAACTTTTTTAAATGGAAATTTTTGTCGAAAGGATGATAATAAATGAATATAAATGACCTTACTTATGAGCCTGTGTATGTTTATGATAAGCTCACTGATGTCCAAAAAGTGCAAATGGAGGAGCTTTGTGCTGAATACAGAAGCTACCTTGACAGAGGTAAAACCGAAAGAGAATGTGTCGATATATCAGTTGAAGCTGCTGAAAAAGCGGGATTTGTTCCCTTTGATTCAAAAAATGAATTAAAGGCGGGTGACAAGGTGTATATCATAAACCGCGCCAAGAATATTCTTCTTGCAGTTATAGGTGAAAAGCCTTTTAGTGATGGAATAAACCTTGTTGGAGCACATATTGATTCGCCAAGACTAGACCTCAAGCAGCGTCCTCTTTATGAAAGCTGCGGAATGTCACTTCTTAAAACTCACTATTACGGCGGAATAAAAAAATATCAGTGGACAACAATTCCTCTTGCTCTTCACGGTGTAATGTACACTTCTAACGGTGATAAGATTGAAATTGCCATCGGTGAGGATGAAGACGATCCCGTTTTTTGCGTAACAGACCTTTTGCCGCACCTTGCAAAGGATCAGGCTTCTAAAAAACTTTCCGAAGCAATTGAGGGAGAAGCACTGAACATTTTATTCGGTGGCTTTACTATTGGAAGTGCTGACGAAAAAGACAGATTCAAAAAGAATATTCTTTCTATTCTTAACAAAAAGTATGGCGTAACAGAAAGAGATTTCCTTTCTGCTGAAATTGAGGCTGTTCCTGCATTTAAGGCAAAGAATGTAGGTCTTGACGGTGCATTTATAGGCGGTTATGGGCAGGACGACAGGGTTTGTGCATACACATCCCTTAAGGCGATTTCAGGAATTAAAAACCCTGATAAAACTGCAGTTTGTATCTTGGTAGATAAAGAAGAAATCGGTTCATGTGGCAACACTGGTATGTTATCAGGATTTTTCAGAACAGCATTGGCAGGCATTGTAGAAAAAGCTGAGGGTGCTTGTGATTATCTTAAGCTTTGCAGGATAATTGAAAATTCTGCATGTCTTTCAAGTGATGTAAGCTCTGCAGTTGATCCTAATTATGAACAGGTGAACGAGAAAAACAATGCCGCATTTGCAGGTAATGGCATGGTTCTTATGAAGTATACCGGCGCCAGAGGCAAGTATGATTCCAGTGATGCTTCTGCTGAATATGTTTACAAAATCGGTAAAATACTTGACGATTCAGGTGTTTACTGGCAAACAGGCGAGCTTGGCAAGGTAGACCAGGGCGGGGGCGGCACTATTGCTCAGTATGTTGCAAATCTTAATATGGATGTTATTGACTGCGGCGTGCCTGTGCTTTCAATGCACGCGCCTTTTGAAGTAACCGCCAAAACAGATATTTATATGGCGTATCTTTCTTATAAAGCATTCTATAACAATAATTAAAGGTGGTAATTGCTATAATACTCATTATTGCAGAAAAACCGAGTCTTGCACGTAATATAACGGACAGTGTCGGAAACTTTAAAAAAATGAACGGATATTTCGAGGGTTCAGGTTACATTGTGACCTGGGCTTTCGGGCATTTATTCTCTCTTGCAGATATAGAGGACTATTCTCAGGAAGCTCCCTCTGAACATACACGTTGGACTTTGGACAGTATTCCTTGTTTCCCGGAAGAGTTCAAGTTTGTTTTAAAAAGGGATTATAAAACTAAAGCGGTTGACAGCGGTGTCCGCAGGCAGTTTGAAACAATCAAATCTCTGTGTAACCGTGATGATGTTGATACTATCGTAAATGCAGGTGACTCCGATCGTGAAGGCGAAATAATCATCAGAACATGTGTTGAAAAGGCGGGGCATGGAGGTAAAAGCCTTAAAAGACTCTGGCTTCCCGACCAGACACCTGAAACAATAAGAAAAGCTCTCTCTGAAATGAAGGACGAAACGGAATACAATAATCTGGCAAATGAAGGCTATGCACGGACCTATATGGACTGGCTCTATGGAGTTAATCTTACACGGTTCGCAACTCTTAAATCAGGCTCGTTTCTTAGAGTTGGACGGGTTATTGTTCCGATTGTTAAAGCGATTTATGACAGAGATATGGCAATCCGTAATTTTGTTTCTGAAAAATATTATGTAATAACAAGCAAATGTGAAACAAAGGGCGAAACGGTTGAGCTTACGAGTAAGCTTAGATTCAAGCAGAATGAGCTTGCTAAAGCTAATGAAGCCTGTGATAAATATAATAACTGTGAAGCCGTTGTGATTTCCAAAAAGCAAACTAAAACTCAGCTTCAGCCCGGTAAGCTTTATTCGCTTACGAAGCTTCAGAATGTTCTTGGTAAGAAATACAAAATGCCTATGGAAAAGAGTTTAAAAATTGTTCAGGACCTCTATGAAAAAGGTTTTGTAACATACCCCAGAACTAATTCCGAATATCTTGCTACGGCAGAGCAGGATAAAATTAAAAAGATTATTTCCATTGTAGGAAATCTTGGATACCCTGTTGTTTTTAAATCAGGAAAAAATATATTTGATGATTCGAAAATTGAGTCACACTCTGCTCTTACGCCTACATTCAAAATACCTCAGAAAACTGCGCTGTCAGAGGATGAACTAAAGGTTTATAGTACTATTATGAGACGCTTTGCGGCAGTTTTCTGCAGTGAGGAATGTATTGCAAAGAAAAGTGAAATAACAATTAAGGTTGGAGAACTTGAAGATTTTGTTTTAAAAGGCACTGTTATTCTTGAGCCGGGATGGACAAAATATGATGACAGTACCAGAAAAGACAAAATTATTCCAAATCTTGAAAAAGGCGATATTGTAAACATTGATTTCAAGCCTTCGGAGAAAAACACCACTCCTCCTAAGCATTACACTATAGAAACTCTTAATAACTATCTTAAAAACCCCTTCAGAGAGGATAAGGAGAACATCGAAACAGAGGATGATGCTGAGGAATACAAAGCAGTTTTTGAAGGCCTTGAGCTTGGAACCGAAGCAACAAGAACGGGAATTATCGACAATGCTATTAAAAGCGGATATATAAGTCTTACAAAGGACGTATACAAGATTTTACCTGAAGGCGAGAATTTTATTGTTTCTCTTACTTTTATGAATATAAGTATGGATAAATATAAAACAGCCGAGATGGGTAAATCACTTAAAAAGGTATACAGAGGCGAGATTGAAATCAAGGATTCCGTCGAACTTGTTAAACAGGAAATATCCGAGGTTATGAGTAGAAAGTCGCAACCGCCTGAACAGGATACAGATTACGGTTTTGTGGGTGATGAAGCAGGCTCTTGTCCAGTTTGCGGAAAGCCTGTGGTGAGAACAAAGTTCGGTTACGGATGCAGTGGTTATAAAGACGGATGCAAATTTGGCTTCAGCGGCATTATATGTGGTAGAATTATTTCGCTTTTAAATGCAAAAAAGTTATTGGAAACAGGTTCTACATATAAAATAGATGGATTTGTTTCTAAAAACGGAAAAGCTTTTTCAGCTGTTTTGAAGCTAAACAACGGTAAGGTAGAATTTGATTTTAACTAAATTATGAAAGGAGTCTGACAGTGTATGGATAAATTTAAGCTTTGTTCATCTTATGAGCCGACGGGCGACCAGCCTAAGGCAATTGAGTCCCTGGTCAAGGGTGTTGAAAGTGGTATGCGTGCTCAGACTCTTTTGGGTGTTACAGGTTCAGGAAAAACTTTTACCATGGCAAATGCTATTGCAAGGCTTAACAGACCAACCCTTGTGCTTGCTCATAATAAAACTCTTGCAGCACAGTTGTGCTCGGAGTTCAGAGAATTTTTTCCTGAAAATTCGGTGGAATATTTTGTGTCCTATTACGACTATTACCAACCTGAAGCGTATATTCCGCAAACAGATACATTTATCGAGAAAGATGCTTCAATCAATGATGAAATAGATAAATTGAGGCACAGTGCAACAGCGGCCCTCTTTGAAAGACGGGATGTTATAATTGTTGCGAGTGTTTCCTGTATTTACGGTCTTGGCGATCCTGACGACTATAAAAATCTGACTCTTAGTCTTAGAGTGGGTACTGAGCGTGACCGTGATGAAATTCTGCGAAAACTTGTAGAAATCCAGTACGAGAGGAACGATATTGCATTTTCCCGCAACAAGTTCAGAGTACGTGGTGACGTTGTTGAGATTTTTCCCTCGGGAAGCGGCGATTCGGCACTCAGGATTGAATTCTTTGGTGATGAAATTGAGCGTATATGCGAAATCAATACAGTGACGGGCGAGGTTACGGGGACTCGCGACCATGTGATTATTTTTCCTGCCTCTCACTATGTTACAACAAAAGAGAAAATGGAAATAGCCTTAAATGCTATCGAGGAAGAAATGGAAGAGCGTATAGAATATTTTAAGGAAAGAAATATGCTCATTGAGGCTCAGCGTATAGAGCAGAGGACGATGTACGACCTTGAAATGCTTCGGGAAATCGGTTTTTGTCAGGGTATAGAAAACTATTCAAGGCATATAAGCGGCAGAGAGCCGGGAAGTCCACCATATACCTTACTTGATTATTTCCCTGACGATTACATTATGTTTATAGATGAATCCCACGTTACCATACCACAGGTTCGTGCTATGTATAACGGTGACAGGGCGCGTAAGGATTCACTTGTTGGATACGGATTCAGACTGCCTTGTGCTTATGACAACAGACCTCTTAATTTCAGTGAATTTGAGAAAAAAATCAATCAGGTTATATTTACAAGTGCTACCCCCGGTGATTACGAAGCGGAGCATAGTAAAAATGTAGCCGAACAGGTAATAAGGCCTACAGGGCTTCTAGACCCTCAAATATTTGTCCGACCCGTGAATGGGCAGATTGATGATTTGATTGATGAAATAAATAAAAGAGTGGAAAAACAGGAAAGAGTGTTGGTTACCACTCTTACAAAAAAAATGGCTGAAGACCTTACAGCTTATCTTTCAGGCGCAGGAATCAGAGTACGTTATATGCACTCTGATATAAAAACCATAGAACGTACCGAAATAATCCGTGATTTGCGACTTGGAGAATTCGATTGCCTCGTTGGTATAAATCTTCTTCGAGAAGGCCTTGACATACCTGAGGTTTCCCTTGTTGCAATTCTTGATGCCGATAAGGAAGGTTTCTTAAGAAGTGAACGTTCTCTTATTCAGACAATTGGAAGGGCCGCACGTAATTCAGAAGGTATTGTTATTATGTATGCCGACATTGTAACAGATTCCATGCGTCGTGCAATGGATGAAACCGCCCGAAGACGTAAGCTTCAGGATGAATATAATAAAGCTCACGGTATTGTTCCTAAAACAATTAATAAAGCTGTAAGAGATATTATAGAAGCAACTCACTCTGTTGATGAAACCGAAGCACCTGTTGAAAGTGCTGAGGCTTTAATTGCCCGACTTGCAGCAGAAATGTCTATTGCGGCAGAAAATCTTGAGTTTGAAAAGGCTGCAATGCTTCGTGACAGGATAAGACAATTGCAAAGGAAGTAAGTTCTTATGAATGAAAAAATAATAGAAATAATCAAATCAGGCTTGCTTACGCCTGTGATATATCTTCTTGACGACGAGGTTTTGTCTGTAGTTGGTTTTTTTGACGGCTCCACTCAACTGAATCATATGTATGAAATTCAGACTAAGCTTGAACGGGAGCTTGGCAGGGAAATTAATATATGTGATATCCGTGATTTCAGCGAGGCAGACAGGCTTGATATTGTTAAGAACGGGGATTTGATTTATTCGGAAACTCCTCTGATCAAGTCTTTATTTGAAAATGCCATGATTGAGGATTACACCATAGCTCAAAGTCGAAAAAAAGATATGCTTGAGCGTTCAAAGAAAACAGGAAGTCTGTTTTTATCATAGAAAGGATAAATTATGTCGGGATATATAAAAATTAAAGGTGCAAAGGTTCATAACCTTAAAAATATATCGGTTGATATTCCGAGAGAAAAGCTTGTTGTTTTAACAGGCCTGTCAGGCTCGGGTAAATCCTCTCTTGCTTTTGATACTGTGTACGCTGAAGGACAGAGAAGATATGTTGAATCCTTATCTTCATACGCACGTATGTTTCTCGGTCAGATGGATAAGCCTGATGTTGAAAGCATAGATGGTCTTTCACCTGCAATCAGTATAGACCAGAAAACCACTTCAAAAAATCCTCGTTCTACGGTTGGAACAGTTACTGAAATATATGACTATTTACGTCTTTTGTATGCACGTATAGGAATACCTCATTGCCCTAAATGCGGCAAGGTTATTTCACGCCAGACGGTTGATAATATAGTAGACAGTATAATGGCTCTTGAAACAGGAACAAAAATTCAGATAATGGCACCTGTTGTAAGAGGTAAAAAAGGCAATCATAAGAAAATTCTTGAGGACGCCTCACGAAACGGATATGTCCGTGCAAGGATTGACGGAGAAATTCGTACACTTGACGAAGAAATTGAGCTTAAGAAAACCTTTAAGCATAATATTGATATAATAGTAGACAGAATTATAGTTAAAGAGGGAATAGACCAAAGAGTGGCGGATTCGGTAGAAACTGCAATCAAGCTTACGGGGGATATAGTAACCGTTGGTATAATAGACGGGGAAGATATGGTTTTCAGCGGCAGTTTTGCATGCCCTGATTGCGGAATAAGCCTTGAGGAACTTGCCCCAAGAATGTTCTCATTCAATAATCCCTATGGTGCTTGTAAGCATTGTGACGGTCTTGGAAGTAAAGCTGAAATAGACCCTGCTTTAATTGTTGAAGACGGAAGTAAAAGCCTTTTAGACGGTGCGATTTATGCAACGGGCTGGAACAGTGCAGGGGAAACTGACAGTATTGCATATATGTATTTTACCGCTCTTGCAGACCATTACGGATTTGATATTAACATCCCCTTTAATGAATTGCCTGAGAATATTAAAAAAATAGTATTCTATGGTACGGGCGATGAAAAAATCAACCTGAGCTACACAAGGTCTTACGGCAGTGGCAGTTATTCCACAACCTTTGAAGGAATAGTAACTAACCTTGAGCGAAGGTACCATTCAACTTCATCCGATTATGCTAAAAATGATATTGAAAAATATATAAATGATGTGGAATGTCCCGTATGCCACGGTGCAAGACTGAATGAACAGGTGCTTGCAGTTACAGTGGGCGGCATTAATATTTATGACTTCACAAAGCTGTCTGTAAAATCAGCTATGGACTTTATTAACGGACTTGTTCTTTCCGAAAGAGAAAAAATAATTGGCGACCAGATAATCAGGGAAATTAAAGCAAGGCTTAAGTTTTTGATAGATGTAGGTCTTGATTATCTCACCTTAGCTCGCTCGTCGGGAACGCTCAGCGGCGGTGAGGCTCAGAGGATAAGGCTTGCTACACAGATAGGCTCAGGGCTTATGGGTGTTTTATATATTCTTGATGAGCCAAGTATCGGGCTTCATCAAAGAGATAATGACAGGCTTATCGGAACTCTTATGCATCTTCGTGATATGGGAAATTCCGTAATTGTGGTTGAACACGACACTGATACAATGCTTGCCGCTGACCATATTATAGATGTGGGCCCCGGTGCCGGTATTAACGGCGGTCTTATTGTAGGTGAGGGAACGGTTGAAGATATTATAAAAAGCCCCGAATCCATAACAGGGAAATATCTTTCGGGAGAAATTACCATTGATGTGCCTGAGAAAAGACGTAAACCTGTTGATTGGATTGAGGTTATGGGAGCTGCAGAAAATAACCTTAAAAATATAAATGTTAAATTTCCACTTGGAGTGTTTACCTGCGTAACAGGTGTATCAGGTTCAGGTAAAAGCTCGCTGGTAAATGAAATTCTGTATAAACAGCTTGCTCACGACCTTAACCGTGCAAGAATGCACGGTGGTAAGCACAAAGATATAAAAGGTAAAGAAAAGCTTGGCAAAATAATCAACATAGACCAGTCACCAATCGGAAGAACTCCACGCTCAAATCCTGCAACATATACAGGGCTTTTTAACGATATTCGTGAAGTTTTTGCATCAACTAACGATGCAAAAGTAAGAGGATATAATGCAGGCAGGTTCAGCTTCAATGTTAAAGGAGGAAGATGTGAAGCTTGCTCAGGTGACGGTATTGTTAAGATTGAGATGCACTTCTTGTCAGACGTATATGTGCCTTGTGAAGTATGTAAAGGTAAGAGATATAACAGAGAAACTTTAGAAGTTAAATATAAAGGTAAAAACATTTATGACGTTCTTGATATGACTGTTGAGGAAGCACTTGAATTTTTTGCAAATCTGCCGAAGCTGAAGCGTAAGCTGCAAACTCTTAAGGATGTTGGGCTTTCATATATTAAGCTTGGACAAAGCTCAACTACTTTAAGCGGTGGTGAGGCTCAGAGAGTTAAACTTGCAACAGAGCTTTCAAAACGAAGCACAGGCGACACAGTTTATGTTCTTGATGAACCCACAACGGGTCTTCACAGTGCAGATGTGCATAAGCTTATAGGTGTTCTTGATAAGCTTGTAGAAGGCGGCAATACTGTTATAGTTATAGAACACAATCTTGATGTTATTAAGGTTGCTGACTATATAATTGATATGGGACCGGAAGGTGGTGACGGTGGAGGAACAGTTATCGCAAAAGGTACTCCTGAAGAAATTGTAAAATCAGATAAGTCATATACAGGTAAATATCTTAAAAAATATCTTGAATAAATGACTTAAATATAAATTGTTGTGTTCAGGTTTTTGTTATGTATTATACACAAAATTAAATAAAAACCTTGACATATTGTCAAGGTTTTGGTATTATAACCTTAATGGCTGTGAAAAAGACAGTAGTCGGTTTTTTGAGGCAAGAGAGAATAACGGTCGTGGGCTGGAAGCCGTTAGCTGATTGATCCGATGAATACCACTTTGGAGCCGCGGGCTGAAAATTGCAGTAAGCTTTGCCGTTATCCTGCGTTAATGGGTTTTATGAGTGACGGAAATTTCCGTAATCAGGGTGGAACCGTGTATTTATTGCACCCCTGAGAAATATGCAAATTGCATTTTTCTTGGGGTGCTTTTTTGTTTACCTTAAGAAAAGCAATAATGAAAGGGAGTATAAAAATGAGTGAAATGAACGAACTTCAGATTTTAAGACACAGTGCTTCACACGTGCTTGCACAGGCAGTAAAAAGACTGTTCCCGGAAGCAAAGCTTGCAATTGGTCCTGCTATTGAAACAGGATTTTATTATGACTTTGATTCTGAACACAAATTTACACCTGAGGACCTTGAAGCTATTGAAGCGGAAATGAAGAAAATAGCCAAAGAAAATTTAAAGATTGAGAGATTTGAACTTCCAAGAAATGAAGCTCTTGAGCTTATGAAGGATGAACCGTATAAGTGCGAGCTTATAAACGATCTTCCTGAGGATTCTGTAATTTCTTTCTATAAGCAGGGCGAGTTTACAGACCTTTGTGCAGGTCCTCACGTTGGTTACACAAGTAAAGTAAAAGCATATAAGCTCCTCAGCGCCACAGGTGCATATTGGAGAGGCGACGAGCATAATAAAATGCTCCAGAGAATTTACGGAACTGCTTTTGCTAACAAAACTGAGCTTGAAGAATATTTAACACAACTTGAAGAAGCAAAAAAGAGAGATCACAACAAGCTTGGACGTGAACTTGAACTATTTACAACAAGCGACCTTATTGGCCAGGGCTTGCCAATACTTCTTCCTAAGGGTGCCCGTATAATTCAGCTTCTCCAGAGATTTGTTGAAGATGAAGAACAAAAGAGAGGATGGCAGCTTACAAAAACTCCTCTTATGGCTAAAAGTGACTTGTATAAGCTTTCAGGACATTGGGGACATTATAAAGACGGAATGTTTGTTTTGGGCGATGAAGATAAGGACGACGAGGTTTTTGCACTTCGTCCTATGACGTGTCCTTTCCAGTATCAGGCATATCTTAACCGAGGCAGATCATACAGAGATTTACCAATGCGCCTGAACGAAACATCAACGCTTTTCAGAAATGAAGCTTCAGGCGAGATGCATGGACTTATCCGCGTTCGTCAGTTTACTATTTCTGAAGGACATCTAATGTGTACTCCCGAACAACTTGAGGATGAATTCAAGGGTTGCCTTGAGCTTGCAATATATATGCTCAAAACTCTTGGTTTGTATGAAGATGTTTCATACAGATTCTCACAGTGGGATCCTGATGACAGAGAAAAGTATATCGGAACGGACGAACAGTGGGCTGAGGCTCAGGGCATGATGGAAAAAATCCTCGACCATCTCGAAATTCCATATAAGGTTGGCATAGGTGAAGCTGCATTCTACGGACCTAAGCTTGACATTCAGATTAAGAATGTTCACGGTAAGGAAGATACACTTATAACAATTCAGATCGACCAGATGCTTGCTGAAAAGTTCGGTATGGAGTACGTGGATAAAGACGGCCAGAAGAAGAACCCGTATATTATTCACAGAACATCAATCGGATGCTATGAAAGAACACTTGCTCTTTTAATTGAAAAATATGCAGGTGCATTCCCGCTTTGGCTTGCTCCTGTTCAGGTTAAGCTCATACCCATTGCTGACAGACATATTCCGTATATCGAAAAGGTTAAGGCCGAGCTTGAAAAGTATGGAATTATCCGTGTTGAAATTGATGACCGTTCGGAGAAGATGGGCTATAAGATAAGAGAAGCTCAGCTTGAAAAGGTTCCATATATGATTATTGCAGGTGACAAAGATATTGAAAATAATGTCGTTGCTGTTCGTTCCAGAAAGGACGGCGACCTTGGAACAATGTCAGTTGATGACCTTGTTTCTAAGCTTGTAAAAGAAATAGCAGAAAAAGCACTTTAATCACTTACACCACCCCTTTAGCATATTATATGCCATAAGGGGTGGTGATACATATGGGTCGAAGGCGTAGGAAAATGAGGGTGTTGTTTGCTTTATTGACGCTAACAACATTTATTTCAGTAATATTTGGTTTTGTTTATCGTAATTTTGAAAAACCTTTTGGATATGCTTTTTCGGCTTATGCTACTGAAACAGGAAACGAGGCTTTAAGGCTGGCAGTAGATAAATGTCTTAGTGATGTGTCTTATACGGATATTATATCGGTAACACAGAATTCAGACAAGGAAATAGTGTCGGTTGCAGCAAATGTTTCGTATTTAAATCGAATAAAGACTGAAATAACTAAATATGCTGATGAATATGCATCTAACCCTCCTGAAAAGTACGTAGATATTTATTTAGGTGCAACACAGAATAGTCCTTTGTTCGCGGCTGCAGGTCCTAAATTTCGAATAAAGGTACATCCTTACTCGGTTACAAAAGCCTCTTTCAGAGATGAATTTGTTTCTGTAGGTATTAATCAGGTACGTCACTGTGTATACGTTGATTTGTGTATAACCGTAACAGTGGTTGGTGCTTCATCCCGGATTTCTGTTGATGTTAAAAACACACTTCCTGTTGCAGACACGGTTATAGTAGGCCGTGTTCCTCAATTTTACGGTGGGTATTTTTCAGGTATTAATAATAATTTGGAGTAAAATTTCTATGTCAGATTTTGAAAAAAGAGTAAATAAACTAACAGATTTTTTGAACTATCACAGTTACAGATATTATGTGCTTGATGATCCTGAAATTTCTGATTTTGAATATGACAAAGCACTTAGGGAGTTGGAGATTCTCGAAAGCGAACATCCTGAACTTAAAAAGCCGAATTCTCCTACATCACGTGTGGGAGGAGTGGCTCTTGAGGGATTTGCTGAGGTTCATCATAAGGTGCCTATGGAAAGCCTTCAGGATGCTTTCAGCAAAGAGGAAGTAGATGATTTTGACCGACGTGTGAGAGAAGTTGTATTAAGTCCCGAATATATCGTTGAGCAGAAAATAGACGGACTTTCAGTTTCTCTTGAATACGAAAACGGAGAATTTGTAAGGGCTTCAACTCGTGGTAACGGGATTGTGGGTGAAGATGTTACTGAGAATGTTAAAACAATTCGTTCTGTTCCCATGTCTTTGACGAAAAAAATTCCCTATATTGAAGTGCGCGGAGAGGTTTATATGCCTCAGAAAAGTTTTATTTCATTGAATGAAATCCGAGAGGCAGAGGGACTTCCGCTTTTTGCAAACCCACGCAATGCTGCTGCAGGCTCTTTACGTCAGCTTGATTCAAAGATTACTGCTGAACGAAAGCTTGATATATTTGTGTTTAATATTCAGCAAATATCGGGGGTTGAGGTAAACAGTCATATTGAGGGTTTGAGGCTACTAAAAAAGCTTGGATTTAAAACGGTGTCCGTGTTTGACACCTATAAATCTATATCTGATGCATACAATAAAGTGCTTGAAATCGGAGAAAAGCGTGACAGTCTTGATTTTGATATAGACGGTGCAGTTATTAAAGTAAATAAGTTTGAACACAGAACACTTCTTGGAAGCACATCTAAGTTCCCTAAATGGGCAATTGCATATAAGTTTCCAGCAGAACAGAAGGAAACAACAGTAAAGGATATTCAGATTAATGTAGGCAGAACAGGTGTTCTCACACCTCTTGCAATTCTTGACACGGTAAGAATTGCTGGCACAAATGTTTCAAAAGCCACACTCCATAATCTAGATTATATTCGTGAAAAAGATATAAGAATAGGTGACAGGGTAATAATAGAAAAAGCAGGAGATATTATCCCTGCAGTTGTTGGTGTAAATAAAGATGCCCGTGCGGGTGGAGAAATAGAATTTCATATGCCTGAATTCTGCCCTTCTTGCGGAGGACAGGTTATCCGTGAGGAAGGAGAGGCGGCATACAGATGCATAAGTATGTCTTGTCCTGCCCAGCAACTACGGCGAATTATTCATTTCGTTTCAAAGCCTGCTATGGATATCGACGGACTTGGGCCTGCATTAATTGAGCAATTGGTAGAAAAATCAATAATTAAAGATGCTTCTGATTTATATTATCTTAAAGTAGGTGATGTTTCGAACCTTGATAAGATGGGTGAAAAATCTGAAACTAATTTGCTTGCTGCTATAGATAAGTCACGTTACAATCCTCTTCATAAACTTATCTCTGCTTTTGGTATACGCCATGTGGGTGAAAAGGCTGCAAAAGTTCTTGCAAAAAAATACAAATCTATTGAAAATCTGTGTTCAGCTACTGCCGAGGAACTTAGAACTGTTGATGATATTGGTGAAATAATGGCAGAATCTATTGTTGATTTCTTTTCTGATGAAAAAAATGTTGATTTTATTAACCGATTAAAATTGGGTGGTGTCGAGTGTGAAGAGGAAACAACCGAACAGACTGATTTGCGGTTTGAAGGAGAAATTTTTGTTCTCACAGGTACTCTTACAGAGTTTACCCGTTCTGAGGCGTCAGAAATTATAGAAAATTTTGGTGGTAAAACTTCAAGTTCTGTTTCAAAGAAGACAACCTGTGTCCTTGCAGGAGAGGAAGCGGGCAGTAAACTTGATAAAGCTCAAGCTCTCGGGATACGTATAATTAGCGAGAGTGAGTTTAAAGAGATGATTAAATAGGGAAGTGATTTAAAGTGAATTTCAGTTTTGAAGAAAATGATATTATAAAAACATATAAATATCTTCATTCAATTCCCGAACCCGGATTTCAGGAGTTTAAAACCTCTGAATATATATTAGAATTTTTAACTGAATTGGGTTTAAAACCTGTTCGTTGTGCTAAAACAGGTGTATATGCTGATATAAAAGGTACTAAAACCTCTAATAAGCTTTTTCTTATAAGAGCAGACATTGATGCTCTGCCCCTTGATGAGGAAAGCGGAGTTGATTTTGCTTCTTCAAATAAAGGTTATATGCATGCTTGCGGTCACGATATGCATACTGCCTGTTTGTTGTATGCTGCTAAAGCTTTATGCGAAAATTGTAATTGGTTTTCAGGTACAGTCAGAGTGTTATTTCAACCTGCTGAAGAGGGAACGGGCGGTGCACTTCCTATGATTTCGGAAGGTGCCGCTGAGGGTGTTACTGCCTCTATAGCGATGCACGTAGACCCTCTTGAAGCTTTGGGAACTCTCATTTATCGCGACGGTAGCATAACAGCTTCACCTGATGATTTTAAAGTTAATATAAAAGGAAAAGGCGGACATGGGGCTGAGCCTGAAAATTGTATCAACCCATTAGTTGCGGGAGCAGAAATAATAAAGGTTTATTCAGAAATTAAAAATAAATATTTTAGCGATAAAGATTGTGTTGTGAGTGTTTGTACTATAAATGGTGGAAGCTTTAATAATATTATTCCAGACAATGTAGAAATTACAGGTACTGCACGTGCTTTTGACTCTGTTGTTCGTTTTAGTGTGAGGGACAAGCTTAGGGAGCTTGCAATTGAAACAGGAAATAAATTTGGCGTTGATATAGAATTTGAATATAATGAGTTGTATCCACCTACGGTTAACAGCCCGGTAATTAATTCTGTTGTTGTTAAAGCGTCTGAGAAAATTACTGAGATCACGAATATTAAAAGTCTTGACAGAGGCTCAATGACGGGGGATGATTTTGCTTATTTTGCTGAGATTTGTCCTTCATCCTATTTCAGATTTGGTGTAGGTGGCAGTGGCGTACGGTATCCGTTGCATAGTTCTAAATTTAAAATTGATACATCTGCTCTTATGCCTGCGTGTAAGCTTTTGGTTTATTCTTCAATTGAATATTTGAACAACTAAAAAATCCGCTTTTGCGGATTTTTTAGTCTTTATCATAGAATATTACGTAAATTACAAGTAGTACGGCTCCTATTGTGATTGAAATATCTGCAATATTAAAAACAGGAAAATTCATGAAAGCAGTTTCTATAAAATCAACCACATAACCTCTTATAATTCTGTCAATGCCGTTTCCCAGAGCTCCTGCAAATATAAGTGCAAGAGATGTGCAGAATAATGGGTGAGTGGGTTTTCTTTTTATATAGAAAATTATAACACCCACACAGAAAATAATAGAAATTAAGCCAAGAAGTATAACATGGTCGGAGAGCATGCTGAAAGCGGCTCCTGTGTTTTTTCGGTATACTATATTGATAATATTGGGTATTAGTATGTGACGTGTGTTATCAGTGAAAGCAGTTGAAATCATAATCTTAGAAATCTGGTCTGCTGCTATTATCAGAATAGATATTAATCCGTAGAGTAACATAAAATTATTGTAATCCTTTCAAATTAAAGTTTTAGGGATGGAACAGCATTCAATGTATAATCACTGAAGTTTTTGTTTAAATACTCATAATAGCCTGCACAAGAAATCATAGCGGCATTATCAGTACAGAGTATGGGGGAGGGGTATAACACTTCTATACCGTGCCTTAAAGCTTCCTCTTTCATTTTTCGGCGAAGCTCAGAATTTGATGCAACGCCACCTGCAAGGGTAATAGTCTTGCAGGATTTTATTTTTGCAGCCTTAATAGTATGGTCGCATAAAACGTCGGTTACTGCGCATTGAAAACTTGCAGCAATATCCTCAGGGATTGTTTTTTCGCCTTTTTGTTCTGCATTATGCATATAGTTTATTACTGCGGTTTTTACTCCACTGAATGAAAAATCAAGACTGTCCGACATTTTCACTCTTGGGAAGTTAACTGCATTTTCATTACCTTTTTTTGCGAGTGCATCTATAAGAGGACCGCCCGGATAACCTAAGCCCAGCACTCGGGCTATTTTGTCGTATGCCTCACCTGCAGCATCATCTCTTGTCTGAGCTATTATTTCAAAATCGGCATAGCTTTTTACATAAACTATATGACTATGCCCACCTGATGCCACGAGGCAAACAAATGGAGGCTCAAGGTCTTTATGTTCTATAAGATTTGCCATAATGTGCCCTTTTATGTGGTGAACTCCAATAAGCGGTTTTTTTGCTGCATAAGCGATTGCTTTAGCTTCTGAAACCCCAACAAGTAAGGCGCCAACCAAACCGGGTCCGTAAGTAACTGCAATTGCATCCAAATCATCTAGCTTTACTTTGGCATCAGTTAATGCTTTGTCTATAACTGTATCAATTGCTTCTATATGACAACGTGAAGCTATTTCCGGCACAACGCCGCCGTATCTTTTGTGTATATCAATCTGAGAATTTATTACGTTGGATAAAACTGTTCTGCCGTTCAAAGTAACTGCTGCTGCAGTTTCGTCGCAGGAGCTTTCAATGCCTAAAATAAGTGTATCCATTTTTTATTACCTTTCGTTAAAGTTCCAGTGCCATTATTATGGCGTCTTCGCCAGTGTCGGAGTAGTATTTTTTTCTTATACCTACAGGTATGAAGCCGAATTTGTTGTATAAGGCTTTTGCAGGCTCGTTACTCTGCCTGACTTCAAGTGTTATTTGAGTAAGTTTCTTTTTAGCACAAAAATCAATTGTTTGCTTAAGCAGTGCTTTAGCAATTCCCTGTTTTCTGAATTGGGGGAGTACAGCAATATTATTTATATCGTATTGATCCTGAATTATCCATCCTCCAATGTAGCCTACTCCTTTCCCGTTTGCTATTGCAACAGAATACACAGCGTTGGGATTTTTCAGTTCATCTTCAAACGATTTTTTACTCCAGGGTTTCGCAAAGGAACTGTATTCTATGTTGCACACATCATCAATGTGAGCTTGTTCCATATTTTTTATAATAATTTCCACATTAATTACCCGTTAAATCGTATATTTTTTCTGCTATATCCGTCAAACAGTCGTAAATATCTTGTGCACATTCTTTATATTGTGTAAGATTTCCGCCGAATGGGTCGGAAATATCGCCATCGTATCCCGCATATTCACAAATTGTGTTAATCTTGTCAGGTGCAAGAGCAGATATCATTGTTTTATGTCCTTCAGTCATGGTAAGAATAATATCGTATTCAGAAAGCAAAGCTTCTGTAAGAGGAGTGGATTTGTGGGATGATAAATCAATACCGTACTCCTTCATAGTTTCAATTGCGTTTTTACTTGCTTTACTCCCGCTTTCGGCAAATATTCCTGCCGATGATGCATAAACATCCATATCGTTTTCTGTGCAAATTTTATTCATCATTGCAGCAGCCATCGGGCTTCTGCAGGTATTTCCTGTGCAAACAAATAGTATTTTCATTGTATAAAGTCCTTTTTAAACATAAATTATATTGTTTGATGCAGATTTATAAAGTCGGTTTTTTACGGTTATTGCATATTTGTCATTTATAAAAAATTCAGCAAACACAATGTCAATTCCGGCCTCATCAAAATTTCTAAGACCTGAGAATAAGGTATGTGCATAACCTTTGTTCCCGTTTTTGATTCTGACTGTTAAATCAGCTTTGTATTCAGTATCACTGCATGCCATAACACCGATTTTTCTACCGTTATTCTCTTTAATTAATTCTTTTATTTTTTCAGCCACCAAAGATTTTTCGCCTTCCACAACAATAACTTCTGCATCAGGTGCATAGTGTTTGTATTTCATTCCTGGACATCTTGGTTTTTCTCCTGGTTCTGCTGATTTTAATATGTTTTCATCAATCTCAGCTTCCGGGATATACTCTTGTATATCTTCAAGTGTTATAATTCCTGGACGTAAAATAACGGGGATTTCTCCAGTGCAGTCGACAACTGTGGATTCCAGACCTTCAGAACATTCGCCGCCGTCAATTATTGCATCAATTCTGCCTGTCATATCATCAGCTACGTGCTTTGCAGTTGTAGGACTGGGTTTCCCTGATAGATTAGCGCTTGGAGCGGGAATAGGCGTTTGTGCAAATTCAATCAGCTTTCGTGCAGCAGGATGTGCAGGAAATCGGATTGCAACCGTATCAAGTCCGCCCGTGACTGTATCATTTACCTCTTTTGATTTTTTCATTATAAGTGTTATAGGCCCCGGCATAAATGCATCCATAAGTATTTTTGCATTGTCAGGGACGTATGTCACCAGTCTGTCAATCATTTTGAAGTCGGATATGTGTACTATTAAAGGGTTGTCTATAGGACGGCCTTTTGCTTTAAATATGTTTTTAACAGCTTCTTCGTTAAAAGCGTCAGCGCCGATTCCATAGACTGTTTCGGTGGGAAAACCCACTAACCCTCCTGATTTTATAATATCGGCAGCTTTTAAAATATCTTCTTCATTTGAGTTTAAAAACAATGTATTTATTTAAATCACCTTAGTTCTGAAAGTTTGTCAAGTAAGTTGTATTTTAAATCCCAAAGTTTTTTTGACATATCAATATAATATGCGTGGGGATTTTCAAAACGTTTCACTTCATCCCAGAGACCGTCGATTTCCATCTTGCAGTATTCTTTTAATACGGATAGGGAAGGAGCTTCATAAACCAATTCTCCTTTCAAGAAAATTGGTTTTAAAAGGGGTCTTGCATAAAAATCTGTTACTGTTTTTCGTTTCCAGGTGTGTTCAGGGTCGAATATTTCAAGAGGCTTTGAGTCGTCGATTTCTTCGTCGTGAAGTGTGATAATATCTGCTATAGCCTGTGAGTTTTCTCTCGAATACAGACGATACACCTGTTTAAATCCCGGGGTTGTTATTTTTGCGACATTTTCGCTTACTTTTATTTTTGGAATAATATTGCCGTCCTCGTTTTCCAGAGCAACCAATTTGTATACCCCACCAAAAACAGGGGAGGATTTAGATGTTATCAGACGTTCTCCTACGCCAAATAAATCTATACAAGCTCCCTGGATAAGAGTATCACGGATTATCCATTCGTCGAGAGAATTTGATGCTACAATTCTGCAATCTTCATACCCTGCATCATCAAGCATTTTTCTACACTTTTTTGAAAGATATGTTATATCTCCACTGTCAATTCTTATGCCTACAGGGCGTTTTCCCATAGGTTTTAAAATCTCATCAAAAACTTTGATTGCATTGGGAATACCTGATTTTAATACATTATAGGTATCAACTAAAAGAGTACAGTTGTCGGGATAGTTTCTTGCATATGCAGCAAAAGCTTCGTATTCGGTATCAAAGAATTGTATCCAACTATGTGCCATAGTGCCAAGGGCAGGGACGTTAAAATCTCTGTCTGATATAACACATGCAGTGCCAGAACATCCGCCTATATATGCAGCTCTTGCACCGAGATATGCTGCGGTTGATCCTTGTGCTCTTCTTGAGCCGAATTCCATTACGGCTCTGCCGTCGGCGGCTCTGACTATTCTATTTGCTTTTGTTGCTATGAGGCTTTGATGATTAATCGTGAGGAGAATCATTGTTTCAATGAATTGTGCCTGTATCACAGGTCCTCGTACTGTTACTATAGGTTCTCCGGGGAATATGGGCGTGCCCTCGGGAATTGCAAAAACATCGCATTCAAACTTGAAATTCCTCAGATATTCCAGAAATTTTTCGTTAAAGATTTTTTTATTTCTTAAATATTCAATATCGTCATCACTAAATGACAGATTTTGTAAATATTCTATTACTTGCTCAAGACCTGCTGATATTGCAAAGCCACCACCGTCGGGAATGGTTCTGAAAAACATATCAAAGTATGCAATTTTATCACCAATTCCTTCTGAAAAAAAGCCGTTAGCCATTGTGAATTCATAAAAGTCTGTAAGCATTGTTAGGTTACGGTTGTCCATATCTGATTTCTCCGTTTGATACACAAACGGACGACCGTACGGGTCGCCCTTGCAAGTTCTGTAAATTATCTTCCGCGTTTATATCCGCCTGAACGCTTTGAATCGGCGCTTCTTCGGATAGCCGCCATATTTTCATCACTGTCCATTTTGAATTTTGAAAGCCTGTCTTCAAAAGACATTTCTTCATCCGATTTTCTGCTCCAGTCAATATCGGCAGGGCGGAGAGGCTGTTTGCTTTTGTATTCCTGAGGTCTGGATTGAATTGCTTTTTTAATAGAAAGACTGATTTTGTTATTTTCATCAATCTTTACAACTATAGCTTCTACCTCATCTCCGACTTTAATGTGGTCATTGATATTTTCTACATAATCCCTTGCGATTTCGGATATATGTACGAGGCCTGTAAGACCTTCACCGAATTGTACGAATGCACCGAAGGGCATTACCTTTACGACTTTTCCTTTAACTCTAGCTCCTGCTTCTGTTGCCATATCAGCTTTTATTCCTCCTAATGTTTTCTCTTAAAATGTATTTGTGTTTGTTAATCGGTGGCTGAAGCGTCTATAAATACTTTTTCGTTTTGCTTCATCATACCTAGCTTATCTCTTGCGATTCGTTCGATGTATTCGTCAGTTTCAATGTTCTCACGCATTTTCTGTACGTCTTCCTGGCGACTTTTTTCGTATTCTATCTCTTGTTTAAGACGTTGAATTTCTGCTTTGTTTTCAAGAATCTGAGGTTGTTGCATAATTCCCTTAATAACCATAACGCAACATATCAGAATGAGTAATATTATTCTAATCTTTTTTTTGTTCGCTTTCGCATAAGTAATTATTTTGCGTTTTGTGTGTTTCATCTGTACCTCCACAGCTATCATTCTTTGTAGGTTTTGTAAAAAAAACACTTAATAGAATTTTATACAAAAATTCAAGCGGTGTCAATAGTATTTTGAAAATAAATTTTATAAATTTTAAAAAATTAACAAATATACACTTTATCACCTTACTAAGGGTAAGAAAGTATAAAAAACTACTAATTATTATAGCGGCAAATTGATAAAATCTGAGTTCTCCTGAACTTTTATTAAAAATTGTAATAAAACATATAATGCAACATATTATCCAAAATGTAATATCAGAAATTCCTATCACCAAAATTCCTTGGGTAAATGTATGTCTGATTGCACGGAAAAAATCGAATATTATGCTGCAGATAATACCCGCAAATGCAGAGAACAGAAAGGCACCCAATTCATAACTTATAGTTACAGACAAAATTAATCACCTCTTGTTTATTTGAACAGGGAGGAGAATTTACCTGAATTTCCCGATGTTTTGTATTCTATTTTCTTTATTTCGCCTTTTAGAGAAAAATCCCCTGTTTCTGTGTTGATTATTTCGATAGACATATCTGTACCGGATATCAGAAGCTTTCCTAGTTCTGTATTGAGTTTAACGGATGTATCGTTTGATGATTCTACATCAATTACTCCTGTCATATTGAGTATTTTTCTGTTTTCTAAGGATAAATTATGTTTACCTTGCATATTCAATCACTCCTTTATAATGAAGTGTATGAATTGCAGTATAATGTTATGATAAAACAGTATATAATTCAGATGCTTCGCCTTTTAAAACGTGTTCAGCAATCGACTCGACTTTAACTTTCAAAATCCTTTCGCCAAGCTTTATCTCTATTATATCACCAATGTTTACATCATATGATGCTTTGACAATTTTTCCGTTTACGGTCACTCTTCCTGTATCGCAAGCCTCGTTTGCAATTGTTCTTCGTTTTATAATGCGGGAAACCTTCAAAAATTTATCTATTCTCATATTTAAACCTCCGTAACGAAAAACAGACCGCTATCAGCGGTCTGTTTACGATTCAATAACAAATTATTTGTTAACGATTGTTTTAAGAGCCTGACCAGCTTTGAAAGCGGGAACCTTTGATGCAGCTATTTTGATAACTTCGCCTGTGCGGGGGTTCTTACCTGTTCTGGCATCTCTAGCTCTAACTTCGAATGTACCGAAACCAACGAGCTGAACCTTATCGCCTGCAGCTAAAGCATCTGATACGCTTGAAATAACAGCAGCCAATGCTTTTTCAGCATCTTTCTTTGTTATTTCAGCTTTTTCTGCGATTGCAGCAACTAATTCTGTCTTGTTCATAACAAATATCCTCCTTATAAGCTAAGATTAATATTGCCAAAGCAATATTCACCATAGAGCTATTTTAATACACTGGACTTGCATTGTCAATAGAAATAAATATTTTTTTCATTTTTTTTCTATTTTGCCCTAAATTTTTAATAAAATATATTCATTTCATCTAAAAAACGGGCTTAAAAACTGATATTTGAGAGATTTTTGTCCTTTTCAGAAACTTTGCATTTTTCGATGAATTGCCCTGTAAATGTTGTAAGTTCGGTTTCGGGCGTAAGTTCCATTGCTCTACCTAATGCAACAACTTGAAACAGCAGTTCTTTATATGATTGTTCCGCATTTTCGTCTGACTTGATTTCTTTGAGATTCTTTTTGATGTTCTCAATGGCTTTATTTACATCAGGTACTTTTGCACCGAAGCCTGCTGCTTTTTTTTGTACTTTTTCTGCTCTCATTAAAGAAGGCAGATGGTGAGGGACATCATTAAGGACTTTATAGCAAGTATCGTCTTTATGTTCTTTATTTTTATTCTTTTCCCAGTTTGCCAGTGCTGCCTGAGGGTCTGAGGCTTCCACATCTCCAAAAACGTGTGTGTGCCTTGTAATTAGCTTGGTACACAGTTCAAATAACACCCTGTCGAAATCAAAAGCTTTTCTTTCTTCCGCAAGTTGAGAGTGGAAGGCTACCTGAAGTAAAACATCTCCTAACTCGTTTGCAAATAATATATCGTCACCGGAATCGTAAGCATCTATTGCTTCATACGCTTCTTCAATAAGACATTTTTTCAGTGTTTCATGCGTTTGTATTTTATCCCACGGGCAACCGTTTTCACCTCTGAGAGCTTTTAATATTTCAAAAAGGTCAGATAGAGTATAATTGTCTTTTAATGTGATTTTATTCATCATATTTCTCCCTTTCTTTAAATCAGGCCTAATGCGTATGCATTAAGCCTGATAATGGTTTATTATTTCTTTTTCTTATCAAATGCATACATTTCAAGTGGAGATGCAAGTATTAAAAGCAACATAAAAATATGCGTTGCAAGGGGTGCCAGGATTTGGATTTGTATCCTTGATGTTGAGCCTAACATATTAAGTATAACATTTACAAATTTCATCGGCATAAACAAATATGAATATAACGACGGGAGCTGCTCGTCTTTAAAAATAATAAATACGGCAAGATTTATTACAGCGAAAATTATGTAGCTTGTGATATTTACATTGTAATATATTCTTTTATTACCCATGCTGTAATAAAATGCTCTTAATAGATATATGTTTATTGCAGCAAATGCAAAAAGGGAAATTCCCATTATTCGTATACCCCAGTAATCTGATTTAGGAATTATTCCAATTCCGTAAAGTAAAGCAATGGGTACAGAGCATACAACAGATGCTATTAAAAATTCCAAAAGTCTTCTGAATAAAAACGGAAACTGAGGCGGCTTCTGGAATTCAGAGAAAGGAACATCTCTTGTTTCAACATCAGGGGGAGTTACGTTTTTTTTCAAATTAAATCACTTCTCCTTTATTTGGTTTAGTCAGTTGATTTTATACAGTTCATCAAGAACGATAATTTTGTGTGTTATACGGCAGATAAGTCCATACGTATTAATTATAGCACAATATTTTTTTGTTTTCAAGTATTTTTTTATTTTGTTATATAAATTTATTATTTTCTATTGCAACAAAGGTTTTTGTGTGGTAAAATAGTATGTGCACAAAGGTGTGCTTAGAATTGGAGATTTAATATGAAAATTTTATGTATTGGTGATGTGGTAAGCAGATCAGGCAGGGAATGTTTGAAAGAACATCTGGAACGTATTGTTACTGAAAAAGACATATCCCTCACCGTTATCAACGGCGAGAATTTATCACACGGCAGAGGCATTTCACGCAGCACATATGATGAAATGCTTGAACTCGGTGTTAATGGTTTTACTTTAGGAAACCATACATGGAACTGTAAGGATGCAGTAACTTTGTTATCGTATCAGAATAATATTATAAGACCTGCGAACTTTTCAAAAAGTAACCCCGGCAGAGGTTCTATGATACTGAAAACTAAATCAGGCGAAAAAGTCGGATTTATTAACATTTCCGGAAGAACATATATGGAACCCGTATCATGCCCGTTTGAAGCGGCTGACAGAGAAATTGCAAGGTTAAAATCCGAAACAGACATCATATTTGTAGATTTTCATGCAGAAGCAACCAGCGAGAAGATAGCTTTGGGATGGTATCTTGATGGTAAAGTTACTGCGGTTTTCGGGACACATACCCATGTCCAGACCTCTGATGAGGTTATTTTGCCAAAAGGAACTGGATATATTACAGACCTTGGCATGACAGGGGCTTTTTATTCAGTACTTGGGATGGAAAGGCGGCCTGTTATACGTAAGTTTATGACGGGTATGCCTCAGAAATTTGAAGTAGCAGAAGGTAAGGCTAGATTTTGCGGATGTATATTTGATGTTGATAAAGCAGGTAAATGTTTGGATGTTGAACGTATCAACATTATGTAAATAATATATTTTTTGTGTTTATTAAGCTTAAATTATAGTCAATTGCATAAAAATCAAAATAAGTGTTGTTTTTTTGGTTGGTTTATTATATAATTATTGCCGAAATGGTAAGGAGGTAATATATGTCTTTATTTTATGATATTAAAGCTGTTCTTGACAGGGACCCTGCTGCAAGAAACGGGCTTGAAGTTTTACTCCTTTATCCTGGTATTCATGCAGTGCAATGGCACAGAGTTGCCCATTTTTTCTATAAGGCACATATAAAGTTTGTTGCACGTTGCATCTCTCAACTTGTACGTTTTTTTACAGGAATTGAAATCCATCCCGGTGCAACAATCGGCAAGGGACTGCTGATAGACCACGGTATGGGTGTTGTCATTGGGGAAACAGCTGTTATTGGTAATGACTGTACTATATATCAGGGAGTGACACTCGGTGGTACAGGAAAAGAAACCGGCAAGCGTCATCCCACTCTCGGAAATAATGTAATGGTTGGAAGCGGAGCAAAGGTGCTAGGTCCTTTTACTGTTGGTGATAATTCGAAAATTGCGGCTGGTGCCGTTGTATTGAACGCAGTGCCTCCCGATTCTACATGTGTGGGCGTTCCAGCACGTATTGTTAAGCAAGATGGAAAAAAAGTTGACGAGCTTGACCAGGTTTCTGTACCGGATCCTATTTCTCAGCAGATGTGTACACTATCTGTTCATCTTAATAAGCTTGAAAAGCAGATTGCAGCTCTTGAACTGCAGCTTCAGAATAAAGAAAATCAACAAGAAAGTGATGGTGTTGTAAATGAAAATATATAATACTATGACAAGAAAAAAAGAAGAATTTGTGCCTCTTAATCAAGGTGAAGTAAAAATGTATTCATGCGGACCTACCGTATATGATTATTTTCATATCGGTAATGCACGTCCGTTTATAGTTTTTGATTGTTTGCGTCGTTATTTTGAATATAAAGGCTACAACGTAAAGTTTGTTCAGAATTTTACCGATATTGACGACAAGATGATAAATCGTGCAAACAAAGAAGGAATAACGGTTAAAGACCTTGCTGACAGATTTATTGCAGAATATTTCAAAGATGCAAAATCGCTAGGGATCTGTGAAGCATCTGTTCATCCTAAAGCGACTGAAAATATCGATGCAATCATAGATATTATAAAAAAGCTTGAAGAAAAAGGCTATGCATATGCCGTTAACGGTAATGTTTATTTTTCGACCAAGAAATTCAGGGAATACGGCAAGCTTTCAGGGCAGCCTATGGATGAGCTTGAAGCAGGTGCACGTATTGATATAAGTGACGAAAAACAGGATGTTATGGACTTTGCACTCTGGAAAAGTCAGAAACCCGGCGAGCCTGCATGGGAAAGTCCCTGGGGACTTGGCAGACCTGGATGGCATATTGAATGTTCGGCTATGGTAAATAAATATCTTGGCGAAACTATCGACATTCACTCCGGCGGTCAGGATCTTGTATTCCCTCATCACGAAAACGAAATTGCACAAAGCGAAGCTGCAAACGATAAGCCATTTGCAAATTACTGGATGCATAACGGATATATAAACATTGACAATAAAAAAATGAGTAAATCTCTCGGAAACTTCTTTACAGTGCGTGATATTTCGGCTAAGTACGACTATGAGGTTATAAGATATTTTATGCTTAGTGCACATTACAGAAACCCCATAAACTTCAGTGACGCTCTTATGGAACAAGCTAAGTCTGCAGTAGCACGTGTGTATACTTGTATTGATAATCTTGAGTTTTTGCTTGCAAACAGCGAGGACCGTGCTTTGAATGAAACAGAAGCTGAGTTCAGCAAAAAGCTTGATGAGTTAAAAGAAAGATTTATAGCCGCTATGGATGATGATTTAAATACTGCGGATGCTATTTCTGTTATATTCGACATTACCTATGCCGCTAATACTTCTCTTTCGAATGAGAGTAAAAATGCTGCAGGAATTATCGAAAAAACTCTCGGACTAATCCGTGAACTGGGTGGTGTTCTCGGTATATTTACTAAAGAGAAAAAGAGCAGTCTTGATGCCGAGGTTGAAGAGCTAATTGCCAAGCGTGAAGAGGCGCGAAAGATTAAAGATTTCAAAACTGCCGACGAAATACGTGATAAGCTTAAAAGTATGAATATAGTATTGAAAGATACTCCTATGGGTGTGAAATGGACAAAGGCAGAATAGAAAAACCGGAATTGCTCGCACCTTTGGTGCTTGCATACATAGGCGACAGTGTATATGAGGTATATGTGCGAAACAGGCTTTTGCTTGAACATCCTGATATGCCTGTATATAAGCTTCATAAAGAAGCGATTAAATATGTCCGTGCCCATTCTCAGTCAAACAGTATTCAGGCTTTGCTTCCGATGCTTGAGTCTGACGAAGAAGCTGTTTTTAAACGCGGCAGAAACGCAAAATCACCTACAGTTCCTAAAAACGCTGATGTGGGTGATTACAGGAGGGCAACGGGTTTTGAAGCTCTTGTGGGTTATCTTCATTTATCCGGGAAGATCGATAGGCTTGAGTTTATAATGTGTAAGGCATTTGAATCTGCACTTTAATATTGTTTCATTTTCAGCGTACGCTGTACAATATAATTTAAACGGAGGATTAAAAATGGAAGAAAAAAATCTTGCAATAATTGCAAATAGAATTCGTAAGAATGCATTAACTGCAATTCATTCTGCAAAATCAGGACACCCCGGCGGTTCATTATCAATCGCTGATGTTCTCGCACTTTTGTATTTTGAGGTTATGAATATCGACCCTGAAAATCCCAAGTGGGAAGAAAGAGATAGATTGGTCCTTTCTAAAGGTCACACCGCCCCTGCGCTTTATGGTGCACTTGCTGAACGTGGATTTTTCCCTGTCAGCGATGTTACTAAGTTCAGAAAAGCAGGTAGCTATCTCCAGGGACATCCCGATATGAAAGGTGTTCCCGGAGTTGATATGTCTACAGGATCTCTCGGACAAGGTGTAAGTGCTGCAGGTGGTATGGCATATGCTGCAAAGCTTGATAATAAAAATTACCGTGTTTATACAATTCTTGGTGACGGTGAACTTGAAGAAGGCCAGGTTTGGGAGCAGGCTATGTTTGCAGCTCACTACAATCTTGATAATCTTATTGCTTTTATAGATTTTAACGGACTTCAGATAGATGGTGATATTACAAAAGTAATGAATCCTACTCCTATTGACAAAAAGTTCGAAGCTTTTGGCTGGAATGTTGTTCTTGCTGATGCTCATGATTTTGAAAGCTTGAGAAATGCAATAGATATTGCTAAAAACACAGCAGGAAAGCCCACAGCGATAATTATGAAATCTGTTAAGGGTAAGAATGTATCTTTTATGGAAAACGAAGCAGGATGGCACGGAAACGCTCCTAACGACGAGCAATTTGAACAGGCTATCGGTGAACTTGATAAAATCATAGCTGAATTGGAGGGCGAAAGATAATGGCAAAGAGAGCAACAAGAGAATCTTATGGCGAGGCACTTATGCTTTGCGGAGCTGACGAACGTGTGGTAGTTCTGGATGCTGACCTTTCAAAATCCACAAAAACAGATGTCTTCAAGAAAAAATATCCTGAACGTTTTATTAATGCGGGTATTGCTGAAGGTAATATGATGAGTGTTGCGGCAGGTCTTGCGACTTGTGGAAAAATTCCGTTTGCATCATCTTTTGCAATGTTTGCAGCAGGCAGAGCTTTTGAGCAAATCAGAAACTCAATAGGTTATCCTCATCTAAATGTTAAAATAGGTGCTACTCATGCAGGTATTTCTGTTGGTGAAGACGGTGCTACTCATCAGTGTCTTGAAGATATAGCACTTATGCGTTCCATTCCCGGTATGGTTATAATAAATCCTGCTGACGATATCGAAGCTATGCAGGCTGTTAAGGCAGCTTGCGACTATGAAGGCCCTGTTTATATGCGTTTTGGACGTCTTGCAGTTGAAGATATCAACCCTGCAGATTATAAGTTCGAGCTGGGGAAGGGTGTTGAAGTAGCGCCAGGAACAGACGCAACAATAGTTGCAACAGGTCTTATGGTGGGTTATGCTCTTAAGGCTAAGGAACTTCTTGCAAACGAAGGTATTAATGCCCGTGTTGTAAACATCCATACAATAAAGCCTATTGATGAAGATATTATAACTCGTGCTGCTAAGGAAACAGGCGCTATTGTTACTGCAGAAGAACATTGTATTTACGGTGGTTTGGGTAGTGCTGTCTGTGAAGTTGTATGTAAGAACTGTCCTGTTCCTGTAAAGATGGTAGGAACTGAAAAATTTGGTGCATCAGGAACACCTGCAGAACTTTTTGAAATTTACGGACTTACTGCTGAAAATATTGCAGATAATGTTAAGAAAGCAATTGCACTCAAATAATCTCTCCGGGGGTTGATTTTATGAAAAGGGCTCTTTTAACTGTTTTTGCTATCTGTTCGGTTTTTATTAGCGGATGCAAAAAAGACGATATACCGGAACCTGTTAAGCCAACAGATATTATTTCTAAGGCAGAAGCGCAGGCTGTTGCAGGTGACGGCTATGAGTTGATTCTTGAATATGGTGCAGTTGTGGATTTAGGGAATAATACATATAAATCTTCTTATGTTTCAGAAGTTTTGGGAAAGGGCGATCCGATTATTGTTGAAGTAACGTATCCTTCCGAAACTCTCAGCAGAAATGATATAAAGAAGATGTATTTCAAAAGCTATGACAGTAGAGTTAACAAGCGGAAAATTAACGGTATAGGCTCTGAAGCTTTTGTTGCGTTTCCTACTTTGAATATACTTGAAGACGGTCATTTTATTCGTATTACTGCCGGTTCAGGTGATACCCGTGAACAGCTTGATATGCTTTTATCTTTAGGCCGTACAGCTGTGGGTAATTTGCAAAAATATTTAAATAATGATAATTAATCCTAAAAAAGCGAGCATTATATGATAATGTTCGCTTTTTGCTTGTTCAAAAAAATTCTTTTTTGCACTCCGTTAGTAAGGATAGAGGGTGAATATTTTTTTACATATACATTCTGTCGGGCATTACATGGAGTGAGGAATTTGGTAGTTTAAGCTTTCCCATAAGAGAAGCGTAAGTAACACTTTCTTTACCGAAGCGTTCTCTGAGGCTTTCGATTGCAGTTTCTATTTTATCTTGCTTTATATCTTTTTCTGTGTCCGAAAAGAGAGTTGTCTGAATCGGAATTTGTGATGATGAAAGATAAAGTGCACGAACAGAAATCGACCTTACCAAAGCTGCGTTGTCGTATTGGCTTTGATACATTTTAAATGCTTCCCGTGCGATTACGGTGTGAGAACGTGTTGATTGCAAAAATTTTGTCTGAAACTCTTTTGTGTTCAGAAATGAATCGCGTATTGTTATACTTACCCCTCGTGCAGTAAGCCCTTCTGCACGTAATCTGTGGGAAACATCCTGTGATAAATAAAATACAATCTTCCATACTTCTTCCGGAGTTGTTAAATCGCTTGTGCAGGTTATCCCGTGACTGATGGACTTGATAGGAGCTTTGTATCCGTAGGGTGACACCCTTGAAGTATCGAATCCGTTTGCAAAATTATAAAGCATAATTCCGTTTTTGCCTAACCATTTTTGTATAAGCTCCAAAGGGGTATTTGCAAGCTCTCCTATGGTACGGATATTGAGCCTGTTAAGCTTTTTAGTGGTGGCAGGACCGATATATAATAGTTCAGAAACAGGAAGAGGCCATACTGTGTTTTTGAAGTCTGATTTTTTTATAGATGTAACAGCATCAGGTTTTTTCATATCTGAGCCAAGTTTAGCAAAAATTTTGTTGAAAGAAACGCCGATTGATACAGTAAGTCCCAGTTCTTTTTTTATTCGTTTTCTTATAATTTCAGCTATAGCTTCTCCGCTTCCAAACAGAGAAATACTGCCTGTTACATCAAGCCAGCATTCATCAAGACCGAAAGGTTCAATAAGGTCAGTATAAGAGTAGTATATTTCTCTTGCAAGCTTTGAATATTTTATATATTCATCGTAGTGGGGAGGCACAACCTTCAGTTTAGGACATTTTTGCATAGCTTTCCATATAGGTTCGCCTGTGATAACCCCCATAAGCTTTGCAGACTGATTTTTAGCTAAAACAATACCATGGCGGTCTTCTTTATTGCCGCATACAGCTATATATTCGTTCTTAAGGGAAGGATTGAGCATACATTCAACCGAGGCATAGTAATTGTTCATATCGCTATGCAGAATAACACGTTCCATTTTGATTTTCTCCTAAAAATATTGACATAGTATGAAAAATAGTGTATAATAAAAGTGAACAAAGTTTCACTACATATAGTATACCGAACAATGTTTCACTTGTCAATAGATAAACAAGAAAAAATGTACACTTTTTTTGGAGGGGTAGTAATGGGATTTGGAGAAAATCTGAAATATATGAGAACACAAATGGGATTGTCACAAAAAAAGCTTGCAGAACTTACAGGAACTACATCCAGGACTATTCTTAATTACGAACAAGGAGCCAGACTCCCGAAAAATATTGACATAGTAAGTAAAATGGCAGACGTTCTTGGAACAACGACAGAAATGCTTATAAATGGGAAAGAAGAATTTGTGATAAATGCAAGTAGTACATATGGCGTAAAAGGCAAAAGAGAAGCGGTTGAAATACTCGAAAATGCTGCCGCACTTTTTGCAGGCGGAGAACTTGATGATGATGAAATGCTCAGTTTTATGACAAGAATTCAGACTATATATCTTGATTCTAAAAAGAAAGCAAAAAAGTTTGCTGCTAAAGCAGGTAAGTGAGAAGAAAAGTATGAGTTCATATATAATTAAAACAGTTTCAGAGCTAATATATAAATATAAAACGAGAGATCCGTTTGAGCTTATAAAAGCTCTTGGAATAGAGCTGATGTTTGACGGCAACTTCTCAAAACTTAAAGGGTTTTATACAGTTATGAACCGTCAGGCATATATAGTTATTAATGCAAATTTGCCTGAAGAAAAAAGAAAAATTGTAGCGGCACACGAGCTTGGACATCATATGCTTCATAAAAGATTTGCCACAGGAAAAGTTATGCAGGAATTTGAATTGTATGATATGACTGCACGTCCTGAATATGAAGCGAACTGCTTTGCGGCGGAGCTTCTTGTTCCTGATGAAGAAATTATTGAACTAATTAACAGTGATTATGATATGGAGCAGATTGCATCTATATTGAAAACAGACATCAATATAATAGGAATAAAGTTGGGAAATCTTAATGATTCAGGAAAGAACTATAACATAGGAATACTGCCTAAAGGCGACTTTTTGGGTAAGTAACATTTGGAAAAGTGTAATAATTTGAACGGATTTTTTGGTATATATTATACTAAAAATACAAAAAGCACATTTGTTAATAAAAAGACTTGACTTTAAATGTAGTATTTGTTATAATAACATCCGTACTTGGTATGCGCTCATAGCTCAGCTGGATAGAGTGTTTGGCTACGAACCAAAAGGTCGGGGGTTCGAATCCCTCTGGGCGTACCAGAAAAAAAGACATTTTTCGACAAAGAAAAATGTCTTTTTTTCAGCTAAATTCGCCTGCGGCGAGCTAAATGTGCTAATGCACGCTAAATTACCTGCGGCAGCTAAATGTGCTACGCACGCTGAAAGCGAATTTAATTTAGCTACTCCAAAGGAGTTATTTAGCTATTGCGAAGCAATAATTTCGCTTTGCAGCTTGCTGCAAAATTTAGCCAAATCACTTTGCATCATTATTGTTCTGACTTGCCAGAAAAAAAAGACATTTTTCGACAAAGAAAAATGTCTTTTTTTCAGCTAAATTCGCCTGTGGCGAGCTAAATGTGCTAATGCACGCTAAATTACTTCGTAGCTAAATTGACCTTCGCTCAGCTATAAGGCGAATTTAATTTAGCTGTTTTAAAAAAACAATTTAGCTATTGCAAAGCAATAATTTCGCTTTGCAACTTGTTGCAAAATTTAGCTAAAAATACACCTTGGGGCGTGTGGATTTATTTCATTTCACATCAAACATCAGCAAGACATTTCACCAAAGCATAAATATCCTTATAGTTCGCCTTTTACAAAAAAGAGAACTATTTTACATTTATTCTTCAATATTATTTATCAGCCTCAAAAATTCCTGTGCGGGTGGGGAAAGAGGAGTGTTTTTCATATATGCATATCCAATGCTTCTTGGCGGTATAGGCGGATTTAAATTCATTTCACAAACCAAACCGTGTTCAAGGCTTTCTTTCGAGAATTCTTTTATAACACAGGAAACTCCCAATCTAATTGAAGCAAATCTGATTAGCAAGTCGTGTGCTGCAATTTCAATCTGAGGCTCCAGGGATATACCGTCTTTTTCAAAAATTTCGTCAATATAATTACGGGATGTTGAATTAGTTTCAAGTAAAATAAGAGGTTCCTCCGAAATTTGTTTTCGTGTGTAAGATTTTTTCCTTTTATATTCTGAACTGCAAACGAAAATATCGTGAATTTCAAAGCATGGTTCGATGCATAACTCTTCATCTTCAACCGGCAGATTAACAAAAGCAAGCTCTGCGGTGCCGTTTTTTACACATTCCAGCATATGATGTGAATATGAATTTGACATTTCTATTCGTATGTTTGGATAATTTGCGTGAAATTGTTCAAGATAAGGGAGTAGATAATGACTTGTAATAGTATCGCCTGCTGCAATTACGAGGGAGCCTCCTTCTAACCTGTGTAAACGTGTAAGAAGTGTTTCTCCTTGTTCAATGGCAATTATAGCACTTTCAACCTTCTGAAAAAGGAGTGCACCATCTTTTGTAAGCTTAACGCCTCGTTTAGTTCTTAAAAACAGTTGTGTATCCAGATCCGCTTCAAGTTGGCGTATACACTGAGAAATGGCGGATTGTGAAATGTAAAGATTACGTGCAGCTGCTGAAAATGAAGAAAACCTTGCCGTTTCATAAAATATTTTATAGTAATCAAGCTTTGTTTTCATAATATAAGTTCTCCTTATTACAGTTGTAAGAATTATCTGCTTTACTAATGTCTATGTTTGTATTATAATAACATTGTAAGAAAAAGTCAACCCCCGGGAGGTATTTTTTATGGAAAGAAGAACAGGTACAATTTCAAGAGGTGTTCGTTGCCCTATTATTCGTGAAGGTGACGATATTGCTTCAATTGTAGTTAATAGTGTAATAGAAGCATCAGAGGCTGAAGGTTTCGCCCTTCGTGACCGTGATGTTGTAGCAGTAACAGAATCAGTTGTTGCCCGTGCTCAGGGTAACTATGCATCAGTAGATGCAATTGCTGAAGATGTCAAAGCCAAGCTTGGTGGAGGTACAATCGGTGTTATTTTCCCAATACTCAGCCGTAATCGCTTTGCTATATGTCTTCGTGGTATAGCTAAGGGTGCAAAAAAAATAGTTCTTATGCTCAGCTATCCAAGTGATGAAGTGGGTAATGCACTGGTTTCTCTCGATCAGCTTGATGAGGCTGGCATCAACCCTTATACAGATGTTTTATCAGAGGCTAAGTACAGAGAACTTTTTGGCGAAAACCCTCATCCGTTCACAGGCGTGGACTATGTTAAATATTATGGAGATCTTATCCGTGAGTGCGGTGCAGAAGCTGAAATTATCCTTGCAAATGATTGCCGTGCGATTCTGAAGTATACAGATTGCGTGCTTAACTGTGATATTCACAGTCGTGTGCGTACTAAGCGTATTCTTAAAGCTGCAGGTGCTAAATGTGTGGTAGGTCTTGATGAAATATTACACGCTCCTGTTAACAACAGCGGATATAACACAAACTACGGTTTGCTCGGCTCTAATAAATCAACAGAAGATACAATCAAGCTTTTCCCGAATGAATGCTTTGACCTTGTATATGATATTCAGGCTCAGCTCCTTGAAAAATGCGGTAAGCATATAGAGGTAATGGTCTACGGTGACGGAGCATTCAAAGACCCAGTAGGTAAGATTTGGGAGCTTGCAGACCCTATCGTTTCACCTGCATACACAAAAGGCCTTGAAGGCACTCCTAACGAACTTAAGCTTAAGTATCTTGCAGATAATGATTTTGCAGACCTTAAGGGTGAAGAACTCAAGAAAGCTATTGAAACTGCTATCCGCAAAAAGGACGGAGATCTTGTGGGAGATATGGCTTCTCAGGGAACAACACCTCGTCGCATAACAGACCTTATAGGTTCGCTTTGTGACCTTACAAGCGGTTCAGGTGATAAAGGAACACCGATTGTTCTGGTTCAGGGTTATTTTGACAACCTTACAGACTGATAATTTTAAAAAGGCAAAACTTTCTTTAAAGTATTGCCTTTTTTTATTTTCTGTGGTAAAATATATGTGTTCATAATAAATTCGGAGGGATTATGTATGGATTTTAGAGATTTGCTTGCTCAGTTTTTTGGACTTATAGGTCTTGTTATAATTGTTATGTCTTTTCAATGTAAGAAAAATCGGGATTTTTTCTTGTTGCAAGGCATTGGAAGCTTTATGTTTTTTATTAATTTTATTCTCATAAATGCATTTGCAGGTGCTTTGTTCAATCTCACAAACTTGTTTCGTGGTCTTTTGTTCTCGAAAGAAGATAAAAAACTATGGAAGCTTATAACGGTAATTGCTTGTTATACTGCTTGCTTTGTTTTTTCGGCAGGACTTATTTGGGGAGATTGGTTTATGATTTTTATATCAGCACTTCCTTATGTGACTCTTGTGATAATGAGTGTTCTTATGTGGCTTGCGAACGGGAAGCACATTCGTTATTTCCAGGTTGCTTTTATGTCGCCGTCCTGGATTATACACAACATTTTTAACTTCAGTCTTGGAGGTATTCTTTGTGAATCCTTTAATATGATTTCAACCATTATTTCTTTTATAAGATATGGCAAGGATGGATTTGAAACTGAAAGAAAATAATCAGGAAGAATATTGTTCAGTACCTTGGTTAAAATAATCTCAAAAAGGAGATTATTTTATGTGTACTGCAGTTTCGTTCAGAGTTAAGGATAGTTATTTTGGTAGGAATCTTGATTATTTTCATCAGCTTGGTGAGGCTGTAGTAATTACTCCGAGAAAATATAAATTTTCTTTTTGCAATGGAGATTTGATAGATAGTCATTATGCGATGATTGGAATGGCGGTTGTAAGCAGGGACTATCCGTTGTATTTTGATGCAACAAATGAAAAAGGTTTAAGTGTTGCAGGGCTTAATTTCCCTGAAAATGCTTATTATAACGAAAATCAGGGAGGCAAAGATAATATTGCCTCCTTTGAATTTATACCGTGGATTTTATCGCAGTGCGGAAGCGTATCAGAGGCGGAAAGTTTGATGGATAATTTAAATATCACAAACGAATGCTTTTCAGATGAATTTACTCCAACACCGTTGCATTGGATGATTTCGGACGGTGAACGTGATATAACTGTAGAGCAAACAATTAAAGGTCTTAATATATATAATAATCCTGTGGGGGTTCTTACAAATAATCCTGTGTTTGAAATGCAGATGTTCAATCTGAACAATTATATGAATGTATCGTCTGCACAGCCTGAGAATTTGTTTTCGGATAAGGTTAACCTGAATAAATATAGTTTGGGTTTGGGCGGGTTAGGACTTCCGGGTGATTTGTCGTCAGCTTCAAGATTTGTAAGGGCGACGTTTACGAAGCTTAATTCTGTTTGTGAACCAAACGAGGTTTCCTCGGTAAGTCAGTTTTTTCATATATTATATTCTGTTCACCAACAGAGGGGGTGCGTAAAGGCAGACGAAGGGTTTGAAATCACAAACTATTCTTCTTGTTGTAATATAAACCGTGGTATATACTATTACACTACCTATAATAATTTAAATATAAATTCTGTTGCGATGTTTAAAGAAGATTTAAATAGTGAAAAGTTAATCGTTAATTCGTTAAAAAATCTATGTGATTTTTTACGCAATACTTAAATTTGCACTGATTTTTACAAAGAAATTGCATTTTTTTTATAAAGGAAGTACATTTGTGTAAAATCTATTGACAAAATGTCGTAAAAAGTCTATAATAGTTAAAAAATATAAATAGCTAAGTGAAGTGTGCAGGAGAAAGGCAGATGCCTTGCCGAAGGAGTAACTCTCTCAGGCGCTTATAGCAAAGACTGCAGACGGATAGCACTCCGGAGAAGTCCGTTTCGTTTGAAACAAAGGATGCCGAAGGTGTAAGGCCCTAACGGGCTAATCTCTCAGGCAAAAGGACGGAGTTACAGATCTTAACTGATCTTGTAAAGTTGCGGAGTTTTTGTGTTTAAAAACTCTTTTTTTGTTTTAGCTTTACTTGGCAGAGGAGGAAATTATGAATAATTTTTTAACTTCGCTGACTGATTTCAATGATGTTATCAACAGCTTTGTGTGGGGAAAGGGTCTTTACCTTCTTCTTGCAACCGGTGTACTTATGACTGTTATTACAGGATTTTTCCAAATAACCAAAATTGGTCATTGGTTCTCTGAAACAATTGGTAAAATATTCAAAAAAGATGTTTCAGGTCATGTTAAGGGTAAATCTATTTCTCAGTTCCAAGCTCTTTGTACAGCGCTTGCTGCTACTATAGGAGTAGGTAATATAGCAGGTGTTGCTGCAGCTATTGTTGGCGGTGGTCCGGGCGCAGTTTTCTGGATGTGGGTTGCTGCATTTTTCGGAATGATGACTAATTATTCTGAAAATGTGCTTGGTATTTTCTACAGACGTAAGAATGCTGACGGAGAATGGTCCGGCGGTGCTATGTATTATCTTCAGGATGGACTTGGAAAGTTCAAGGGCTGTAAGTACATAGGTAAAATTCTTGCTATACTTTTCTCAATTTTCTGTATCCTTGCATCATTTGGTATCGGTGCAATGGGTCAGATTAACAAGATCGTTGTTAATATGGTATCTGCATTTGATATTCCTGCGCTTTCTTCGAATATTCTTTATGAAGGAGTTTCAGTGTATCACGTTATCATCGGAGTTGTTCTTCTTGTAATTGCTGCACTGATTATTCTTGGTGGTCTTAAGAGAATTGCTAATTTTGCAGAAAAGGTTGTTCCTGTAATGGTCGTACTCTTTGTTATAGGTAGCGTTATAATTATCGGAATTAATTTCGAGGTTATAGGCGTGGCGTTTAAGTCAATCTTCAAATATGCATTTACAGTTCCTGCTGCACTTGGTGGTGTTGGCGGTATTGTTGTAAAGGATATAGTTACACAAGGTTGTAAGCGTGGAGTATTCTCAAACGAAGCCGGTCTTGGTTCATCTGTTATGGTACATTCAAATTCCAACGTTGTTGAACCGGTACGTCAGGGACTTTGGGGAATATTTGAAGTTTTTGCAGATACTATGGTTGTTTGTACTATGACTGCACTTGTTGTTCTTACTTCAGGTGTTATCGATCTCGAAACTGGTGCGCTTCTTCTTGAAGGAGCAGGCGATGCGACTTTGGTTGCTAAAGCGTTTGCAGGTGTTTTCGGTATCTGGGGTGAAAGATTTATTGCTATTGCAATTCTTCTCTTTGCATTTACCACAGTTCTCGGATGGGACCATTATGGTGGAAAAGCATGGGAATATCTTTTTGGCGTAAAATCAAAAATGGTATATAAAGTAATCCACCTCATAACCATTATGTGTGGTGCACTTCTTACATCATCACTTGCATGGGATATTTCTGACACATTTAACGGTCTTATGATGGTTCCAAACCTTATAGGTGTAATTGCATTATCAGGTCTTGTTATGAAGATTACCCGTAACTATATAGACAGATATTTTAAGAAAAAGGATATTAAGCCTATGCTGTCAGTTTTTGAAGATGTTCAGGCTGAACAGGAAGCTAAACTTAACAAGTAATTATATACATACAAAATGCGAAGTTTAATGCTTCGCATTTTTAATTAATCAGACACAGTAAAATACAGCCGCTGTTAATTATATAACTATAATTTTTTTGTCATTATGTATACGAAAAAATATAAAGATTATCTTTATTTAGTAACTATGTTTCTTGAATTTTATTGGCTGTTATGGTAAAATATATAGGAAAATTGTGTTACAGAGGTTGAATATATGCTTAAAAAACTATTTGCACCAACAGATATGACAGTTGGTACACCGTGGAAAAGTATTTTGATATTTACTCTTCCTATGCTCTTGGGAAATATTGCTCAACAGCTTTACAGTACTGTTGATAGCATTGTTGTTGGTAATTTTGTTGGTGATAATGCTCTTGCTGCTGTGGGAAGCGCTATGCCTATACTGAATATGTTACTTGTTTTGTTTATTGGTATATCCGCCGGGGCAAGTATAATGGTGTCACAGTATTTTGGCGCGAAAAACAGGGAGGCTCTTTCTTATACCGTAGGTAACAGTATAACCGTAACAGCCATTGCCTGTTTGTTTCTGATGGTTGTAGGCACTCCACTTATACGTCCTGTGCTCCTTGCTCTTAACACACCGAATTCTATACTTGATTGGTGTACAGATTATCTTAAAATTTCACTACTTGGAATAGTCGGAATGGCTTATTACAATATATTGAGTGGTATAATAAGAGGAATGGGTGACTCTTTTTCGGCCTTATTATATCTGCTGGTTGCAACTGTAATTAATATTGCTCTGGATGTATATTTTGTTGCTTCCCTTGATATGGGTGTTGCCGGAGTAGCACTTGCTACCGTTATTGCTCAGATTGTTTCATCAGCTCTGTGTTTATGGAAGCTTTCAAGAATGACGGAAAATTTTGATTTTGGAATAAAGTATATGAAGCCTGTGGGTTTGTATGTTAAAACAATAATAAAGCTTGGTCTTCCGTCGGGACTTACACAGGCAATTATTTCATCGGCAATGATAGTAGTACAGTCACTTACAAATCAGTTTGGTGAAATGTTTATTGCAGCTAATGTTGTGATTATGCGAGTTGATGGATTTGCAATGATGCCAAACTTTTCATTTGGTATGGCTCTTACAACATATGCAGGACAGAATGTTGGCGCCGGACTTTATGATAGAGTGGTAAAGGGTGCAAAACAAGGAACACTTCTTGCAGTGCTATTTTCAAGTGCTATAACAGCTGTAATACTTCTCTTCGGTAAAGGTCTTATGGGTGTGTTTACCGATACAAAAGAACTTGTAGAATTAAGCTATCGCCTTATGAAAATTCTTGCAATTGGTTATATTGCAATGGCAGTAACTCAATCTTTAAGCGGAATAATGAGAGGAGCAGGAGATACCGTTACACCGATGTGGATATCGCTGATAACTACAGTTGCTGTACGTGTGCCTGTAGCATATGGAATTTCTTTCCTTACAAGGACTCCAGAGCTTCCTTTTGGACAAAGTGAATGTATACAGATTTCTCTGCTCATTTCCTGGATAACAGGTGCACTTCTGACTGTCCTTTTTTATAGTCGTGGAAAATGGAAGACGAAAGCGCTTTGATATGATACATTAAAGAATTCATAGATTTTTTCAAACATAAATCATTTATTTAACTCATATCATTTAATAAAATGATAAAGTTCGAGGTGAGCGTGTTTGAAAGATTACATATCGGAACGGGTTATTACTCTCGCAGAATACATAATAGAAAACAAATCTACCGTTCGTGCTACTGCGAAGATATTTGGAATATCAAAATCTACTGTACATAAAGATGTAAGTGAAAGGCTTATTAAAATAAACAATTCATTGGCAGAAAAGGTTCGTGAGGTTTTGCTTGAAAACAAAGCGGAACGACATCTAAGAGGCGGTATGGCAACTAAAGAAAAGTACAAAAATATGTCTGTCACAAAAAAAGAGGGGCTGTTGCATTAAGCGACAGCCCTGAAGTTTTATGTGTGATTATTGTTTGAATTCTGTCCAGATTTTCGTGTATTCTTCTGCCACATCGCCTATATCCTTAATGAACTCTGAATTTTGCAGTTTTTCCGCGGGGATATTGAATATAGGGTTGTTCTTGATGGTATCAGGAAGAAATTCTCTTGCAGCTTTGTTCGGTGTCAGATACATTATCTGTTCTGTTATTTTTGCACCGTTTTCTGCATCTGTTATATAATTAAGGAATTTATGAGCATTATCTGTATTCTTTGCCCCCTTCGGGATAAACCAGCAGTCGATTCCGAAGCCTATTCCTTCGTCTGCAAACACAACCTCAAGTTCAGGACGTGCTTCCAATGCTAAATATGCCTGAGAAGAGAAGAGGTATGCAATATCAACATCGCCGCTTATGAGTGATTCATGGGGGTTGGTGTAATTTAAATGGTGAATATTCTCTTTAAGCTTCATAAGTTCGTCTTTAGCAGTTGAAAGTTTTTCTTTATCGGTTGTATTCATTGATTCACCCAGTGATTTGAGTGTAATACCAACTATATTTCGTGCATCATCAATGAGCAGAACTTTCCCTTTAAGTGCTTTATTCCACAAATCTTTGTAGCCTTTAATATCTATACCTGTTTTAGATTTATCATACACAATAACAGGGGATCCTGCACTGTAGGGAACGGTATATTTATTTTCAGGGTCATAAAACTTAGAAAGGTAACCTTCATCCAGATTTTCGTAGTTAGGAATTTTGCTTTTATCAAGTTCAGATAGTAGATTTTCTTTTCTTGCTATATCAATTATATAATCAGAACCTATGACAAGGTCGTAACCTGAATTGCCTGCGCTGATTTTAGCGAGCATCTCTTCGTTTGATTCGAAATTTGAAATATTGATTTTCACATTTTCGCTTTCAGAAAAACCGTCAAGAATATTCTGGGGGATATAACCGTCCCAGGTTAGGATATTTAACTCACCTGAAGCAGTGGTTTCAGTGCGTGAACAACCTGCCATAAGGAGCAAAAGAATCATTGCTGAAAATATAACGGTAATTTTTTTTAACATATTATCAGTTCCTTTCTGTTTGGAATATATTTCATTATATATTATTTCTTACTTAAAGTCAACAATTCTTCGATTTAAAATATTCGTCATATTGCACTGATTTTATGAAAAGCAGTTAAAATGATTGATTTATGGGGATTTATGTTATATACTCTATAAAAATATATTTTGTTGAGGTATTCTGATGTATAATGATTTTGCATATGTATATGACGAGTTAATCAGGGAAGATATTGAATACGAAAAGGTTTGTGATTTTTTAGAAAATGTTTTTACAATTTACGATAAAAATCCAAATCTGGTATGCGATTTGGCTTGCGGAACAGGAAATATAACCATCCCTATGTCGCGTAGGGGTTATGATATGATTGGTGTTGATGTTTCAATCGAAATGCTTGATGTTGCAAGAAGTAAGAATAACTCAGGTAAAGATATTCTTTATTTGTGTCAGGATATGAGAAAACTTGATCTTTACGGGACCTGTGATGCATTTTTGTGTATGACTGACGGATTTAATTATATAACAAGTATGGAAGCACTAAAAAAAATATTTAATCGAATAAGAACTTGCTTTATTGAGCCTGACGGAATATTTATTTTTGATTTAAGCAGTGTGTATAAACTGAAAAATGTTCTTGGCGGAAATATTTTTATATATGATAAAGATGATATGTTCTATACATGGGAGAACAGCTACAAAGAGCCGTTTTGTAAAATGGAACTGAATTTTTTTAAAAAAGACGGGGAAGTGTACACCAGGTTCGAAGAATCGCAAATACAAAGAGGATATACAAAGAAACAGATTGAAAATTTGCTGATTGAAAGCGGTTTTTCAAAAGTAGATGTTTACGGCGGATATACATTCAATCCGCCTGGAAATAGCGAGAATAGACTTGTTTTTGTGGCATTGCCATGACTTTTTGGGAATAATAGTTACTTTTGATAAAAAAAAATATTAAATATGAATTATTTTGTTGAATTTTCAAACAAATAAATTTGTGAAAAACTTGACGAATATAAAAAAAGGTTATATAATATATCTTGTGTATAATAAATACTTGCTTCAATTTTGAAGCTAAAATAATTAGTCGCATAATGTGGCAGATAGGAGTTTTATATGAGAGTTTATAATTTTTCAGCAGGACCGTCAATGTTGCCGGTAGAAGTGCTTGAAAAGGCACAGAAAGAAATGGTAGAATACGGCAAATCCGGCATGTCCGTTATGGAAATGAGCCATCGTTCAAAGGACTACGAAGAAATTATCTTTGGTGCTGAAGCTCTCGTTCGCGAGCTGATGAATGTACCTGATAATTATAAGATCCTTTTCTTACAGGGCGGAGGTTCCAGTCAGTTTGCAATGATTCCTATGAACCTTGCAAAGAATAAGAAGGCAGATTATGTTATCACAGGTCAGTGGGCTAAGAAAGCAGCAGAGGAAGCAGAAAAGTACATGGAAGTTAATCGTGTTGCAAGCTCTGCAGACAAAACCTTCTCATACATACCTAAGCTTGATAAGACCAAGTTCTCAAAGGATGCAGATTATTTCTATATCTGCTATAACAACACAATTTACGGAACAAGATATACAGAGCTTCCCGAAACAGATGCTCCCCTTGTTGCAGACATTTCTTCCTGCGTAATGTCAGAAGAAATTGATGTTTCAAAATTCGGACTTCTTTTTGCTGGTGCTCAGAAAAACCTTGGTCCTGCAGGTGTTACTCTTGTAATTGTACGCGAAGACCTTATCGGTGAAACATTACCCGAGACACCTACAATGTTTGATTATGCAATTCATGCTAAGAACGATTCACTTTACAACACTCCTCCTACATATTCAATATACACTCTAAAGCTTGTTCTTGAATGGGTAAAAGAGCAGGGCGGAGTTGCAGCTATTCAGAAAATCAATGAAGCAAAAGCAAAGCTTCTTTATGATTTTCTTGATAACTCGAAGCTTTTTAAGGGAACTGTTGTTCCTGAAGACCGTTCACTAATGAATGTTCCCTTTGTAACAGGTAACGAAGAACTCGACGCTAAGTTCGTTAAAGAAGCTAAAGAAGCTGGCTTTGTTAACCTTAAGGGACACCGTTCTGTTGGCGGTATGAGAGCCAGCATATATAATGCAATGCCTGTTGAAGGTGTTGAAAAGCTTGTTGAATTTATGAAAAAATTCGAAGCTGAAAATCTTTAATTGAAAGGATGCTTAAAAGAGATGTTTAACATTTTAACACTTAATAAGATTGCAGCTTGCGGTCTTGATCAGCTTGATGATGATAAATATTCAATAACAGATAATACTTCTGCAGATGCAGACGGCATTATTCTCAGAAGCTTTGCTATGCACGATATGGAACTTCCTAAAACGCTTTTGGGTGTAGCACGTGCAGGTGCCGGAACAAACAATATTCCCATTCCTAAGTGTACCGAAAAGGGTATAGTTGTTTTTAACACTCCCGGTGCTAATGCAAACGGAGTAAAAGAACTTGTTATTGCAGGACTTTTGCTTGCTTCAAGAAAAGTGGTTGATGGCATTAACTGGGCTTCAACTCTTACAGGTGACGACACTCCGAAACAGGTGGAGAAGGGCAAATCTTCTTTTGCAGGATGTGAAATCAAAGGTAAAACTCTTGGCGTTATCGGACTTGGTGCTATTGGTGTTCTTGTTGCAAACGCAGCACTTGAACTGGGTATGAAAGTTATAGGTTACGACCCTTATCTTTCTATCAATGCCGCTTGGAAACTTGATTCTCATGTAAAGAAAGCTGCAAGCTATCAGGAAATTTTTGAAACTTGTGACTATATCACAATGCACATCCCCCTTACTGACGATACGCGTTCATTTATAAATGCTGAAGCGATTTCTACAATGAAAGATGGAGTTAAAATTCTTAACTTCTCACGTGGTGAGCTTGTTGATAACAGTGCAATCAAGGCTGCTATTGAAAGTGGTAAGGTTAGTTCTTATGTTGTTGACTTCCCATGTGCTGAAACAGTTAATGTTCCTGGAATTATAGCTATCCCTCACCTTGGGGCTTCCACTGAAGAGTCTGAAGATAACTGTGCTATTATGGCTGCAAGTCAGCTTGCTGATTTCCTTGAAACAGGTAATGTTGTAAATTCGGTTAATCTTCCTAATTGTTCACTTCCTGAAGGTGGACTTGGCAGACTTACTGTTATTCACAAGAATGTGCCTAATATGATTACTCAGTTTACAAAAATTCTTTCAGATAAAAACATAAATATTGCAGATATGATTAATAAGAGCAAGGGTGATGTAGCTTACTGTATATTCAATACAGACCATGAACTCACAGAAGATGTTCTTAAGAGCATTGAAGCAGTTGACGGTGTTCTTAAAGCCAGAATTATTAAATAAATATTTTAGACAGCTTTCAATTTTTTGAAAGCTGTCTTATTTGTAATATTGACAAATTAAGGTAAATAAAGTATAATGTTCAGAAGAAAGCGTGTATGACAGGTGTAAAGGAGATTTAAAAATGCTTGATAATTATATCAGAGAACTGATTTATAATAAAAAAGTACTGATCATGGGTTTTGGAAGAGAAGGCAGGTCAACTTTAAGGATTTTGGAACGAATAGGCGGATATGATGAAATTGCAATTTCTGACATAAACCCTGTATCTGATGTAAACATACCGGTCTTCTGTGGATGTGATTATCAAAAAGCGGCAGACAATTTTGAAGTTATATTTAAAAGTCCCGGTGTTGTACTTGAGGATGGTGCACAATCAGATAAAGTTATATCTCAGACTGATGTTATAATCCACTGTTATAAAGAAAGAATGATTGGTATAACGGGTACTAAAGGTAAGAGTACAACTACGTCTCTTATATTTCACGTGCTTGAATTTGCAGGGAAAGAACCTGTTTTGATGGGAAATATAGGAATACCTGCTTTTGATGCAATAGAAATGATTACTGATGATGCTGTAATTGTATACGAGCTATCCTGTCATCAGCTTGAGTTTGCTAAAGAATCGCCTGCAACCGGTGTTTTACTCAATATATATCCTGAACACCTTGACCATTATGGAACATTTGAAAAATACAAAGCAGCAAAAGAAAATATTTATAAAAACATGTTGACATCTGACTGTCTGGTTTGCGGATATGAGTTTACACCTGACGATTTTTCGGGTGATTTAGTCACTGTTTCTATGAATGCGAAGGAAGCTGATATTGTTGCGGAAGAAGATTTGCTTAGAGGCGATGGTTTTAAACTTGTGCCTGAATGCAATCTGTTTGGAGTTCATAATATGTACAACATCGGCATTGCCTATGCTGTGTGTTCACGTTTTGGGGTGAGTTTGCCTAAGTTTGCAGAAGCTCTTAAAAGTTTTAAACCCCTTCCGCACAGGCTTGAACTTTTTGCAGAAATTAACGGTGTACAATATTTTGATGATTCTATATCCACGATTCCTGAAACAACTATTAAAGCGATTTCAAGTATTAAAAATCCAGGAACTCTTATTTTGGGTGGTATGGATAGAGGGATAGAACTGAATTCTCTCTCTGAATATCTTATCGAAAATCCTGTACCAAATCTTATTTTAATGCCTGATACGGGTTTGCTGCTTTTTGAACTTCTCGACGGTAAATGCGAGTCAAATATTATCAGAGTTGCTGATTTAAAAGAGGCCGCAGTTGTGGCGAAAAAGATTACTAAACCCGGTTTTTCCTGTATATTAAGCCCAGCGGCTGCAAGTTACGGATTTTTTAAAAACTTCGAGGAACGCGGTGACTGTTTCAAAAATTATATAACGGAATAATGTTTATAAATAATTATAACTTATTTACTCTTTGTTCATATCTATGTAAAAATATTGGTTTATTATATAATTAATAATTTAATTTTGTTATATGAAAGGGTGGGAATAGAATGAGAAAATATCCGCATACTCAGATTACCGATCTTGTATTATATGAAGCCAAAACTAAGAAAACTAAAAAACCTCGAATATGGCTTGCTTGCCTTTGTTCCGCTTTGGTTGCAAGCATATTTACAGGCGGACTTGTAGGTTCAGGAATGTATCTTCTGAACTCAAACAAAGAAAAAATGCAAATCAATTCTGTTTCGGGGCTTAATTCAGGTAATGATAATGGAATTATTGAATATGTTACTAACAAAAATGAAGAATCACAAGACGGCCGTCCTGTTTTGTCTGTAACTGAAATTGCCAAAAAGGTAGGTCCGAGTGTTGTTGGCGTTATTAATAAAACTACAGTTCAGCCGAGAAAGATGTTTGATCCTTTCAGTGGACGTTATTTCTATTATGATGACCCTGCAAACACTGAAAACCAACTTATAGAACAGGGAAGTGGCTCGGGCATTATTATCACTTCAAGCGGTTATGTTGTAACCAACGAGCATGTTATAAGCGGAGCTACAGAAATTAGTGTAATTCTTAATTCAGGCGAAGAGCTTACTGCAAAGCTTGTAGGTTCAGATGAAAAGACGGATGTTGCTATTTTAAAAGTTGAAACAGATAAAGAACTCACTGCAGCTACATTGGGTGACTCAGCAGCTGTTGAAGTGGGTGAGCTTGCAGTTGCGATCGGTAATCCTCTTGGACAGGAGTTTGCCGGTAGTGTTACGGCGGGAGTAATCAGTGCTGTTAACAGAACAATGACTATTGATAACAGAACATACAATCTTCTTCAGACTGACGCTGCAATCAATAGCGGAAATTCAGGTGGAGCTTTGATTAATAAGTATGGTGAAGTTGTCGGGATAAACTCTGTTAAACTGTCCCAGGCAGGTGTTGAAGGACTTGGTTTTGCTATTGCGATTTCTGAGGTTAAGCCTATAATTAACGATCTTATGTCTTCAGGCCACGTAAAAGGCAGGCCGCTTGTTGGTATAACAGTTGCTGAAACAAGATATGGATTGTTTGTATCAGGTGTTTCTGAAGGAACAGGAGCAGAGAAGGCGGGACTTCTTGAAGGTGATATGATAGTTAAGGTTGACGGTGAAGCTGTTAAGTCTTCCGCGGAGCTTAACGAAATACGTGATAAAAAGAAGCCCGGTGAAAAGCTTAAGTTCAGCATTTTCCGTGACGGTGAAAGTCTTGAATTGGATATAGTGTTGATGGATAGTGCTGATTTTCAGGAAAAAGAATAAATAATTAATGCCGGAGGTTTCTTCTCCGGCATATTTTTTTTAATATTGGGGGCATAAAGGAAATCTTTTTTATATAATTTGCTTTAAAATAACTACTGCTATATGGTAATTTTGAAAAAACTTTAAATTTTTTTGAAAATCTATAGAAATTTAATTTTGTTTGGTGTATAATAAGATGATGGAATATTTTTAATCTGAATTGAAAGGTTGGAGTTAAATGCAGGAATTTTTAAAAGTTTTGGAACAAGACGGACGTTGTGCTAACAGTCGTATAGCAAGAATGTTGGGTATTACGGAAGAAGAAGTAGCCGCCCGTATTGCTGACCTTGAAAAAAAGAAAGTAATAGTTGGATATAAAACGCTTATAAATTGGGATAGAACAGACCGAGAAGTTGTTGATGCATTTATTGAACTTAAGGTAACACCCCAGCGTGGTGAGGGGTTTGATAAAGTTGCAGAACGCATATATAAGTATCCTCAGGTTAAAACAGTTTATCTTATGAGCGGAACACATGATATTGCTGTAATCATTGAAGGCTCAAGTATGAAAGAGGTTGCTTTGTTTGTTGCAGAAAAGCTTGCTCCTATGGAGGAAGTTATGAGTACTTCTACTTCTTTTGTACTTAAAAAATACAAACAAGACGGCGTAATATACTATGACGATGAAAAGGTTATGAGAGAGGTAATAACTTTATGATAAATTACGATAAAATTGTTAATAAGGTGGTTGCTGGTTTACCACCATCAGGAATAAGAAAATTTTTTGATCTTGCCGAACAGATGGATGATGTGATTTCGCTCGGAGTGGGCGAACCGGATTTTGTTACACCGTGGGCAATAAGAGAGGCAGGTATTTATTCTTTAGAAAAAGGAAGAACGTATTATACAAGTAATTCCGGGCTTTCTGAACTTCGTGAAGAATGCGCTAACTATATGCGTCGCAAGTATGATGTTACTTATAATCCTGAGAATGAAATCTTGATTACTGTGGGCGGCAGTGAGGCTATTGACGCTATGATTCGTGCTATAATTGAGCCTGGGGATGAGGTTCTTATTCCAGAACCAAGCTTTGTTTGTTATAAGCCGTGTACGCTTATATCAGGTGGAGTTCCTGTTATTATTGAAACAAAGGAAGAAGATGATTTTAAACTTACGCCGGAACAGTTAAAAGAAAAAATTACTGATAAAACAAAACTTCTTGTTTTACCATTCCCAAACAACCCGACGGGTGCAGTTATGGAAAAAGAAGAATTGGAAGCTATTGCTGACGTTCTGAGGGGTACAGATATTTTAGTGCTTTCTGATGAAATCTACGGCGAACTTAAATATTCTGATAAACCTCACGTACCTTTTTCAAAGATTGAAGGCATGTGGGAGAGAACGGTTGTTGTTAACGGTTTTTCGAAAGCTTTTGCTATGACTGGATGGCGTCTTGGATATGCTATGGGCCCTGCACCGATTATCTCTCTTATGAGAAAAATTCATCAGTTTGGCATAATGAGTGCACCCACAACCAGTCAGTATGCAGCTATTGAAGCACTCCGTAACTGTGATAATGATGTACGAAATATGTGTGAGGAATATAATTACCGACGTAGATTTATTACTGACGGATTTAGAAAAATTGGTCTTTCATGTTTTGAGCCTTACGGTGCATTCTATGTTTTTCCTTGTATAAAAAGTCTTGGTATGACCAGTGATGAGTTTTGTAATAAACTTCTTGAAGAAGAACATGTTGCTGTTGTACCGGGAACTGCATTCGGCGATTGTGGCGAAGGCTTCATACGTTGTTCCTATGCATATTCAATAGATGAAATTGAAGAAGCGCTTAAACGTATAGCTGCATTTGTTGAAAGACATAAATAATTTGAATTGGAGGTGTCAGTGATGAAAAAGCTTTTTAAATACATAAAACCTCATATTATTTTCTTTTTACTGGCACCAATATTTATGCTTGTAGAAGTAGGCGGGGAAGTTATGCTTCCTAAACTTATTTCAATGATAATTAACGATGGCGTTGCTGCCGAAGATACCGGATATATTCTACAAATCGGTTTTGTAATGGTTGGATTTGCTGTTATGATGATGAGTGGAGGCGTTCTTGGTGGATATTGTGCTACAAAAGCTGCTGTATCTTTCTCCGCTGATTTAAGACTTGATGTTTTCAAAAAACTTCAATCATATTCTTTTGAGGATATAGATGATTTTAGTACAGGTTCACTTGTAACAAGACTTACAAACGATATCGTACAAGTTCAGAATTGTACAAGAATGATGCTGGTTATGATGCTTCGCTCACCGGGTATGCTGATTGGTGCCCTTATTATGGCATCCAGCATTAACGTAAAGCTTGCTGCTATAATTGCCTGCGTTATCCCTGTGCTTGTTGTTTCAGTCACGCTTATACTTAAAACTGCTTTTCCGCGTTTTGGGATTATGCAGAAAAAGCTCGACAATCTTAATTCAACAATACAGGAGAACATTACAAATGTTAGGGTAATCAAATCATTTTTACGACGTGATTTTGAAATAAAAAAATTCAGCATTGCAAATGATGAACTTATGGATTCAACTCTACGTGCAATGGGAATTGTAATACTTAATATGCCGGTTTCCACATTAATTATGAATCTCACTACAATTGCGATAGTATGGGTGGGCGGTAATTTTGTTATTGCGGGGACAATGCCTATAGGCGATTTAACTGCGTTTACGAGCTATATAGTACAGATTCTTATGTCCTTGATGATGCTGTCAATGATTTTTTTACAGTTTTCCCGAGCGGCTGCATCTCTAAAACGTATAAACGAAATACTAAGCCATAACGTTACTTTAAACGATAACAATTCAATGAATATTGATAAAAAGGTCGAATCCGGAAGCATTATATTTGAAAATGTTTTCTTCAGATATAACGGCAATTCTGACCAGAATATACTTACCGACATCAATCTCTCCATCCCTTCTGGTGCTACTGTTGGAATAATTGGTATGACAGGAAGTGGAAAAACTTCTTTGGTACAACTTATTCCAAGACTTTACGATGTAACATCAGGTCGTGTTCTTGTTGACGGTACCGACGTACGTGATTACTCTATTAAAAATTTACGTAACGATGTGTCAATGGTTTTGCAAAACAATGTGCTTTTTAGCGGCACAGTAAAGGAAAACCTTAAATGGGGCAATGAAAATGCATCTGATGAAGAAATAAAAATTGCATGTGACGCTGCACAGGCCACATCATTTATATCTTCACTGCCCAATGGTTTTGATGCAAAACTTGAACAGGGGGGAATTAATCTTTCAGGCGGTCAAAAGCAACGTATGTGTATTGCTCGTGCTTTGCTGAAAAAGCCCAAAATTCTTATTCTGGATGATAGCACCAGTGCAGTAGACAGCGCAACCGAGGCAAGAATTAGGGAAAGCTTTAAAACAACATTAAAAGAAACAACGAAAATTATAATAGCCCAAAGAATTCAGTCAGTAATTGATGCTGATACTATAATAGTTATGGATGAAGGACATATTACCGGAATAGGTACTCATAAAGAGCTTTTAAATTCTAATGATGTATACCGGGAAATATATTATTCTCAGACGGATAAGGAGGTGTCGGCATAATGTCACCACCACCTATGATGGGCGGAGGCGGACCAGGTAGAAGAATGGCCCAGCCTGTTTCAAAACCTAAAGAGCTTTTTTCAACAGCTAAACGACTTTTGGGATATATTAAGTCAGACTTGTATTTAATAGTTATCGCACTCGTTTGTGTTGGGATAAGTTCTGCATGTAGTATTACAGGCTCATATATGTTAAGACCTATAATTAATAATTTTATATATCCTGGTGCTGAAAATGTAACCGGTTTTATAGGCGGACTAATTTTTATGGCTTTTGTTTATATTTTTGGCGTGGTAGCTACGTATCTACAAAGCAGGATAATGATTAAAGTTTCTCAAAAGGCTTTGAATAAAATGAGAAGTGAACTGTTTGAAAAGATGCAAGGATTACCTGTTTCATTTTTCGACAAAAATACACGAGGTGAATTAATGAGCCGTTTCACCAATGATGTCGATACTGTAGGTGAACTTTTAAATCATACCGTTATTCAGCTTATATCCGGTGTTATAACACTTGTAGGAACTCTAGCGGTTATGTTGTACACAAACGTAATTCTGACTATTGTTACTGTGGTTATGATACCTGTATTTGCGAAGGTGGGAAGCTTGATTGCAGGAAAATCCAGAGGGTATTTTCGTTCTCAACAAGAAGCGTTGGGTAAAGTTAATGGTTATATAGAAGAAACGGTTACAGGGCAAAAAGTTGTTAAGGTTTTTTGCCATGAAGATATTTCGGTTAATGATTTTAAAAAAATTAATGATGATTACAAATCAAAACAGATAAAGGCACAGTTTATTGGTGGTATTATGGGCCCTGTTATGGGTAATTTGAGTCAGATAAATTACAGTATTACCGCTGCAGTTGGTGGTATTCTTTGTGTAACAAGAGGCTTTGATGTTGGCGGTCTTACAGTTTTTATTAACTTTTCCAGACATTTTTCCAGACCTGTCAATGAGCTGTCTATGCAACTTACCACATTTATGTCTGCTCTTGCAGGTGCTGAAAGAGTATTTTCCATTATAGATGAAATCCATGAAACAGATGAGGGTAATATTTGTGAAATGCCTGTTACAGAAGGCGGAGTTGAGTTTAATAATGTCTCTTTTTCATATATACCTGGAAAACCTGTTATAAATAACATTTCTTTAAAGGTTAACAAAGGTGAAAAAGTTGCTTTTGTAGGTTCTACAGGCGCCGGTAAAACAACAATCATAAACCTGCTTACTCGTTTTTATGATGTTGATAGCGGAGAAATTCTATTTAACGGAATAGACATTCGTAAATATACAAAACAGGCCCTCAGAAGTTCAATCGCTATGGTGCTTCAAGACACACATTTATTTACCGGTACAGTTATGGAGAATATCCGCTACGGCAGGTTAGATGCCACTGATGAAGAAGTGATCGAAGCTGCTAAAACTGCCGATGCACATAAATTTATAATCAAGCTCAGGGATGGATATGAAACCGTTCTTGAATCAGATGGAATAAATCTTTCTCAAGGTCAACGACAATTGCTCAATATTTCAAGAGCTGCATTGTCAAAGGCACCTGTTTTAATTCTTGATGAAGCTACCAGTTCTGTTGATACCAGAACTGAACAGGCGATAAACAGAGGACTTGAAAATCTTATGGAAAGCAGAACAACCTTTGTTATTGCTCACAGGCTTTCTACAATAAAAAATTCAGATCTTATAATGGTGCTTGAAAATGGTACGATAACAGAAAGAGGAACTCATGACGAACTTTTGGAATTGAAAGGTAGATACTTTGAGCTATATACCGGCTTGAAGGAGCTTGACTGAATATTCCGGAAAGGAAAGGTTACAAAAAGATATGAAAATTAGTCAGTTGATTTACACTTCGGTAAAGTACAGTTTGTCTGATAGCGAAATAGGTTTAATCAATGAACCGGGATATCGTGTGTATTCCTGTACCCAGGGGCTTACTGAAGAGGAAATAAGTGAGATTGTAAGATTTTGTGGATACAGACTTCCCAAAGATTGTGATGTTAAGTATTCCAAAACGTATTTTGATTCGGAAATACCCGATTTATTCCCTAAAACTTTCAGGACTTTTAAAACAGAAACAGGAAAATATGTTGCAATTCAGGTTGTTTACTCCGGTGTAGATGTTAACGGTGAGGACGGAAATTTCTTCGCGCATGCACTGTTATTTGATGATACACCTGTAGGATTTACCCCTGAAAGCTTTTATGGTTCTCCTATTTTCAGAAAGTTTCTTACAAACGAAGAAATAGACCGAGAGCTTGTAAGATATCTTCCTATGATTGAAGAATCCGAAACAGATAATGAATTGAGGAACAAAATCGATAATTTTGTATATAACCATAAAGTCCAGATGTCTTCCGTACTCGATCAGGCAATGGCTGTTTTTGCTGAAAACGGAAAGACGCACATATGTATTAGTGCAAAAAATCAGGAAGAAAGCGATTATTACGTACTTGGTCTTAAACGTATTTTGCCTCCTGAATTTTCAGATTCTTTGGGTGTGTCTACGAATAATATATTCTTACCGTCAAATAGTCAGCAAAAAATAATATTAAACGGGACAATTTCAGGGAAGAATAATATTTCTGATGATGATATAGAAAACAGGAATAATTGTGTATATATTGATGTTCAAAGAATAGAAACTGACGGTGTTAAACCGATGAAGCTTTTTGAAATGAGTTTTGATGAGCTTTACGAGAGTTATAAAAGATTCTCAATCAAAAACGGTAAACAGCTACAAATATGGATGAATTCATACGAACGTCTTAATCAGCAGGGAGTATCTGAAAGATTGAGAGATTTGTATAACCATGTAGGTGAGCAGTTATTTGTTGAACGAGCATTTGCTGTTTACAATAAACTTGGACAGAATGATTATAAACAGGTGAAATTTGAAGTTCTTGAAGTTATATTTGAACACGCTGACCTGTTTCCTGATATTTTTGATGATGTTTCATACTCATTAGCTGATGAAGGTATAAGCTGCATAACGTCAGGTGAACCTAAAAATATTGAAAATGTTTTTAAAGATATAAAAATTGATATTGCAAAAAAAATTTATAATAGTCTTAAACAAAAGCTCGATGAATTAACTTCTGAAACTTTTGATGAAAAAAGCGGAATTTTGCTTCTAAGAGTATTTTCTCTTATTAAAAATGCATGCAGTATCAGAACATGGCAGGAATTCTTCGATTATAATGATTCATATTTTGCTGAATTTTTAGAAATATGTGCTAAGGTAATGATTAGTGATACAATTCCTGTTACTATAACGGCTCCACCAATCTGGACGCCGGCAGATACTGCTGAAGTTGTTGCTATGTTTGATTCGTCAGCTGTAGATGATGTTTTGAAAAAAGCTTGCAGAAAGTATATTCTTGAAAACAAAAATGCAGTATGGTCGACTTACGGTATATCATTGCAGAAACGCCGTAAATCCAAAGAGGATTCCGAAAAGGATATACAAAAAATCAAGAAAATGCTTACTCAAGTTGGATATGCGCCGTATCAGAGAGCAACATATAATGATCTTAAATTTGAAGTTATAAATGAAATGACACTAAGTGAAAATCCCCTGCTACTTGTACGACTTCTTGATGCGGTATATCAGTGGCAGGGAAGCGATGGAGCTGTTGCTCAGTCAGAAAAATATGCTGATAGGGTTGCTGAGTGTATTATAGAAATGAAAGAAACAGAAACTAGCCTGTATAATTTCATTATCCCGAAGCTTGCTCTTGAAATAATGGATTCACCGGGAGTATGCCATGAAATAATGATTAATTCTGAAACAATGTATGAAGGATTCTGGCAGTGGTTCTATATAGGTTTTAAACGTAATAAGAATTTTGAAGCTATAAGAAACAATTATAAACGGGTTGCTGAATTTAGTAAGAGTACTCTTTCAAGGTATCCCTTTTATAGAAATATAGTTAAATAACAAAGGAAAGGTTGTATGTATTATGAAAAGATTTGAAAGAATAATTGCTGCAGCAATGTTATGTATGATTTGCTCTGCAAATGCAGTATTTGCTGTTCCTGTTAAAGTGGATGACGATAATCCGCGTCAGACTGCCTCTGCAACGCAAAAACCAAAAGCTACTGAAATTGCTAAAGCTACAGTTAAACCCTCAGAGAAAGCAACAGAAAAACCATCATCCACAACTAAGGCAACAGAATCACCAAAACCAACAGAAAAACCATCTGCAAAGCCTTCTGCTACGCCAAAATCTACTGATAAAGCTACAGATGCTTCTGATGATAAAATTGTTCTGGATGCAGAAGATGATGCAATTGTATTAGAAGCTACAACAGAGCCTATGCTCAATATACAGAGTGGTTCCGAGCAGTTTGAAAATAAAAAATATCTTACAAAATTTGGTGCGTTTTTATGGTTCTTATTTACTGTTATTGTTAGTGCAGTGATTAGTTTTGCTATTTCTTACAGATTTTATATGATGGGGAAGAAAGATAATCATCTTGCAGCTGAAATTCGTGCGCTTAAGCGTGATATTGACAGCAAAATGGTTGGAACAGTCGGCGGATTTTCTGAATATGATATTTCAGTCACTAACAATAATAAGAGTTATGCTAAACCTGAAACTTCAATTCGTTCTGCAGAAATAACTAGTGGAGCATCGGAAGTTGACAGTGAAATTTATAAAAAGTGGGAATCAAAGCTTGGCAGTGTTTCATCACCTGCGGTTGATGAAAGAATTCGGAGTTCACAAACTCAGAACAGACCTTCTCAGAGTGTACGTCGAAGACCTGTTAAATCAAATAAAACTGTTGGCGGCAAAATAAGAAATGCAATCAGTGAGATTTTCCCCTTTGATAAAAAATAATTTTATTAACAACTTACTATAAAAAATTTTGGAGGTATTAACTTTATGTCAGGACATTCTAAATGGAGTACAATTAAAAGAAAGAAAGGTGCAAATGATGCTCAGCGCGCTAAAATTTTCACAAAAATTGCGCGTGAAATTATAGTAGCTGTTAAAGCAGGAGGCCCAGACCCTGAGAACAATTCAAGGCTTAAGGATGTTATATCTAAGGCTCGTTCAAATAATATGCCTAACGACAATATTAACAGAACTATTAAAAAAGCTGCAGGAAGCACTGATACTGATAATTATGAAAATATCACATATGAAGGTTACGGACCTAACGGAGTTGCTGTTATTGTAGAAACACTTACTGATAACAGAAACAGAACAGCTGCTGATGTCCGCCATGCTTTTGATAAATTTGGCGGAAATATGGGACAAAATGGTTGTGTAAGCTTTATGTTTGATAGAAAAGGTGTAATTGTAATCGAAGCCTCGGATGAAATTGATGAAGAAGAGCTTACAATGGATGCTCTTGAAGCAGGTGCTGATGATCTTGAAGTCAATGAGGATTGCTTTGAAATCACAACTGCTCCTGAAGCTTTTTCCGATGTTCGTACTGCTCTTGAAGGCAAGTATGAACTCGCCTCTGCAGAAATTTCAATGGTGCCACAGACTACTACAGAGCTTACGGATGAAAATCACATCACAATGATGAATAAAATGCTTGATCTTCTTGAAGATAATGATGATGTTCAGCAGGTTTGGACAAGCCTTGCTGAGGATTACAGAGAATAATCAATTTTGAGGCTGTTGCCTTTGTTCAACAGCCTCATTGTTTTTAGGAGAGTTTTTATGAAAAAAGGTCTTGTTATGGAAGGCGGGGGTATGCGCGGAATGTTCGTAGCCGGTGTGTGCGATGTTCTTATGGAAAACAATATCGTGTTCGACGGTGCGATAGGCGTTTCTGCAGGTGCATGCTTTGGCTGTAATTATAAGTCAGGACAAATTGGACGTGCAATCAGATGTACTTCAAAATATATTACAGACCCAAGGTATTGCAGCTTTGGTACTTTACTTAAAACAGGTAACTTGTTCGGGCCTGATTTTTGTTATCATCAGATACCTGAAAAACTTGACGTATTTGATTCTGAAGCTTTTAAAAATAATCCTATGGAATTCTATGTCGTTTGCAGTGATGCAGTCAGAGGTAATGCAATATATCGGAAATGTGAAGTTGCTGATTATGAAACGATGGAATGGATACGTGCTTCTGCTTCTTTACCCTTAGTTTCTAAACCTGTGGAAATTAAAGGTTTAAAGCTGCTGGATGGCGGTATTATAGATTCTATACCACTCAAATGGTTTTGTGAAAACGGATATAATAGAAATATAGTGGTGCTTACACAACCTAAAAACTATAGAAAGAAAAAAAGTTCTACTTTGCCTTTGTTAAAAGTTTCGTTGTTAAAATACCCTAAAATGTTTGAAGCAGTTAAGAACAGGCATATAATGTATAACAAAACTCTTGATTTTATTGAAGAAAAAAGAATAAAAGGCGAAGCTCTTGTTATTCAGCCGGATAATGTTCTTCCTGTTGAAAGACTAGATAAGAACCCTGAAAACTTACGTAAAGCCTATTACGTCGGCAGGGAAATAACTGAAAGACGGATTGATGAAATCAAAAAATTTATTAATCAGGATTAAAGATTAGTAAAAGACCTCTTATTGTATACCATAAGAGGTCTTTTAGTCTGACAATTATGCAATAAAATACTGACTTCGTATTAAAACGAAGTCAGTATTTTGTTAAAATTTGCTTACAAGGTTTATATAAATTTTTTGCCAAACTTACAAAAACTATTCAAGCTACATTCTGTACATTTTGGGTTTCTTGCATTACAAATCGCTCTTCCGTGATAAACAAGTCTGTGACAAAAATCTAATTGTTCTTCGGAAGGAATAAGCTTTTTAAGGTCAATCTCGATTTTTTCGGGAGCCATTTCTTTAGTAAGTCCAATTCTGCTCGATAGGCGTATACAGTGAGTATCAACCACAACGGCAGGCTTGCCGAAAATTTCTCCTAAAATCAGATTAGCAGTTTTTCTTCCTGTACCGGGAAGCGTTAAAAGCTTCTCCATAGTGTCGGGAACTTCTCCGTTATAATCTTCAATTATTTTTTTGCAACAAGCAATAATGTTTTTGGATTTATTTTTATAAAGCCCGATTGAACGAATATCATTTTGAAGCTCGTTGATATCCGCACTTGCGAAATCCTCTGCAGAAGTGTATTTCTTAAAAAGAGTTTTAGTTACTTTGTTAACACTTGCGTCAGTACACTGTGCAGACATCTGAGTTGCAAGAAGCATTTCCAGAGGGGTAGAGTAGTCAAGGGAGCATTTAACTGAAGGATAAAGCTTCTTAAGAGCAGAGATTGAACGCTCAGCCAGTTCCTTTTTTGTCAATGTGCATAGCCCCCTTTAATTCAATTATAACCCAAGTTGTTTTCTGATTACTTCGTCAACAAATGCGAGTGCATTATCGATCTTAGATGCGTCTTTGCCCCCACCTTGTGCCATGTCAGGTTTGCCGCCGCCGCGACCGTCAGCTATTGGTGTGATTTCTTTAATTATATTACCGGAATGAATACCTTTTTCAACAGCACTCTTTGTCGCCATAGCAACGAATGAAATTTTGCCGTCAGTGTTTGAAGCAAGAACAACAACTCCGCATTCAAGCTTATCTTTTGTTTCATCTGCTGCAGTTTTAAGATCGTCTGCAGTCATTCCATCAAGTTGTGCGGAAACAAGCTTCACATCACCTATGTGCTTAATGCTTGTCATAATATCCTGAGCTTTTGCTGCTGCCATAGCTGCCTTAATTTTTTCAAGCTCTTTCTGAGCCTCTTTAAGTTCAAATACAAGAACTTCTGCTTTTTTATCAATCTCATTAATAAGGTTTGTTTTAAGAACACCTGCAGTAGAATTTATAAGGCTTTCTTTTTCTTTTATATAACGAACTACAGCTGCACCTGTGATAGCTTCGATTCTTCTTACTCCAGCTGCCACTCCGCCTTCTGAAACGATCTTGAACAGACCAGCTTCTGAAGTATTAGTAAGGTGTGTTCCGCCACAGAACTCCACAGAATAGTCGCCTGCAGATACAACTCGTACTACGTCGCCATACTTTTCGCCAAACTGCGCTGTTGCGCCTAGTTTCTTGGCTTCATCAATGGGAAGCTCTTTTGTAATTACAGGTACAGAAGCAAGTATCATTTCATTTACCTTATCTTCAACCTGTGCAATCTGTTCAGTTGTCATTGCTTCAAAGTGAGAAAAGTCAAATCTGAGGTGTTCTGAATTTACAAGTGAACCTGCCTGTGCAACGTGAGTGCCAAGAGTTTCTTTCAGCGCTTTATGGAGAAGGTGAGTAGCAGTATGGTTACGAGCTATAGAACGTCTGTTATCTGCACTTACTTTAAGTGTAACCTCAGTACCTGCTTCGAAGCTTCCTTTTTCTACAGTAACTTCATGAATGTATATACCATCACCTGTTTTTTTGGTATAAACAACTTCTGCAACGTTGTCGCCGCTTATGATTATACCTGTATCTCCTGCTTGACCGCCCATTTCTGCGTAGAAGGGAGTAGCTTCGGTTACAATTAATCCGCTTTGTCCCTCTGTAATAACAGAAGACACTTCGTTTCCAGCTGCAATGCCAACTATCACCGAATTACATTCAAGTGTTTCATAACCTTTGAATATTGTTGCTTTTGCATTTTCAAAATCGAAGCTTACTTCGCTGTCCCAGCTAGAACCGTCTTTTCTGCTTGCTCGTGCTGTAGCTTTCTGTTCTGCCATTGCGGAGTTAAATCCATCAACATCTACAGTTAGCCCTTTTTCTTCAGCAATTTCAATTGTGAGGTCGAGAGGGAAGCCATAGGTATCGTGGAGTCTGAACGCCTGTTCGCCGCTGATAACTTTACTGTCTTTCATATATTCTGAAAGCACTGCAAGTCCGTTATCAATTGTCGCATCGAATCTGCCTTCTTCAATTTTTATAATGTTCTTTATATAATCTCTTTTTTCTTCGAGTTCGGGATATGCAATTTTTGATGCATCTATTACAGTATCTGCAACTTCGTTGAGGAACTGTCTGTTAATTCCAAGAAGCTTTCCGTGACGAGCAGCACGTCTTAAAAGACGTCTTAAAACGTAACCGCGGCCTTCATTTGAGGGGATAACACCATCCGAAATCATCATAACGGTGCTTCGGATATGGTCGGTAATAACACGGAGCGACACATCTGTTTTAGCGTCTTTCTTATATTCAACGCCTGCAATTGAGCATATGTGCTTCATAACATCCTGTACTGTATCAACCTCAAAAAGGTTTTCAACGCCTTGAACGTAAGCTGCAAGTCTTTCAAGTCCCATACCTGTATCTATGTTAGGACGTGCAAGCCTTTCGTATGTTCCGTCTTCTTGCTTGTCGAACTGTGTAAACACAAGATTCCAGATTTCCATAAATCTGTCACAGTCACACCCGATTTTACAATCAGGTCCACAGGAAAGGTGTTCTCCTCTGTCAACGTGTATTTCAGAACAGGGACCGCAAGGACCTGTACCGTGTTCCCAGAAGTTGTCCTCTTTACCCATTTTAACAACTCTTTCAGGATCTACACCAATTTCGTTGACCCAAATATCTCGAGCTTCGTCGTCATCTTCGTAAACAGTAATCCAAAGTACTTCCTTGGGTATTTGCATAACCTCGGTAAAGAACTCCCAAGCCCAAGTTATTGCTTCTCTTTTGAAATAGTCACCGAATGAGAAGTTTCCGAGCATTTCAAAGAAAGTGCCGTGTCGAGCCGTTTTACCCACTCTTTCGATATCGGGTGTACGAATACACTTCTGGCAGGTTGTAACTCTTCTTTTTGGAGGTTCCTCAGCGCCTGTAAACCAGTTTTTCATAGGAGCCATTCCTGAGTTTATAAGAAGCAAGCTATTGTCGTTCTTAGGAACGAGAGGGAAACTGCCAAGACGAAGCATTTCCTTAGATTCAAAAAAGCTCAAGAATTTTTCACGGATTTCATTTAAGCCCATGTATTCCATATTTTCTATCCTTTCGTTTGCAGAAAATTCTGCGAATTTACTATATTTTATAACTAAGTAATTATATATAATATTTCTTTTGGTGTCAAGCAATTTGAGGAAAATTGTACACTTGTATAAAATATTTAATGTATATGTAATTATTTTGATTTTCTGTTCAAAGTTTCAAAAGTGTTTTTCGAAAAACTGAATATTTGTTTGCTGTATAAACTTGAGTATCCCGAGAAGGCAAATGCCGTAAAAATTGCCGATGCATAAAGAAGAATTCCGTTATTTCCGAAAATCTCGCAGGCGAGTACCACAGAAGCTAATGGACAGTTTACAACCGCAGCAAAAAGTGCCGACATACCAAGTGCCGCAGAAAAAGCAGGTGATAGCCCTATAAGCGGTCCTACCACACAACCAAATGTAGCCCCTATAAAGAATGTGGGGACAATTTCGCCGCCTTTAAAGCCAAAGCCTATGGTTATAGCGGTAAAAAGTATTTTAAGCAGAAAAGCAAATGTGTATGCTTCTCCTTGCATTGCATTCTCAATAATGTTCATGCCTGCGCCGTTATAGTCGTAAGTTCCGATAAGTTTAGTTAAAACAATGATTATAACTCCGCCTGCAAATATGCGGATATAACTGTTACGAAATGCTTTATCTGCAATCTTGTGTGCATACTTCATAGCAAAGCAGAATATAAAACTTAATGCAGCACAAAGTATTCCTATAATAATTGATGCTACAACCGAGTTCAAATTGGTTGTGGGAACTCCATCTGTAATCAGCCTTACAGGGTGATTGCCAATTAAAATACTTATACGCAAGGCTATGTAAGATGCTGTAAAGCAGGGGATAAGTGCTGCATAAAATACAGTGCCCACGCAGCAAAGCTCAATTACGAAAATAACTGCAGTCAGCGGCGTTCCGAAAAGAGCAGAAAATACACCGCTCATTCCTGCAAGAATAATAAGAGGTTTGACTTTTTGATTGACTTTTAATAAATCAGCAGTTTTAGAGCCAATGGCACCACCAAGCTGTAGAGCTGCACCTTCTCTTCCTGCTGAACCACCGAAAAGGTGAGTTATTACTGTTGAAATAAATATACCGGGAGCAAGAGTAAAGGGTATTTTTCGCTCACTTCTTACTCCTTCAATAATGCAGTTGGTACCCGGGTCTTTATTTAATTTGATGATGTTATATAAAAAAACTATAGCAAGTCCTGCAATGGGAAGTAAATATATTATTGACGGATTTGTTGTTCTGAAATTGCTTGCAACGTCAATAAGTTTATGAAAGTAACCACCTGTTATTCCACAGATAATTCCTGTTATTAAGCCGATAGCAATAAGTTTGATTGCAGACTTCCAATCATTAAATATTTCCTTAAAGTATATCAAAACGGCACATCCTTTATTGTTTTTCATTATTTTTAACAAGTATTGAATAACCTGAAAGCTTTTCAATAGTTCGTATGGGAGCATCAGCAGCCGCGCCCCATTCCATATCTTTGTTTCGGTAATCAAATTTTAGTGTAAACCTGTGAATATCATTGTTTATACGTTCCAGGTTATTTATCTCAATATCATATACTGCTTTCAAAAAGTCATTGGGATTTTTGAGATACTTCTCGGCATTTTCAAAAAGCATGGAAAAGTGTTTAATGCAAAAACCTTTAGACTTTTCAACTTTTTTGCGAAATTCCTCGTCTTTTTCCCACATATAAAAGAATACTTCAGTGTATCGTGTAAGCGTTTCTTTGATTTTATCGCATATAACACAGGATTGGCTGATTTTTTTGGTCTCAGATGCAACTTCTACACCAACTGTTTCTTTGTTTTTTTTGAAAAAACCACTGTTTGCTTTCTCGGCTTTCTTTATCACCTTTCCGTATTTTTCAAGTTTATCCCTGACTTCCTTTAAATGAGTTTCGAGAACTAGAGCGAGACTTAGTTTGTTTGGCATTGCAAGCATCATGGAAAAGTGCTTGTTACAATAACCTTTTTCATTTGAGATAATTCTATAGTCAGGCTCCATCATTGCCGCACCGAGTGCGTATTCAACCGCTTCTTTTTCGAGTTTTTGTTCAAGGTAACAAAAGGGGCATTCCGCATCCTGTTCATAACTCTCATTAACAGGAATTGTATATATTTTTTCTTTCATAACATTTCCTTTCGTTCGTATATATTTAAAATACAATGTTATGTTATAACACAGGCTATGATTTGTCAATATGAATACTTATAATTTATATAATTTAAAAAAACTAAAGTAAAAAAAAATCAAGTATATGTTCTATTTCAATAAATATTAAAATACAATTAAATATACTATCAGAGGAGGAATATAGGGGACATGTATATAAGTGCAGCAGAAGCTTTGACGGTAAACAAAAGCCCTGCGGAATTATTACCTAAACGTATACGAAGACTGTTTTATTTGACAGGAATAGAAGATTTCAACGAAATCCGACTTCGTTGCGGACAACCGGTCGTGATTTCTTTAAATGGTATAAAATATTATCTTTCGGCATCAGGAAGGATTACTAAAGACAAAAAAAATGCAACAGTTGTTATGCGAAAAGATATTGATGAAGCCATGGATATATTAACAGATTGTTCAGTCTACTCTTACAAAGAAGAAATCGGAAACGGATTTATAACAGCTCATGGCGGTCACCGCGTAGGAGTTTGCGGCACAGTAACACCTGAGGGAAATTTTATACGTGAAATATCAGGGCTTAATTACAGATTTGCAAAGCAATGTACAGGCTGTGCGGATGAAGTTTCAGAAAAAATTTATAATAACGGGAACGTTTTATCTACACTTATTATTTCAAAACCGGGTTGCGGAAAAACAACATTCTTAAGGGAACTTATCCGCAGAGTTTCGGATTACGGATGCAATGTCAGTGTGGTTGACGAACGGTGTGAAATAGCGGCTGTGTCACACGGAATGTCGGGTTTTGATGTAGGTATAAACACTGACATTTTAAGCCGGTGCAAAAAAATCGACGGAGTTAAACTTATGCTCAGGAGCATGTCACCTGATATTATTGCTATTGATGAATTTGACTTGGTTTCAGAAGGATTTATTATACCGGAAATAATTAAAGCGGGAGTAAGTATTTTTGCGACTGTTCACGGGTATGAAACAGAAAATTTTAGCAAAGATCCCGTTCTTAAAAATTTTGGTTGTTATATTTTATTATCGGACAGAAACGGTCCCGGAACCATAGAGGAGTGTACATATGTATAGAATTTCAGGTATGTTGATTGTTTTTATTTGTTTTACTGCTGCCGGAATTAAAAAAACTGCTGAATTAGACAGAAGAATCAAATTCCTTAAAGAGTTCAGATGTATGTTTGAAGATTTAAGAACTGAAATTGCACTACGTGGTACAGTTTTACCCGAAGCAGTTAAGCAAACAGGAAATAAATACTCAAATACTTGCTTTATAAAATGGGTTGAATATATGAGCGTTTGGGGTGCAGAAACTGGTTTTGGAAAAGCCTTGTGCGAAACCCGAAAAAAATATTGTTTTGAGGATAATGATTTACAAGTTTTGAAATGTATAACCGCCTCATTAGGAAGAGTAGACCTGGATAATCAGCTAAGAAAACTTGACAGTGGCATAACGGAGGCGGACAAATATATTGCCGAAATCGCTTCAAAGTACTGCGATAAAAAACGAATGTATCTTGGCGGCTATACACTGACAGGTATTTTTATTATTTTATTACTTATGTAGACAGGCAGGTGACGTGATTTGGATGTTGATTTGATTTTCAGAGTAGCAGGAATAGGAATAATAGTCGCAGTTCTTAATCAATTGCTGGCACGTTCAGGCAGGGAAGAACAAGCCCTTCTTACGACCATTGCAGGCTTAATTGTGGTTTTAGTCATTATAGTTCAGCAAATCGGTGATTTGTTTGATATGGTAAAAAATATTTTCGAGCTTTAATTGGTGAAAAATATGGAAATATTTCAATTAATCGGTATAGGAATAACAGGTGCGATTGCGGCGGTGCTTTTAAAGAGTTACAGACCTGAACTCGGATTATGCATGGCTCTTATAACAGGTGCCGTTATTCTAACAAAAGTAATCGGAATTCTTGACAATGTTTTGTTTTCTATAGAACGTTTGGTAGAGGCTAGCGGACTTGACAAACGCTACTATGGAGCGATAATAAAGATAACCGGTATCGCTTACATAACTGAAATTGCAGGTGAATTGTGTCGTGATGCAGGACAAGCCGCGATAGGTGCAAAACTTGAACTTGCTGGAAAACTGTTTATTCTTATGTTTTCAATACCAATAATTACAGGATTTCTGGAGGTGTGTATAAATGCAGTCACCCTCATATGAGTTAATACCTGAAATCATGGAAATGACTGAATTAAAACATTTCAGTGACTTAATACTCGATGGTGAATTTAAAATTTCCCCGTCCGTAGTTATGAATAATATTTTAAATGCATTTTTATCTGAATTCAGCAGCCTTAGCAGGTATTTAATTATTTTTATATCGTTAGGTTTGCTTGCTAATGTTATGGATTTATACGGAAAAAGCAACTCTTCTGATGTTGGGAATGCATCATTTTACGCATTGTATGCAGCAGTAGCTTCGGTGGGAATACAATGCTACTGTGTTTGCCTTGGATATGCTACAGAGGTTATTGGTGATATAACTGATTTTGTAACTAAGCTCTCTCCGATGCTTATGACGCTAATAATATCAACCGGTAAGCCTTTAACAGCTTCGACTCTATATCCTGTTTTATCTGGTGGAATATTTATAATTTCGATTATATGTAAAAAGTGTCTTTTGCCCCTTACATCATACTCTGTTGTGCTTTCTGTGGCTGATAATATAGGCGATAAAATCAGAGTTTCAGGTTTTTGTAAGCTTCTGAATTCTTCTGCAAAATGGATTATGATGCTTTCATTTACAGTATTTACTGGCATATGCTCAATTTATGGTTTTTCTTCACCTAAGCTTGATATACTTGGAGTAAAAACCGTAAAATTTGCTGTTGGAAGTCTTGTTCCGGTAGTCGGAGGATTCCTTGCCGAAACATTGGAAACTGTTGTTTCAGGAGCAGGGATTATGAAAAACACAATTGGTGTGGCAGGTCTTGCGGTTATGTGCGTTATATGCTTTGTGCCTGTACTAAAAATCGGGGTTATGGCTTTTGTTGTACGTTTATGTTCGGCTGTTACTGAGGCTGTTTCTGATAAAAGAATAGCTGCATTTCTCGGAAGTATCAGTTCTTCAATTACAACATTATTCGGAGTAGTAGCAACCGTAGTAGTACTTTTTATTATAAATATAAGCATAATTATTGCTGTAACAGGATAGAAAATATGAAAGAGTATTTTACAATGATAATTTCATCAGCCATATTTGCGGGAATTGCAGAATGTGCTGCACCTCAGAAATGGAAAAAGTATCTTAATGCAATTTCAGGAATTATGATTGCGAGCATAATACTGTCGCCTATTCCGGATTTTAAAAAAATTGATTTTTTTGCAGAAACAACCGTAAATACATTATCTGCGACAGAAATTCAAAAAAAGCAGTACATTCTGCGTTAAAGAAAAAGATTGATGATGACATAGTTAAGAGAATTAAAGAAAATCTCCACATCGACATAACAGTACAATCTGAACTTTCTTTGAACGATAACGGAGAAATAGAGGGGATAGAGGAGATAACTGTATGGACGAGCCGAAAAAAAACGGAAATAAAAAGCATATTAGAAAAGGTTTATTCACCAATGAAAATTTCATTTGCGGAATAGAAAAACTTTTTGTTAAAAGGAATAAATCTTTGTTTGCAATAATATTAATTATTGGAATATTACTTATGACCTTGCCTAACTTTGGAGAAAGCAGCAAATCCGAGATGAATACTGATGATGAAAAAAAGCTTTCCCATATATTATCAAAAATTGAAGGTTGCGGAGAAATATCAGTTATGATAACGTATCATGAACCTGAAAAATATGGTGAAAGTAATGGTAAAGCAATGGGAGCAGTCGTTGTTTCGGACGGTGCAGACAGCTCTGAAATCAGGATTAAAATATCCGAAGCAGTCCAGGCGGCGCTTGATTTGCCGCCACATAAGGTCAAAGTGTATAAGTCAAAGTAATGAGAGGATGAGTGTTATGATGATTTTAAGAAAAAAGGAAATAGTTGCAGCGGCAATGGTTGTTCTCGTGGGAATGGCAGGATATCTTAATTGGCATTATCAGGATAATATAACCGTCAGAGACGGGGAAAGTTATGTAGAAGCCGGAAAAAAAATAGGGGAAACACAGCTTGTGATAAAAGAAGAAAAAGGCGGAACTGCTGTAAAAGAAAAAGATACCGAGAAAACAGATAAAGATGACTTTTTTGAGAAAGCAGCATACGACAGAGAAGTATCTCGTTCAAAGGCACTTGAAATATTAAACGATACGGCTGTTAATGAAAGCTTCGATAAAGAAATCAGAAAAAAAGCGCAGGACGAGATTCTTAAAATTGCAGAAAATGTAGAGAATGAAGTTAAAATAGAAAATATAGCTAAAGCCAAAGGCTATGAAAAAATTTATGTTTATATATCTGAGGAAAATGTGAACATTTCTGTGCAAAAAGACGGATTTAATGAGTCTGATGCAGCAAAAATACAGGAAATTGCTACAGAACAACTAAAAATATTACCAAATAAAATTAAAATTGTTGAAGTTAAGTAAATATTTTGATATAATATACATAAGTAAAACACAGAGGGTTTAAAATCTTATATTCACTGTGTAAAATGCTTATTTGGAGGAAAGATTATGGACGATATATTTGAATTTACAGATAACGAAATTCGCACAGAAAATTCAACAGGTAATATTAAAATATCAAATGATGTAGTGGCAGCTATCGCAGCGATCTCTGCTGAAGAGGTAACAGGTGTAGCACATATGTATACATCTATCCCTGATGCAATTGCTGAGAAATTCGCAGGTAAAAAGAATCAAACAAAGGGTGTTAAGGTTGCAATTGATGAAAACGGAATTGCAATTGATTTGGTTATAGTTGCAGATTTTGGTGTCAGACTGCGTGATATATCTGAAGCTGTGCAGGTTAACGTTCGTCAGAATGTGGGAACCATGACAGGGATGACTGTTACACAGGTTAATGTCAGAGTGGAAAGCGTAAGGTTTACAAAAACAAAATCATCAGATGATGTTCAGGTTATTGATGCAGAATAAATATTTACAGATTAAGCAACACTTTAAACGAAAAAGTGTTGCTTTTTTTTTTGAGTTGTGATATACTTAAAAAGTATATAATAATTCGCCTTTTGGAGGAATTCACATGAGTTTTAAAACTGATGCTACCGAAAAACATAAGCAGTGGCAGGGTAAAATAGAAGTAATATCACGCGTACCCGTTAAAAACAGGGAGCAATTGTCTGTTGCGTATACTCCCGGGGTAGCCGCACCTTGTCTTGAAATACATAAAGATGTAAGCAAGTCCTATGAATTAACCCGCAGACATAATCTTGTGGCCGTTGTTACCGACGGATCAGCAGTTCTGGGTCTGGGTGATATCGGACCTGAAGCAGGAATGCCTGTTATGGAAGGGAAATGTGCTTTGTTTAAAGAATTTGCTGATGTGGATGCATTTCCTTTGTGTATTAAAACTCAGGATGTTGATGAGCTTGTAAGAACAATTTATTTGTTATCAGGCTCGTTTGGGGGAATCAATCTGGAAGATATTTCTGCTCCAAGGTGTTTTGAAGTTGAAAGACGTTTAAAAGAGCTTTGTGATATACCTGTTTTTCATGACGATCAGCATGGGACTGCGATTGTTGTAGCTGCTGCACTAATTAATGCATTAAAGGTTGCAGATAAAGATAAGAGTAATATACGTGTAGTTATAAACGGAGCCGGTAGTGCAGGAACTGCAATATGTATGCACCTGATGAGGCTTGGTATAAAGAATATAGTAATGGTAGACAGATGTGGTATAATATGTGAAGGTATGAGTGGCTTGTCAGATGCTCATAAAAAGCTATCTGAGATTACTAACCGAGATCTTCTACAAGGTACTCTTGCTGATGCAATGAAAAATTCTGACGTATTTATCGGAGTATCTGCGCCGAATATAGTTACACCTGATATGGTAAGTACTATGAATAAAAATGCTATTGTGTTCGCTATGGCAAATCCCGTTCCGGAAATTCTTCCTGAAGATGCAAAGGCCGGGGGAGCACTTGTTGTTGGGACGGGACGTTCGGACTACCCTAACCAGATTAATAATGTCGTTGCTTTTCCGGGAATATTCAGAGGAGCTTTGGATGTGCGTGCAACCGATATTAACGACGAAATGAAAATGGCAGCATCTTATGCCATTGCAAGCCTTGTTTCAGGAAGCGAACTTAGCTCTGATTACATTCTTCCTATGGCGTTTGATGAAAGAATCGGAAAAACTGTAGCAGCAGCGGTTGCGGATGCTGCACGAAAAAGCGGTGTAGCGAAATTATAGAATCAGGTTTTGGTTATGCGAAATATTAAACTTACAATTAAATTTATTGGTACTAATTATCACGGTTGGCAAATTCAGAATAACGGCATCACAATACAGGAAACTCTAACTAAAGCCGTGTGTGAGATATGCAACGAGGCTGATATTAAGCTTGTAGGTTGCGGAAGAACTGATGCGGGAGTTCATGCACTTAAGTATACAGTGAGTTTTAAAACATTTTCGAACATACCGGCAGACAGATTGCCCCTAGCTCTTAACACCTTACTTCCAGACGATATTGTCTGCATTTCTGCTGAAGATGTTTCTGAAAATTTTGATGCTTCGAGGTGTGCAAAAAAGAAGACTTACACATATTTCATTCATAACAGCAGACTTTCCGATCCTTTTCTTTTTCCTTATACTCATTCAGTAAAAGGATTGCTTGATGTGGACATGATGCAAGCTGCAGCAGACTTTTTTATAGGCACTCACGATTTTGTTGGGTTTGCAGCGGCAGGTTTTTCTGTAAAAACTACTGTGCGTACTATATTCAGCCTTGATGTTGAAAAGAAAGATGATATTATTTCAATTTCTGTAACAGGAGACGGCTTCTTATACAATATGGTGCGTATAATAGCAGGAACTCTCATAGAAGTAGGTTTTGGCAGAATTACTCCTGACGAAGTATCAAAAATTATAAATTCAAAAAAACGTGAACTTGCGGGTCCTACAGCCCCGGCTAAGGGACTATTTCTTACGGAGGTATATTATTAATGGATAACAGAGAATTTGAAGACGATTTCAGTATGGTGGGAGAGAATTTAAATCAAAACCTGCAAGCTGACAAAACTGTCAAAAAAAAGGATAAAAAGCCTAACACATTCTTAACTAAATTGTCTGTCAAATGGATAAGCGCTGCAACTATTATTTTGATGGTCGCTGTTTTTCTTACTGTTTTTTTTACTAACGATTGCTTTAAAAAATACAGGAACAACTTTATAATAAACATAAAGATTATTGATAACAGATTGGGTATTTCGGAAAAACTTGACCGGTTTTTTGAAGCATATGATAACGGCGATTTAAAATTACGCGAGGAACAGAAAGCTTCGGGAACTACATATGATAATGAAACTTATCTCATACCTTTTGAAAATGCAAGTAGCTCTGCTTATACTCTTACAGACAACGGCATTGTTATTGCAAAATCAAATTTTATAGGTAGATTCAACAAAAAAGGCGAGATTCTCTGGTCTGTTAACACAAGCGTCGTAAATCCGATACTTGATGCAGAAGGCAGATATATTTTACTTGCAGAAAACGGAGGAACAAAAATCTGTTTGTATGAAGGGGATAAACTAATATTTGAATCCGACGCTCAGAATACTATACTTAATGCTTCTGTATCTTCAGTTGGTGATGTGGTAGTTGTAACCGAAAAAGAGTTCTTCAAAGGTGCAGTTGAAGTACATAACAAAATCGGAGAAAGAGTTTTCTCGTGGAGTTCAGGAACAAACACAGTAATCACTGCAGATATATCTCCGTCAGGTAGACGTATTGCTGTCGCATTTCTTGATACAAGAAGTGAGCTTGTTGGATCAATACAGTTTTTTAACATAAACGACAGTGAATCTTATAAAAAAATCGAAATTCCCGGAACTGCGATTTTTTCAATAAAATTTATTGAGGAAACGCTGAATGTTTTTGGTGATAACAGATTTGTAGGATTATCCGTTCACGGTGATGTTAAATGGGATGAGACATTCGATGGAGACTTATCGGCTTATTCTATAGACAAATCCGGAAATAAAGCAGCTGTAGTTGACAGCCATAATGTACCACTTGTTGCTATATATAAAAAAGACGGGAAATTAAAAGACGATATCCGTGCTGATGTACTTCCTGATTTCGTGGACATAAACGGTAAACAAGTGTTATATAATAATACACGTATGATTTTGTTCGGAAAAGGAAAAAATCCTGAAAAGTATGCAGCCACCATGGATGTTAAAGGATTAAAGATAATTGACAGTACAACGTATCTTATTATTTACAGTAACAGTTTGGAATTTGTACACGTATAACAGAAAGGAGATGATATTTTGAATTATTCATTACTTTTGGATTTGATTCTTGTTGCAATACTTATAATATCCGCATTTGTTATGTCGGGTAAAGGTTTGTTTAAGCTTATCTATAAAATATCATCAATACTCATTACTATCATTGCTGTTATAATGTTCTCAGGTTTTGTGGAGAACTATGTTGGAACTTCTCCTGTAGGTGAAAAGATTGCACAATCCGTAGAGTTACATATAACATCAGAAAATCCGTCAGAGAATGAAGAAGGATTATCTGAGATGCCGGATTACATAACACGTTCCGTTAATGAAATTAAAGAAAATACAGTTGCACCAATCGTAACAGATATAATTGTCAGTCTTATAAGTGCAATAATCATATATTTGATTGTTAAGCTTATTCTATATATACTATTTTTCTTTATTAAAGGTATATTTAAGCTGCCTTTGCTAAAACAAGTCAATCGATTTGCTGGTGTTTGTGTTGGCTTTGTTTCAGGACTTATAATTATTTATATAGCCTGTGGCATACTATCTGTTAATGTTTCAAATACGACTGAAATAAGATACGTCATTGATAATACATATTTTGTAAAATACTTTTATGATAATAATTTGTTAATGAGTATATTTATAAATAATGTTTGAAGGAATTGTTTTTATGGAGAATGTGATGTTAAATCATAAAACGAAAGAAGAATTAAAACAAATAGCTGTTGGACTTGGTATTGTTAAAATATCTACACTAAACAAAGAACAGCTTATAGAAAAAATCATTGAAGCCCGAACATATGAAGTTTCATCCACAACATCAGAACCAACTCAAAATGTGCAAATAACATCAAAGAAGAAAGAAAGGCCTGCAGATGCCTCAGAAGTCTGCGGGATACTTGACATACTTAATGACGGGTTTGGATTTTTAAGGGTAGAAGGCTTAAAGCCCTGTGAAAATGATGTTTACGTATCTCCAACTCAAATAAGGCGTTTTAATCTCAGAAATGGTGATGAAATCAGGGGCGATGCAAGACCACCACAGGACGAAGATAAATATTCTCCGTTGCTTTATTTAAAAACCGTAAATGGTGATGGTATTGATTCTGTATTCAAACGCCGTTCTTTTGAACGTCTGACACCTGTTTATCCGACGGAAAAACTAAAGCTTGATATTGGTGTTTGCGAAAAACTTGCATCCAGGCTAATTGATATTGCAGCTCCTATCGGTAAAGGTCAACGAGGAATGATTGTAGCTCCGCCAAAAGCCGGTAAAACCACGATTATAAAACAAATCGCTCAATCCATTTCAAAAAATCATCCTGACGTGAAATTAATTGTATTGCTGATTGATGAAAGACCAGAAGAAGTTACTGATATAAAACGTTCCGTCAATGCAGAAGTTATTGCATCAACGTTCGACCAGTCTCCTGAGAATCATTGTAAAATTTCAGAGATGGTCCTGGAGCGAGCATGCAGACTTGTAGAACATAAAAAAGATGTTGTTATTTTGATGGATTCAATCACACGTCTTGCAAGAGCATATAATCAAACCGTAACTCCAACAGGAAGGACACTTTCAGGAGGTATTGACCCTGATGCCCTTATTAAACCAAAAAAGTTTTTCGGTGCAGCAAGAAATATCGAAGAGGGAGGAAGTCTTACGATTATAGCCACCGCTTTGATAGAAACCGGAAGCAGAATGGACGATGTTATATTTGAGGAGTTTAAAGGTACAGGTAATATGGAGCTTCGGCTTGACAGAAATCTGCAAGAGAAGCGTGTTTTTCCTGCAATTGATGTTCTGAAGTCAGGAACAAGAAGAGAAGAAGAATTGTTAACCGAAAATGAATTGCTGGTTTCTCAGATTATGAGAAACCAAATCTCTAAAAATCCTCAGAATAATGAAGGTTATCAAAAAATCCTTGAAAAATTGAAGAATACATCTGATAATATATCTTTTGTCAATGGTATGATTAATGGAATTAACAAAGGCAGATAAAAGGAGAGTTGTTTTTGAGAATCTTAGGAATAGACTACGGCGACAGTCGCGTTGGAATTGCGGTTACAGACCTTCTCGGCATTACAGCACAGGGCGTTGGTACTTTGAAGAATAAAGGAACAGAACGTTTGCTTAACGATTTAAGCGAAATTCTGACAGAGTACAATCCTGAAAAAATAGTGCTTGGGCTGCCTAAAAATATGGACGGAACCGAGGGTTTCAGAGTTGATGAAACTTATAAATTCAAAGCAGAACTTGAAAAAATATATAAAGGTGAAATAATTCTTTGGGATGAACGCTTATCAACTGTAAGTGCAACTGCAATATTAAATGCTACAAATACCCGAGGTAAAGACAGAAAAAAGGTGCTTGATACAGTTTCTGCGTGTATTATTTTGGAAAACTATATGAGTTTTAAAAAAAATAATTGACTTTTTCCTTAATTTGTATTACAATGTATAAAAGAAATATTTTTATATAGAAATATTTACTGAATACTAAGCATTGCCCGATGCTTTATAACGTACACTAATATCTAGGGCAGAAAGGCATAGGTGTTAACTATGGAAGAAAACAACAACATTATTGTTCTTGAAGATGAAGACGGCAACAAGCTTGATTTCGAAGTAATCGATGTTTTTGAGCTTGACGGCGTTACCTATTTCGCAATGGTAGAAGCAGAAGAAGGTATAGAAGCTGAGGAAGTTCTTATTATGCGTGTTGAAGGCGAAGATGACGATGCAGAGCTTGTAACAATCGAAAGCGATGCAGAACTTGAAGCTGCTTTCAATGAATTTGTAAGACGTGACAACGAAGATTGTGGCGAATAAGAAGAATCATACACCTGATATTTGTAATACTATATTAATGCAATTGACATAAATTAACTCTTGAATTTTTACTAATAGTATGATATAGTATCTCTTGTAAAGAGCTTCTGCATTCTGGCGAATGATACGGCTCGTTAAAAAAACTTATAACGGTTTTTGCCCTGAGTTTACTCGTGGTGCGATCATATTTTTTACCAACACTTCTTATAAGGGATGTTTACTCTGAAAGTGGCATATACGCCTCCTTTCCTTTTGGAATGCCAGTGGACATATAATATTTTCAGGAAACGACCCACCTGCTAATGCAGGTAAGAAATTCGATCGTAAATCAGCGGTAATCATGGGGTTTTTTTGTGCTTTTTGATAGTTATGAAAAATTTGCTTGACAGGCTATTTTACTATATGTATAATTATAGTATATTTTGGATTATTATACTTAACGGAAAGGGATAAATTATGCTTATAACAAACGCGCCAAAAGGAACACAGGATTTATTACCTGCTGATATTTATAAATGGCAATATCTTGAAAAGATTTTCAAAGAAGTGTGTGATTGCTTTTCTTATAAAGAAATAAGAATGCCCACGTTCGAACACACAGAATTGTTCGAAAGGGGAGTTGGTGACACAACTGACGTTGTAGAAAAACAAATGTATACATTCCTCGACAAAGGTGGAAGAAGTATAACGCTTCGCCCTGAAGGAACTGCATCGGTGGCAAGAAGCTTTTTGCAAAATAATCTCTATGCATTGCCATTACCTGCCAAAATGTTTTATAACATCCCGTGCTTCAGATACGAGAACAAACAAAAAGGCAGGCTTCGTGAATTTCATCAGTTTGGCGTGGAAGCATTCGGTGCAGCCGGCCCCGGCATTGATGCCGAGATAATTTCTCTTGCTTTGACATTTCTGAAAAAAGTTGGACTTAAAGACCTTACTGTTCATATAAACAGTATAGGATGCCCTGAATGCAGAAAAAAATATAATGATATTTTACGTGACTTTTTAAGACCTAAACTTGATAAACTTTGTGAAACATGTAAAGGCCGATTTGAAAGAAACCCATTGAGAATACTTGACTGCAAATCTGAAATTTGTAACAAAGAGGCAGAAGGCGCGCCTGTTCTTCTGGACCATATATGCGATTCTTGTCGTGAACATTTTGAAGGATTTAAAAAAGCTCTTAAATCAATGAATATTGATTTTGAGGTGGACAATTCAATTGTACGCGGTCTTGACTATTATACAAAGTCGGTATTCGAAATCATAAGCGGTGAGTTTACGGTTTGCGGTGGCGGAAGATACGATGGACTTATTGAAGAATTTGGTGGGGATTCAACTCCAGGTATTGGTTTTGGTCTGGGAATTGAACGTCTTTTGATTCGTTTGGATGAAACCGGAGTTACAATACCTTGCGAAACCAGCTTGGAACTTTATGTTGCTCCGCTTGGCGATAAAGCTTGCGAGTATGTTCCGGGATTTATTTTGAGTCTCCGTGAAGACGGAATTTCCGTTGAAACCGACCATATGAACAGAGGACTTCGTGCTCAAATGAAATATGCAGACAAGCTTGGAGCAAAATATACTTTAGTCCTTGGCGATAACGAAATAGATGCAGATAAATGTGAAATCAAAAATATGATAACAGGAGAAAAAACGGAAATTGCACTTTCTTCTGTATCAGACTTTATCGGAGGTAATAGATAATGGATACAATGAAAGGCTTGAAAAGAACTTGTTATTGTGCAGAAATTCCATCTTCAGGCGAGGTTACTGTTGGTGGTTTTGTTCAGAAAATCCGTGATATGGGAACTCTCATATTTATTGATTTAAGAGATAGAACAGGCATAGTACAGCTTGCATTTGATGAAGCATCTGACAGAGACGTATTTGAAAAAGCATCCAAGTGCAGAAGCGAATACGTAATTATGGCAAAAGGTATTGTACGCGAAAGAGAGAGTAAGAATAAAGACATTAAAACAGGTGATTATGAAATTTATGTAACTGAACTTCGTATTCTTGCAAAGTCTGAAACACCTCCGTTTGAAATTACCGACAAAACAAACGTTAACGAAGAACTCAGACTTAAATACAGATATCTTGACCTTAGAAGAAATGTGCTTCAAAATAATATTATCAGAAGAAGTATGATTGCCAAATCTGCAAGGGATTATTTCTACGAAAACGGTTTTATTGAAATTGAAACACCTATGATGATAAAATCCACACCTGAAGGCGCACGTGATTATCTTGTGCCGTCCCGTATTCATAACGGAAAATTCTACGCACTTCCTCAATCGCCTCAGATGTATAAACAGCTCCTTATGATTTCAGGTTTCGACAGATATATTCAGCTTGCACGTTGTTTCCGTGATGAGGACCTCCGTGCTGACCGTCAGCCCGAATTCACTCAGATTGACCTTGAAATGTCATTTGTTGATGTTGAAGATATACTTGAAATCGGAGAAGGTTTCGTAAAAAGATTATTTAAAGATGTTCTTAATATTGATATTCCAACACCACTCCCAAGAATGACTTACAAAGAAGCTATGGAAAGATATGGCTCCGACAAGCCGGATACACGATTTGGTATGGAAATTGTTAATCTTTCAGATATAGTTGAAAAATGCGGATTTGGTGTATTTACGGGTGCGATTGAAGCCGGAGGTTCTGTACGTGCGATTGTTGCTAAAAATGCAGCCTCTGTTCTCACAAGAAAAGAGATTGATAAACTAACCGAGTATATAAAAGGTATCGGAGCAAAGGGTATGGCTTATATCAGGTGGGTTGATGATGAGCCTAACTGTTCTTTTGCAAAATTTATGACAGAGGATGAAATCAGTGCAATCATCAGCCGCACAGGTGCGGAAAAGGGTGACGTTGTATTTATTGTAGCAGATAAAAAAGCTCTTCCTCTTCTCGGTTCATTGAGACTTACAGTTGCTAAAAAGCTTGATATTATAAAGGGCGGATATAATTTCCTATGGATTACTGAATTCCCGTTCTTTGAATATGATGATGAATCTGAATCGTGGGTTGCAATGCACCATCCGTTTACTATGCCTATGGATGAATGCATTGAATATCTTGATACAGACCCGGGTAAAGTTACCGCAAAAGCATATGATCTTGTTCTCAACGGTGTCGAATTGTCATCAGGTTCTATAAGAATAACAGATTCTGCACTTCAGCAAAAGATGTTTGAATCTTTAGGTATGACAGAAGAGGAAATAAATGCAAAGTTCGGTTTTCTTGTTGACGCATATAAGTTCGGTGCACCGCCTCACGGTGGTATGGGAATAGGCCTTGACAGACTTTCTATGATTATGTGCGAATGTGACAGTCTTAGAGATGTACTTGCATTTCCTAAGGTTCAAAACGCTTCTGAGCTTATGAGCGATGCTCCAGGTTTGGTAGACGAAGTTCAGCTGAAAGAGCTTGGAATTGCTATAACTGAAGAAAAATAATTTTAATCCCGGAGGTGTTTCAGGTTGATTATTTACAAAGATACAAATCCCGAAGCGCCACGGGATTTTATAATGGAAGAAAACATTAACACAGAATTTATTGGTCGTACTATATATTATTTTGATACAACAGATTCTACAAATAACGAAGCAAAAAAACATAGTGATTGCCCGGAAGGAACTGTGTTTGCGGCAAAAGTTCAGACAGCAGGCAGGGGCAGAAAAGGAAGGAACTGGACATCTGATTCAAACGGACTTTGGTTTTCGATTTTGCTGAAACCTGATATTTCTCCCGAAGAAGTATCCCAGATAACTCTTGTATTGGGAATAGCAGTAACAAATGTTATTAAGAATTCTTATATAAAATGGCCTAATGATATTGTTATGGGAAGTAAAAAGCTTGCAGGTATCCTTACAGAAATGTCTACTACAGAGAATAAAGTAAATTACGTAGTGGCAGGTATCGGAATAAATATCAATACACCTGTTTTTTCTGATGAAATTTCTGATATTGCAACTTCACTGTATATTGAAAACGGAATAGAATATTCAAAAGAAAAAATTTTGGCTGATCTGTGTTCAGAAATAGAATTTTGGTATAAAAAATTCAGAAAAGGCGGCTTTTCTGAATGTAGGGAAGAATATATCAGCCGTTGTATAACCTTAAATCGTGAAGTTTGCATAAAAAACGGCAATGATTCATATATTGGCAAGGCTGTTGATGTAAACAATAAGGGCGAATTAACAGTAAAGACTGATAAAGGGGATACAGATGTATTGTCCGGCGAAGTATCTGTCAGAGGGCTTTTTGGATACATTTAAAATTAAACAACCGACACTCATGTTGAATAAGAGTGTCGGTTTGTTTTTTTTAATCATTTTAAATATGTTTCTATAATGTATCTGGGCCTGTTTTTTACTTCTTTATACATCTTTCCGATATATTCACCAATAAGTCCTATTCCTAGAAGCTGCAAACCGCCTATAAACCATATTGAACACATTATTGATGTCCAACCTTTTATAGTGGAGCCAAAAAACTTTTGGAAGAGAGAATATATAAGTATTACAGCTGAAACGGCACATATTATAAACCCAATAACTGTTATCATCCGGATTGGATTTACGCTAAAAGAAGTTATTCCGTCAAAAGCAAAGGAAAGCATTTTTTTGAGAGGGTATTTTGATTCTCCTGCAAATCGCTCTTTTCTGTCGTAATATACACAATCAGATTTAAAACCTAAAAGCGGTACCATTCCTCGAAGGAATAGATTTTTTTCAGGGAATTGTGAAAGAGCATTTAGTGCTCTGTTGCTGAGTAATCTATAATCTGCATGATTAAACACGCAGTCAACTCCCATTACTTTCATCAATTTATAAAATCCCACTGCAGTTGTTCTTTTGAAAAAAGTATCTGTAACGCGTTTTTTTCTTACGCCATACACTATATCAGTACCGTTTTGAAATTTTAAAATCATTTCTTCAATTACGTTTATATCATCTTGCAAATCGGCATCAATGGATATTGTACAATCACACTCATCCATTACAGTCATAAGTCCACCCAGAAGCGCATTCTGATGCCCTTGATTACGGGAAAGCTTAATTCCCTGAACCCAATGATTGTTTTTGTTTTCTTCGCAAATTAAATCCCATGTGTTGTCCTTGCTGCCATCGTCAACGAATACAATTTTACTATCTGATGTGATGGTTTTTGTTTCGTTCATTCTGTCAAGCAATAATGAAAGCTGCTTTGCTGTTTCAGAAAAAACTTCGCACTCATTATAGCAGGGGACGACAATATAAACTTTTGTGCGATTAAGCATTCATATAACCTTCTTTCGCATTTTTAAAAATTATGTGTCTATTATATATTATCTTTGACAATAAAACAATAACCAAACAGTAAATTTAAAAAAAAATTAAAAAAATTGTATAAAATCATTGACGTAGCCACTAATTTTGTGTTAAAATATATGGTAATAATATATCATGAAAGGGAATATACAAATATGAAAAAATTAGTTTTAAAAACACTTGCTTTTATATCAATTTTTGCAGCAGTTTCTGCAACTGTTGCATATGCAGATTTCTCTGACATGCCGGAGGACCAAATTGCTCGTACAGCGCTTGAAACCGCTGTAGAAAACAAACTCCTTACAGGTTATGAAACAGGCGAAATTAAACCCTATAACAATATTAAAAGAGCAGAAATGGCCGCAATTATTGTTCGTGCGTTTGGTGCTGAAAGCAATGCTGACATCTCAAACTTTGCTGATATGAACCAATCTCAGTGGTATTATGATGTGATGAGTAAATCTGTAGCTATGGGCGTGTTCCAGGGTGATGGTACTAATCTTAATCCTGAGAGTAATATTACATACCAGGAAGCTTTTGCAGTTCTTGCAAGAGTGTTTGATATGCAGACAAATTATGATGTAGAATTATTGAAATATAGGTTAAATCTCATTTCAGAGCGACCAACTGAAAAATATACAGTTCTTAACAACTTTGCAGATGGAACCAATGTTGCAGAATGGGCGAAACCTACCACAACTGCAATTCTTGAAGGTGAATACTGGAATCCTGCAGATTCTATGATTAGACCTACAGAACCCATTACTCGTGTTAATTTTGCACTTTTGATGAATAACATTGTAACCACTTACATAAATGAACCCGGAACATACGATTCTCTTCCTCAAGGAAATGTGCTTGTACGTTCGAATAATGTAGTAATTAATTCTTTTGATTGCAGTACTGCAAATATTTTTGTTGGTGACGGAGTTAAAGGAGTTACTACACTCGGTGATGGAGTAAATGTAGACAAACTCGTAGTAAGAGGCGGAAACACTTCTCTTAACGGAACATATAATCTTGTAAGAATAATCGGTCATAATTGCATAACTGACATTTCTAAAGGCCCCACTGTAAAAATTCAGCTTTACTCAAAATATGATGATTCTGTTTTTTCAGTTGGTGTTGCAGGAGTCTGATATAAATGAAATTACATAGAATTGCTGATTTATATGTAGCTGTGGATTATAAGTATCCCACAATGATAAATCAGGCTCCAAAATACGAAACTGATGATAAACCACAAATTATAGATATACTCGTGAGGGCTTCTGATACATCAATAGAAGCACTTAAGTCGGAACAGCTGGCCCTCACTGAAGATGACTGTGAATACCTTATAACAGGAGCTAACTTCTATGACGCTCTCATATTATTTGACGGTTTAATGATTCATTCATCTGCTGTAATTTATAATGGGGAAGCCTATTTGTTTTCTGCAGATAGTGGTACCGGAAAATCAACCCATACTCAGCTCTGGCTTAAAGCATTTGGCGAAAAAGCAAAAATTCTCAATGACGATAAACCCGCCGTAAGAATTATTGATAACTCAGTATATGCCTATGGAACACCTTGGAGCGGTAAAACAAACTGGAACGAAAACATTAAAGCGCCTTTAAAAGGTATTTGTTTTATCCATCGTTCTGAAAACAACGAAATACACCGCGTGGACCCGGCCTCAATCATCCAGGAACTTTTAAAGCAAACTATGCGTCCCAGAGATAAGTCCAAGATGAGTAAGCTTTTAGATAATATTGATAATTTGTTAAAAAAAGTACCTGTGTATACTATGGGTTGTAATATGGATGTTGAAGCCGCACATGTGGCTTATGAAGCTATGAAATAACCGAAAGGATGTAATTTTATGAAAATAAAAGACGGTTATATGTTAAGAAATGTTGCCGGAAAATATATCGTAGTTCCTGTTGGAGAAGAAACAATGGATTTTAACGGAATTATTACCACTAATGAAACAGGAGCATTTTTATGGAAATCTCTTGAAAACGGAATTTCACAAGCAGATCTTCTTAAAGCTTTTCTTAATGAATATGAAATTGATGAACAGATTGCCGCAGAAGATTTATCAGATTTCATAAAAAAACTATCAGATGCTGATTTGCTCACATAATGCCTGAGAATTTTAGTGTCGACCTCGAAACGATATACCCGGTAATCGAAGAGAAACTGCTTGCTGGCGGCACGGTAACATTTGGACCAAAAGGAATTAGTATGTTACCGTTAATCAGGCAGGGAGTAGACTCAATTAAATTAGCTCCCATTACCAAAAAGCTTCAAAAATATGATGTGCCATTATATAGAAGAGCTAACGGTCAATTTGTTTTACATAGGGTTATTTCTGCAAAAAATGGTATTTATACTATGCGAGGAGATAATCAGATTATAAACGAATATGGAATTAATCATAGTCAGATAATCGGTATTATGACAGAAATCATAAAACCTGAGGGAGTTATAAAGGTTTCAGATAAAGAGTATATCAAATATACAAAAAAACAAGTTTTAAAACAAACTATAAAAAGTTTTATTTTTAAATTAAAGGTTTTACTTAAAAAAATACTGATTAAGCTAAACTTGTATAAGAAGAATTGAAATACACAGTAGGAAAGGAATTTAGCTGTAATGCACCGGGATTTAGATAAAATTTTATTAACAACAGAAGAAATAGATAAAATTGTGTGCAATCTTGCAGACAAAATTAATAATGACTATCAGGATGAAGAAGTGCTGTTAGCAATTGTCCTTAAAGGCAGTATGATTTTCGCATCAGACCTTTCAAGGAAGCTCAGAATGCCTGTATCTTTTGATTTCATCAAAGCTTCCAGCTACGGAAAAAGCACACTGTCATCAAGAGAGCTTAACATTAAACTTGATCTTGAAACAGATATTAAAGACAAAAATGTTATTATTGTTGAAGACATTATTGATTCAGGCAATACCTTGTATAAATTGAAAAATTATCTGTTTGATAGAAATCCAAAATCACTCAAAATATGTACATTACTTGATAAACCCGACAGAAGAGAGACATCTGTGGAAGTCGAATATTCAGGAACTGTTATACCTGATGAATTTGTAGTAGGTTACGGATTGGATTATGCAGAAAAATACAGAGAGCTTCCGTATATTGGTGTATTGTCACGCAGTGTATATGAATAATTGTTGTTTTTAAATATCAAATCAAAAAACAGCTATGGAATCATAGCTGTTTTTGTTAATAATGCTATTCGATATAAGATAACATAGTTTTGGCAAATATTCCATATCCTTTTTTGGGATTATCAACAAATACGTGAGTTACTGCACCGATAATCTTATCATCACGTATAATCGGTGCTCCACTCATACCCTGGACTATTCCGCCTGTTTTTGAAACCAAGTCGTTATCTGTGATTTCAACAATCATATTCTTACCTGATAAATCCTTCAAATTGATATTTGTTATATTTACGGAATATTTACGAATTCCTTGTCCGTCAACATCAGCTAAAATATATGCTGCACCTTCTTTTACTGTTTCGGGTGAACATATTTCTTTTTCTGGTATGGGTGGGATTTTATTTATTTTTCCAAATATTCCGCTGTGTGAATTTATTTCAACTGTTCCCATAATGGAATCGATAAATTCACCATTCAATTCACCAGGTATACCACTTTTACCCTTTGTTGGCTCTAATAACTCACATTTAAGAATATTACCTCCGTTAATGGGTAAAATATTACCGGTATCCAAATCAGTAATACAATGTCCTAATCCTGCGTATATACCGCTTTCCGGGTCTATAAATGTTATCGTACCTATCCCTGCAGTAGCATCTTTAACAAGAATTCCCAACTTATTTCCTGTAGTTGTTGCAACCGGATCAATAATAACATTTTTATGCTTACCGTTTCTTACGATATCAAGTTGTATCTTGACTGATTTATCTGAAATGTATTCCGATAATTCATCTATAGTATTAATTGTAACGTTGTTTACAGATACTATTCTATCACCTTTGATGATTCCTGCTTTTTTAGCAGGATTTACGGAACGTCCGTTTACGTCGGTGATTTTTGTAGTACCGGCAACAAGAACACCGTCAGTTCTGACAATTACACCAACTGCTTTTCCATAGGGTATCACACTATGTGCTTGAACATTAACTGCAATTGTCAAAAAAACAAAAAAAGGAATAATAAGTGATTTTATCTTCACATTTATTACACCGCCTTTTATTTGATTGGATTATATAATAATCCTTAATTAATTTTCCCCGTCACAGTTCTTATATTCTGTATGCACGGCTGAAAAAAATTCATTTTTGTTCTTAAAAGCGAAACAGGGAACAGGAAATAAATACTAATTTTATGGAGGATAAAATGTCTGTGTTTCAAAATTTAAACGATATGCAACAACTTGCCGTTAAAACAACAGAAGGTCCGGTTTTAATTCTTGCGGGTGCGGGAAGCGGCAAAACAACCGTTCTTGTTAATCGTTTGTCATACATACTTAGCGAATCGAAAGTAAGTCCTTATCGTATTCTTGCCATCACCTTTACTAATAAAGCTGCTAACGAAATGAAAAGTCGAATTATTTCACAGATTGGTGATGTAGGAAATCAGATGTGGATTGGAACTTTCCATTCAATGTGTGTACGACTTTTAAGAGGCAACATTGAAAAATTAGGATATAAAAATGATTTTTTGATTTATGATTCTTCAGATAGTAAATCCTTAATCAAGGAATGTATGGAAGAGCTTAATATTAACGAAAAAAACTTTTCTGCCAGAACTCTTATGACAGAAATCAGCAGGGCGAAGGATGATGTAATAACCCCTGAAATATTTGAAAAACTATACAGCAATGATTTTAGGTTGAATATCGTTTCGGGAGTTTATAAATTATATCAGCAAAAGCTCAAAAAAAACAATGCCCTGGATTTTGATGACCTTATATTAAAAACCATACAGCTTTTGTCAGAAAATAAAGAAATTAGAGAAAAGTATCAGGAGAAATTCCAATACATAATGGTTGATGAGTATCAGGATACAAACAATGCTCAATATATGTTGATTTCTCTTCTTGCAGGTAAGCACAGAAACCTATGCGTGGTTGGCGACGACGATCAGAGCATTTATAAATTCAGAGGAGCGAACATCAGAAACATTCTGGATTTTGAAGTTGAATTTCCTGAAGTTACGGTTATCAAGCTTGAACAAAATTATCGTTCGACTTCAAATATACTAAGCGCAGCAAATGCAGTTATTGCAAATAACAGTGAAAGAAAAGGTAAAAACCTCTGGACCGACAGGGGAGAGGGAGATAAAATTACCTGGTATACTGCAGCTAACGAACATGATGAAGGCGACTATATAGGTAAAACTATAGAAAAATTATTTGAATCAGGAATTCCATATTCCGAATGTGCGGTTTTATACAGAATTAACGCACAGTCACGTGTAATTGAAGAAATGCTTATGAGGCGAGGTATTCCATACCATATTCATGGTGGCCATCGCTTCTACGACCACAAGGAAATCAAAGATATTATCGCGTATTTAAGAATTATTTATAATTCTTCCGACGATGTGAGTTTAAGAAGAATTATTAATGAGCCAAAACGCGGAATAGGCAAAACTACAGTTGATAAAGCACAAAAGATTGCAGATGAAAAAAACATATCTCTGTTTAGTGTTTTATGCGATGTAGATAAATACAGCGAACTTAAAAGGGCAAGTGCAAATGTAAAATCATTTACTGAAATAATTAGCGAATTAACACGCTTAAAAGGAAAACTCAGTCTTTTCGATTTAACAGCAAGAGTTATGTCTGATACAGGTTATTCAATGATGATTAAAGCTTCTGACGAAAAAGAATCAAAAACAAGGGGTGAGAATCTAGACGAATTACTCTCTGTTGTAAAGGAATTTGAAATGAGTGAGGAAGAAGACCATTCTCTCGGAGCTTTTCTTGAAAAAATTTCTCTTGTATCCGATATAGATTCTGCTGACGAAAATGCTGACAGCGTTGCACTTATGACAATTCATAGTGCTAAAGGATTGGAATTCCCTGTTGTGTTTATTGCAGGAATGGAAAATGGTTTGTTCCCCGGGACTTCATCAATTGGTAACAAGGAAGAGCTGGAAGAAGAACGTCGTCTTTGCTACGTTGCAATAACTCGTGCAAAAAATAAATTACATCTTATCACGGCAGATCAACGTATGATTTTCGGTAAAACTGTTAGGCAGGAACCGTCTATGTTTATAAACGAAATCCCCACTGAATACTATGAGAAAAAGGTGGGTATTGCGGCACATATGAATGGAGTTTTCAGAACTATAGGCTTTGAAAAAGAAATCATTTCGGAACGTGACTGGAGAAAGACCAATATAAAATGTGAGGGTTTAAAATTCAACCCGGGCGACATAGTAAGTCACCCAAAATTTGGACAAGGTGTAGTTAAATCATCTGAAGCATTTGGTGATGATTACAAGGTTGAGGTTATCTTTGATGACTTTGGAAGAAAAATTCTTATGTCTAATTTTGCACGACTTGAAAAAGTAAATTAATTAGGGAGTATACTTATTATGGCAAATATTCATGTTTTAAATCCTGAAATATCGAATAAAATTGCTGCAGGTGAAGTGGTAGAACGTCCGGCTTCAGTAGTTAAAGAACTTGTGGAGAACAGTATTGATGCCGGAGCTAAGAATATATGCGTTGAAATTAAAAATGGCGGCATTTCACTGATTTCCGTAACAGATAATGGCTGCGGAATGCATAGCGAGGACGCACAGATCGCCTTTCTCCGTCATGCCACGAGTAAAATACAATCAGAAGAAGATTTAGATGCCATTTATACTTTGGGTTTTCGCGGCGAAGCTCTGTCATCCATAGGCGCAGTATCTGAAGCAGTTATATATACCAAACGCAGAGAAGATGCATTCGGCACTGTTGTAACGTGTGAGGGTGGGGAAATAATTGCGTCCGACGAAGGTGGTATGTCAGACGGGACTAAGGTTGTAGTCAGAAATTTGTTTTATAACACTCCTGCCAGAATGAAATTTCTAAAAAAAGATGCCACAGAAGCAGGGTATATCACTGATTTTATCGCACGCTTCATACTGGCTCATCCTGAAATATCATTCAGATTAATAAAAAACGGGAAGGATGTCCTTTCCTCATATGGAGATGGAAACCTAAAAAATGCAGTATACGCTGTATATGGAAAAGATTATGCAAATAACATAATCGCTGTGGATTATGAAGCTGAAGGTATAAGGGTTACAGGTGCAATAGGTAACAGTTCTCTGTCGCGACCAAACCGAAGTTTTCAAAGCTTTTTTGTTAACAAAAGAACTATTAAAAGTCCTCTGATAATCAAAGCACTTGAGGAAGCTTTTAAAAATCAGATAATGATAGGGAAGTTTCCTGTAGCTATACTGAACATAGAAATAAATCCCTCATTAATAGATATTAACGTTCATCCTACTAAGCTTGAGGTTAAATTTTCTGACGATAAAAAAATATATGACGCAGTGTATTATGCTGTAAAAAATTCACTTTATGCGATACCTGGTGAAAAGCAGAATAAAACAAACTATAATCCAAGAATTAATCCTTTTATTCTTGCCGAAAACAAACCTACAACATTATCCGAAGACACTGGTAATACTGAGGAAAAGAAAGTTTCAGATGATAATACTCCATCATCTCAAGTATCTAAGCACGAAGAAACAAAAGCTGTACAAACTTCTGCAAACAAACTACAAGTTACATTAGAGGTTAAAGAAGATCCTCTTGAATGTTACAAAAAAAAGGAAACAGAATCAAAGCCTGCAGTATTTAAAACCCCGGAATTTGAGATTAAAATTGAAAAAAAGGAAGATTTTGTACCTTGTGATACCAAAGTTGAAGCAAAATTCGATTATAAACAAACAGAAATTTCAACACAAACAGAGCTTCCTGTTGAAAACCTGTCAGAAAATAATATTTCAATTGATACAGACGACTTTAATTTTAAAATAATCGGACAAATTTTTGATACATATATAATTGCTCAAAAAGATAAAGAAATGCTCTTGATAGATCAGCATGCAGCGCATGAGCGTATAAAGTATGAGCAGTTGCTCAAGAACCTTGAAGCCAAACAAATATATTCACAAATGTTGCTTGAGCCGGTCGTTGTAAAGTTAAGCACACAGGAATTTTCAGCATTTGAGCAAAACATTGATGTTTTGCAGAATTTGGGGTTTGAAGCGGAAGAATTTGGTGAACTTGAAATAATTGTGAGGTCTGCACCTCAGGAACTGGATTGGTCAGACGTTGAGGATGTTATTATTGAGCTTTTATCAGAAATATCTTCATCAAAGAAAGATATTATTACCGAAAAAATTGAACGTATGATATATACAATTGCTTGCAAAGCTGCAGTCAAAGCAAATCATGTATTGAACGAATCTGAGATGAAAGGTCTTTTAAACTCAGTCTTTGCTCTGGAAAATATAAATACTTGTCCTCACGGAAGACCAATAACAGTTAAGCTGACAAAAAAAGAATTAGAAAAAATGTTTAAACGTATTGTATAGGTGATGAATTGTGGTAAAATTAGAAACTATAATAACTCAATTAGAAAAAGCAGCTCCTGTTTGCTACGCATCAGGTTGGGATAATGTCGGGTTAATGATAGGCAACTTTGGCTTCAATGTTGAGAATGTTATGGTGTGCCTTGATGTTACACCTGATGTTGTGGAGCAAGCTATAAAATGCAACTGTGAACTTATAATATCCCATCATCCTTTGTTCTTTAAAGGCATTAGTATTATTGATTATAGTACTCCTAAAGGAAATATGATTAAAAACATTATTCAAAATAACATTGCTGTTTACTCTTGTCATACAAATATGGACTCTGCAAATGGTGGAATTAACAGCGTTCTGGCTGAAGAGTTTGGTTTAAGTGATATTGAAATTCTTGAGCCTAACAATACATATCCTGAGGCAGGAATAGGCAGATTAGGATATTTAAGCAATAAAATTTCTTTTGCTGAGCTATGTAGTTTGACTAAAAAAATACTGAAATGCGATTGTTTAAAAACAGTTTGTTCAAATGATAAACCAATCAAAAAGCTATGCGTTGCCTCAGGAAGTTGCGGTGATTTAATTGAGCTTGCAGCTTCAAAAGGTGCAGATGCTATCATAACGGCAGATGTTAAATATCACGAAGCGTTGGATGCTTACGATTCAGGAATCACTGTTCTCGACGCAGGGCATTATCCTACAGAAATTATTGTTTGTGATATATTTAAGAAGATTTTAAGCAACATAGGCATCAAACTATTTACTGCAGAAAGTAATGATGTTTTTAAATTTATATAGAAATAACGGTCAATGCAGAATTAGCATTGACCGTTATATTTTAATTGAATTTTAATTCGTTATCTGAAAGTTGGGAGGAGTAGGTGGTAATTTTTTTCTTTACTCGCTCGTATTCGCTTCCTGATAAAGGAGTTGGCTGATAATTATTTCTGTTCTTAACAGAAGAAACGGAACAGGGGATTATATTGATTTCATCATCAACTATCAATTCACCGTTTTCAAAACTGAATGTTTGCTGAAAAATCATAGTATCTTTGTCTGAACAATTTTTATTTCCGCCAAAGCAAAAATTACCAAGACTATACAAAATGTATTTGCCGTTATATTTTTCAATTCCCTGTAAAACGTGAGGATGATGTCCAATTACGAGATCAGCACCGTTATCAATTGCTTTGTGTGCAAGCTCCGTTTGCATTTCTGACGGGGAAGTGGCACGTTCAATGCCCCAATGAAAGCTTACAATTATCAAATCCGGATTTTCAGACTTAACTTTATTCATAGCTTCATCTAAAAGCCCCCGGTGAACATCATTCAAAGCATTAATCCCGAGCATTCCGACATTAATCCCGTTAACTTCATAAAAAGCTATATCTGTGCCTTCAAAATTAACAATATTATTATTTGATAGAATAGTTTTTGTATCATCAAGAGCAACTAAGCCGTAATCTTTAGTATGGTTATTGGCAAGATTTGCAGCTTCAACAGAGGATGAAGTAAGTATTTCCGCATATTCAGGTTTTCCTCTGAATGCGAACTGTTTATTTGCCCTGGTTCCATTTTCAGATAAAGTACCTTCAAAATTGACTATTGTTAAATCATCACCTTCAAAATATTTTTTAACATTCCGTAGGAAATAGGTATAGTCATTATTCTGATTTGCAACTTCACTAACAAAACTTCCGCTTCCGCCATAATTTACATCAGTAGCTAATGTGCAATCTCCGACAGCAGTAATTTTTATACTGGCATTTAAAGGTTGCGACTCAACTTCGGTATTATCATATATTTCTTCAGTATCATCTGAATGATTTTGAATTTCACGGACTTCATTATGTTGCATCCCGAAAATAAATGCAATAATCATCAATATAAACAGTATCTTTTTCATTTGCTCAACTCCTGTTTTTAAGCCAATAATCAAAAGGGAGGGTTTTAATAAAATAAATCTAAGTTTTATAAATAACTATTTAACAGAATTAAAACCATATTTCAGTATCAAAACATATAATTGTTCCTATATCCGTTACAGGACCTTTATTTATTTCAATAAGTTCCGTTTTATGTTCTTTTAAATAATTAGTTATAACCTCTGCATCATCAAGATATTTTATTTCACCGTTTAAAAAAATTTTATTGTTAATATAGCCTGTTGAACCTCCAAAAAAACCATAATTCATTCCATTTAGAATTATTTTGCCTTTTTTAATTTTAAGTATATCAAAACCAGATTTTTTTAGATTTTTATAAATACCATCATCATCAGTGATAATTCCATTGTTTCCTGTAAAGCAAATACTGCATTTAGAATATCCCTGCTGTACGTTTATATGTTTTAAAAATTTCTGTTTAATCTCAGCAAGCGTTATTTTATCGGTTAAATCAAAATTATGAACTGCCATTGAATTTTCACATGCCGCATTATAGAAAACATCTTCAGGATATTTTTCTGATGGTTCAGAGCTTCCGCATATAATTTCTATATTCGGAAGCTCTTTTTTATAATATTCATACGCACTTGGACATACTATGGCTTTCCTGTTGTCAATTTTACACATTCCTAAATCAGGATGTCCGTTTATTGCAGGACTTACATTAAGCTTAAAGCTTGGTATAATCCTGTCAAAATGCATTTTAAGCGCTTTCTTTACTATTTCGTTTACCCTATAATCAATTACAGCACACTTTGACATTTTTTTCACAAAGTAAATTCATTCATACATCTTCTGTATGCCGCAACCGGGTCATCAGCTGCAGTTATGGGTCTTCCTACAACTATGTAATCAGAGCCAAGTTCTTTAGCCATTTCAGGTGTTGTAACTCGCACCTGGTCGCCTACATCTCCGCCTGCAAAGCGTATTCCCGGTGTAACAGTTATGAAGTTTTCACCGCAAGCTTTTTTAACATCTCCTGCTTCGAGTGGTGAACAAACAACGCCGTCAAGTCCTGATTTTTCTGCATTTTTTGCATAATGCATAACCACATCTTTAAGCGGTTTGTCTATAAGCAAATCATTTTTCATTCTTTCTTCACTTGTTGATGTGAGCTGAGTAACTGCAATAAGAATAGGTCTTGTTCCATCAGGTCGTGTTAATCCTTCGATAGCAGCTTCCATCATGGCGCAAGTGCCAAAAGCATGTAAGTTACACATATCAACATCAAGAGCGCTAAGTACTGCCATACTCTTTTTAACAGTGTTTGGAATATCGCAGAGCTTAAGGTCAAGAAATATCTTATGTCCTCTACGCTTAATTTCCCTTACCATTTCTGCGCCTTCTGCATAAAAGAGTTCCATACCGATTTTTACAAAAGGCTTTTCATCCGTGAATTTATCAAGGAATGCAAGTGTCTGCTCCTTACTATTAAAATCACAAGCAATAATTACGTCTTTTCCCATTTTAATATCCTCCTTTAATGTGCCGAACCGATTATATCGGTCAGATTTTTAATTCCATATTTTTTCATTACATCAGGTAATTCATTTATAATTTTAACACAAACAAACGGATCTACAAGGTTCGCAGCACCGACCTGAACAGCTGTTGCACCTGCGAGCATCATTTCAATTACATCCTCAGCCTTTGAAACTCCGCCCAATCCCATAATAGGTAATTTTACTGCGTCATAAACCTGATATACCATTCTGACTGCAACAGGTAAAATAGCATCACCTGAAAAACCACCCATTTTATTTGCAATAACCGGCTTTTTTGTTTTCAGATTTATTCGCATACCCATCAATGTGTTTATAAGACTAATTCCGTCAGCCCCGCCCTGTGCACAGGCATCTGCTATTGAAACAATATCTGTTACATTAGGGCTAAGCTTCATAAACACCGGCTTTGTCGTTACTTTTTTTACTGCTTCAGTTACTGCTCTTGCACTTGCAGGATCGGTTCCGAAGCTCATACCGCCATTATGAACGTTTGGGCAACTGATATTTACCTCAATCCAACCTACTTGCTCTTCCCTATCAATTTTTTCACAGCAATACACGTATTCATCAATAGAGAAACCGCTAATATTTGCAACAACTTTTTTATTAAAGCACTTTTTCAGCTTTGGAAGTTCTTCGTTTATAACCGCTTCAATACCCGGATTCTGCAATCCAACCGAATTTATAAGTCCTGCTGTACATTCAGCAATACGAGGAGTTGGATTTCCGAATCGTGGTTCCTTTGTCGTTCCCTTAAAAGAGAAGCTGCCAAGAATGTTTATATCGTAAAGCTCAGCAAATTCGTATCCAAAACCATAAGTACCGCTTGCAGGAATTATTGGGTTGTCAAGCTCTATACCGCAAAGATTTACTTTTGTGTTTACCATATAATTTCCTCCTTTTCAAGTACAGGTCCTTCTTTACAAATTCGTTTGTTTCCGTATTTTGTTTTACAACTGCAGCCCATACAAGCTCCAAATCCGCACCCCATACGTTCTTCAAAACTGTATTGCCCAGAAACTGATGTGGTTTCATATAAGGCCTTAAGCATAGGTTCAGGTCCGCATGAATATGTGTAGTCATAATCATTAAGATTTTTTATAATATCTGTAACAAAACCTTTTTCGCCGTAAGAACCGTCTGCTGTTGAAACATAAACATCAGTGGAAAGTTTTTTGAATTCTTCAACGTAAAATACATCAGTTGAAGAATTGAAACCGAGAACAACAATAGGGTTATCGAGTTCTTTTGCTAATCGGTATAACGGAGGAACTCCAACCCCGCCGCCAACAAGTAATGCCCTGCCATTGCATTTTGAAATATCAAATCCATTGCCCAGACCTGTAAGAATGTCAAGCTTGTCTCCTTTTGACATTTCAGACATTTTCTCTGTTCCGACGCCTACAACTTTATAAATTATTGTAACAGTTTTAGTATCAAAATCACACACAGATATTGGACGTCTCAAATACAAACCGTCAATAGAAATATTTATAAACTGACCAGGTTTTGTTATATCAGATGTATCACCTGTTAAAATCATTTTATACACAGCATCTGCAATTTTTTCATTAGAGACAATTTCAAAAAATGAATTCTTCATAATAGTATCCTCTCTGTCAATTATTTATCTTCAAATACAAGTGTTCCTTTATAGAAGGTTGCCATACATTTACCAAAAAACTCCATTCCATCAAAAGGTGTTGATTTTCCTTTTGATTTGAAGCTATTGCTATCAACAACAAACTTTCGATTAAGGTCGAATAACGTAAAGCTTCCGGTTTCAACAGAAGTTTCGATATTAAATCTGTTCTTGGGATTATCGTGGAGTTTCTCTATCAATTGTTTTAAAGTCATAATACCCGTTTTAACAAGCTTTGTATAAAGCACAGGAAATGCAGTTTCAAGACCTACAATACCCATGGCACTACATTCAAGACCTTTTGACTTTTCTTCAGCACTATGGGGTGCATGGTCTGTTGCAATCATATCAATTGTTCCGTCAATCAAACCTTCAATTAAAGCTTTTCTGTCTTTTTCTGAACGTATGGGCGGATTCATCTTAAATCTTCCGTCTTCCTTAAGGTCATTATCTGTCATAACAAGATAATGCGGTCCTGTTTCGCAGGTAACATCAAGGCCTTCGGCTTTTGCATTTCTTATAATATCAACACTTTCAGCGGTTGATATATGACATACGTGGTATTTAACACCTGTTTCACGAACAAGTTTAATATCTCTCTCAATCTGTTTGTATTCACTTTCTGAACAAATACCTCTATGATTGTGTTTTTTTGCATAATCACCAAGGTGAATATAACCGTTATTGAGAAGAGAATTAACTTCACAATGAGCTACTATTATTTTATCAAGTTTCTTTGCTTTTAGCATAGCTTCTTTCATAAGCTCATCGCTCTGAACACCTTTACCGTCGTCTGAAAAACCTTTTACACGGGATGAGAGTTCATCAAAATCTGCAAGCTCCTCTCCCCTCTCGCCTTTAGTTATTGTTCCGAAAGGGTGAACACCGATTATTGCAGTGTTTTTAATGATTTCTTCCTGAACTGCAAGATTTTCTGAAGAGTCAGGTGCAGGATTAAGATTAGGCATGGTACACACTTCGGTATACCCACCGGCCGCAGCTGCCATGCTGCCTGTTTCGATTGTTTCTTTATATGAAAATCCGGGCTCTCTGAAATGCACATGTACGTCTACAAATGAGGGTAAAAGACATAAACAGTTATCTGATTCGGTTGCATCACCTGTTATCTGTATTTTTGCAAAATTCTTACCTGTCTCAATATTGCATTTTTTAAAAGACTCTCCGTCAAAATACATTATATTTTCAAGGTTCATAATTATCTCCCGTCGTTTTTAATAATTGATTTTATTTCTTCAGAATATTTTTCGAGAGGCTCTGAAGTATCCACGATAGTATAATTCACGTAAGATGATAAAGTTTCCTCATCAAAATCATCTTCGTCTGCAAGATATCTTCTGCAAACTTCAGAATAATTAGGTATTTGCTGCTCTGATTCTCTGCGTATACAACGTTCTAATCGTGCCTTATTTTCAAGAAAAAGATATACCACATGAATACGTGCTTCCCCAAAGTACTTAAAAAAGCTATCAAGTGCTTTTTGAGTTGTTATTATGATATAATTCTTATTATCATCTATATTGACTGAGGCAGTAAAATAGCTCCAATCGCCATGGACGGTTTTATACGTTCGACATTCTATAACTTGTCCGTTTTCTTCCATTGCATTAAGCTGCTGTTTAGTTACATAGTGGTAATTAACACCTTCAACTTCTCCTTCGCGCTGAGGCCTTGTTGTATAGGGGACAAGCTTTTCAGCAGGAAGATTAACGTCCTTTAGCAATTCAGCAAGAACAGTATCTTTACCCGTTCCGCTTTTACCTATTATACAGTATATTTTTCCCATACTCATTCTCCGTATGATTAAACAAATCTTTTCTAATATTATATCCTACAACAGGCTTTGTGTCAACGATTTAAGCGTATGTTTGTAAATTTTATACACGGTGTAACGGTGATGTAATAATTACTTGTACACTAATTTCAATGATGTAAAAGAATACAGATATTGACTTTTATAAAGATTTGTTATATAATTTCTAAAAAAAGTTTGAGGTGAATTTTAATGAAGCTGTTTATTGCGTCAGACATACATGGCAGTGAATATTATTGCAGAAAAATGATAGATGCGTACAAGGCAGAAAAAGCGGATAAAATGCTTCTTTTAGGTGATATTTTATATCACGGTCCAAGAAACGATCTTCCAAAGGGTTATAACCCTAAAGCAGTAATTGAGATTTTAAATAAATTTAAGAGCGAAATATTATGCGTTCGTGGCAATTGTGACACGGAGGTGGATCAGATGGTTCTTGATTTCCCCGTTTTAGCAGACTATTCAGTCTTATATCTGAACGGAATAACAATTTACGCAACTCATGGGCACAAATATAATTGCGAAACACTGCCTCCCATTAAAGATGACAATATACTTCTCTGTGGTCATACCCATATACCTGCTTGTGAATTCAAAGGTTTTTATACATACATTAACCCCGGCTCTGTTTCGATTCCGAAAGAAAACAGCCATCACGGATATATGATTTTAGAAGATAACCAGTTTAAGTGGATTGATTTTGAGGGTAATGTTTTAAAATTACATAATATATAAAAATTATCGGACCTTAATGTCCGATAATTTTTTTAACAATAGCTTCAGCTGATTTAATTCCGTCTACTGCAGATGAGGTTATGCCGCCGGCATGTCCTCCTCCCTCTCCTGCAGAAAAAACATTCTTCAAAGAGGTTTCAAGGGTTATCTTGTCACGAATGATTTTCACAGGTGATGAACTTCTGGTTTCAGGCGCAGTCAATATGGAATCGTAAGCGGCAAAACCTTTAATTTTTTTGTCAAAATCAAGTATTCCGAGCCTGATAGTGTCCGATATATAATCAGGTAAAATACTGTTTATATCAACAAGAGAGTACCCCGGCTTTATCGTTGGCTCAACATCACCAACATATTTCGAAGTTGTTTTTTTAAGAAAATCACCAAGCATTTGAACAGGTGCATTATAGTTGCCTCCTGCTAAATCAAAAGCTTTTTTTTCAAGTTTTTCCTGAATTTCAATACCGCTGAAAACACTACTGTTATCAGGGTATTTAATATTAACAAGAATAGCACTGTTCGCATTTTCACCATCACGGGCGTTATCACTCATTCCGTTTGTAACAACAGTTCCCTTACTAGATGCCGAATTCACAACATAGCCCCCTGGACACATACAGAATGTATATAGAGAATTACCGTTTTTAAGATGTGTCCATAATTTATACGGAGCTGCAGGCAATTTATGTGAGAAACTTCCGTACATACATTTATTTATAAATTCTTGTTTATGCTCAATTCGAACTCCTACAGAAAACATCTTATTCTCCATATCAAGCCCGCAGTTGTTAAGCATTCGTATTGTATCTCTTGCTGAATGGCCAATAGCAAGAAGTAAATAATCACAATCTATAGTTTCAATTTCACCTGATTTTTCTACATCAATCCGTCTGATTATGTTGTTTTCTGTTGTTACACCGACGAGCTTTGTATTAAACAAAACCCTTCCGCCAAGTCTAATTATTTCATTCCTGATATTTTTGACGACTTTTCTAAGTATGTCCGTGCCTATATGAGGCGCGGAGTCGTATAGGATATTTTCGGGAGCACCAAATCTGACAAATTCTTTCAGAACATAACGTATTCTTATATCATTAACTCCAGTGTTAAGCTTACCGTCAGAGAAAGTTCCTGCACCGCCTTCTCCGAACTGAATGTTTGTTTCTTCATCTAAATGTGATAGATTAAAAAAACTTTGTACAGCTTTAACCCTTGTATCTACATCACTGCCACGTTCTATTATAGTAGGACAACACCCTGCTTTTGCAAGGCATAGTGCTGCAAAAAGCCCTGCAGGTCCTGAGCCGACAATAATTATTTTCTTATCAGAAGTTATGTGGTAAGGAAATTCATATTTTCCCTCTTTTACAACAGAATGTTTAACTTTTAGACGGGGATTAATTTTCCCAACAGGCTCACAATCAACAGTGCACGAATAGAATATGTCATTTTTCTTTCTTGCGTCAATTGATTTTTTTATTAAAACAAAACTCTTTGTTTTACAACCAAGGAGTTTTTCGCATTTTTCTTTTAACTGTTCAACGGTTTCATCAATTTCTAATCTGATTTCGTATAATCGTATCATTATCACTGTCACTCCGTAAAATTATATGAACAGTATATCATTTTACGGAAATAAAGTCAAGTAATTATCTGTTAATCACAAAGTATACTGCAATACTGAAAGCAATCAAAACCGTTGCAAAAAAACCATATATGCTTTTATTTTTTTTGTTTTGTTTATTTTCATATACTTTTGTTGTGTCGTTACCAAAATATCCGTTTCTTTTCAGATATTCATTTACTATTCTTTCGGCATCTGAAATCACCTTAGATTCGCTTAAAACTGCTTTTTCATTCAAAACAATAATCGCCTGCTGAATATATGGCGAAGTAATATTATCGAGTATAACAACTTTTCTGGTGGAATTTTTCACTGTAATCACTCCTTAATTTTCAGATATATGAATTTTGCCCTTTTTTTTACATTTCTATACCCATAATGAACTTAATGGAATTTCTGGCATATTATATAATGTGAATAATAATCTTAAGGAGATGAATACATTGACATACATTCTTGCAGTTGTTGGGGCTGTTACCACTGCAACCAGGCTGGCAGGCGTTTTAGAAAAGTCCGGTTGCAAAAATGTAAAAGTAATCCGTACACCTGTTGTAATTTCATCCGGAGGCTGCTCATACTCTGTGAGAATTAATGAAGAAAACTTAAATGAGCTGCTTGAAGCATCATCACACAGACGGCTGAGAGTAAAAAAAATATACCGAGTACAGGAATTCGGACAGGAGTGTGAATACCATGATATATCTTGATAATGCTGCTACAAGTGCCAAAAAGCCGTTATGTGTTTATGGCAGATTTTTTTATGAGAGTTTGTTTTCAAGCATAAATGCAGGCAGAGGAGCACATAAAAAAAGTATTCGGGCTATAAGGCTTATAAATGAAACTGCTGAAAGTATCGCTGAACTGTTTAATATTGATGACCCGGCAGATATTGCATTTATGCCTAATGCTACTTATGCTCTCAATGCTGCAATTCATGGTGTTGTAAAACCCGGAGAGCATATCATTACAACTTCTATGGAACATAACAGTGTATTGAGAACTGTATCAATGCTTGGAAATTTCACTATAGTAGATGCAGATAATATGGGATATGTAAATCCTTTACACATAGAAAACGCAATAAAGCCCGAAACAAGTCTTATAATTTGCAGTCATATTTCAAATGTAACCGGCTCAGTTCAGCCTGTAGAGGAAATTGGACAAATAGCAAAAAAACACAATATACACTTTCTTATTGATGCAGCCCAAAGTGCAGGTTGTTATGATATAAATGCTAAAGAATTCAATGCAGACCTTATTGCATTTTCAGGGCATAAAGGATTGCTTGGACCTTTAGGAACAGGGGGACTTTATGTAGAAAACGGTGTACAACTTGAACCATATATTACAGGCGGTACGGGAAGTATGTCTGAAAGCATGATTCAGCCTGCATTTATGCCTGACATGCTGCACGTCGGCACTCTTAATTCGCCTGCAATAATTGCACTCGGTACGGCAGTTCGTTCTCTTGAATCTCCATCTGTAACCAACAACAGAGAAAGTGAACTGGCAAAACGATTTATAGATGATTTATATTCTTTGGAAAAGGTAGAAGTATTCGGTTCACGTAATAGAAGGCGAAACGGAACAGTATCTTTCAGAATAGCAGGCTATGATCCCGCCGAAATTGAAGATTATCTTGACAGAAAAAAAGGTATTATTGTTAGATCAGGCTATCATTGTGCTCCTCTTGCCCATAAAACAATCGGCAGTTCCGACACGGGTACTGTTCGAGTGTCATTTGGGTATTACAATACGGATTATGATAGGATGATTATTACAGATTCGATATATGAGTTAATAAAAGAACGAAACGGCAGAATATAAATATTTTTTTAAAAAGGTGTTGACAAATTGGGTATTTTTTGTTATAATACAACTTGTCGTTGCTGACATAGCTCAGATGGTAGAGTGACGCCTTGGTAAGGCGTAGGTCGGCGGTTCAAGTCCGCTTGTCAGCTCCAAAAAAGCTCATCACTTAAGTGATGAGCTTTTTATTTCTTCTATTATTTGTTTTAATTCTTCTGCTTTTATAAATCCGGAAAGATATTCACATAACATATTTGTTGACAGTTTAGAAGGCAAGCCTAAACGAGTGTTTAGAGCCTCACGCAGAGCCCTACTGTTCTCACCGCCTGTAAGTCCTAATGAATATAACAATTTCTTTGTTATTTCATCCCCTGATTTGTTTCTTCTCTGGGTGCCAACATCACATCCGGCATCAATGAGTGCTTTTACAATTATATCTTCTGTCATTCCTTCAACACCCATAATTCCCTCAGCACCGGGTTTTCTTTTTCTTTTTTCTTTGCCTGGAATGCCTGGGATATATGCATGCTTAATTTTGTCAGATGGTAGCTTTTGTTTGAGGAAATTACGTATCCTTAATCCGGCTGTGTCAGAATCGGTTAGTATAACTGCACCTTTTTCTTCAACCATTTTATATAAACCATCAGTTCGGTCATTATCTTTTATAATTGAAAAACCGCCGGTTACAAATATTATACCGTCTATAAAAGAAGAAAGCTTAATTTTATCATAAGCTCCTTCTACAATAATTATTTCTTTAACAGAAATCATATTAATTCCTCAAATTCGTTTTGAAAGCTTTTCAGAATATTCAGACCTGAACGCAGCAAAACGTTTTTCTTCAATTGCCTCACGTATTTTGCTCATAAGCTCATTGTAAAAATATAAATTATGCAGAACACATAGCCTCATTCCGAGCATTTCTTTTGCTTTAAATAAATGTCTGATATAAGCACGTGAGTAATTTCTGCACGCAGGACAACCGCAGTTTTCGTCGATAGGCAATAAATCTCTTTCATATTTATTATTAAGAAGATTCATTGTACCATTCCAGGTATATAAATTTGCATGGCGTGCATTCCGGCTGGCAATTACACAGTCAAAAAAGTCAACACCCCGTGCAACAGCTTCAATAATATTCGTGGGGGTTCCTACGCCCATCAGATAACGTGGCTTATTTTCAGGAGCATATGGTAGTGTAACATCAAGAATATGATACATTTCTTCATGAGATTCCCCTACAGCTAATCCGCCAATTGCATAACCGGGCAAGTCTAATTTTGAAATCTGTTTCATATGCTCAATTCGAATATCATCAAAAACTCCACCCTGATTTATCCCAAATAAAAGTTGATTTTTATTTATGGTTTCGTCAAGAGAATTAAGGCGTGTCATCTCGGCTTTGCATCTCTCAAGCCATCTGTATGTTCTTTCAACAGATTTTTTTACATAGTCATAGGGTGCAGGATTTTCAATACACTCATCAAAAGCCATTGCAATTGTAGAGGCAAGATTTGATTGAATTTGCATACTTTCCTCAGGTCCCATAAAAATCTTTCGTCCGTCTATATGAGAATTAAAACTTACTCCCTCTTCAGTAATTTTTCGTAAAGAAGCAAGAGAAAAAACCTGAAAACCGCCACTGTCGGTAAGAATCGGTCTGTCCCAATTCATAAATTTATGAAGTCCGCCAAGGTCATGAATCACCTTATCTCCCGGACGAAGATGCAGGTGGTATGTGTTTGAAAGTTCAACCTGACAGCCTATTTCCTTTAAGTCCATTGATGAAACAGCACCTTTGATTGCAGCAAGAGTTCCAACATTTTGAAAAACAGGAGTTTCAACTGTTCCATGCACCGTTTCAAATCTTCCTCTGCGCGCTAATCCGTCAGTTTGCAGAATTTTAAACATAACAATTAACCTTTCTTAAATAGCATACTTCTGTTTATATGCTTTATACATATCATCAAAGCTCTGATCACCGTGAGATTTCACATTGTTAAGATACTCATGTGTATCGAAATTATCGTCAGCAACCTGAATAAGGCAAACTGCAACGTTTGAACAATGGTCAGCAACACGGGCAAAATTTGTAAGTAAATCATTAAATACAAACCCTGTTTCTATTGTACAATTTCCTTTTTGGAGTCTTGCAATATGAGCATTTTTCATTGTATACTTTAATTTATCAACAACCTGTTCAAGTGGTTCAATATGCTTTGCAATTTCCAGATTCTCATTTACGAATGCCTCAATCGTAAGATCAAGTATTTCAGTTAAAGCGGCTGAAATTGTAGCAATTTCTTTATTTGCTTCATCTGAAAAAATTATTCCCTTTTCATGAATTTCTTTTGCAGCTTTAACCATATCAGTTGCGTGGTCTCCGATACGTTCAAAATCACCTATAGTGTGTAAAAGATTTGAAGCTCTGTGACCATCAGTCTGAGATAAACTTTTGTGAGAAATCTTTACGAGATATGAGCCAAGCTTATCTTCGTACATATCCGTTATACTTTCGTTTTCGTCAATCTCAGCAGCAATTCCGTCATTAAACGCAGAAATTAGTGATAAAGATTTTTTGAAAGACTCACTTGAAATTTTAGCCATTTCATCAGTAAGCTCCTTACAACGAGCAATAGCGATTGACGGGGATGTTAACAGACGCTCATCCAAAAGCTCTGTTCTCTCGTTTTCGTTACCGCCGGGAACAATGATACAAGCAAGTTTTTCGAGCTGCTTTGTAAAAGGTATAAGGATAAACGTAGTAATTATATTAAATAAACTGTGTACAACAGCTACTCCTACAGGAGCAACAGCTTCATTTACAAACTCAAATTTGAATATAGCATTCAAAGCATAAAATACTGCCAAACACACTACCGTTCCAATAACATTGAATGAAACATGAACTGCAGAAACTCTTTTAGCATTCTTATTAACACCGATACTAGAAAGAAGTGCGGTTACACAAGTTCCGATATTAAGACCCATAACAATAGGTATAGCCATACTGTATGTAATACTTCCGGTTAAAGACAAAGCCTGCAGTATACCGATAGTTGCAGCAGAACTCTGGATTATACCTGTAAATACAGCACCAACCAGCACACCAAGTATGGGATTTGTAAATGCGGTCAGTATACTTGAAAATTCAGGCATATCAGCCAAAGGCTCAACAGCACTGCTCATAAGCTCCATTCCGTACATAAGTACTGAGAAACCAACAAGGACCTTACCAATATCTATCTTTTTTGGTTTCTTAGAACACATAATGAGCAAGATTCCGACAAAAGCAAAAGCAGGCGCAAAGGAATCGGGCTTAAGAAGGCGTAAGAATACATTTGAGCTTTCAATTCCGGCTAAACTCAAAAGCCAAGCAGTAAGAGTTGTACCAATATTTGAACCCATTATAACACCAATGGTTCCTGATAAATCTATAATTCCAGAGTTAACAAGACCAACAAGCATAACAGTCAATGCAGAAGATGATTGTATTGCAATCGTTATAACCGCACCAAGAGCCATACTTTTAAATACATTTGAAGTCAGCTTTTTAAGTATAACTTCCAGTTTACCTCCTGCAATTTTTTCAAGGCCGTTAGACATAACGTTCATTCCGTAAAGAAAAAAAGCAAGACCTCCAAACAGTGTTATAAAAGAAAAAATATCCATTGAATTTCATCCTCCGTTAAATTGATTTTGATATTTTTTAGTTTTCATAAATTTTAGACTTTTATGTAAAAAAAACCTACATAATGATTATAACATAACATAGATAAATCTGTCAATAATATTTTATCCGTCACTTTAAATGATATTTAACATAAAAAATGCCATACTTATGTATGGCATTTTATTATAACATAGAAAAATACTCGCAAGGTGATTGAAGATTTTTAACTTTTTACAAATCTGCAATTACAGTGATTTTTTCGGAGAGGCTTCGCTTAACATCAATTATTCTTTGATTTGAACTTCCTTTAAATAGTAAATCATAGCTTTTTTTGTCAGCCATAAACGGACCGTCAATCAGAATATCAATACGATTAAGAAGTTCGAGCCATTGATTATCTTCATTTGCTCCACTGATAAGGTCCTCGAAAAGATAACCGGTGTAACAAACAACATGCATTGAAAGCTTATCCGCAAGAACACATAGTTCCTTTGCACTGCAAAACGGCTCACCACCGGAAAAGGTTACGCCATCAAGTAACGGATTTCTTTTAATTTCATCTGCAAGTTCATCAATGTCTTTCAAATACCCGCCATTAAAGCTATGAGATGTGGGATTGTGACAATCTGAACAATTATGCGGACAACCCTGCACAAACACTGCAAAACGTATTCCGGGACCATCAACAATAGAGTCGTTTGCCGTTCCAAAAAGTCTTATATCCATAGCCATCAGACCCCGTGCTTAACTCTATCCCGTTCTTCAGCACGCTTACCGTCGTTAAATCTGTCAAGTGTACCTACAAGGTATCCGGTAACACGTCTTATTCTTTGGAATCTGGGTTTGCCGTCGTCTTCACTTCTTCCGCAAACAGGACAAGTGTCGCCAATAATTCCCGTAAATCCGCAAACCGGATCTCTGTCAACAGGGTGATTTACACTACCGTATCCAATACCTGCATCGTGCATTGCACGGATAACTTTTTCAAAAGCATCAAGATTCTTGGTGGGATCTCCGTCGAGTTCTATGTAGGAGATGTGTCCTGCATTGGTAAGTTCGTGGTAAGGGGCTTCCTTCTTTATCTTATCAAAAGCACTTATATTATAGTATACAGGAACATGGAATGAGTTTGTATAATAATCTCTTTCAGTTACACCTGGAATTACTCCAAAACGCTTTTTATCCATTCTGACGAATCTACCCGAGAGTCCTTCAGCTGGTGTGGCAATCAGACCAAAATTAAGCCCTGTTTTTTCGCACATTTCGTCCATACGCTTTCTCATATGAGAAATAATTTCAAGACCAAGATTCTGAGCCTGTTCAGACTGACCGTGATGTTCTCCTATAAGTGCAACAAGAGTTTCTGCAAGACCTATCCAGCCAACAGACAGTGTGCCGTGCTTAAGAACCTCTTCTAAAGTATCTTCAGGACCGAGTTTTTCAGAATCAAGCCATACACCATTACCCATAAGGAACGGATAGTTCTTTACCTTCTTACCGCATTGAATTCTGAAACGATCGAGAAGTTGATCGCATACCAAATCAATTTTTCTGTCGAGTTCCTCAAAGAACCATTCAAGGTCGCCCTTTGCTCTTATAGCAATTCTCGGCAGATTGATTGATGTAAAGCTCAGATTTCCGCGACGGTTACAAATTTCTCTTTCAGTGTCATAAACATTTGCAATAACCCTTGTACGGCAACCCATATATGCAATCTCGGTTTCAGGAGTACCTTTATAATATTTAAGATTAAACGGTGCATCCACAAATGAAAAGTTCGGGAAAAGACGCTTTGCACTTACACGGCAAGCAAGCTTGAATAAGTCATAGTTAGGATCACCTTCGTTGTAGCTGACGCCTTCTTTTACACGGAAAATCTGTATCGGGAAAATAGGTGTTTCCCCGTTTCCTAATCCGGCTTCATTTGCAAGAAGAACATTTTTTATAATCATTCTTCCCTCGGGAGATGTATCCATTCCGTAGTTAATTGAAGAGAATGGGGTCTGAGCGCCTGCTCTTGAGTTCATTGTGTTGAGATTATGAATAAGAGCTTCCATAGCCTGATATGTTGCACGTTCAGTTTCAGTTTCAGCTTCATTAGCAGCAAATTTCTGCGCTCCTGAAATAATGCCTTTATCAATACCGAGCTTTTCAAGCTCTTTCTTCTCTTGAGACATATACTTCTCATATTCATTCATTCTGAGAGTTAAACCTTTTTCAAAAAGTTCGTTTTGAATTTCTTTAAGCTCAGCTTCCTCAATTTCGGTATCTGTCATAAGCGAAATAGCTTTTTTAAGATTTCGTCTGTAATTTTTAATATATGTTTTCTTAACTCCTGGAGCTAGACCGTAATCAAAGTTGGCGATGCTCTGTCCGCCGTGTTGATCGTTCTGATTTGACTGAATTGCAATACAAGCAAGTGCAGCGTAACTTGCAATATCGTTAGGCTCTCTCAAAACTCCGTGACCTGTAGAAAAACCACCTTTGAACAGTTCAATAAGATCGAGCTGACAACAAGTCGTAGTCATTGTAAGGAAGTCAAGGTCATGAATATGTATATCGCCGTCCTCGTGAGCTGCTGAATGTTCAGGTTTGAGTACGCTCATTTTAAAGAACTGCTTTGCACCTTCAGAACCATACTTAAGCATAGTACCCATAGCGGTGTCTCCGTCAACATTGGCATTTTCTCGCTTAATGTCGCTCTCAGATGAATCCTTGAACGTAATATCCTCATAAATCTTCATAAGGTCTGATTTCATATTACGTCTTTTAGTTCTTTCAGAACGATACACAATATACGCTTTAGCAATACGTACATGTCCATTTTCAATAAGGACCCTTTCAACCATATCCTGGATCTGCTCCACTGTAGGAACTTCCATTTGGTTTTCTTCAAGCTTGCACAAAACCTTTTGAGCAAGGAACTGTGCATACTCCTCATTTCCCCTCTGCGTGGTGGCAAAAAAAGCTTTGTCTATTGCTCTGACTATCTTATCTATGTCAAATTCTGCCTGACGTCCATCACGCTTTATGATAGTGTTTACCATAGTGTTCATCTCCCGTTAAAAAATCCTATAAACAAAAAAATACACAGGTTGACATAACTACATATTGTGTTAATTATCAACCTGTATACAATTATAAACCCTATATATAGTAATGTCAATACTTTTGGGAATTTGTAATATTACATTAAATTCCACGTAACAAATCACTTTTTAACAAGGATTTACCAAGGTTTCTTTTGTTACATTTCGATTTCTTTTTATTTTTTTCTTCTTATTTTTTCTGCAAGGTTCATGAAATCCGGGATACAACTTCCCTATTCCTATTTCAAACTTTTCTTCTATATCTTGTAGTGTATCCATTTCAAAATCTTTAAGAACTCTTAAAAGTATCTCGGCGCAAGCATAAGCATCATCACAAGCCTCATGATGATTAAAGCAAATCCCAAGAACGTTTCCGAGATTATTGAGTTTGTGGCTTTCAAGCTCAGGATATGCCTTTTGTGAAAGCTTTACAGTGCAAATATAATCAAATGTAGGATAATCAATACCAAACATATCAAGCGTGGCACGAAGTGCTCCTACATCAAACTGAGCATTGTGGGCAACAATCGTTTTACCTTCAAGATACGGTTTAATCTCATCCCAAAGTGCGTCAAATGTATACTCATTTTCAACATCTTCCGGATGAATTCCGTGAATATATATATTGTAGTCATTAAAAACAAAAGGTACAGGTCTTATGAGAAACTCTTTTCGCTCGACAACTTTATTGTTTTCAACAACACAAATACCCATACTGCATATACTTGAATATGCAGATGTAGCTGTTTCAAAATCTATCGCTGTAAAATTCAATAAATCACTTCCTGTTAAATTCTTTAAAATAAATAATCAAAACAGAAATATCAGCAGGAGAAACTCCTGAAATCCTCGAAGCTTGTCCAATGGAATGAGGACGAATCTTATCAAGCTTTTGCCTTGCTTCAATCCTTAAACCATACACATTATCATAATCAAAATCATCTGGAATTACAAGCTCTTCCATTTTACGAAATTGCTGAACTTGCATTTCCTGCCGTTTTATATATCCGTCATACTTAATCTGAATTTCTGCCTGTTCTGCAATATCAGCAGTAAGCTCCGGTCTTTCTGTGTCAATTTCCTTGAGCTTTTCATAATCAAGCTGCGGACGCTTCAAAAGATCTGATAGCTTTATTCCTGTTTTAACCGGTGTTGTATCATAGCGCTCAAGAACAGGATTTGCAACTGACGGCGAAACAGTAATGCTCTCAAGACGATTGATTTCATTTTTTACCGCTTCAAGCTTTAAATTAAGCTTATTATATCTTTCTTCAGAAATAAGACCTACCCTATACCCAACAGGAGTAAGACGTTCATCAGCATTATCCTGCCTTAACAGAAGTCTGTATTCAGACCTTGATGTCATCATACGGTACGGCTCATTGGTCCCTTTAGTTACCAGATCATCAATGAGTGTGCCGATATACCCGTCAATTCTCTTAAGAATCATAGGCTCCTCGCCTTTAAGCTTAAGAGCCGCATTTATACCTGCTACAAGCCCCTGAGCAGCCGCCTCTTCATATCCGCTTGTGCCGTTGAACTGTCCTGCACCGTAGAGGTTTGGAATGGATTTAAACTCAAGAGTAGGATAAAGCTGAAGAGGATCACAACAATCGTATTCAATGGCGTACGCAGGACGCATAATTTCCACATTTTCAAGGCCTTTTATAGTTCTTAGCATTTCAAGCTGTACATCTTCAGGAAGTCCGGTACTGATACCTTGTGCATAGATTTCCTGTGTATCAAGCCCCATAGGCTCCATAAACAATTGATGTCTGGGTTTGTCTTTAAAACGCATTATTTTATCTTCAATGGAAGGACAATATCTTGCACCAACGCCTTCAACCTTACCGCTATACATAGGAGCTTTATGAATATTCTGACGGATTATTCCATGGGTTTCTTCGTTGGTATAGGTAAGATAACATGGAACAAGATTTTGTAATTCACCTTCTGTTTCAAATGAGAAGGGAACTATTTTTTCGTCTCCTTCTTCCCTCTCCATCTTTGAAAAATCAATAGATTTTGCGTGAATACGTGCAGGTGTACCTGTTTTAAAACGTCTGATTTCAACCCCCATAGCTTTAAGATTTTCAGAAAGCTCGTTGGAGGGAAACATTCCGTCAGGACCGCTTTGCTTCTCCCAATCCCCGATGAGTATTCTTCCTTTGAGATATGTCCCTGTTGCTATTATAACGGATTTTACACCATAAACCATACCCGTTTGAGTTCTGACTCCCGTAATTTTTCCGTTATCAGTTTCAATCGCAACTATCTCAGCTTGTTTGATTTGCAGATTTTCTTGATTCTCAAGTCTTTTTTTTATTTCTATATGATATCTTTTTCTGTCTATCTGACAACGCAAAGAATGAACCGCAGGACCCTTCCCGCGATTCAACATCTTCGATTGTATAAAAGTGGCATCAGCAACCTTGCCCATTTCTCCGCCAAGTGCATCAATTTCACGCACAAGATGACCCTTGGCCGTACCACCAATACTTGGATTACATGGCAGATTGCCTACTGCATCAAGACTGATTGTAAACATCACTGTTCTCATCCCAAGTCTTGCAGCAGCAAAGGCAGCTTCTGCACCGGCATGACCACCGCCGATAACGGCTATATCGAAATTTTCCATATAATTATTTTTCCCCCTCAGAATTCTGCATTATCTTCTGAATCGTTCTTGCTGAATAAAATTCAAAGGGAAATCTCAGCAACCCGAATAACGCAACAAGACTTATAAATATTGACATGATGGGATGCAGAAAATTGAAAACAACCATAAGCAAAGCAACAGTTATGCAAGTAATGACTAAATTAAGAGGTGATTTACCCAGCGCAAGAAGCAATGAATTTTTAACTAAATCAAAAAACTTACATTCGTAGGTTACCATAATCTGATAAATATGAAAATGCATAAATGTATATATGACAAAAGACATTATACAAATATACATCAGTATCACCCAGAAAAATTGATTGGTTGAAGTGTAAAAACTCCAATACAGAATTGCAGCATTAGGAATAAGGTATAAAAACAAAAAATCCAATACAACAACAAACATAGATTGCTTGAAGTTCTCTTTAAATTTATCATAAAAATCACTCCATATCCATGCGTGCTCTTCACGGGTAAAGCATCTCGTTATATAAGCAAAACCTGCAGAAGCAGGACCTGATCCCCACAAAAGATATATAGCAACGGTTGTAAATCCGCACATCATAATCATAAGCAAAGATACATCCTCACTCGAAAGTACTCCGACTGGTGCAAGACTATTTATTGCCTGAGAGAAATATCCGCCGAAAACTCCGACCACAAATAAAAACATAAGTATAAGATAAGGCAGACTGAAAGCTGTTGTAATCCACATAGCCTGAAATAGTTTAAAAAACTTTCTGCCAAGAATTTCAAAAAAGAAAAAAATACCGCGTTTTTTCGGTGCATCCTTACTCACCCCGGGGCCGGGTTTAGCGTAATTGAATGAAAAAAGTCCCATATTATTTGCATTCCTTTCATAGAGGGTATATAAATCAACATTTTTTTCAAAACATATTGTAACATATTTTGATTTGTGATACAATAGTTTTAGAAAATAATTTGTGAATAATCTATTAATTTTTGGAGAAATATGTATGAAATCGTTTATTATCTATAAAAATGATGCAAACCAGCGTATTGATAAATATATTTCAAAGCTTATGCCAAATCTCCCTAAATCTTTACTCTATAAAGGATTACGTAAAAACAATGTACGTCTTAATGGGAAGCATTGTCACGACGGGAGTGTTGTATTAAAAGAAAGTGATGAAATTGCACTCTACTTTCCTGATGAGTATTTTGAAAAATCCGACCGTAAGATTTCAGAACTTCCCTATCCTGAAGTGATTTATGAGGATGAAAATATCTTAATAGCAGATAAACCAACTAATCTGCCGTCACACGCAGACGATAAAGGAAGCACTGACACATTGATAGATCGTATTTTGTTTTATTTATATGAAAAAGGTGAATACAATCCTGAATGTGAGAATACATTTTCTCCTGCATTATGTAACAGACTTGACAGGAACACATCAGGGCTTGTGATAGCTGCAAAAAACGCTGAAACGCTTAGAATTTTAAATGCTAAAATAAAAACACGGGAAATACAGAAATATTATATATGCAGATGCGTAGGTATTCCCAAAAAGGATGAGCAAATCCTTGAATCATATCTTGAACGGGAAACAAAAAAGGTAAAAATTAATAACAAAGAAAACGGAAAATTAATCAGAACAGCATACAAAGTTATAAAAAAAGAAGGCTCAACCTCCTTACTTGAAATTAATCTTTTAACCGGACGAACTCATCAAATACGTGCCCATCTCGCTTCTATCGGTAATCCTTTGGCTGGTGATTTTAAATATGGAGGCGGAAAATCTAAAAATGGGTATTTCCTCAAAAGCTATAAATTAGTTTTCGATTTTAACACAGATGCAGGTATATTAAATTATTTAAAAGGAAAAATTGTTGCAATTGAAAGGGGATGTTTAAAAATGCACAGACCGTTCAATGGCTCAAAATAAGCATTTATAAGCATCAAAAATAGCGAGAACTTATAAATCACGGTAGAAACCCGCAAATTTGCGGGTTTCTCTTTATTTTATGCCATTGAACTACGAA
>JAZRQO010000010.1:0-21075 GCA_045649825.1 Clostridia bacterium
GTACAGCTAAATTTCAATTTTACTACGTCAGCGATGCTCGCAATACACAAAGTATTGCTTGCGCTCACTTCCTTGTAAAATGAAAATTTATCTCGTACAATCTGCTAAAACGATTTAAAAATCGTTTTAAGGTGTTCAAAAAGTCCTACATGGAGTTTCAAACACTCTTACGATGTTTGTTAGCTCATTTACTAACTCTGACATTTGTTTTCGTTATTCCGATTACTGTCATGATTGGGCATCTCTTTCAATCTCCCGCACTAATCTCACTTCGTCTTTTCCGTAATACTCTACCAAAAATACTCGGCAATACAAACGTATTCCCTGCGTTTTTTTGCAGAGCCTTACAAAAAATACTTTGTGATATCAGCACGACATATTTCAGAGCTACCCTAACTCAAATTTTCCGACAAGTTTCGCACTGTTTATTTTTCAATGTACAACCGCTGCCCTCGCAGACAGCTTGATTATTCTACCACGCCAATATCCATTTGTCAACACTTTTATTAATTTTTTTTCAGCTTTGAAACTTTTGTACAATGAAAAATTGATTTTCCTTGTTTCTTTATGACAAATTCACTGTAATGCATTTTTTATCCATTATTTTCTTGATACTCTTTGTATTGTATCACACATAAAATAAGTAAGAAATTCATTGACATCCCATAAAGCCTGTGGTAAAATACACATAAATTTTGTGTAAAGGATTTGATTATATGAATTTCAGACAAGTACACCTTGATTTTCACACAAGTGAAAAGATTGATAATATAGGTTCAAAGTTTGACAAAAAGCAATTTCAGGAAGCTTTGATTAAAGGACACGTTAATTCTATAACTCTTTTTTCAAAGTGCCACCACGGCTATGCTTACCATCCTTCTATGGAAAACGAAATGCATCCCGGGCTTAAGTTCGACCTTTTGAAGGCTCAAATTGAAGCGGCTCATGAAATCGGGGTTAAAACACCCGTGTATCTTTCTGTTGGATTTGACGAAAAGGTTTTAAGACGTCATCCCAACTGGAGATTTGAGCCTAAAGACCATCATTTTGATAATTTTAATGCCCCCGGTTACCATTTGATGTGCCTCAACACTCCCTATCTTGATTACGTTCTTGAGCAGATAAAAGAAGTTTGTGAGTTTTATGATGCAGACGGAATATTCCTTGATATTGTGGGAGTACGCCCCTGCTGCTGTTCAAGCTGTATGAAATCAATGCTGGACAGAGGAATGGACCCCAATAATGATGATGACATTATAAAAATGGGTGAAATTGTATACAAAAACTACCTTAAAAAAATAAGCGAAACAATTGACTCAGTAAAGCCCGGACTTCCCGTGTTCCACAACGGCGGACATATCCGTCAGGGCAGACGTGACCTTGCCTACGGCAACTCACACCTTGAGCTTGAAAGCCTTCCCACCGGCGGATGGGGCTACGACCATTTCCCATTATCGGGCAAGTATGCACAGAACCTTGGTATGGAATACCTCGGAATGACAGGTAAATTCCACACCTCCTGGGGCGAATTCGGCGGCTACAAACACCCCAATGCACTTCGCTACGAGGTATCCCTCTGTGCGGCAATGGGTGCGAAATGCTCAATCGGAGATCAGCTTGCTCCTGATGGACGCATGGATATTACTACATATGAACTTATAGGTACTGCATACGGCGAGCTGGAAGCAAAAGAGCCATGGCTCGATAAAGTAACTCCCGTTTGCGATGTGGCGGTTTTATCTGTTGAATCCTCACTTAACGAAACGGGCAACTCATCCGCAACGGCTCGTAATCACATTGCTGATATTGGTGCAGCACGTATGCTTCTTGAAGGCAAATATATGTTCACCGTTATCGACAGTCAGGTTGATTTCTCAAATTATAAGGTAATAATTCTTCCCGATAAATATATCCTTTCTTCCGAAGTTAAATCACGGCTTATCAAGTTTATAAACGACGGCGGAAAGCTCCTTGCCACAGGCAGCTCCGTTATGGACGAAAACGGATTTGTGCTTGATTTTGGTGCTGAATACGAGGGCGAGGGAGAATTTTTACCCAGCTATATACGCCCTGTTGACAACAACCCTCACGAAACAGATTATATAATGTACAGTCCTTACAAAAAAATCCGCAAAACAAACGGCGCAGAACTTGCAAAGGTTTCAGAGCCATATTTCAACAGAACGCCACAGCATTACTGCTCACACAAACACTCCCCATCATCAGGAAAATACGGCGGTGCAGGTGCAATCTGCGGCAGATGCGGAATTTATATTGCATGGGATATTTTCACCGACTATGCAGAAAACGGCGAATTAATCGCAAAACGCCTTGTTTGCGACTGCCTGGATATTCTTCTTTGCGGTGCAAAGGCACTTGTAACCAACCTCGGTAGTATGGGTGTTACAAGCCTTATGGAGCAAAAGGATGAAAACAGACTCATTGCTCATCTTCTCTATGCTGTTCCCACAAAGCGCGGTAAGTCAGTAGAAGTAATAGAAGATATTTACCCTGTTTACAATACTGAGCTTGCAGTTAAAATGGATGAAGCACCAAAAAAAGTATATCTTGCTCCCCAGAATGAGGAAATACCATTTACCTATGAAAAGGGTTATGCTAAGGTGAACATAGAAAAAATCGACTGCCATCAGATGGTTGTATTTAATAAATAATTATAAACAACGAGTACCCAATATGAGTACTCGTTGTTTTTTTATATAACCGCCTGCTGAATATTTTTTTCATTACATTTTATAATGTTTCATCGACATCTAACAATGCCTGGCTTTCGCCCTCAGTTATACTCTCAACGTCTCGGAGCTTTCGACGGATTGCCGCCGTTCTTGTTCCTATTAAAGAGTCAAGGTCAGAATCTATCTGATTAAGCTTTTTCTTTGTTTTTTCAAGAATATCGGAGAACTTATCAAATTCTGTTTTAACTGCACCGAGGATTTTCCATACCTCTGCACTTCGTTTTTGGATTGCAAGGGTTTTAAATCCCATCTGCAGACTGTTAAGAAGTGCCGCCATAGTACCGGGACCTGCAATGTTGATATGGTAATCACGCTGCAAAAGCTCCACCATTCCGCAACGTACCGCCTCTGCATACAAGCCCTCAAAAGGAAGAAACATAATTGCGAAATCCGTTGTATCAGGTGGTGCAATGTACTTTGTTCGGATATCCTTGGCAAAGGATTTCATACGGGTTATAAGCTCACTGCGGCATCTCTTTATTTCGTCGGCATCGCCGTTGTCGTATGCATTCTGAAGATTGAAATAGCAGTCTGCAGGGAATTTTGAGTCCACAGGCAGATAAACGGGCTTTTCGCCGTCGCCAGGAAGCTTTATGGCAAACTCTACCACTGCACTGCTTCCCTGAACTGTTGCAAAGTTTGTTTCGTACCGTTCAGGGGGCAATATTTCTTCAAGGATTGCACCAAGCTGAATTTCACCAAGAATACCCCTGGTTTTTACATTTGAAAGCACCTTTTTAAGGTCGCCCACGCCTGATGCCAAGGTCTGCATCTCACCAAGGCCTTTATATACTTGCTCAAGCCTTTCGCTAACAAGCTTAAAGGACTCCGTCATTTTTGTTTCAAGCGTTTTTTCAAGCTTTTCGTCTACGGTTTTACGCATTGATTCAAGCTTTTCGTTATTGTCCTTACGGATTGTTTCAAGGCTTGCCGAAACGGTTGTTCTGAGATTATCAAGCTTCTGCTCATTTGATTTTTCAAGTGAACGCAGTCTCTCTTCCATTGTCATAAGCTGATTTTTAAGGCTTTCGGAGCCTGATTTCTGACCGTCGGAAACAGTTTTTCTGATTTCGTCAAGACGGGTGAGCTGAAGCTCACCGATGGCTTTCTGATTTTCTGCAAGCACGTCATAAAGCTCCTTTGAATTACCGCTGTTTCCTTTTTTAGAAAGCAGCACAACAAGTAGTATTATAACAGCCGCAAGAAGTGCGATTATTATGTATTCCATTAAATTCCCACCTTTTGTGTTTTGTTTATTGTATCATATTTAATGTCCCGTTTTCTGTACAGACCATTATTGAATACTTACGCCTAATGACGGGCTTATTATATTTATTATTGTATTACCAGGGTTTATTAAAAGCTCCTCACCGTCCGCCTTTTTATAAACTGTCGGCTCTGTTCTTGATGCTTTCGACCAGGTGATTTCCTCAAACGCTCCGTTTGTGAAGTAATATCCGTTTCCGCTTCCCGAGGTTACAATTTCACGTCTTGCACTTCCGTCGCCAAGGGGTTTGTCCGCAATAAGCTCCACGATAATGTTTTTAAATGAAAGAACATTCCCGTTTTGCATGGTATGGGGTGCATTATTAATCTGTTTTTCGTAAAGTCCCGTTTCTGCATTATACTTGTAGCCTGTTTTATACATACCTGCATAAGGTAGTGTGATTTCGGTTGCAATATTCTCTTCGGGCAGGTTTATATATTCGGTTGAATATTTGATTTCGTTTTTTGTGTCAGTTTCTGATTTATAGCCTCTGTTTGAAGCTCTTTCTTTTATTCTTTCAATACTTGTATATGCACTGTGCCAATCCCCCTTGAACTTCCTTTCACGCCAGAACACGTTTCCGTCAGAACCGCTTACTCCGTTTATGTTATTAATGCCGAATTTTGAAATATCCTGACTTGCCTTGGGGCTCCATCCGTAATGGGTATAGATGGCATCATTTTCTTTTACAAAGTCAAGGAAGTAGTGACGGGATGAACGAACAGGGCCTATTTTTTCAGTATTGGCATTACGGAACAGCGCCATAAATCTGGTAGCGCCACCCTCTACGGGCATTTCATATATAAGGTATGCATCTTCAAGACCTGCCTGAGGCCTTGCGTCCTTATTATCATTATCAATCATCACCGCAATGGGTCTTTCATTTGTATTTATGTAGCTATCAAGATAATTCTTAATTTCAGGTGCAATTGGCTCAATATATTCTTCCGTTATATCGGTTGGAGTAAGCTCTTCCACCGCATTATTTTGTTTACTGCACCCCGTAAAGGTTAAAACCGTTAACGTTGTTAGTGCAAAAATCATAAGTTTCTTGTTCATATTAATTGCTCCTCTGTCATTCATCCTCTTTTGAAATATTCTTAATCAAAAATTGTGCAATTATAATTCTTTTAATACATCAATTATATCACGGCACAAATTTTTTGTCAACGATATTGATAATTGGTTTTTTCTTCATGAAAATATAGACGCTCTTTGTCAGATTTTAGAGTGTACGCCCAATGAATTGTTTATATTTACGGATGAACTTTAAAAAAGCACCTCAGGGTGCTTTTTCAAGTTTTGTACCTGTATAATAATATTTCAAAATTTCCTCATAGGTGCTGCCGTTTGATGCCATAAAGTCTGCTCCGTACTGGCTCATTCCCACTCCGTGGCCGTTTCCCTTTACCTTCATTATTATCTGCTCTCCGTTTTGCTCTATTTCCACATTAGCAGACCGTAGCCCAAAGATTTCACGGAAAACCGTTCCCTTTACCTCCACCCCGCCAAGGGTTATTTTTTTTATTCCTCCTGCCTCACTTCTTATGATATTTTCGTATAACATACTATTCCAATCGGTATTCTGTATTTTTTCAGAAACCTTAGCTCTGAACTCATATTCAGTACATACAAACTCCGAATTAAACTTAGGCGAAAGCTCGTCACCGCGGCTCTCTACACTTACAAGATACGGCACATCCTTACTCCACACATCCCCTGCATTCTCTGTCCGTCCCGATGACGTAGAATGAAAAAGTGCGCTTATAGGCTCACCCTCATATGTAACAATTTCTCCCGCCGTAGCCTCTACCGCCTTTGAAATCTTCTTCCAGTATTCCTCCCTTTTAGCCTCTTCCCATTTTTCCTTTCTGTCGGCTTCGGAAAGCCATGCCTTGCAGTGGGTATAGTCAGTACATACGGGTGCCCCCTTATGCTCGGGAGCCTCGCCGCCTTTTTTCTTTTTGGAGCACAGATATGTACGTGCCGCCACCGCCTGGGCTTTGAGTGCCTCATCGTGGAATGAGGCCGGCATTTCCGCACCCACCACCTCTTTCAGGTATTGGGAAGTGTCCATTTCAACCACCTTATCCTCGTCTTTTACATATACCTTTACGGTTTTAAAAGGCTCTTTTGGGGAAGTTCCCAAGCCGCCTGTAAAATACACTGAAAAAATGGGTATAATAATGATTATAAAAACCACGTAAATACAAGCAGTTATTACTATTTTTTTCAATCCGTCCACCTCCAATTAATCCTATGATAAAATTGCAGAAAAATATAACAAAAAAATCATAAAAACACTTGAAATTATGCGAAAAAAATGGTATAATGGGAATAATATTATTATCTATTGGACTGAGGTGAATTTATGCAGGGCAAACGCTGGGTTTTTCTTAATAAAGAGCACGACAGAGATGTTGTTATGGCAACCGCCGAAAGACTGTCCGTTTCCCCCGTAATAATCACTCTTCTTTTTAACCGCGGTATCACCTCAGATAAAGAAATAACCGCTTTTCTTTCAAAATCAATGCAAACGGTGCATAATCCCATGCTGCTGCCTGATATGGAAAAAGCGGTAATCCGTATTGTTGCAGCACTTGAGAATAACGAAAAAATATGCATATACGGAGATTATGACGTTGACGGAATAACCTCCACCGTGCTTATGTATAAATATCTTCTTGCCCACGGTGCGGACGTATCTTACTACATACCAGACCGTATAACCGAGGGCTACGGAATAAACATAAAAGCAATAAACAAGATTTCAAAAACAGGTTGTAAGCTGATTATTACCGTTGACTGCGGCATTACCGCTGTTGGCGAAACGGAGCTTGCAAAGGCGCAGGGTATGGACGTAATTATTACCGACCATCACACCTGTAAAGAAAAAATCCCGAATGCTACGGCAGTTATAAACCCCAAAAGAGAGGATTCGGAATATCCCTTTCCCCACCTTGCAGGGGTTGGTGTTACTTTTAAAACCGTACTTGCCATTTCCATGAAGCTTGGAGAGGATACTAAAGCTACATTTACCAAGTACGCACCCTATGCCGCAATCGGAACTGTTGCAGACGTAGTTTCACTTACTGATGAGAACAGAGTAATTACCCATAGGGGCATACTCTCCGCAAAAGAAAATCCCACCCCGGGCCTTGCGGCTCTTATGGAGATTTCGGGGATAACTGAGCTTAGCACAGGAACCGTTGCCTATGCCGTTGCACCGCGTATAAATGCTGCAGGAAGAATGGGAAATGCAAACCTTGCAGCTGAGCTTCTTATATGTGAAAGTAAAAAAACAGCGGCAGAAATTGCAGCAGAGCTTAACACCGAAAACCAGCGGCGAAGAGTGTGTGAAAAAAATATACTCGACGAAGCAGAAGCAATAATTTCAAAAAATCCGTCACTTTTATCAAAGCCGATACTTGTAATTGGCGGGGAGATGTGGCATCAGGGAGTTGTGGGGATAGTCGCCTCACGGCTTTCGGAAAAATACTATAAACCCGTTATTCTCGTTTCATTTGAGGACGGAAAAGGTCATGGCTCCTGCAGGAGCATTGAGGGCTTCAACATCTTTGACGCTCTGAACCACTGTGACGAGCTTCTGGAAAAATTCGGCGGACACGCCATGGCGGCTGGGCTTTCTGTTGACGAAAGCAATTTTGAGGAATTTGAAAAAAAAATCAACGCCTACGGAGCAAAGAATATGCCTGAAGAAGCTCTTGCACCAACACTTAATATTGATTGCACCATAAGTGCTTCCGCTATGACAGAGCATAATGTTAATATACTTTCATCCCTTGAGCCTTTCGGCGAAGGTAACAGTACCCCTGTTTTTGCAATTACGGGTGCTGCCGTTGCCTCGGCAATGCAGATAGGCGACGGGGGAGCACATCTGAGGCTTCAGCTTATAAAAGACGGATGTAATCTGTCCTGCATTGCATTCAGAATGGGAAATCTTTGCCCTAAACTTACCCCCGGTAAAACCGTGGATATTGCATTTACACCTGAAATAAACACATATAACGGACGGCGAAGTGTTCAGCTTCGCATAGCAGATATAATCTGCTGAAATAAATTCTGATTATCGGAAAGGAGTGATTTTTGTGGAGAACAGTATTTTTGCATACGAAAAATTCCCTCAAACAGCCAACGGAGCCGACGAAATCATTGAACAGGTAATTGATATTGTTAGCAAAAATAATCCTTCTGCCAACACGGATATGATTTATATTGCATACCGTCTTGCGAAGCATGCCCATAAAAATCAGCTCCGTAAAAGCGGTGAGCCTTATGTTAATCACCCTGTGCAAATTGCATTCATTGCCGCAAGTATGTCTATGGACGCGGTGGCGATTACCGCCTGCCTGCTCCACGACGTTGTGGAAGACACGTACTACAAAACAGAAGATATAAAAGCATTGTTCGGGCCTGAGGTTGCAGAGCTTGTAGACGGCGTTACAAAGCTTACCAAACTCCAGTATTCAACCCTGGAGGAGCAACAGGTTGAAAATCTGCGTAAGATGTTCCTTGCCATGGCAAAGGACATACGAGTGGTTATTGTAAAGCTTATAGACCGCCTTCACAATATGCGCACCCTGGCTTCAATGAAACCCGAAAAACAGCTTGAAAAGGCAAGGGAAACACTTGAAGTATATGCACCCCTTGCACACCGACTGGGTATGTCAAAAATCAAGGTTGAGCTTGAGGACCTGGCGCTTAAATATCTTGACCCTGTAGCTTACGAGGAAATCCGTGAAAGCATAAAGCACAAGCGGAGCGAAAGGGAAGAGTACATCAAAAATATAATGGACGATATCCGTGCCAAGGTAACGGAAGCTGGGATAAAGGGAACTGTAAAGGGAAGAGCAAAGCACTTTTACTCCATATTTCGTAAGATGTACACTCAAAATAAGACTATTGACGAAATTTACGACCTGTTTGCAGTAAGAGTTATTGTTGACTCAGTTGCGGACTGCTATGCAGTGCTTGGTATGGTCCATGAGATGTATACCCCCGTACCTATGAGGGTTAAGGACTATATTGCAATGCCCAAACCCAATATGTATCAGTCACTGCACACAACCGTAATCGGAACAAGCGGTACTCCTTTTGAAATTCAGATACGTACCTGGGAAATGCACAAGGTTGCGGAAGAAGGTATCGCCGCACACTGGAAATACAAAGAGGGCGTTTCAGGCGAAACCGCTATGGATTCCAAGCTGGAATGGGTACGTCAGCTCCTTGAAACACAGATGAACAATGTTGACAGTGACGACTTTTTGAGTACCCTTAAAATCGACCTTTTTGCAGACGAAGTATTCGTGTTTACTCCCAACGGTAAGGTTATATGCCTGCCTGCTCAGAGTACGGTTATAGACTTTGCATTTGCCATCCATTCACAGGTGGGTTATAAAATGAGTGGTGCAAAGGTGAACGGAAAAATTGTTCAGAACAACTATATACTTAAAAACGGTGAAATCGTTGAAATCCTTGCAAACAACACCCACGGACCAAGCCTTGACTGGCTAAAAATTGTTCGAACAAGCCAGGCAAAGAGCAAAATTAACCAGTGGTTTAAAAAGCAAAACCGTGACGACAATATTATTCATGGCAAGGAAATGATAGAAAAAGAGCTAAGACGTATGGGATACACCCATGCTCAGCTTTTCCGTGACGAATGGGTGGCACGGCTTCTTAAGCGTTACGGATATATGAATATGGACGACCTCTATGCAGGGGTTGGATACGGTGCAGTAACACCTCAGAAAATCCTGTTAAGGCTTCGTGAAGACTTAAATTCTGAGCTTGCAGAGCTTCGGAAAAGAGAAACTCCCCTTGTGGCTGAGCCCGATTCTCCCAATAAACGAAAAGGCCCCACAGGTAAAGGAATAATAGTTAAGGGTATCGACAACTGCTTAGTCCGAATAGCAGGCTGCTGCGGGCCTGTTCCCGGCGACGATATAGTTGGTTTTATTACCAAAGGAAGAGGCGTTTCCGTTCACAGACGGGACTGCCCTAATATGAACCCTGCAAATCTTTCGGAAGAGGACAAAGCACGGTTTATAGACGTTACCTGGAGCATTGAGCCTAAAAGCTCCTATGTGGCACATATTCAGATTGAAGCCCATGAACGTGCAGGTATTATGTACGACGTTTCTGCTGTGCTTAACGATATGCACATTTCCTGTAAAACAATCAATGCTTTTGTTAATAAAAAGAATATGGCTGTTGTTCAGGCGGGTGTGGAAATCACTAACAAGGAAGAGCTTTCTCAGGTGCAAAGACGTCTTAATCAGCTTCCCGATGTAGTTAGTGTAACACGTATTTCAAATTAAAAGGAGTTCCCATAATGGAAATCAGTATAACAGGTGAGTTTATAAAGCTAGACCAGCTTCTGAAATTTGCCAATGTTGCGGAAAGCGGCGGTATGGCAAAGGAAATGATTTTAGACGAAATCGTAAGCGTAAACGGAGATATTTGCACAATGCGAGGCAAAAAAATCCGGAGCGGAGATTTAGTAACGGTTGATTTCGAGGACGAAACAATAGATATAAAGGTTCTGTAATTATGTATGTAAAAACCATTAAGCTTCAGAATTTCAGAAACTATAAAGGTCAGACAATAGAATTTTCAAAAAATACAAATATTCTCTGCGGCAATAATGCCAACGGGAAAACAAATATTCTTGAAGCCGTACATCTTTTTGCCTACGGCAAGAGCCACCGCTCAAAAAGCGACTCGGAAATGATACGGTTCGGGGAAGAGGCGGCAAAGGTTTCAATAACCTTTGAAAATAAAGGACGGGATTTTACGGGAGAGATTATACTTTCCCAGAACGGGAAAAAAACCGTTAAGGTAAATAACGTACCCATTAAAAAGTTAAGCCGCTTGATGAGTTATTTCCACGCCGTTCTGTTCTCCCCCGACGACCTGGTGCTTGTTAAAGGCTCGCCGTCAGCACGACGGAGATTTATGGACGCATCCCTATGCAGGCTTTATCCTGCATACTTTGCAGCACTTTCAGAGTTTAAAACAGTAGCAACGGAAAAAAACAACCTTCTTCGTCAGATTAGAAAGAAGGGCAAATACCAAGACGATTATTTATCTGTATGGAATGAACGTCTTGCCGTCGTGTGCGAAAAAATCATGAGCTACCGAAAGGACTACTGCGAAGAAATTGCCCAATTTGCCGCAAAAATTCAGTCGGAGATTTCGGATGAAGTTCTCCGTGCCGCTTATGAGCCAAGCCTTAAAGTGAGTACAACGGAAGAAATATTTGAATTTCTTGAGGCAGGACAGAAGCGTGAAATTGATAACGGGTCAATGTGCTGGGGAATTCAGAGAGATGATATTTCCCTTCATATAGGCGACCTTGACGCCCGTGAATATGCCTCGCAGGGTCAGCAGCGTACCACTGCACTGTCTCTTCGTATAGCCGAAGCTGACTATATATTTGAAAAAACAGGGGAGTACCCCGTACTTCTCTTAGACGATATATTCTCGGAGCTTGATATAAAACGGAGAATGTATTTGTGGCAGAAGATAATAGACAAGCAAGTGATTATAACCTGCACCGATACAGACTTTTTTGAAAATACCAACTGTGCAAAGCTTTTCCGCGTTGCAGACTGCAGCGTGGTTGAGGAAAAAATTTAAGGAGGAGAGCCATTTGTATCTTCATCTAGGTAACAACTTTACTGTTAATACCGACGATATTATCGGTATATTTGATATGGACAACACCACCGTCTCTAAGCGCGGACGAAGCTTTCTTCCCGATGCGGAGCGAAAAGGTATTGTGATAAACGCGTCCGAGGACTTACCAAAATCGTTTATCATAACAAAAAACTGTGTATATATTTCGTCGATTTCCACCCAAACGCTTTATAAGCGAACGAAATCGACAAGGATAATAGATGAATTAGTTCAGTGAAAGGAACAGATATTGATATGAGTATGGAAAAAATCGAAACAAAGTACGACGAAAATCAAATCCAGGTGCTTGAGGGTCTGGACGCCGTAAGAAAAAGACCGGGTATGTATATCGGCTCAACCTCTGCGGCAGGTCTCCACCACCTCGTATACGAGATTGTGGACAACTCCATTGACGAAGCACTTGCCGGCTACTGTACGGAAATAAAGGTGGATATTAACCCCGACAACTCCGTTACCGTAACCGACAATGGACGAGGTATACCCGTTGGTATTCATCCCCAGCAGGGAATACCCACCGTTGAGGTCGTTCTCACCATTCTCCATGCAGGCGGTAAGTTCGGCGGCGGCGGATACAAGGTATCAGGCGGTCTTCACGGCGTGGGTTCATCAGTTGTTAATGCTCTTTCCGAAAAGCTTGAGGTTGAAGTTTCCGACGGTGAGCACGTTCACTATCAGAGCTACGAACGTGGTAAGCCTACCTGTGCTCTTAAAGTAATCGGCGACACAACGGCAACAGGTACAAAGATTACATTTAAGCCCGACCCCGAAATTTTTGAAACACTTATTTTTGACTATGACGTGCTTCACAAAAGACTTCGTGAGCAGGCATACCTTAACCGAGGCGTAAAAATTATTTTCTCCGACCTTCGCGACGCAAACAGGGAGCCTGTTATACTCCATGCCGAGGGTGGTATAACCGAGTATGTTACCTACCTCAATAAAGCAAAGGATGCACTTCACGACGACGTTATATACTTTGAAGCGAAGCGTAAGGATATGGAAGTGGAAGTTGCAATGCAATACACAACCGCATACAACGAAACCATAATGAGCTTTGCAAACAACATTCACACCATTGACGGCGGTATGCACGAAACAGGCTTTAAATCAGGTCTTACCCGTGTTATAAACGACTATGCACGTAAATATAATTTCCTTAAAGAAAAGGATCAGAACTTAACAGGCGAGGACACGAGAGAGGGCCTCACTGCAGTTATCAGCGTTAAGGTAACGGAAGCACAGTTTGAAGGGCAGACAAAAACCAAGCTTGGTAACAGCGGTGCGAGAACGCTTGTAGAAAACGCTCTAAATGACAAGCTTGCGGCATACCTTGAAGAAAATCCAAAGCTTGCTAAAACAATTATAGAAAAAATACTTATGGCATCAAGAGCAAGAGAAGCCGCTAAAAGAGCAAGAGAGAGTGCGCGAAACGAAAAAAATGCAACAAGCTCATCACTACTCGGTAAGCTTGCACGCTGCACGGATGAGAACACCGATTATGCAGAGCTATATATCGTCGAGGGTGACTCGGCAGGTGGTTCTGCAAAGCAGGGACGAAACAGACGTTTCCAGGCAATTCTCCCTCTTTGGGGTAAAATGCTGAACGTAGAAAAATCACGAATTGATAAGGTATATTCCAACGAAAAGCTTTTGCCCATTATTCAGGCATTGGGTGCCGGTATCGGAAACGATATGGATATGTCAAAGCTCCGCTACGGTAAGGTTGTTATAATGGCAGATGCCGACGTTGACGGTCAGCACATACGAACTCTGCTTCTTACATTCTTCTTCCGTCATATGCGTCCCCTTATAGATGAAGGTCACGTCTATATTGCCCAGCCGCCGCTATTTAAGGTGTTCAAGGGCAAGAACAAAAACTATGAAGAACGCTTTGCTTTCTCTGACGAAGAAAGAGATATGCTTCTGGCAGAGATGGGACCGGGTGCAAAGGTACAGCGATATAAAGGTCTTGGTGAAATGGACCCCGAAGAGCTTTGGGAAACAACAATGGACCCCGAAAAGCGTACCATGCTCCGCGTTGAAGTAGAGGACGCACAGCTTGCAGACGAAACCTTTACAATCCTTATGGGAGAAAAGGTAGAGCCACGACGTGAATTCATAGAAAAGCACGCTAAATATGTATCTAATCTTGATATATAACTTTATTATAACATAAAAGTATACCGGCACCGAATTAACATCTTCAGTGCCGGTTTTTAAATTCCTTCAATATTAAAATCAGGTATAAAGCTCTCGCTTTGCGTTCCTTCCTCCTGAACAAAGGCTTCCTCTACTCCGATTGACAATGCATAGTCGATAACCTGATCATATTCATTCTCTGTCACCTTGCGGTTTATTTCAGGGAAATTTTCCATATTTATAGGTGTGTACTGATTCATAATACTCAGTACAACACTATTTCCATACTTTTTGAAAATATACTCTACTATTCTTTTTGCTTCCGAAGTATATCCGGGAAGTATCATATGCCGTACTATAACGCCTTTTGTCATTATACCGCGGCTATCATAAACAGGTTTACCCGTCTGCTTTACCATTTGTTCAATTGCTGCCTTTGCCGCTTCGGGATAATTTCTTGCATTTGAATATTTCTCTGCTGTTTCAAAGCTCCAATACTTAAAATCCGCAAGGAAAATATCAACGTATCCATCAAGTACCTTTATACTGTCCACGTTTATAAAACTGCTTGTATTAAAAACTATGGGGATTTCAATGCCGTTTGCCTTTGCTGCTTTTATAGCTTCAATTATCTGCGGAATAAAATGGTCCCCTGTAACAAGGTTTATATTATTTGCATTTTTCTCCTGTAGCTCAAGGAAAATTTCTGCAAGTCTTTGAGTTGTTATTTCTTTACCTACTTTTCCTATAGATATACTCTTATTTTGACAGTATACACACTTTAAACTGCATCCCGAAAAGAAAACTGTTCCTGAACCTTCCTCTCCCGAAATACATGGCTCCTCCCACATATGAAGTGAGGCACGGGCAGCTTTTATAGTGTCACCTTCACCGCAGTAACCCACGCCAAAACTCCTGTCAACTCCGCATTTACGGGGACATAACATACATTCCATAAAATCACCTTTAAAATTATACCAAAACTATAAATAAAAGTCAATGTTTATATATTGATATACAAAACCGCCTCACTTTAAAAGTGAGGCGGTCATTATTAATTAGAACTTAGGTCTTGCAACATAATTTGTATGAAGAAGCTTATGTGATTTATGTGAGCCGGGCTTTTCGAGGAAGTCACTGTAAAGGAGCTTGATGTCGGGGTTTTCGTGGCTCTTTCTGAGAGGTGAGTTAGCATCCTCTGTGTAGAGAGCCTTTGCTCTTTCTGCCTTTACATCGTGGTCCATATAGTCCTTAGCTGTGCAGATAGGCTGTCCGCCACCTGTTACACAACCGCCGGGGCAAGCCATAACTTCAATAAACTCGTATGACTTCTCACCGCTTCTTATGCTATCGAGAAGCTTTCTTGCATTACCAAGACCGTGAGCAACTGCAATTCTGATATCCTTGCCTGCAATATTGAGAGTTGCTTCTTTGATACCTTCTGTACCACGAACCATCTCGTAATCAATCTTATCAATTGACTTGCCTTCAAGGATTTCTGCAACTGTTCTGAGTGCTGCTTCCATAACACCGCCTGTAGCACCGAAGATAACGCCTGCACCTGTTGCTTCTTCAAAGGGAGCGTCAAACTTCTCGTCGGGAAGCTGAGCGAACTTAATACCTGACTGCTTAATCATCTTTGCAAGCTCTCTTGTTGAGATAACTGCATCAACGTCACGAAGGTTATTAACTTCCATTTCTTCTCTTGAAGATTCAAACTTCTTAGCTACGCAAGGCATAACTGATACTACAAACATCTTTGCAGGATCAATGTTATTCTTTTCTGCATAGTAAGACTTCAAAATAGCTCCAAACATCTGGTGAGGTGACTTACAGCTTGAAAGGTTGTCAAGAAAATCGGGGAACTCATGTTCACAGAATTTAACCCAACCGGGGCTGCAAGATGTGATAAGGGGAAGCTTACCGCCATTCTGAATTCTGTCTAAAAGCTCTGTTCCTTCTTCCATAATTGTAAGGTCGGCACCTGTATCTGTGTCGAATACCTTATCAAAGCCAAGTCTTCTGAGAGCTGCAGCCATTTTACCTGTAACAGGTGTTCCCATTTCAAAGCCGAACTCTTCACCAAGAGCTGCTCTTACTGCGGGAGCTGTCTGAACGATAACGTACTTATCGGGGTCTGCGATTGCATCGAATACTACCTGAGTGCTGTCTTTTTCTTTAAGAGCGCCAACAGGACAAGCAGCAATACACTGACCGCAGTTTACACAGTTTGTTTCTGCAAGAGGCTTATTGAAAGCACTTGCAATTGTTGTTTTGAAGCCACGCTCTGTAGCATCAATTGCACCAACTGTCTGAACGTCTTTACATACGTTTACGCAACGACGGCAAAGTACGCACTTATTGTTATCTCTTACGATTGAAGGTGAAAGGTCGTCGATTGCATATTCGCTCATTTCGCCTTCGTATCTGATACTGTCAACACCGAGCTCTTCTGCAAGAGTCTGAAGCTCACAGTTTTTGTTTCTTACACATGTAAGACATTTTCTGTCGTGATTTGAAAGTAAAAGCTCAAGCGTAGATTTTCTTGCTTCCTTTACCTTTGGTGAATGTGTAAGAACTTCCATTCCTTCAGATACAGGATATACACAAGCAGCCTGGAGAGCTCTTGCGCCTTTAATTTCAACAACGCACATTCTGCATGAGCCGGTAACTGATGCATCCTTCAGATAACAAAGTGTAGGAATATCAATACCAACCTCACGAGCAGCTTCAAGAATTGTATAACCGGCAGGAACGCTTACTTCCTGACCGTTAATTTTTAAATTTACCATATCCATTATGCTCTGTTCATCCTTTCAACTTATTTCTTATAGATGGCGCCGAACTTACATGAGCTCATACATACGCCACACTTGATACACTTATCGCTGTCGATAACGAAGGGTTCTTTAACCTTACCTGAAATTGCATTAACAGGACACTGTCTTGCACAGAGGCTGCAGCCCTTACACTTGTCGGGATCGATAACGTACTTAGCAAGAGCCTTACATACGCCTGCAGGACAAGTCTTATCCTTAACGTGGGCAATATACTCATCTCTGAAGTACTGAAGTGTTGAAAGAACGGGGTTAGGAGCTGTCTGACCAAGACCACATACTGAAGAAGCCTTGATGTTGTGGCAAAGCTCTTCAAGCTTGTCTATGTCTTCCATTGTACCCTTACCATCTGTAATCTTTGTGAGAAGCTCAAGAAGTCTCTTTGTACCGATTCGGCAGGGAGCACACTTACCGCAGGACTCATCAACTGTGAATTCGAGGAAGAATTTAGCAATATCAACCATACAGTTGTATTCGTCCATAACTATAAGACCGCCTGAACCCATCATTGAGCCGATTGCCATAAGTGAATCGTAGTCGATAGGTGTATCCATAAGTGAAGCAGGAATACATCCGCCTGAAGGACCACCTGTCTGAGCTGCCTTGAATTTCTTTCCGTTGGGGATACCGCCACCGATTTCTTCGATGATTTCACGGAGAGTTGTACCCATGGGAACTTCAACAAGACCTGTGTTGTTTATCTTACCGCCGAGAGCAAATACCTTAGTACCCTTACTCTTTTCTGTACCGATAGTCTGGAACCAGTCAGCACCGTTAAGAATAATCTGGGGGATATTTGCATAAGTTTCAACGTTGTTAAGGAGTGTGGGCTTACCCCAAAGACCTTTAACAGCGGGGAATGGAGGACGGGGCTTCGGCTCACCGCGGTGTCCTTCGATTGAGTGAATAAGAGCTGTTTCTTCACCGCAGACAAATGCACCTGCTCCAAGTCTGAGCTCTAAGTTAAAGCAGAAGTCTGTTCCGAAAATGTTATCGCCCAAAAGTCCGTATTCCTTAGCCTGAGCTATGGCAATTTCAAGTCTTTGAACTGCGATTGGGTACTCTGCTCTTATGTAGATAAAGCCCTGGTCTGCGCCTACTGCGTAAGCTGCAATTGCCATTGCTTCGATTACTGCATGGGGATCGCCTTCAAGGATTGAACGGTCCATGAATGCACCGGGGTCACCCTCGTCGGCATTACAAGCTACAAACTTCTTGTCGCCTACAGCGTTGTAGGTGAACTTCCATTTTGTACCTGTGGGGAAGCCGCCGCCTCCACGTCCGCGGAGTCCTGATTTTGAAACTTCTTCGATTACTTCTTCTCTTGTCATCTCTGTAAGAGCCTTACCGAGAGCCTTGTAACCATCTGTTCCGATATATTCGTCAATGTTCTCAGGGTCGATAACACCGCAGTTTCTAAGAGCAAGACGCATCTGCTTCTTGTAGAAATCAACCTCATTGAGTGACTTGATTGAATCATCTTCCTGAACTGTTTCCTGATAAAGGAGTCTTTTTACTATACGGCCCTTAAGAAGATGCTCTTCAACGATTTCCTTAACGTCAGCAACTTCTACTCTTGAGTAGAAAGCACCTTCAGGGTATACAACCATAATGGGGCCAAGAGCACAAAGACCGAAACAACCTGTTTTGATAACTTTTATTTCTTTATCAAGACCGTTTGCTTTAAGCTGGCTTTCAAGCTCGTTTACAATTGCTTCACTTCCGGATGAAGTACAGCCTGTACCTGCACAGCATAAAACGTGACCTCTTACCATATCCATGTTTTATATCATTCCTTTCAAATTCTTCTATGAAAATTACTGATTGTTACCTATTGTATAGTCAGCAATTACATTTCCGTTCACAATATGCTCTGCAACAACATGCTTTGCCTTGTCCGGTGTCATTTTAACATAGGTAACCTTTTCTTTTCCGGGCGCGTAAACTTCAACGATAGGCTCAAGTCTGCAAACGCCGATGCAACCTGTCTGAACAACTGTTACATCCTGAAGATTTCTCTTACCTATTTCTTCAACAAAAGCAGTCATAACAGGTCTTGCACCTGCAGCAATACCGCAAGTAGCCATACCTACAACTATTCTTGTTCCGTCGTTTTCACGTCTCATTCCAACTCCGGCAACATTCTTTTGTCTGATTGCTTCCAAATCTGCTAAGCTTTTCATATGATAAACCTCCTATATTTTTAATCAGGCATAAAGCTCCTCTTCGCCTTCTTTTAAATAGCCGAGAAGCCATTGCATTACTCCGGCGTCGTTAAAAGGAACTCCGCCGAGTATTTCTCTCATTTCTCTTGTGTCAAGTCTGAATTCTTTTTCTTTCACTGTGTGAATAAACAAAAAATCCGTTTCGGTATACGAGGTTATAACCGTAAACACAGTATCTACGATATTACCCAGAGGCTGCCTGTCAATATGATTATAAGAAAATGTGGCAGTAATCACAGTACCTATACCAACCTCTGACTTTATATCAATTCCGCCGCCTGTTCCTTCCGCCGCCATTTTAAGAAGGGGAATTCCAAGACCGACTTTTCTTGTGGTTCTCTTTGTTGTAAAGGGGCTGGTTACATTTTTGAGAAATTCCTCATCCATGCCCTTGCCATTGTCCTTTATGTAAAACCTAAACAAATCCTTTTCTTTATCTTCGGAAATCACAAGCTCTACGAGTGTTGCTCCGGCTGTTACCGAATTCTGAAGGATGTCAAGAATATGAAGTGATATTTCCTTCATAGGCTGTTACCTCTTTTTTTTGTTAATTTTTTCACATAGTTCAGTAAAAAAATTAGTCCATATCCTGATACTTCTTAATAATATCCTCTACATCATCTACAACAAGACGTCCGTAAACATCTTCATTAACTGTTATAACAGGTGCAAGTCCGCAAGCACCGATACAACGTGTTGCTTCGATAGAGAATTTGCCGTCGGGAGTACATTCATCAACATCAATACCAAGAATGCTCTTGATTTTTTCAAGAATATCTCCTGATCCTTTAACATAGCAGGCTGTACCAAGGCAGACACCGATTTTATATTTACCCTTTGGATTAAGTGAGAACTGCGCATAGAAGGTTACAATTCCGTAAACCTCTGCCAGGGGCACATTCAATCCTTCCGCAATCATTGTCTGAACTTCAATTGGCAGGTAGCCGTAAATTTCCTGAGCCTTATGAAGCACCGGTATAGTGGCACCTTCCTGTCCTTTATGGGCAGCAATTACTTCAAGAAGCTCTTTTTCCTGCTCCTTTGTACCGTTAAAAGGTACAGTTTTCTTTTCTTCCATCAATAGACCTCCGTTTCTCCTAAAAATACAATTGACGCAAGTAAACATCAATCTTCACCCTACATTATATCATTAAACTACAAAAATTGCAACTAACTTTGTTAAAAAAAAAATTTACTCCTTTTTGCACAAAAAATCTATTACTCCTTTGGCATTTTTTTCGGTTATGTCTATGTAAAACTCTCTTTCAAGGATATTTTCAAGATAATGTGCATCTGAATTTGATAAAATATTGTATTTTGCATACTCTTTTTCAAGTAAATTTCTTCGTCTTGGAGTAATTTCCAAAGTAGTTATATCAATATCATCGGGAATAAAACCAAGGTTTGAAAGAACACTGTAGGACTGTTTGTCGATATGTGCCGGAACTGCTACTCCACCGCAGCTTTTAACTAATCTGAAAACTTCATAAATGTCAAGGGTGGTTGCCGTAACAAGAAGTGATTTTTCTTCTCCCGTTACTTCGTCCTCTTCATCCATATAAAACTGATTTCCGTAAATGGAAATATCATTTTCTATAAATGGAAGATGTTCCTTTACAATTTTTTCAGCTTCTTTTGCCCTTTCAATATCGGGAAAATATGAAACCACGTGAATTTCCTCAGATGTTTCAATCTCCATTCCCGGAATAACAAGTATATTATCTCCCGCCGCCTTTATTGCCGCCTCAGCATTTCCGCAGGTGTTATGGTCGGTAATTGCAATAACATCCAGACCTTTTATATACGACATATTAACAATATTATTTGGAGTCATATCATTATCTCCGCAGGGAGAAAGAGCCGAATGAATATGCAAATCATAATATAATTTCAAACCTTAACACCACCTTTATTTTCTAAAAGGGAATGTTTAAAAATGCACAGACCGTTCAATGGCCCTAAATACGTATTTATAAGCATCAAAAATAGCGAAAACTTATAAATTACGGTAGAAACCCGCAAATTTGCGGGTTTCTCTTTATTTTATGCCATTGAACTACGAACGTAACTCACCACTCGACGTACCAACGTACGCCTTCGGGCAAGGTATTATGCGGCTTAAACCGCATAAT
>JAZRQO010000011.1:0-20981 GCA_045649825.1 Clostridia bacterium
TTTATGCCATTGAACTACGAACGTAACTCACCACTCGACGTACCAACGTACGCCTTCGGGCAAGGTATTATGCGGCTTAAACCGCATAATACTTCGTTTCGTCCGTTCTGCACTATTTTTAACCATCCCCTGGGGATGTGGACTGACTTTATAAACAGCCCCTACTTTAACTTCTTACCTTTTAACTATTACCTATTACTTTCCAAAAAATCCGTACTTAAAATTTTTAGGGATTAGTGAAGAGTGAATATGTAATAAGTAAAAAATCCGCACACTATCGCGTACGGATTTTTTGGCACCCCCGACCGGAATCGAACCGATGACTAACCCTTAGGAGGGGCTTGTAATATCCTCTTTACTACAGGGGCAAAATTCATATTTTGGATTATATCATATGTAAATGATTTTTTCAATAGTTTTTAACAAAAAAACTTTTTACGTGTTACTTTTTTCACTGTTGCCTGTTACCTTTGGTAAAGGCTTATTTAGTTTATGTATAAATTAACTAAAAAAAATATTATATTTTTTTGAAAAAATTTCTTAAAAACTTATTGTACATTTTATTAAAATGTGATATAATAAAATATGTATACTTATATTTAGAAATATTTGGAAGGTGAGCAGATGATAAAAAGTATGACAGGCTACGGAAGATGTGAGGATATTCTTTCCGAGCGTAAAATTACGGTTGAGATAAAATCGGTGAATAACAGATTTTCCGATTATAACATAAAAATACCGCGTCATATGCTTTTTCTTGAAGATAAAATCAGAAAATGTGTATCAGAACAGGTTACACGAGGCAAGGTGGATATTTACGTCAATATCGAAAGCTATGCCGACGACAGTGAGGTTTACCTCAACGAGCCTGTTGCAAAGCAGTACATTGAAGCGGCTAAAAAGCTTCGTGATACATTCGGTCTTACAGACGATATAACAACTATGAGCATCTGCCGCTTCGGGGATGTATTCAGAATGGAGCGTGCCGAGGTTAACGAGGACGACCTCTGGAATGACGTAAGCTCTGTTCTTAAACGTGCCCTTGACAATTTCATTGCCATGAGGTCAAGAGAGGGCGAGAGAATTTATGAAGACCTGAAAGCAAGAGTGGACTTTATGTCAGACCTGGCACACCAGGTGGACGAACGTTCTCCACAAGTAGTTGCTGAGTACAAAGAGAAGCTTTATCAGAAGATTAAAGAAACCCTTGAAAATCGTGAAATAGACGAAGCAAGAGTTCTTACAGAGGTTGCCTTGTTTGCAGATAAGGTTGCAATCAATGAAGAGACGGTTCGCCTTGCAAGTCATTTTGAAGAATACTATCAGATTCTCGACTCTGACGAGCCGGCAGGAAGAAAGCTTGACTTCCTTATTCAGGAAATCAATCGCGAGGTAAACACAATTGGCTCAAAAGCAAACGATTTGTTTATTACAAAAACTGTAGTAACCCTTAAAGGCGAAATCGAAAAAATGAGAGAGCAGATTCAGAATATCGAATAGGAGGAATAAGATGAAGCTTATAAATGTTGGATTCGGTAATATGGTCTGTGCTGATAAAATAGTTGCAATAGTAGGCTCTGAATCGGCACCGATTAAAAGAATAATCCGTGAAAGTGAAGACAAGGGAATGCTTATTAATGCAACCTACGGCAGAAGAACAAGGTCCGTTATCGTAACCCAGAGCGGTCACGTAGTCCTTTCAAGTGTACAGCCCGAAACCATAGTCAGCCGTATTGAGCCTGAAAGTGAGGAAACAAATGAGTAAAGGAATTTTATACGTTATGTCCGGCCCAAGCGGAACAGGAAAAGGAACTGTGTGCGCGGAGCTTATAGAAAAAAGAGAAATACACCTGAGTGTTTCAACCACATCCCGTAACAAGCGTGCAGGTGAGGTTGCCGGAGTTACATATAACTACACATCGGCAGAAAATTTCCGTGAAATGATTGATAACGGAGAACTGCTTGAGTGGGCTATGTACAACGGAAATTACTACGGAACCCCAAAAGCTCAGATAAGGGAAATGCTGGAAGATGGCAAAGATGTTTTGCTTGAAATTGAGCCTCAGGGAGCTTTGAAGGTGAAAGATGAATTTCCTGAAACAGTGCTTATTTTCATAATTCCGCCGTCAATGGAAATACTCCGTCAGCGTCTTACAGACCGCGGCAGAGAAACGGCGGAAGAAATTGAAGATAGAATAAGTGCCGCAAAATGGGAATTTATGCAGGCTGCCAAATACAATTTCATAGTTGAAAATGGCGACCTCGGCAAATGCGTTTCAGAAGTGTCCGAAATAATGGATACCTGTAAGGAAACGCGAAAAAAAGTAAATAAATTGCTTAGCAATAATTAATTATAAGGAGAAATGTTATTATGATGATCAAACCCGGAATTAGTGAGCTTTCAAAGAAAGTAGATTCAAGATATACTCTTGTAAGCATGGCTGCAAAAAGAGTCCGTATGCTTGGAGCAGATGAAGAAGCTGCAGATGTAAAGCCTATTTCAAAAGCAGTTGAAGAAATCGCAGACGGCAAAGTTCAGTACTGCCGCGGCGAGGAAGCATATGAGGGCACTATGACAGGCGAAGGCAGTGAAATGATTTTCACTCCCTCAGAGCCAAGCTCAGACCTTAACCTTGAAGCATTCAGATACGAGCTTGAAGTAGCAGAGAGAAGAGCTGCGGAGGAAAGAAAAGAAAAAGAACGTCTTGAGCGCGAATTGGAAGCACAGGCAGGAGCAGAACAGGAGTAATATATGTTTGCCCGGGTAATTTTAAGTCATTCTTCCCGTGCTATGGATAAGATTCTGGAATACAGGATACCTGACGGTATGACCGTGAAAACGGGGGATGCGGTGACTGTACCCTTCGGCATTAAAAACAAACCTACGCAAGGGTATGTTGTTTCAGTATCTCCATATGCGGAATTTGCTGAAAACAGAATAAAAAGCATAAAAGCTCTTTCGCCTATGGGACGTGCATTTGACGAAAATATGCTGGAAGTAATATCCTTTATGCGGCAGAAGTATCTGTGTACCTTTACGGAAGCTGTTAACACTGTTGTTCCGTCAGGTGCGTCAGTGCGTTCAAAGGAATGGATATATCCGGGCAGGGCAACAGAGCTTGACGGCAGAAAAAAGGAAGTGTACGATGCAGTGGCAGACGCCGGTGCAATTGAGTATACTGACCTTTTAAATCTGTTTTCCTTTGATAGTTCACAGATAATACGTGAGCTTGTCAAAGGTGGAACACTCATCCGTAGATACAGCGAAAAGGCAAACATAAAGAGCAAAACCGAGAACGCAGTCAGGCTTTTACTTCCACGTGACGAAGCAATTGAACTTGCGGAGTCCATGCGAAAAAAAGCCCCCAAACGTGCGGCGGTGCTTGAAATAATGGCGGATGCGGAGCTTCTATCATATTCAGACCTCAGACGTTTTGCGGACTGTGACAATGGTGCAATAAACGGCTTGTGTGAAAAAGGCGTTTTTGAGAAAACCGTTGTGGAAGTAGAAAGAAATCCCAACCTATACTATGTAAAGCCCGACACCGAAAAGCCTCTCACAGAGGAGCAAAGAGCAGTGGTAGCTGAAATCGAGCCTTTTATAAAGGAACGTAAATCGGAAACCTTTTTGCTTCACGGAGTAACGGGTAGCGGTAAAACCGAGGTTTATATGAGCTGTATAAAGCGTGTGACTGATATGGGACGAAAGGCAATAGTTCTTGTCCCCGAAATTTCTCTCACACCCCAAACCGTAAACCGGTTCAGAGCGCGTTTCGGCGATCGTATTGCAGTTATGCACAGTGCACTTTCTCAAGGCGAGAGGTTCGACCAATGGCGGAAAATTCGCGACGGCGGTGCAGATATTGTAATCGGTGCCCGTTCAGCAGTGTTTGCTCCGCTTGACGATATAGGCATAATAATCCTTGACGAGGAGCACAGCGAAACATATAAATCAGAAACTTCACCCAGGTATGTTACGGGTGAAATTGCGAAATTCAGGGCAATGCAAACAGGTGCAGTTGTTTTGTTTGCAAGTGCAACACCCTCTTTTGATTCCTTCTACAAGGCAAAGACGGGTGAAATGCGGCTTCTTACAATGACAAAGCGTTATAACCTTAACTCTATGCCCGAAATATCCGTTGTTGATATGCGTGCAGAACTTCAAAACGGAAACAAATCAATGTTCTCAAAGAAGCTTCAGGCAGAGATTCGTGATAACCTGGAGCGTGGCGAGCAAACTATTCTTTTTATGAACAGGCGTGGATTTTCCACTTTTGTATCCTGCAGAGAATGTGGGTACGTTGTTCATTGTCCCAACTGTAATATTTCAATGACATATCATAAATTTGATGACACATTGCAGTGCCATTACTGCGGTCATACCGTGAATAACTACACCGTTTGTCCCTCCTGCGGAAGTCGTTACATACGCTATTTCGGAGGCGGAACGGAAAAGGTTGAGGAAGAGGTAAAGTCGCTGTTCCCTGATGCTACTACAATCCGTATGGATATTGACACCACGGGAAAAAAACAGTCCCATCGCCATATACTTGAAAAATTTGAAAAAGAAAAAATAGATATATTAATCGGCACTCAAATGGTAACAAAAGGTCTTGATTTTGAAAATGTAACCCTTGTAGGCGTTGTTTCGGCAGATACTATGCTCAATATCGACGACTACAGAAGCGGAGAGAGAACCTTTGGAATACTGGAGCAGGTAACAGGCCGTGCCGGCAGAGGCAGCAAACGGGGAAGAGCTGTTATTCAGACGTATTCACCCGACCACGAAGCGGTTATAATGGCGGCACATCATAATTATAACAAATACTACGAGGACGAAATAAGACTTCGCAAAATCCTTTGGTATCCTCCTTTTTCCGATATGACGCTTATCGGATTTTCAGGCCCTGTTCGCAAGGATGTGGAGGATTGTTCGAAAGTGTTTGCAAAGGCTTTGGGTAAGGGCGATTTCAGCATTCTCGGTCCTCTGCCCTGTGCGGTTTCAAAAATCAAGAATAAATACAGATATCAGATTATAATAAAAAGTAAAACAGATGCAGATATTACGGATATACTTGTGAAAGCAAGGAACAAATGTTCGGAAAATCTGAACTTCAGTGATGTGACGGTAATAATAGATAAGAATCCTGCACATATTCACTGAGTTCCTGTGAAGGGAGAAAAAACACAATGGCTATCAGAGAAGTAAGAAAAAAAGGGGACCCTATACTTGAAAAAGTATGTAAACCTGTAAAGAATTTTGACGAAAAGCTTCATATCCTTCTTGACGATATGAAAGAAACTCTCAGACTTTATGAGGGAGTTGGTCTTGCAGCACCCCAGGTCGGTATACTTAAAAGAGTTTTTATAATAGACTTTGACGGCGAATATATCGAAGCCATCAACCCGGAAATAGTTGAAACCTCAGGCGAAGAAACTCTCCGAGAGGGCTGCCTCAGTATACCCGATGAATGGTATGATGTACCTCGTCCTGCAAAGGTAACACTGAAAGCTTTTGACAGATATGGCAATAGCTTTGTAAAAGTGGGTGAGGGAATTGTGGCAAGAGCTTTCTGTCACGAATCCGACCATCTTGACGGAATATTGTATATTCAGAAAATATCTGAGGAAGAAAAACTCCGTCAGTTAGGACTTAGAGAAAACGAAGAGAACTGACAATCATAGCCGAAAGGAATTTTGTATGCGAATACTGTTTATGGGAACTCCCGATTTTGCGGAAGCAAGCCTTAAAGCACTTGTTGCAGACGGCAGAAATGTGGTGGGAGTTGTAACAAACCCCGATAAGCCCAAGGGCAGGGGACATAAAATGATGAAGCCGCCGGTTAAGGAAGCGGCAGAGAGGGCAGGTATTCCTGTGTGGCAGCCTGCAACCTTAAAAAACGGAGAACTTAAAGAGGTTCTTGACACCCTTGAGCCTGATGTTATATGCGTAGTAGCCTATGGACGTATTCTCCCGTCCTATGTGCTTGAATATCCTGCTTACGGCTGCGTTAATGTTCACGGCTCACTTCTTCCTGCATACAGAGGTGCTGCACCAATTCAGCGCAGCGTTATAAACGGTGAGGAATATGCAGGGATAACTACTATGCTTATGAATGAGGGGCTTGACACAGGTGATATGCTCCTTACCGAAAAAGTAAAAATCGGTGAGGACGAAACCTCGGAGCAGCTTTTTGACAGACTTGCACCGATTGGCGGAAGAATGCTTCTAGAAACCCTTGACGGACTTAAAAACGGTACAATTACTCCCACGCCTCAGGACGACAGTCTTTCAACCTATGCACCCATGATAAAAAAGGAAGAAGGCCTCATAAATTGGTCTGCCGACGGAAAAACAATCCATAATCTTGTCCGTGGTATGAACTCCTGGCCCATGGCGTATACTTACTATAAAGGCGAAGCGGTTAAAATAATCTCCGCAGCCTTTGAAATTGAAAAAACAGCAGAAGCTCCCGGTACAATCCTGGGGCTTGAGAAAAACAGAGGACTCAAAGTAGCCTGTGCTGACGGTGCGATAATAATCCGTGAAGTTCAGTTCCCCGGCAGCCGCCGTATGAATATTGAAGATTATATGCGTGGCCACGAAATCAATATAGGTGAAAAATTCGAGTCTGTTTTGGGAGAATAAATATGTTCTATTATTACGATTCCACATATATACTTGTAATTGCGGCATTTTTGCTCAGTATGTTTGCGTCCTTCGGCGTGAACAGTGCATTTTCAAAGTATAGTAAAAAGCTTAATTCAAGAGGTCTTACCGCAGCTGATGCGGCAAGACGTATTCTTAACAGTAACGGTCTTTCAAATGTAAATATTGAGCATGTGTCGGGGAAGCTTTCCGACCATTTCGACCCGAGAGCAAACGTGGTACGTCTTTCAGATTCTACCTATAGTTCAACATCTGTTGCGGCAATAGGAGTTGCGGCTCACGAGTGCGGTCACGCTATTCAGTATGCCACAGGTTATGCACCCATAAAAATCAGGAACTCAATCGTTCCCGTTGTAAATATAGGAAACGCTCTTTCAATGCCCCTGTTCTTTATAGGACTTATTATGGGAATGACAAATCTTGCCCTGGCAGGTGCATTGCTTTTCGGACTTGTATTGTTGTTTCAGGTAATAACTCTTCCCGTAGAGTTCAATGCAAGCCGCCGTGCACTTAAAATTTTAGATTCATCAGATTTACTTTACGATGAGGAATTAAAGGGTGCGAAAAAGGTTCTTACAGCGGCGGCGTTAACATACGTTGCGGCGGTTGCATCAACTGCACTTCAATTGCTCCGCCTTCTTCTTATTCTTAACAGGAGACGTGACTGATAAGTATGAATAACCCAAGAGAAGCGGCCCTTAAAATTCTCTTTAAGATTGATTTTGAAGGAGCATATTCAAATCTCGCACTTAAAGACGGATTAGATGGGCTTAAAACGTCAGACCGTGCCCTGGCAACCCGAATTGTGTACGGCTGCGTTTCAATGAAAATAACTCTTGATTATATAATCTCGATTTATTCAAAAACAAAAATACAAAAGCTTTCTAAAAGCGTTCTGGAGCTTCTTCGCATAGGCATATATCAAATAATGTTTATGGACAGAATCCCCGATAGTGCGGCGGTAAATGAAAGCGTTAAGCTTGCGGCAAAATACGAATTCCGTTCAAAGGGTTTTGTAAACGCCATACTCCGTAAGGTTTCTGCGGAAAAGGAGCTTATAAAATACCCCGAGGAAAATCTCGAATATCTCCGCACAAGGTACTCTTTCCCCAAAAAGCTTTGTGAAACTCTGATTTCTGAGTTCGGAGAAGATTTTGCGGGTGAGCTTATAAAATCGCTTTCTTTGGAGCCTGAAACGGTTATCCGTGTAAACAGGCTAAAAACCGACAGGGAAGAGCTTATAAAATCTCTTTGTGAGAAAGGTCTTACGGCAGTTGCTTGCCCCGATTTGTCTTTAGCGATAACTATTTCCGGCGGTGAAATCGGAACGCTTGAGGAGTTCAAAAAAGGATGCTTTACCGTTCAGGATACGGCGGCACAGCTTGCCTGTTCCGTTCTTGGTCCTGCCCCCGGCGACACGGTTTTTGATTTGTGTGCAGCACCTGGCGGAAAAACCACATATCTTGCAGAGCTTATGGAAAACCAAGGCTCAATCACTGCATTCGATATTCATCCTCATAAAACGCAGCTTATTGAAGATGCTGCGGAAAGATTGGGCATTGATATTATAACGGCTTGTGCAGCGGATACTTCGGTCCATAAAAGCTCAATGACAGGGCGTGCCGATAAAGTCCTGGTCGATGCCCCCTGTTCGGGCATTGGTATAATAAGACGTAAACCCGATATAAAGTGGAACAGGGAAGATATATCGGCTTTGCCCGATATTCAGAAGAAGCTTCTGGAAAACGGTGCCGATTACCTTAAACCGGGAGGCGAGCTTGTATACAGTACTTGTACCGTACTTTCTTCAGAGAATGAAAAAGTAGTAGCTGCGGTACTCTCCGAACATCCGGAATTAGAAATGGTTGACATAACTTGCCTTTTGCCCGAAAAATTCAGGAAACCGACGGCAAAGAAAGGTTATATAACACTGTTCCCACATATTGATGGAACAGATGGTTTCTTTATATGCAAAATAAGAAAAAAATCTTAAGGATCAGAATATGATAAATTTAAAGGATTTAACCTATGACGGGCTGGTGGAGTTTATAAAAGACCGGGGTGAGAGCCGATTCAGGGCAACTCAGATCTTTTCCTGGCTTCATAAAGGTGCAGAAGGCTTTGACGATATGACAAACTTAAGTAAAGCACTTCGTGAAAAGCTTAGTGCTGTAAGCTATGTTTCCTGCCCCGAAATAGTTTTAAAAAGAGTTTCAAAGCTTGACGGAACGGTAAAATACCTTTTCGGGCTTGCAGACGGAAATTGTATAGAAACCGTGGTTATGCGATACAATCATGGGCTCAGCATATGTATATCCACTCAGGTTGGATGTGCTATGGGGTGCGGATTTTGTGCATCAACAATCGACGGTAAAATAAGAAATCTAACCCCAGGAGAGATAGCCGACCAGGTTATTTTCGCCCAAAAGGATATGGGGGAGAGGATATCCAATATTGTTATTATGGGAATAGGAGAGCCTCTTGATAACTACGATAACGTACTTACTTTTTTGCAGAATATAACACATAAAGAAGGGCTGAATATCGGTTGGAGGCATATCAGCCTCTCCACCTGCGGTATTGTCCCTAAAATAATTGAGCTTGCAGATATGAATACGCAGCTTAATCTTTGCATTTCACTCCACGCATCTGATGATGAAACAAGAAGTGCAATTATGCCGGTTAACCGTAAGTATCCCATATCGGAACTGATGGCGGCGGCAAAATATTATATACAAAAAACAAACAGACGAATTACTTTTGAATATTCACTCATTGCAGGGGTAAACGACAGTGACGCTCATGCCGAAAGGCTGGCTTCCCTTTTGAAGGGCTTGCTGTGCCACGTAAATCTCATCCCCGTCAATCACGTGGAAGAGAGGGCGTATAAAAAGAGCAACGCTGCAGGCAGATTTCGTGACAGACTTGAGGCGCTTGGTATTAATGCAACAGTGCGTCGGGAGCTTGGCAGCGACATCAGTGCTTCTTGCGGGCAACTTCGCAGAAGTCACAGCAATGAGAATAAATAAATTGATAAACCGGGAGGTGTAACGCTTGAATTATGCATGTCTGACCGACATCGGGAAGCTCAGGCGGCAGAATGAAGACAGTGTGTATATAAACGACAAAAAACTGTCCTTTGCTATTGTAGCTGACGGAATGGGCGGTCATAATGCCGGGGAGGTAGCAAGCAGGATGGCGGTGGATACCATTAAAGCAAGCCTTAACCGCGGCAGGATAACCGACAAAACTAAAATAGAAGATAAACTTCGCAAGGCATTCGACCTTGCCAATAAAAAGATATACGATTATGCAGAAGAAAATTCTAAGCTCATGGGTATGGGCACCACCACTGTAGTAGCTGTAATCCATAACGGAAAGCTAACAGTTGCAAATGTTGGTGATAGCCGTGCTTATATTATAAAAGATAACGAAATCAGACAGATTTCTGTTGACCACTCATATGTGTGGCAGTTGGTTATGAAGGGTGAAATAACTGAAAATCAGGCAAAGCGTCACCCAAAACGCAACTATATAACGCGTGCTATGGGAACTGAAAAGGATGTGCCCGTAGACGTGTTTTCCGAGGAATGGAACGGCGGCACGGTGCTTTTATGCAGTGATGGACTTTCCGGACTTTTAGACAATTACGAAATGCGGAATATTGTAAATGAAGCCGGAAGCTTGCAGGAAGCGGCACAAAATCTTGTAAGCCTTGCCAACGAACGCGGCGGCAACGATAATATATCGGTTGCTCTGATGGAAGAAGTCATTACGAACATATGAAAGGATTTTGAAGATGATAGAGAATTTAGTTGGAAAAACTTTAGCAGAACGATATCATATACTTGAACTAATAGGAACAGGAGGTATGGCTTCTGTTTATAAAGCCCGTTGTGAGCTTCTCCAGAGAGAGGTTGCAGTAAAGGTGCTTCGTGATAGCGTAAAGGATGACGAAACAGCCCTTAAGCAATTCAAGCAGGAGGCACAGGCGGCAGCAAAGCTTTGCCATAACAATATTGTGCAGGTCTTTGACGTAGGCGAATGTGACGGCATGGACTATATAGTTATGGAGCTTGTTGAGGGTGTTACTCTCAAAAAATATATCAAGGAGCATGGTGCACTCCCGTGGCAGGAGGCATGTGACTTTGCAATCCAGATTGCACAGGCATTGGAAGCGGCTCATGCAAAAGAACTTGTACATCGTGATATAAAGCCTCAGAACATACTAACAACCGAAGGAAAAGTTTTAAAGGTTGCGGATTTCGGAATTGCAAAAGCGGCGAATTCTGAAACGATAATGGTTTCGGACAGTAATGCAATGGGATCTGCTCACTACATTTCCCCCGAGCAGGCAAGAGGCGGATTTACTACCGCACGGTCTGATATTTATTCTCTGGGTATAGTTCTCTTTGAAATGCTCACGGGTAAAGTCCCCTTCGACGGAGAATCTGCAATAGCCGTTGCGCTTATGCATATCGAAAAGCAGCCCCCGTCAGTTCTGGACTTTAATCCTGACGTCCCTGCAGATGTTGCGGCGATTGTTGCAAAGGCGATTACTAAGGAGCAGTCGGGCAGATACGAAAGTGCAACAGACATGATTGCGGACCTCACCGCAGTTCTTGAAAACAGACCTGTGGATATTACCTATACCGACGGTGACGAGAATAATATTGACGCCACAAAGCGGTTTGGTGAAGCCGAATACGACTCTAAGGAAATCAAAAAGAATAAAAAGAAGATAAAGAAGGCAAAAACACCTCAGGAAAAGAAGGCGGACCGCCTTGCAACAGTCCTTGCACTTATTACTGTTGTAGTTCTTGTTTTTGCAGCATTCGGCGTATGGACATTCATAACTGAAGGAACTAAGCCTATAACAGTTCCCGATTTTGTAAATATGCCCATTGAGGATGCATACAGGCTTGCAGAGGAAAGAGGTCTTACCCTCAATGAGCTTAAATCCGACGTATCCGACGAAGTCCCTGAAAACTGCATTTCATGGCAGGACCCTGCAGCGGGTGATAAAATGCTTCCGTCAGATACCATATTCATTATCGTAAGTGAAGGCCCGTCCGAGGGAGATATTCCTATACCTGATGTGGCAGGAATGTCTGTTGATATTGCAAAGCAGATTATTCTCGAAGAAGGTCTTGAATATATCATCGAAGAAAAATCCAGTCTTGATGTTCCCAGGGAATATGTAATCAGTCAGTCCCCCAAACGTGATACCAAGGTTTCAGAGGGCCATGTTGTAACGCTCTTTGTAAGCACGGGTGCACCTTCTTCAGAGGAAATACCAACCGAAATCCCCGTGCCTGACCTCATAGGCAAATCCCAGGACGAAGCAAAGGCACTTTGCGGCCAGTATAATCTTGGATTCTCAACAATGCAGATTTCTGACACTCGTCCTTACGGCACAGTTATAAAGCAAAGCCCGCTTGCCGGAACTCCTGCAGGTAAGGGAACGCAGATAACTGTTATTGTAAGCTCAGGCGTAGGCGAGGATGAAGGCAACGAAAATGAGCCTTCCTCAAGCGAAGAACTAACTTCGTCTGATGATGAAATCAAAACAAAAGAGTTTACCTACGAAATAAAAGGTAAAGGCAATTCAATGGAGCCCGTTAAGGTAAAAATTACGGTTGACGGCGATACAGTATATGAGAAAACAAATAACGTAGGTGATATTGTTTCAATAGATGTAAGCGGAGTTGACAGAAAAAAGGTCGTTGTGTTTATAGACGGTGAGCTTACAACTACGGAATATATAGAATTTAACTAAGTAGAGGCATTTTATGCAAAAGGGAATAATAATCAGAGGAATAGGCGGATTTTATTACGTGCTGTCTGACGGCAATGTGTACGAATGTAAAGCAAGAGGTGTTTTCAGAAAAGAAAAAATAACACCTATGGTGGGCGACAATGTATGCATAGAGGTTAAAAACGGAAAAGGGAGTATAACGGAGATTATGCCCCGTAAAAATTCCCTTGTCCGTCCACCCGTTGCTAATATCGACACCCTGTGCCTTGTTATAGCTGCGGCGGCTCCCGAACCTAATCTGAGGCTTATAGACAAAATGCTTGTATATGCTGAGAAAAGTGGTATTAATGCAGTAATCTGCATTAATAAAACCGACCTTGGCAGCAGAGATGATATAGTTGAAATATATGAAAAAGCAGGTTACCCCGTAATCTGCGTAAGTGCAGGCACAAAAACCAATATGGAAGCACTTCATAAGATAATGGACGGCAAGGTGACTGCATTTGCAGGACTTTCGGGAGTGGGTAAATCCAGCCTTTTAAACATCTTAACCGATGCCGGAATGGAAACGGGTAATCTCAGCCAAAAAATCGAACGTGGAAAGCACACTACCCGTCACGTTGAGCTTATAAAAGCAAATAACGGTTTTGTTTTTGATACTCCCGGCTTCAGTTCCCTGGAGGTACCCGATATGTCGGAGGACGAGCTTGAAACCTGTTTTCCTGATATATCACGTTTCTCAGACGGATGTAAATTCAGGGGTTGTTCCCACATAAAGGATAGCGGCTGTGCGGTAAGACAAGCCGTAGACGAGGGAGATATTGCGTTGTCACGTTATGAAAGCTACTCCGAAATGCGCGAAAATCTAAGGAAACGAAAAATTTATTGAAAAACGGTCAGAATAATGCAACCTTTTGGCACTTTTGCAGGTATTATATATAAGGGGGGATATTGCGGTGTCTGATCTTAAAACCCGGGAGTTTAAAGAACAAATAATCCGAAAATACTTCTCCATGGTATATAAGCTTGCCCTGAACCAGACAAAATCCCGTGAATATGCGGATGATGTGGTGCAGGAGGTTTTTTTGAGATACATACAAAAGGATATTGATTTTGAAAGCGAGGAGCATATCAAAGCATGGCTTCTCAGGGTAACAATAAACTGCAGTAAGAATGTTTTTGCAGATACCTGGTTCAAACGAACGGAAGGCTTTTCAACCGATATACCCTTTGAACACGAAGAAAAAGGCGATGTGTATTATGCAACCCTTGAGCTTCCTCAGAAATACCGCTCGGTAATACATCTGTTCTATTATGAAGATATGTCCATTGCCGAAATAGCCCAGTGCCTTGGTCAGAAGGAAAACACTGTTAAATCCCTGCTTCACAGAGCAAGAACAATGCTCCGGCAAAAGCTGGAAGGAGGGTATGATTTTGTTTAGGAAAGAATACAAACAAGCAAATGATAATATAAAAGTAGATGAGGCTTTGCTTGAAAGAACGCTTGAAGCCGCATTTGCTGAAAAACCAAAAAGAAAAGTTCATTACTACAGGTCCTTTGCTCCCGTTGCGGCGGCACTTGTGGTAGTAGTCGGTGCATCAATGGCACATCCGAAGCTTGTTGAGAAGCCTGAAATTGAAAAGACTGCTATGTTCACAGTATCACCTACGTTGAATCCCGAAGGTAATATGAGCATTGATGAAGTGTCAGAGCCCGTTTCAACACCTGCTCCGCAGAACACGGTAATTCCGAAAAAAGCATCGGCAACCGCAATGCCAAAACCTGTAACAAATGCTTCGGCAGTGGTGGAGGATATTGTAGTAGCAAACGAAAAAAATGATTCCGAGCCTGCAAATGCAGACGCTTCCGCTGCAACTGAAAATGATGCAGTTGTAATGTCCGTAGCCCGTGCAGGCGGTGGAGAACCCGAAGCATATAAAACGGCTGATGTTCCTGAAGAAGGCTTCACGCAGATTTCCTGTAAATTTCTGGACGGCACAGAGGAGTATGTCTACGGAAATGAAACGGGTAAAACCTTTACCGTTACAGTAATGCCTGCGGAAGCAGAGAAGTTGGAAAGCGGAATTTCAATTGAGAAAAACGGAAAGCTCTATACTTTCAGTTCATATAATATGACAGAAGCCGAAATTATGGAGGTTTTTGAAACACTTGATATTTAAGGAGAAGATACAAATGATTTTATCACCGTCTATTTTAACAGCAGACTATACACGTCTTGGGGAGCAGATTATAGCTTCCGAAAAGGCAGGGGCACAGTGGTTACATCTTGATATAATGGACGGGCATTTTGTACCCAATCTCAGCTTTGGACCAGGGCTGGTTTCGGCTATAAGACCGATTACCAAGCAATTTTTTGATGTGCACCTTATGCTTGATAATCCTGAGGAATATATCGATGCTTTTGCAAATGCAGGTGCAGACGGTATAACCATTCATCTTGAAGGAACAAAAGATATTCCTTTGTGTATTTCAAAAATAAAGGACCTGGGACTGAAAGTGGGAATAGCTATCAATCCCGATACAGATGTCCAAGGGCTTGTTCCATACCTTAAAGATATAGATATGGTTCTTGTGATGAGTGTGTTCCCCGGCTATGGCGGCCAGAAATACATAGAGAGCGTGAACTCTAAAATTTCGTTCCTACGTAAAGAAATGGGGCCCGAATTCCATATTGAGGTAGACGGTGGAATAAATAAAGAAAATATCGCAGATGTATACAAGCTGGGAGCAGATGTAATAGTTGCTGGAACGGCAGTTTTCGGTGGGAATATTGAAGGGAATGTAAAATCCCTTATGGAGCTTTGCAAAGACTGATGAGAGTGATTATAATATCAGGCGGTGACTATTCTTATGGCGGGGAAATAACGGCTGATGATTTTGTTATATGTGCCGATAGCGGCTTTGACTCCGCACATAAAAACGGAATAAAGGTAAGCCTTCTCATGGGTGATATGGATTCTGTAAAGACGGATATCGGAGATGAAGAAAAAAAGCTTCTTTTTCCTTCGCGTAAAGACTTTACCGATACAGAGCTTGCAGTCCGCCATGCAGTTGAAATGCACCCTGACGAAATTGTGCTTCTCGGTTGTATGGGAAGCAGAGCAGACCATACCCTTTCAAATATATTCCTTCTCAAATATATAAACGAGCAGGGTATAAAGGCATGTATTGCAGATAAGAATAACGAAATATATTATTATAAGGATTTCTTTGAAATTAAAAATTCCATAGGCAAAACCGTATCTCTTATACCCATTACTTCCGAAATAAGCGGGATAACTACAAGGGGTATGGACTATCCTTTAAGTGGCGAAATCCTGTATTTTGGCGAAAGCAGAGGGATTTCCAATGTTGTTGTATCTGAAAATGCAGGGTATATGTCGGAGTCGGGAGAAGGTTTTATAATAATAACAAACGGAATTTAAAAGGTGTAAAAACTTAATGTAGGTTTTACATCTTTTTTTGTTTTTGGAGTTGAATTTTTAAAAAAGATGTTGTATAATAAATATGTTAATTAATAATAATATAGAGGAAGTTGATTCCGCTATACAGGAATTGGAGTGTACAATATGATAATTACGAATGATATAAAATATATTGGCGTAAACGACCATTTAATAGACCTGTTTGAAGGTCAGTACGAAGTTCCGAACGGTATGGCATATAATTCATATGCCATCATTGACGATAAAATTGCAATTATGGATACCGTTGACGGTGCTTTTAAAGACCAATGGCTTAAAAATATAAAATATACCCTTGGTGAAAGAGAGCCTGACTACATTGTTGTTCAGCATATGGAGCCGGACCATTCCGCAAATCTTGCGGCATTTGCAGAAGCATATCCCAATGCTCAGATTGTGGCATCGTCAAAAGCTTTTGTGATGATGAAAAACTTTTTCGGTACCGATTTTCCCGGCAGGCAGGTTGTTGTAAATGAAGGTGATTCGCTATCTCTCGGCAAGCATAACCTTACTTTCTACACCGCACCCATGGTGCATTGGCCCGAGGTAATCGTAACCTATGACAGTGCCGATAAAGTGCTTTTCTCTGCCGACGCATTCGGCAAGTTCGGAGCTTTGGATACGGTGGAGGACTGGGCTTGCGAAGCAAGACGATATTATATAGGAATTGTGGGAAAGTACGGTGCCCAGGCTCAGGCACTTCTCAAAAAGGCGGCAACTCTTGATATTTCAATAATTTGCCCCCTTCACGGACCCGTTCTCAGTGAAAATCTCGGGTATTATATCAATCTCTATAATATATGGTCATCCTATCAGCCCGAAGAAGAGGGCGTGGTGATTGCATATACCTCTGTTTATGGTAACACCAAAAAAGCAGTTCTTCTTCTTGAAGAAAAGCTTAAACAAAACGGCTGTCCAAAGGTTGTTTTAAACGACCTTGCAAGATGTGATATGGCAGAGGCGGTTGAGGACGCTTTCCGTTACAGTAAGCTCGTTCTTGCAACCACCACTTATAATGCAGATGTTTTCCCATTTATGCGGGAATTTATAAATCATCTCACAGAACGTAACTACAGTAATCGCACTGTTGCTTTCGTGGAAAACGGAAGCTGGGCACCTGTAGCTACCAAGGTTATGAAGGGAATGCTTGAAAAGAGCAAAAACCTTACCTATGCAGAAACTGAAGTTAAAGTTCTGTCTGCCCTCAGTGAAGAAAGCATAAATCAGATTTCTTCACTTGCAGATGAGCTTTGCAAATAAAAAAAGGAGTGTTATTTTATGAAAAAGTATGTATGTGACGTATGCGGATGGGAATACGACGAGGCTGAGGGTGCACCCGACCATGGAATTGCCCCCGGTACAAAATTTGAAGACCTTCCCGACGACTTTGAATGTCCTCTTTGCGGCGTAGGCAAAGACAGCTTTTCGGAAGCGTAAAAACAACTGCTTAATGCAAAAGAGGAGATTATTATGAACTTAGTACTTCTTACGGCATTAGGTGTTGGCGGTGCAACCGTTATAGGCGCAGTTATCGGATTTTTGTTCCGTGAAATTTCTCATAAATTCGCGGATATTGTACTTTCCTTTGCCGCAGGCGTTATGCTTGCGGCAGCTGTGCTTGGGCTGATAATGCCGTCCGTTGAGTATGGCGGCAAACTTGGAATTGTTGTAACAGTTCTCGGAATTTTCACAGGCGCCATATGCCTTAACCTTATAGATAAGCTTGTGCCACACCTTCATAAGCTTATGGGGGCAGATGTTGAAGCCCACAATAATGCTGATATTAATAAGGTACTGCTTTTTGTGCTTGCCATTGCCATACATAATCTTCCTGAGGGTATAGCCGCAGGTGTTGGCTTTGGCTCAGGCGATGTTTCAAAGGCTTTTCTTATCGCAGGCGGTATTGCACTTCAGAATATACCTGAGGGTATGGTAATTATCGGACCAATGCTGTCGGCAGGTGTTTCACCTTCTAGAACCTTTATCAGTGCTATGATAACAGGGCTTGTAGAAGTTGTGGGTACGTTTATAGGCTATTTTGCCGTCAGTGTTTCAACGGCGGTTTTGCCCTTTGCCCTTGCCTTTGCAGGGGGAACAATGCTCTATGTTATAAGTGACGAGATGATTCCCGAAACCCATGCACACGGCTCTCAAAGAGGAGCTACCTATGCCTTGCTTATAGGCTTTTGTGTGATGCTTGTAACTGATGTTTTACTTGGTTGAAAAAAGTATTGACTAAATAGAATTTTTATGTTAAAATATGGTAAATAACCTAAGGAAGTGATTTTAATGAAAAAGAAATTGTTATCATTGGCATTGTGTGCGGTAATGCTTGTTATGTCGGGCGTTAACTGCTTTGCAGAGAACGGAGTGGATACATATACTGTTGACACCGTAATCGAAAAACTGGGTGAAATGCTTAATTACGGTGTGTTCACTAAAGAAATTGCAACATATTGTCATACAGAATCCACAATAGCGGCAGAAAAGGCGACCGCTTTGGGTGAGTACGGCTTTTCATCAAACAATTTCAATATGATTTCAAATAAGCTCACCGTCAACTATGACGCAGGTGAGAAAGAGCTTACTCTTGTGCTTTTAAGAAACGGCGCAGAATATGCAAAGAAGAATGTTAAAGGTGCAGGAAGTGAAGTTTTTGACAGGATTCCCGGCGGAAGCTATGAAGCGAAGCTTATGGAAAACGGCGAATATGTAAGTGTTGGGGGAGAAGCAACAATAGTTGTTCCCGAAACTTATAGCAATGTTTCATATATCGGTAAGTTAGACGGAACTTCAAGCATAGGTATGCCTGTTGGCCCCGGCGTTGTTCTTCTCAATGATAAGGACGATTATGAAAACAATAAGAACTATAATGCAAGGCAGAATGTGTCCGTAGTATACACGGAAAATGCTATAGATTTTGATGCAAATCTCGGCAATGCTTCAGAAGTTTCCAAAATGCTTGCAAATGCAAAAACAGGCGGAAGCTTTAAGGTGTATAATCTTACTTCGTCAACAATCAACTCAAATGATGTTGTAAATAACGGCTTTAAGTCAGACGGCTATGACTATATTCTTATTAACCTTGATATGACAGGTAAAACAGATGCATATATCCAGGGTAATTATAAAAGAGATAATAAATCTCTCAGTGCTAACTTCTCAGGTGACTGGAAACACCAGGCAAAGATGATTTATAATATCTATACAGTAGAGAACGGAAATCCCGTTCCTTATACGGGTATTGTTCGTGAACAGAATCCTCTTACAGGTATTCTCCTTGCCCCTGAAGCTACGGTTTACGGTGCAGGAAACCACGGCGGTATAATCATTGCAGGAAAGTATTTCCATACAAAGGGTGAAGTTCATCAGATGCGTGCTGATGCTGAATCTTTCAACGGAACACTCAATATATTTGAAAAGCCTGCAGAACCTGAAGTACCCGCAGAACCCGAAATCCCCGATGTACCTGAAGTACCTGCAGAACCTGAAATTTCTGAACAGCCTGAAGAAGACGAGTCAATTCATCTTAAGAATGTAAGCTATGCATATATCTTTGGTTACGAGCCTATAATCAGTTTTGTAGAAAATGAAAACGGTGAAAAGGTAGCGACTGCAGAAGTGCATATGGCAATGGATGATGCAGTAACCGTTGAGCAGGTGTGTGCAATGCTTATGAGAATGCTCGACCAGACTGATAATACAAAAGATGTTCAGTATCCTATGACACCTGCCGTTGCACCTCATGCAGGTCAGTGGTATGAAAGAGGACTTTCATATCTTTGCTCAGTCGGTGGCTTCGACCCCGAAACACCAATCAAACTTGCTCCCATAACAAGGGGCGAGGTAGCAAAGCTTGTAGCTTGTGCATTAAAGCTTAACCTTTCGGCGGAAACACCCTTTACCGATATAGAGGGAAGTCCATATAAGGAATATATCGAAAAGGTGTATAAGTACGACTATATGCACGGTCAGTCAGATTCATTCTTCGGCACAGATGCAATTATGACAAGAGCAGAGTTCTGTAATCTTTTCAATAACATCATAGGCAGAAACGACATGGGACTCATCGCCCTCGATAAAGACGGAAATCAGTACGAAATCACTGCTGAACTCTACAGCATAGTTGATATGAATAAAAATCACTGGGCATATAACGTATGCCTCAAAGCAACAAGTGCATACGACGAAAACGGATATGTTGATGTAGAAACAAGAACATCCAACATAAGAAACATTCTCGACCAGTACGACGCACAAAAATGGTTCTGATAGCCCAAGAGGCTGTTTAAAAATGCACAGACCGTTCAATGGCTCTATATCAGCATTGATAAGCATCAAAAATGCAAAAACTTATAAATTAATGTAAAAGAGGATGTGACGATTCGAACACCCGCACCGTGTTAACGGCCTACCGCATTTCGAGCTCCTATACACTCTTTTTAGATAGAGTAAATTGGCGGAAGTTAAAGGAACTTAAAAAGCGATAAAAACCGCATAAAATCAAGGCTTTGAGGGGATAAATTCCTTCAAAGCCTTTGCTGTTCTCTAAAATTTCGTATTGCCACTTTTAGATAGCTTTTTTGGGTTTTCGCTAGAAAAGTGCTAGAAAAATGTTAGATAAAAATATATGAAATGATAAAACAGTTTGACAGAATAACTATACCTTAAAAAGAGATAATAAATAAGGGTAAATTTTCTTAATATATTGACAATTCCCTTAATGTGTGATAATATTTAAGGGAAAGAAAGGAGGTTAAGGGCAGGAGAATATTTAATTATTCGATAATCAAAGAACATAAATGGGATTCTGAACTTCTCGGTCTTGTAGCTAGCATATATAAAGAAGCTGGAAAACAGGACTTCTATTTAAAGATGCGCCCGGAAGAGCTTGAAAAACTTGTGGGAATCGCAAAGGTACAAAGAACAGAGTCTTCCAATGCAATCGAAGGTATCGTTACAACAAATACCCGAATCAAACAGCTTGTAGAAGAAAAGACCTCTCCACGAAATCGTGATGAACAAGAAATTGCGGGATACAGAGATGCTCTTAATATTATCCATGAG
>JAZRQO010000012.1:0-44031 GCA_045649825.1 Clostridia bacterium
AACAAATCCTGTAAAAACAAATTTTGAGTATGATTTTACAACTCCCTTTGTACGTGACCCTGCAGATATGATATTTGAATCTGCTATGCTTGAAAATACTGCGTATACCATCAAGGTGAATTTGCCTGAAGCAACAAACCTTGTTGTAACAACCGGCGGCAAGCCGTTAGCAGGGGATTTTGGCGGAGAACTTCAGATTAAGGTTGATGAAGAAGAGCTTTTCAGAAAAACCATAACAGATGAAGGGTATATAACAAAGCATACTGTGGCTATACCTGCAGGTGAGCATACGGTAACTGTTGCTAATGCTTCGGCAAGCGCAAAGTTTTTCCTGGCTTGGATTGCATTTGAGAATGTGACATCACGTATATCTGCAGAAGCGGCAATCGGCGATAATAACGGCGTACTTTTTGTAAGAGATACAAAAGCTTCATTTTCGGATATGCTTGTTACAGGCTACACCCCCATACAAATTGCGGGAGCAACAGTTGAGCTGGCAGGCCTTACTGACGGCACCTACGACCTTATTTGGTGGGATACCTACGAAGGTGGCGAGGTTTCAAAACAGGAAATCACAGTATCGGGCGGCATAGCTCCTGAAGTTTCAGTTCCTACATTCACAAGAGACATTGCGGCAAAGATAATTCGCAAGAGTTATTGAGGAGGTATGGCATGAAAAAATTAATATACAGCTTAATTCTCATTTTATGCACAGCGGCAGCTTCTGCTTCGGCAGAAGCTGCAATCAAGGCAAAGGTTGATTCCGTAAACGATAAAATCGTTGTTTCAGGAACAGCAGAGCCGGGTGCAGATGTACCTCTTATGCTTTTAAAGCCATTGAACGGTGCAACACTTTCTGCATCTAATATAGGTACATATGCAATACATATTACATCTGCTACAGCAGATGGTACAGGTGCTTTTTCAAAAGAGCTTCCAATGCAGGCTTCATATGAAAGCATGTGGTACACTTTAGTTTCCGAAGGCGGAAGCACAAGCACTGCAGAAAACGGACTTAAAGTATACTACCCCTCAGACGCTGAGCTTGCGGCACCCCTTGCGGCAGTAAACGCTGCAACAAACGAAACCGCTATGGAAACTGCACTTAAAGCTGAAGCGTCAATTGGTGTTAAAAATGCAGATGTTCTCGGAGCTTCAATCAATCTCCCTGAATTTACAGACTACACATCAGCATTTTGCCAAACTCTTGTAGGTAAAAAGCCTGCGGGCGGATGGCTCACGGCAGAAGCTTTTCAGGCTGATTTTGAAGCTACTGTTCTCGTTTATGCAAGGTATATTGAAGCACTTAATGCTATAAACGGTGCAAATCTTGAAACAATCACAGGCGTAATCGGAAGCTACAACGATATTCTGCTCCTTACCTTAACAGGAAAGTATGCAACATATCAGAGTGCAATAAATAAAAATATTGTTGGTACATACGGAAGTCTTGATGATTTCAAATATGCATTTAATTATGCAGTAACAAACTATCAGCCACCTCAGGCAGGTATTGACGGCGGCAGACCCGGTCCAAGTAGCCCCGGTGTGAGCAGCCCCGGTGGCAGCGGTGGTTTTGCAGGTGGAGGCTTGGTAGTAGAAAAAACAGATAATCCTCTGACAAAGGTATTCTCTGACCTTGATTCTGTCGGCTGGGCAGAAGAAAGCATTGTACGTCTTGCGTCGGCGGGCGTTGTATCAGGTACAGGCAATAATATGTTCACACCAAACGGACTTGTAACCCGTGAGCAGTTTGTAAAGATGATACTTCTTGCTCTCGACCTTCCTGCAGATGGCGAAAATGCTGCATTTACAGATGTTTCAAAACAAGACTGGTATTATTCATATGTAATATCTGCAACAGAGCTTGGTATTGTAACAGGCAAAGACAACGGAAGCTTCGGAGCAGGGGAGTATGTAACACGTGAAGATATGGTAACTATTGCGGCAAGAGCAGTAAAGGCTGCAAATGCAGTGCTTCCTGCAACAACGACTGTAAGCTACACAGATGAAGCTGATATTTCAGCTTATGCAAAGGAAGCGGCAAATGCTTTTGGTAATGCGGGAATAATCACAGGTATGCCCGACGGAAGCTTTATGCCGAAGGACTTTTCAACAAGAGCTCAGGCGGCAGTTATGCTTGATCGCTTAATGCAGAAGATAGGGGGTTGACGGCTATGAAGAATAAATTGCTATCTTTAATACTTGCCTTATGCGTTATTTTGTCAGCTGCACCCACATTTGCGGCATTTAACGATATTGCAGGTCTTAAAAGCGAATACGATATACGCGTTTTAGAAGGTCTTGAAATCGTGGATTCAGGAGAAAGCTATCGCCCTGAAAGCTACATAACAAGAGGCGATTTCTTCCTTATGACGGCTCGTATTATGGGTTATAAAGCGGAAGCTCCGGAAGATGCAGTTTCATATCTTGCATCTGCAGGAGTTATATCGGGATATGGTAACGGCGAGTTCAAGTGCGACTCAGCGATAACCTATAACGAAGCTCTTAAAATGCTTGTTGTTGCTCTTGGCTACGGACAGAATGCAATGATGCAGGGCGGTTGGCCCACGGGCTATGTAACAGTAGCTTCAAGCCTTGATGTTACAGAGCCTGCTGATAAAATCTCAGGTGATGGTTATGTAACCCGCGGTATGGCAGCAACTCTCCTTGTTCGTGCAGGTAACACAAAGACTGCACAGGTAACCTACAGAGATGAAAATTCAATAATGGGTCCCACCGGCGGCGAAACCCTCTTTAAAGAATCCCTCGGAGTTACAAAGGTAACAGGTATTATAAATGCAAACAGTGCCACAAGCCTTGATAATCCATCAGGAATTTCTCTCAATGAGGTAAAAATCGGAACAGACCATATAGATGCAGGTAATACAAATGCAAAGGAATACCTTGGATATTTAGTTGATGCATATTGCGTGGAAGAAGTTGGCTACAAGGCTCTTGCGGTTGTCCCTGTAAAGGAGAAGAATAATGTTCTTCGTCTTTCATCAGACAGTGACATTACTGCAACAGGCTCATACCCATCACAGATTGATATAAGCTTCTATAATAACGACGGTAAGGAAAAGCACGTTAAAGCAGAGAACTGTGACGTAATCTATAACGGTGCGGCATATCTCGGCTTCTCGCTTTCTGATATATCAATAGATTCAGGCGAGGTAATCCTCCTTGATAACGATAACGACGGAATTTATGATGTTATTTTCATAAACGAGTATGAAAACTATGTTGTGAAGAACATAAACAAGGATACTCTTAAGGTATACGACGTTTACGGACGTGTTCTCGACCTTGATGTTGACAGCGAGCAGGTTCAGATAATTGGTGCAAACGGAGTTCTGACTGACGTTGACGGCATATATGCCGACGATATTCTTTCAGTACAGAAGAGTAAGAACGGCAATGTTATCAAGGTACAGATTGTTAAAAAGTCGGTATCGGGAACCATTGAGGCAATAAGCAAAGCAAATGGTAATACAAAGCTTACAATCGGCGGCAAGGACTATTATGTGGAAAAAGCATTCGACGCAATTGTTCACTCCGATAAAACTGATTACTATGTAGGCTTGGAAGCAGTATTCCACCTTGATGCAGAGGGTAAGATAGTTCATATTACAACAGGAGCATCAAGTGGATGGAAGTACGGATATATCGTAACAGCCAATATTGGCGATGAAGACGGAAAGATATATTTCAAACTGTTCACTGAAGCAAATAAATTTGAACGCTTTGAAGTGGTTGAAAGAGTAAATGTTGACGGAGCTAGTAAAAAAGTAACTGCTCTCACATCTGCCGACAGTGCATGGATGAGTCGTCAGCTTATCCGCTATCAGGCGGAAGGAAATATCCTTAAAAAGATTGATACAACGGCACAGGGAACAAATGAAACTGATGACAGTTTAAGTGTGATTCCCTCACTTTCCGGAACATATAATACAAATTCAAAGCTGTTCTATGATGGCAACCAAACTGTTTTCGGCGGAACAGATAATACTTTAGTATTCACAATTCCCACATCCGAACAGTATTTTAATGATGATATATATTATACCTCAGGAAAAATAACTACTTTTTCTAACGAAAGCCCTTACGATAGTCTTGACGCCTTTAATGTAAATGATGCCGGGATTGCAAAGGTTATTGTGCGCAATGCAAATGATACTCTTGGAGTGGGAAGTAGTACTAATTTTGTTCTTGTAGAGTCCGTTTCTGTCGCAGTTGATGCTGAGGGCGAGGTTGTACAGATTCTCAAAGGTATTCGACATAACGGAAATGCTTATGAAGGCACCACAAATTCCGTAGATGTGATTCCGGATGGAATAAAAACAGGCGATTTTGTGCGTATAAGAGAAAAAAGCGGTCAGCTCGTATCAGTTCAGAATGATTTTGATTTTGATACTGATTATCCCGATATATTTGCATACACCAATGGTGGGAATTCCGGCACGTATTATGCATCAATTAATATTGCCTGTGGATTTATGACCTATGCCGACGATACTCATATTGTGATAGGCGATTCAAATAATATCCAAAATATAACATTCTCTTTGGGCAGTGCTCCCATATTGCTTTGCGATATACAAGAAGAAACTGTAAAAAAAATAACTGTTTCTGAGCTTGCGTCATATACAAAAGATATTAATCCTGCTTCTAAAGTATGTGTAGTTATGCGAAACGGAAGTGTATTAACCGTCGTTGTAAGATTAGTGTAATCATAAATTTTAAATGGCTTTAAAGGAGATTTAATCTTAAATGAACTACAATATAAAAACTAAAGACTACGGCGAATATGACGTGGTGGTATGCGGGGGCGGAACAGCCGGTGTGTGTGCGGCAATTGCAGCCGCACGGGAAGGAGCAAATACACTTCTTGTTGAGCGATCTTTCGCAGTAGGTGGTATGCTCACAATAGGTAACGGAGGGATAACAAAATTTACCGAGCATTGTAAGGATGTGGACAAATACAAAAAAGAAGTGTTGGATATCCTTTCAACCGATGCTAAGAGTGTTCAGGTTGTGGGGGGCATAGCAGAAGAGTTTGTAAGCCGTATGATTAAGAACAACACTGCTGTCGGCACACACGGAAATGCAGGAAGTTATGTATTTACAGACAGAATTGAGGCACAGTGGACTCTTATGCAGATGCTGGAAGCTGACGGAGTAAAGGTCCTTTACGATACCCGCGTATGCGACGTAATAAAAGACGGCAGTGATATAACGGGAGTAATTGTTTTAAATAAAGAGGGCTTTCTTAAAATAAGTGCAGGTTGTGTCATTGACGCTACAGGTGACGCTGATGTTGCATATTTTGCCGGAGCGCCGCTTCATAAAGGAGCATCACAGGAAGATGTGGCTGAAGGCGGAGCAGAGAGAGTAGGACAGCTTCAGCAGATGGGAACTATGTACCGTGTTCGTAATGTGGATTTTGATAAGCTTTTCGGATTTTTGAAAGAGCATTCAGACCGTTTTTATCAGCATGAATTTGGCGTTATGTCCCTTGATAATGTTATACAAAGCTATAAAAACGGAGAAATGTGTGTTTTCAGAGTGTTAGTCAGCACCCCCCACGGTCTTAGCCCTGTTCAGGTATATAACCAGCCACAAAAGGATGAAGCAATTCTCCTTGGTATGGCAAGCGAAATCTATGATTCAGACGGATGTAATGCACAGGACCTCAGCATAGCACAATATAAAATACACGAGGGTGTAAGAACCATAAATCGTTGGCTTAAAGAAATTCCCGGGCTTGATAATGTAATCCCTTTGTTTATTCCCGATGTGGGCGTTCGGGAAACAAGGCATATAGAGGGTGAGTATGTTCTCACAGCTATGGATGTGCTCAGTGGAAAAGATTTTCACGATTCCATCGGCTGCGGAGGTCACCCTGTTGATATTCATCCGTTGCCTCCCGAAATAGAGAACATGGATTTTAATCATTGGCGTTTTCATATACCATACAGGATAATGCTTCCCCAAGAAATTGATAATTTGTTGGTAGCAGGACGTTGTGTATCAGCTACAAGGGTAGCGGTGGGTGCTATTCGTCCCACGGCTCAGTGTATGGTTATGGGAGAAGCTGCAGGAACGGCGGCAGCCCTTGCAGTGAGTAAAAGAGTTAAATGCCGTAATATAGATGTATGTGAGCTGAGAAGTGTGCTTTTGAAAAATGGTGCTGTTCTGTAAGTTCCCTTAAAAGGAATACCTGTTATATGTTCGTGTATAACAGGTCACTCCAACCCTTAAGCAGATGTTTAAACAGTATATCTGTTTAGCATAAAAAATTAAAACAGGAGGTTTTGAAATGAAAAAGGTAACAAAAATGATTGCAGTTTTCCTCGCAGCAGTTTCAGTTTTGAGTGTTCTTGCGGGTTGTGGCGGAAAACAAGGTGCAAGCGTGAATGGTGAGAAGCCCGTTCTTGAATACTTTATGCCTCAGGATCCCGGTGTGGATTTTACTGATGATAAGTGGGTTATTCAGAACTGGGGCGAAAAAACAGGTGTTACGATTAAGCTTCAGACGCTTAACCGTGATGTGTTTAACGAAAAGATAGCGGCAGTGCTTGCTGCAGGCGATCTTCCTGACCTCATCAACTGGCGTGAGGGTGCAGATGATGTTGAAATGTATGCAGGTAAGCTTTTTGTGGCAATTGATGACTATCTCGAAAAAGGTAAGCTTCCAAACCTTGAGAAGTGGCTTGAAAAGTATCCCGAAGTAAAGGAAAAAGGAAGCACTCTTGATGATGGTAAAATGTACGGCTTCCCAAGAATTCTTGATTTTGACAATCTCAATTCCTTGTGGCAGGTGCGTGAGGACCTTCTCAATCAGGCAGGCTGGAAGGCAGAAGATATTAAAACTCTTGACGACCTGAAACAGGCTTTGCTCGCTCTCAAAAAGGTAAGCGGCACACCGTATATAACAACAAGCTGGGGATGGCAGTATTTTTCAGAATTTACAGGCTATTTCTTCGGCACATCTCCCACTATTATGTTTGATAACAAAGTGTCAGCCGGAACAAACAAATGGGTATTCGGTCCTAAGACAGAAGGTTACAAAACATGGGTGGAGTTCTACAGATGGATGTATGAAAATCAGCTTATTCATCCCTCATTTGCAACTATGACTCAGCAGGAGGCTAATGCCGGATATATGAACGGTGATTTTGTTCTCTGTATGGAGCAGGCAGCATATGGCGGCAATTTGGGCGGATTTAACGAAAAATATCCTTCCCGTGTTGAAACTACGATTTTCCCTGTAGAAATAAACGGCGAAGTACCAAAACAGCCAAGACTTCATCACGAGGATAATACCTCAAGATTCCCCGTAACGGTTACCAAGAAATCAAAATACGTTGACGAGGCAATGAGAGCTATGGACTGGCTTTATTCAGATGAAGGACATGAACAGACTGTTTATGGTCAGGAAGGCGTAGATTTTGAACGTGATGATGATTATTCACATGGCTATCGTTCTCTGTACAAAAACAGCTATTATCAGCAGCAAAGACTTTTAAGCGGCGAGATAACTCAGGCTGAATACGATGCAATTCCTACATCACAGCAACGTTGTCTGAATTCTGCATGGTTAGCCCCTGTTATGGATAAGTATCAGAGATTTGGCTCTTATCATAAAGATGATAACTATAATAAAAAGAGAACAGAGTTCAAAAACAATAATATTAAAGAGTCTTTCGATAGAGGTTTTGTAACAGATATTGATCCACTTGTAAAGTTTTCTGAAAGCCAACAGCAAGAAATAGCTGATATAAATGCGGCACTTGATACATATGTAAGTGAGCAGTCACTTAAGTTTATTTACGGTCAGCTTTCTATGGACGAATGGGATGCATTCGTTGCTCAGTGCGATACACTCGGAGCTTCAAAACTCGAAAAGCTTTATAATGACCAATATAATAAAATGAACAACTAAGGCTTTACATAAATTTAAAATCGGGCATTTTAAAGCTTTATTCCGGAAAGCAGATCGGGCAATTGTGCAGATAAGCTCTGCATAAGTTACTTATCGGAATAATGCTTTAACAAAAAAAATTTAAAGGAGATGCAAAAATGAAAAAAATCAGAAAATTACTGGCATATTGCATTACTCTTGCAACTGTAATGTCAGTGATAGTAATACCGATGAATGTATCTGCCGAGGTTTCTCAAACCAATCTTTTTGGTGAGCTGCCGGTTGCAAACGGAGTTTTTCAAACCGGTAAATCTGAAGGCAGCCAGCTTGCGATTAATAATACACAGGAAGCATGGCAGAAATCAGGCACTGCAACGGTAACAGTAACAGACGACGGATATCTAAAGGTTGTAAATACAGAGTCAGGCACAGGCCTTAGATACAATTATGCAAATGCTAAACCGAGACACACATATATAATTTCAGCATATGTGAAGTTGGTAGAGGGAACAGCGAACGCATCAATCGCCGCACATAATGCAGACAGAAACAATAACTCACTTCCTACACCCACTCCAACAGCACCCGCAGTAGCGATTTCTGCAGAGAAGTGGACATATGTATATGGAGAGTATGCATACGGAGCTGCAAATACAGCTGATGGCCGCACATGGAAAGGTGCACATTATACGTTTGATGTGGATGCTGCATGTACTTACTACATCAAGGACATACAGATGATTGATGTAACTAAAGGAAAGAATATATTACATGCTGCAAATCCGGGATTTGAAAGCGGTGAAATTGAAACAACGTCAACTCCAAATCAAAACGGAAATGGAAAGCTCACAATTGTATCAAATGGTGGACACACAGGAACTTATAGTGTCCACGGTACAGCAACTGGCGGGGATAGTGATATCAGATATATCAATTACGTATTACCAGAAGGTAAGTGGTACAGAGCAAGTGTTTATGTAAAATCCAGTACTCCAAATGCAAAGGCGTATGTGCAAGTTAAGCAAAACGGTGGTGGTACAATAAAAGGCTCTGAAAAGAAGCTCACAGGCGAATGGGATAAGATAGAACTTGAATTTATGAGTTCAGATAAATTCAATAAGGTTCACATTGGCCCCATTATAACAAACGGAGCAGATGTATATGTTGATGATTTCTGCCTTGAGGAATTTGACCCTGCCGACAAGAATCTTGCAGATTCAGCGGTAGTTAACAATGCTTCGGGACAGATTACAGCAGAAAATGGTGTATACACTACAACATCTACAATGATAAGACCGATAAATGTAGATGTAGAAGTCGGTGCAACCTATGTATACAGTGCAAAGATTAAAATAAACGATGAAACTCCTCAGGACGTAGAAGCAACAATTGGTCTTGCCGGAACTAATAAAAATTGTATTGGTACAGGGCTTGATTATTCAGCTACAAAGTCTGTTGGTAATGAGTACGTGGAAGTATACGGAATTGTAACAGTAGTAAAAAAAGACAAAAAAGACGATCTTAAATACAATGACAAGGGTGCACCTTGTGAAGGATGGGTTGATGAAGATGGTGATGGTAAGCCTGATATGCTTGACACGGACAATGACGGAACTCCTGACAAAGTGCCTACTACCAAATTCCATTTCCAGTTTGGAACAAAAACTGCAGTTGGTATGAGTGCTAAAGATTTTCAGATAAGAAAGCTTTCTGCCTTCGATCTTGACGATAGCTATATCGGTAAGGTTATAAACGATGAAGAAAAAACAAAGCTTTATATATACGGTCCTGAATCAACAGTATATTTGTTCGGGGCTTCATATGGCGCAAACGGTATTGAAACCGTAATAATGGATAAAATTACACTTAACACAGGTAATGATTGTTGCGGAAAGCTTGAGCTTAATGCGAATGAAGACTACAGATACTTTATTTGGGATGGCAATTTAAAACCTCTCAATACAGTTTACACAGTAGTAAATTAATTAAAAAAAGCGGCTCATTCTATATTTGAGCCGCTTTTTCTTCGGGAGGTGAGGAAGCGTGTCGGACAATCGGATAGATAAGGCTAAGGAATATATTGCAAATAATTCTCATGTTTTTTTAAGCTGTTCTGATATTGCCGAATATTGCGGAATCAGTGAAAGACATCTTTTACGATTATTTAAGCGTTATGAAAATATGACGGTGCTTCAATTTGTTCATAAAACAAAGCTTCATCAGATTGAAAAAATGCTCTTAAAAACACGGCTTTCTCAGGAAACAATCAGTGAACATCTGGGGTTTTCCGGCTCTACGTATATGGGAAAGTTTTTTCTAAGGCATACAGGAATGACTCCCGGGGAATACAGATGCATGATGTTTTGCGGATGCGGATTTTGATTTTTTTGTATTAATGCTTGACAAACGGGAATAATTGGTGTATAATACTTTCAGATTAGGGAGTAGTTGGCATCGGTTTTCCGGTGTTTACATCGCCGTCAGTACGGTTTTTGAGTAAAAAACCCGGTTATGTAACTTTTGCAGCGAGACTTTTCTGTATTTTTTAATGCAGAAAAGATCGCTGTTTTTTTTCTGCTACGAAAGGAAGAGATATAAAATGGTAATGGTTGGACAGATTTTGTTGTTGGCTTTGGGGTTTGTTATGCTTGTTAAAGGTGCCGATTGGTTTGTAGACGGTGCGGCAAGTGTTGCGGCTAAGTTCGGAATCCCTCAGCTTGTAATCGGGCTTACTGTTGTTGCAATGGGAACAAGTGCACCTGAGGCGGCGGTTAGTATTTCGGCTGCTATGGCAGGCAGTGCGGAAATAACAATCGGAAATATTGTGGGCAGTAATATTCTGAATGTGCTTATAATCCTTGGTCTTTCCTCAATTATAGCACCTCTTGCAGTGGCAAAGTCAACGGTACGTATAGAAATCCCCTTTATGATTTTTATAACGGCAGTGCTTGCATTTCTCGGCAGGAACGGTGTAATCGGCAGAATTTCAGGGGCAGTGCTTCTTTTGTTGTTTGCAATATATCTTGCATACACAATTGTGGTTGCCATAAAGAATAAGGATGGAGAAGAGGAAGAAATAAAACAAATGCCTCTTTTAAAGTCAATTATTTTCACCGTAGTCGGTCTTGCGGTGGTTATTATCGGAAGCCGCTTCACGGTTAACTCTGCAAGCTATATAGCAAAAGCAATGGGTCTGAGCGAGCGTTTTATCGGTCTAACAATAGTTGCTCTCGGTACGTCGCTCCCTGAACTTTTCACATCAGTTATGGCGGCACGTAAGAATAATGCGGATATTGCAATCGGAAACATAGTTGGAAGTAACATATTCAATATCTTGTTCGTTGTAGGTCTTTCGTCAATGATAATCCCTGTGCCCTTTGCTTCAAACTTTATGTTTGATATGGGTGTGTGTGTTATATCTTCACTTCTGTTGCTTCTCTTCTGCTTCAGACATCAACGTCTTACCCGCCCTGCGGGAATAGCTATGCTTTTATGCTATGCAGCATATTTTGTTGCCATACTGTAATCATACGATAGTCAAAGCAATCAACATTAAAGGTGCCTGAAATCGGATATTTTCCGACGGATTTTCTTTGGTGTTGGTTGTTTTTGTATAATAAGCTTATTTTATAACATTGCGGTAACGTAAATTTAATCAAATTACTTGTTGCATTATTCCTTTATGTGTGATATAATACCCCGTGTAACTGTTGGGGGACTGTGTTTTTTGCGTGCAGTTTTATTTTTGGAGAGCAAAGGAATTATTAATAATGAATATAAAAAATTTGTATAGAATGTCTGAGCAGTCAGATATTGAGGGCGGATATAATGAATGCAATAGTAATAATTAATTATATTATATCGGTGCTTTTCGCAGTGTGCTATTCCTATCAGCTTGTATACGTGCTTATAGGACTGTTCAGAAAGCCCCGGAAATATACCGCTAAGACTAACCACCGTTATGCGGCTGTTATTTCCGCAAGAAATGAAGAAAATGTAATAGCAAATCTAATAAAGAGTATCAACGACCAGGAATACCCGAAAGAGCTTATAGACACCTACGTTATTGCCGATAACTGTACAGACGGGACTGCTGATGTCGCCCGAAGTTCAGGTGCAAACGTGCTTGAGAGATGTAACCATGAGCTTGTGGGTAAGGGCTATGCTCTTGACTGGTTTTTCAATGTGCTTAAAGGCGAAGGTAAGGACGAGCTTTACGACGGCTACATTATAATCGATGCCGATAACGTGCTCGACAAGAACTTCGTGTCTGAAATGAATAAGGTCTTTGATAACGGCTACAGAGTTGTAACAAGCTACCGCAACTCCAAAAACTATGATGAGAACTGGATAACTTCGGGCTACTCACTATGGTTTATAAGAGAGGCAAGATACTTAAATAATGTGAGAATGCAGCTTGGTACAAGCTGTGCTATTTCAGGAACGGGATTTTTGGTAAGCTCCGAAATCTTCCGTGAAAATGGCGGCTGGATACACCATCTTCTTACAGAGGATATTGAGTTCACAACCGATTGCATTATAAAAGGCGAAAAAATCGGCTACTGTGCAGATGCTATGCTCTACGACGAGCAGCCTGTAAAGTTTCAGCAGTCATATGCTCAGCGCCTTCGTTGGGCAAAGGGCTTTTATCAGGTGTTTAAAAAGTACGGTGCAAAGCTTGTAAAGGGTATTTTCAAAGGTAGCTTTGCCTGCTACGATATGCTTATGACTCTTATGCCTGCAGTGTTGCTTACCTGTGCAAGCGTTTGTGTAAACCTTGCGGCAATCCCGCTTGGTATAATAAATCACAGTATGGCAGGCTTTGCGAGTGCACTTATACCCGTCTTGCAAACTCTTGGATATATTTTCGGTATGTTTTTTGTTCTCGGTCTTATAACCACTGTAACAGAATGGAAGCATATACACAGTAAGTGGTACAAAAAGCTTTTTTATCTCATCACCTTCCCTGTGTTTATGCTCACATATATTCCCATTTCATTTATTGCCCTTTTCCGCAAGGTGGAATGGACACCCATTGAGCATACTGTTTCAAAAACTGTTGAAGATATATGCAAATAGCCGATTGTGCCCGGGGGGCACAGAAAGGGATGTTTTAAGTTGAAAAGATTGTTCAAAAAATCGGAGGTTTTAACCGTTCCCAATCTCCTTAGCCTTTTCAGAGTTCTGCTGCTTCCTGTTATAGTTTGGCTTTACGGTGTAAAGCATGACTATCCGGCAGCAATAGCAGTTCTTATTCTGTCGGGGCTTACGGATATAGTGGACGGATTTATCGCCCGGAAGTTCAATATGGTGTCCGATTTAGGAAAAATTCTTGACCCCATTGCAGACAAGCTTACCCAGGGGGTTTTGCTTATTTGCCTTGCAGTAAAGTATAAAATAATCATTCTTCTCGTTGTTGTGTTTGCCCTTAAGGAATATATAATGATAACTTTGGGATATATAGCAATGAAGCGTAAGGACTCCGTAAACAGTGCAAAGTGGTACGGAAAGCTTAACACCGTAATAATCTACAGCACGATAGTGCTTCTAATAATGTTCCCCCGAATCCCCGTATCAGCAGTAAATGCACTGTCACTTATCTGCATTGCTGTAATTGTTGCATCCTTTGTAATGTATGCAAGATTCTATCAGAGAATTTTAAAAAAAGATTAAACAAAAAACCGTTTCTTCCGAAACGGTTTTTTGTTTATCAGATTTTTCCCTCAAAATACTTCTTAAGCACTTCGGGGATTTTGTCCTCGTCATATGAGCAAGAAACTTCAAACACATGTCCTGTTCCTTTTACTCTGTATGCAATGAGAATATTAAGACGTTTGTTGTAGTTAGTGTATTTCTTGCCCTCAATCATACTGTCGTAAACGCTGTAAAGCTTTTCGATTTCCGCAGGGTCTGTAACGCTTACCGCGTTTTCCCTTGCTGATAGAAGTCCCGAATCTACGTCCTTTATGCTATATTCGTGTGGTGAATTTTCATCTTTCCATACTGCAATTGTTGCACCCTCAATATCTGAGGCGGTGGGTATTGATGAATAGAAGCCAAGCTCCGTCAGAAGTTTAACCGTATTTGTGAAAGAATCATTTATCTCGATAATACTCTGACTTTTCTGAACATTATCGGAACTGAAGCTTTCGGGCGGTTCGGAACTGTATACGAAATTGTTATTATAGGAGGCTTCAATTGTTACAGAGCCGCCTGTGTTAATAAACATTCTGTCGTATGGTATTTCCGAGAGGTCTTTAATAAGTGCATCCGTTATGCGATTCATATTATTGTTGTCGGGATAGAAGGTAAGGTTATCCTTTAATCTTCTGTCACGAACAGTAACCCCTGTAAATTCTCTGTCGCCACCGTTTGCAAGCTCATAAATATCAGCGCGCATTTCCTTTGTTTCATAAATTGGCTTTAAATATTCAGCATCCTTCGTGTATGAAATGTTGTATCTTCTTTTAAAGGTTTTCCCGTTTTTAAGAGTATACTCGATGGGTATTTGCCTGTCGGCGTCAAACCTGTCCCTGTTTTTTATTAAGTGTTCGTGAAGCACCATAACATTTTTTATGTCAGATTCATCTGTAAAGTCAGGCTCAATCTGCCCCGGCAGAGTGTAGGTAAGCTCATATCCGTCGTAATGATAATAGTGGTGAGTGTTTCCGTAGGTAATCCTTACAGATTCCACATCTTCAATCTCTGGCACCCGTGTTTCAAAGCCTGTAAGGTCAAATTCAATAACGCAGCAGAAGCAAAGTGCCGCTGCAAAATATACCGATAAAGGCTTAATAATACCCTTAAGGCTGAGGCTTTTCCGCGAAATCATATATGCAATGCCTGTACCCAGGATTCCAAGGGGGATAACGGTCCATACGCCTTGTATGTGGAGTATTTCTGTAAAATAAACATAGCTCAGCATACCCGAAAGCAGTCCCACTATTCCTATAAACACGGGAGTGAGCCAGGAAAATGCAATAACCTCGCCGTGAACCTCAAGCCTTCGCTTTTTATAAAGTAAATAGGCAAGAGCCGTAAATATAAGAGTAAATGCCGCATACAGTGCAAAACCGGGAACCGTCATAAGCATTTTTTCACTTGCGTATATGTATTCCATCGCCTTGCCCGAGTAGTGAACATATCCGTAGACCTCTTTAAAAAAGAAACCGTCAAAGAAGCTCCATATAAGGGCGGGAAGCACAAGTATTCCACCTGTGAAAATCAATGTTCCAATGGAATTTCCCGTAAACTGATTAACAAGTGTTGTGAGTGAAAACAGAGTGCATGTATATATTATACCGCAGGCAGTCCATTTAAGTATCTGCATTACCCCTAATTGATTGCTTATATCGGGATTTGTGAGCATAAACAGAAGTATAATTCCGCAGATTATAATGGGAGTCAGGGTAATCACTGCACCTGATAAAAGCTTTGTAGCAAAAATGTTCTTTCTTTTAACCGGCAGGCAGTGATACCCCGAAACGGAAGAGCCGTTGTGAAGATAGGAGAACAGGAGTATTGAAACCCCTATTGAAAACGCAAACAGTATTGCAACAGACCCGTTCATCCAGGTGATTAAATTCCGTATTGAGTACCCGTAATAATTAGCTGTACATCTCTGGTATACGGGAAAAACACAAACCATTATAAGCATTAGTGTTTCAAGAAGTGAAATCCACCAGAACCTTTTAATGTCTGTGCGGAATATGCTTTTATTAAAGAATGATGTTTTCAAACTCATATCCCATACCTCCTAACTCATAAATGAATACTTCTTCTAATGTAAGGGGAATAAGGTCGCAAATTAAGGGAGAGTATTCCGAAACAATGTTTTTAATTTCCTCACTGTCACCCTTTGCAATTATCATATGCACGCGGCCTATGCTCTCTGCGTGGAGAATATTAATCCTGCTTTTTAGATTTTCGGGGAATTCAGCCTTGAATGCAAGCTGAATTTTATGGATGTTGCCCTTAACGTCATCAAGAGCTTTTTCAAGAACAACCTCGCCCTTGTGCATAATTCCCACGTGGTCGCATACGTCCTCAAGCTCGCGAAGATTGTGGCTTGAAACAAGCACCGTTGTTTCGTGTTCCGCCACGTCCTGCAGCACTATTTTCCACACGTTTTTTCTCATAACAGGGTCCAGACCGTCAACAGGCTCGTCAAGTATCATAACCTTGGGGCAGGCACATATTCCCAGCCAGAATGCCACCTGCTTCTGCATACCCTTTGAAAGGCGGCGGACTTTTCTTTTAACATCTATTTTGAAAATCTCTTTAAGGCTTTCAAATCTCTCCCAGCTCCAGTTTTTATAAATCCCCGAATAGAACTTTGCAGTGTCCAGTATGGAGTAGGAGGGGAAGAAATACAGGTCGTCACCTATGTAAATAAGCTCCTGCTTAACTTCAGGATTTTCAAAAACGGGTTTTCCGTCAATTTCAAGAACTCCGTTGTCGGGAGTGTAAATTCCTGTAAGATTTTTAATTATTGTAGTCTTGCCGGCGCCGTTCGGACCGATTAGTCCATATACGGAGCCTTTTTTAACATTCAGCGACATATTGTTTAATGCTTTGAAGCCGCTGAAGGTTTTAGTAACCTTTTCCGCTTTTATCATAGTTATAATCACTAACTCCTTTCATAAACTTCAGTCTGTAAGAAAATTACTTAGACTTCCTCCTTATAAATTTGTGATATAAGGCTTTGAAGTGTCTTTTCTTCAATCCCCATAAACCGAAGCTCGCGGATTTGCTGAGCCACCGCTTCCGTAAGCTCTGCCGCCCTTGGTGAGTGGGGGACTTCCTTTCGGGGACTTACGAAATTTCCTTTTGCCTTCAGGGAATAAATATATCCTTCGTTTTCAAGCTCCTTGTATGCCTTCTGAATTGTGTTGGGGTTAATGGCAAGAGCCGATGCCATTTCACGTACCGACGGTATTTTTTCGTTTTCCGAAAGTACGCCGCTGATTATAAGCTCCTTAAGCTTGTCGCATATCTGCTCATACAGCGGTCTGTGGTCGCCAAAATCAAGCTGCAGCATTTTTATCCCTCCAATCTGTATTAACTGTACTAATACATATAATACAGTATAATTTTTCATTTGTCAATACTTTTTCAAAAAAATTGTTAAATTAAAAATCAAGTATAACGGCAGTTAATTTTGAGTTCAAATATTGACAAACATTAGCATATATTGTAATATGTAATTAAAGACTACTAAATGAAAGAGGTGCATTTTATGGACAGAGTATTTTTAAAATCACAGGCAAAGGAAATGATTAAAGGTAATATAAGGATATTATTTCTTATAGGTGTTATTGTTCTGGGAATTGAACTTTTGTCAAGCGTTGTCTTGTCATTTATACCTTTAGTTGGTGGATTTATCTACACAGTGTTTATTGAATCAGCATTCAGCTTAAGTTTAATAATGATTTATCTGAATCTTACAAAAGGCATAGAGCCTGTGGCAGGAGATGCATTCAGCGGATTTTATGATTTTTGGAGTGCATTTAAGGTTTTGTTTCTCCAGGGATTTTTCTGTATGCTCTGGTCCCTTTTGTTTATAGTACCGGGTATTGTAAAATGGTATTCCTATTCTCAGGCGATGTATATCCTTGCGGAAAATAAAGGTATGCCCGCCCTTGAAGCAATAAGACGTTCAAAGGAAATGATGGAAGGAAGAAAAATGGATTTGTTTGTTCTTGAGCTTTCCTTTATAGGATGGGCACTCCTCACTGCATTTACTTTCGGATTTGCAGGAATATGGACTATACCCTATATGCAGACAACATATGCAAATTTCTATAACAGCATAAAGCCTGTGCAGGCGGAACAAGAACCAAATCCGCCCGAACTGAATGAAAGCCGGGACGTTCTTTAGTAAAAATGCGGAATTTTAAAAAAATATCCGTTTACCTATTGATTTTTTCGGAAAAAGGGTATATAATACCTATTTAGTAAAGAAAAGGAGTTTTCAGAATGAATACAGAAAAGGTTTATGAATTTACTAAACAGGGACTTGAAGAAGCAAAAGAAAAGCTTGAAATATTAAAGGTTAAAACAAGAAAAGAAGTAACGGAAAAAATCAAAGAAGCACGTTCTTTCGGTGACCTTTCGGAAAATGCTGAGTATGACGAAGCAAGAAACGAGCAGGCTGAGGTAGAAGCTGAAATCAGCCGTCTTGAAGAGATGATAAAGTTCGCTAAGGTTGTGGATGAGGATAAATCAAAATCCGACGCAATCACACCGGGTACAAAGGTTACTGTTTACGACGTAGAAATGGAAGAAGAACTTACATTTACGCTTGTAGGCTCAATGGAAGCAGACCTTGAAAAAGGCAAGCTCTCTTATGAATCACCCATCGGTGCGGCACTTCTCAACAAAAAAGCAGGCGACGAAGTAGAAGTAAAAGCCCTTGACGGTGTAGAAGTATTCAAGATTTTAAAAATCGAGAAATAATAAAAAAAACTGACTGCGGTCAGTTTTTTTGTTAAAAGAGCAATATATAAATTTGAGGAGATACCTATGAAAAAGTTTACAGTAATACTATCTGCAATAATTCTTATTGAGTCTGTTTTTGCCATTGCGGCAAATGCTGCAAAAATCGGAAACACGTCAATTTCTTCGGCAGGAGCCTGCGTTATGGACTACGAAACAGGGGAGATTTTGTATCATCATAACGGAAATGTTCCAAGAGTTCCTGCAAGTATGACAAAGATAATGAACTTGTACTGCGTGTATGAAGCACTCCAAAACGGTGAAATCACTCTTAATACAACAGTTCCCATAAGCAAAAGCGTATATAATAAATCAAGAAACTCCCTTTATCAGAGCGTTCTGCCCCTTAACTATAACGAAACCTATACAGTGGATGAAATGATAGGCGTTGTTATAACATACTCCGCAAGCGGTGCGGCTGTGGCTCTTGCGGAGCTTGTAGGCGGCGGAAGTGAAGCGGCGTTTGTAGAGCGAATGAACAATACGGCTAAAAGAATGGGCATAGATGCATATTATTACGATAGCTGCGGTATAGCAAACAATCAGGTATCACCGATTGCCATGGCAACTCTTGCAAGAAATATAATTAAGGATTACCCCGATATTTTAACCCGAAGCGCAAAGAAATCCGTTTATTTCCACGGCAGGACCTGCCGAACTACCAATCACCTTCTCGATACCTATTATTATAAGGGTGCAGACGGATTAAAAACAGGAACAACCTCAGCCTCAGGCTATTGCTTCTGCGGAACAGCAGTCCGTAACGGAAGACGTATGATTTCAGTTACAATGAGTTCAGCTTCCACAGGTCAGAGATTTATCGATACTGCAAGGCTTCTTGACTATGGCTTTATGGCGGCACGTGACAGATTTGAAACGGTGTATTTTACTAATATGCGGACTTTTATAAACAACTTTGAGGTTCCAACCTTTGTTTGTGAGCCGTATACGTTGGTTGTGGCAGATGACCTTTCGGCTTACGGCTTTGACTGCAAGTGGAGCGAGGAAGAGAGAACTCTTTATCTTGAGTATAACGAAAATAAAGAATATGCTCCTGCTCCAATAGATTATTATCGCAATAAAAACGGAGTAAAAGCTTTTGAAATAATAAAGGACCACGATATAAAGGTTGCAGTTGTTAAAAATGGAGATAAGGCGTTTCTTCAAAATGTATATGTGGTTCCCGGCTATACCTTTATTTCCGCAGATGAAATAGGCAAGCAGTACAGCTATGTATGGGATGCATCACAGAGCTTGGGAAGTATAGTAACAGACGGGGGTGTTCCCAACTGAGAAGAACAGGCTTTTTAGGGGCATTGCTTCTGAGCTTAATATGCTCCACAGGAGTTCAAGCTGCCACGGTTTCTGAGCTTATGTATTCAGCTACAGAGCCTATCGGGAAATGTCTTTACGTTTATGGTGGCGGCTGGAACGAAGAAGATACGGCGGCAGGGATTGAAGCACTGAGCTACGGAATAAGCCCTACGTGGACAGAGTTCTATAATAATAACAGCTCTTTATATAACTATAAAACAACAAGGTATCAGATACATAACGGTCTTGACTGCACAGGCTATGTGGGTTGGTGTATGTATCAGCTTTTTGGGGATAAATACAGTGAAAACGGCTATGTGTTCCCATCCGAAAAAATGGCGGATGGATACAACAGGCTTTTCGGCGCGGAAATTACACCCCGTGGCAAGGTTAAAAAGTTTACCTGTGGAGATATAATGACTAAGGCAGGGCATGTGTATATAGTTCTCGGAAGCTGCCCTGACGGGAGCGTTGTGTTTATGCATGCATCACCGCCTTGCGTGTCCCTCTGCGGAACATACACGCCTGATGGCAGAAAAAGCAGTATGGCAGTAGCATTAGCAACGGAGTATATGAAAAAATACTTTCCTGAATGTTATACGAAATATCCTAACTGTTCAAGGAATACCTCTTACCTTACAGACTACAGCAGTGTTTCATTGCCTCAGAGTATTCTTCCCGACCCCGACGGCTACAGAAATATGGATGCAGCCGCAATACTAAACGATATGTTTGAAGAAGTAAAGCTTTTAGTTGACGGCAAAAGGGTAATGACTGATGACATCTATATTATAGAAGGAAGTACATATGTTCCCCTGAGAGCAGTTTCGGAAGCCTTGGGGGCGAGGGTGCAATGGGAGCCTGAAACACAAAATGTTATAATTTCTCGGAACAAAACACGGATAACCGTCCGTGCAGGCTCATCCGACGTCCGTGTGAACGAAAAAGAGTGTAAACTCCCGGGAGATGTTTTTATAAGCCATGACAGAACTTATATTCCCGTACGATTTATAGCAGAAAATCTCGGTGGTAAGGTTTTCTGGGAGGGTAAATGGAAAAAGGTATTAATTGTCGGTAATTAAAATGTAAAAAAGAAAGTTATACCAAAACTATTGAATTTTGTAAAATAATGTGCTATCATACTTATTGTAATATATTGCATTAAAGGAGAGAGATGACAATTGGCAATGACATCAAAGCTTTTTGGGACCTGTAACGGAGCTTGTATAACCGAGTTTGTTATGGAAAACGAAAACGGTATGTGTGTCAGCGTTCTTGACCGTGGCGGTATAATCCGAAGTATAACCGTACCTGATAAAAACGGTAATCCCACAGATGTTGCGCTGGCTCTCGGAGCTCCTGATGATTACGAAGAAAATCATGGATATATCGGCTCTGCTATAGGCAGGTATGCAAACCGACTTCAGCGAGGCGAGCTTGAAATCGGCGGAAAGTCATACAAAGTAGGTATAAATGACGGTAACAATTCTCTCCACGGAGGGGTTACGGGTTTTGATAAAAAAACGTGGAAGGTTGAGCCTTCCGGCACGGATAGCGAGCCTGAACTTATTTTAAAGCTTCATTCCCCTGACGGAGAAGAAGGATTCCCCGGTAATTTGGACGTTGAAATGCACTATAAGCTAACAGCGGACAACAGCCTGGTTATATCATATCTTGCAGTCTCCGATAAGGACACTGTTATAAATCTGACTAATCACAGCTACTTTAACCTGGCAGGCCATAAAAGCGGTGTGATTGACAGTCAGAGGCTTAAGCTCAACTGCAGCTTTTATACACCGAACACAGACGAATGTATGCCCTACGGCGAAATACATAGTGTGGAGGGAACACCCTTTGATTTCAGAAAAGGACAAGCTTTCGGTGAAGCCTTTGAAAGTGAGCATCCTCAGATAACACTTTTTGGAGGTGTGGACCATAACTTCATAATAGACGGAGCAGGCTACAGATGCTTTGCAGTTGCAGAATGTGACGAAACAGGCATTTGTATGGAATGTATGACAGATAAACCCGGTGTACAGCTTTACACGGGCAACTGTCTTGACTTCCCCAAGGGTAAGGACGGAGGGGTATACAGTACTCACTGCGGCTTCTGCCTTGAAACACAGTTTTATCCCAATCCCGTGAAATATTCACATTTCCCCAGCCCTGTGCTGAAAGCGGGAGAAAAATATAGTTTTACTACGGCATATAAATTTTACATTAAATAGGAGTGGAATTATGATTTTTGAACAAGTGGTTGATATTATAACAGATTATTCGGATATTACTCCGGATGAAATTAAGACAGACAGTACATTTGAAGACCTTGAGCTGGATTCAGTAGACCTTTTAGACCTTGCAATGGCGATTGAAGATGAATTTGGCGTAGCTGTTGAAATCAACGACGGACTTAAAACCGTGGGCGATGTAGTAGAATACATAGAAGAAAATATGTAAACAATATACAGGGCTGTTGCACGGTATCGGCGTATATGCCGAAGTAGCACAGCCCTTTTGATTAATTCTGCTAATTTTAGCAGAGAATGGAGATAGTAATGACTTTACTGGAACAGGTTTCATCATCCGGTGATATAAAAAAGCTGACTTCTGAACAGCGAAAAAAGCTTTGCAGGGAAATAAGAGAATTTCTTGTTCATTCCGTTTCAAAAACAGGTGGTCATCTTGCATCAAATCTCGGTGTTGTAGAGCTTACGGTTGCTCTTCACACGGTGTTTGACATTCCCGGAGATAAATTCGTTTGGGATGTGGGGCATCAGTCCTATGTAAACAAGCTTCTTACAGGCAGAATGGCGGATTTTGAGAACCTTCGGAAGCTCGGCGGAATAAGCGGGTTCCCCAAACGAGCAGAATCCCCTGCCGACGTGTTTGACACAGGTCACAGTTCAACCTCAATTTCTGCAGCTCTTGGTCTTGCCAGAGCGAGAGACCTTGAACGTGACGGATATTGTGTGGGAGCAATTTTCGGTGACGGAGCGCTTACAGGCGGGATGATGTATGAGGCGATGAACGATGCCGGAAGGTACAAAAAGCCTCTTATACTTATTCTTAACGACAATAATATGTCCATTTCAAAAAATGTTGGCTCAATTTCAAAATATCTCCGTGCCCTCAGAATAAAGCCGGGATATTCAACTCTTAAGCGAAGAGCAACATTGTTTCTCGGTAAAATTCCCATTATCGGAAATCCTCTTTATAATCTGATGTCGTGGTTAAAGAGCAAAATCCAGGGGATTATACTGAGGCCCACCATATTTGAAAACTTCGGCTTTGAATATTTCGGACCTGTAGATGGTCACGATACAGAAAGCCTTATAAATGTTCTAAGTCTTGCAAAGTCAAAGCAAAAGCCCGTTTTTATTCATATCCGAACAAAAAAAGGAAAAGGATATGCTCCTGCAGAACACCGTCCCGATACCTTTCACGGAATAGGCCCGTTCTGTGCCGAAACAGGTAAGACAGAAACAGCCGAACGTGATTATTCTGCGGCGTTTGGCGGTGCATTGTTTGATGTGGCTGCAGAGAATGATAAGGTTGTTGGAATAACCGCAGCTATGCCCGTAAGTACAGGGATGGAGATTTTCTCAAAGTATTTTAAAGACAGATTTTTTGACGTAGGCATTGCAGAGCAGCACGGCGTAACAATGGCGGCAGGCTTTGCGGCAGGCGGATATATTCCCGTGTTCCCTGTGTATTCTTCGTTTTTGCAAAGAGCCTACGACCAGATACTTCACGATGTTTGCCTCCAGAAGCTGCACGTTGTTTTTGGTGTTGACAGAGCAGGAGTGGTTGGTGCAGACGGTGAAACTCATCAGGGCATATACGATATAGCCTTTATGAACTCAATGCCCCATATGACAGTTCTTTCCCCCTCTAATTATGAGGAGCTTGAACAGATGGTAGGCTATGCCGTAAATGATGTAACAGGACCCGTTGCCATAAGGTATCCCAGAGGCTCTGAGCAGTTTGAAGGCGGCAGCTTTACACCGCATAAGGCAAACGTTATTGCCGACGGAGATGAAATCACCGTTTATGCAACGGGACGAATGATGAATACGGCGGCAGAAGTACGTAATATTTTAGGTGACGGCGTGCGTATAGTTGAAATCACTACTATAAAGCCCCTTGATACACAAACCGTTCTTGAAACGGCCCTACCCATAACCTGTGTTATAGAAGACGGTGTTGCAAAGGGCGGCCTGGGCGAGGTAATCGGTGCATTGTTTGCCGAAAACGGAATAAATACAAAGTTCCGGATTTTTGCCTATCCCGATGAGCCTGTTGTTCAGGGCAGCGTTTGTGAGCTTGACAAAAAGTACGGAGTTGACTCAAAAACCGTTGCGGATATACTTTCGGAAATGAAAGGATGAATATTATTTGGAAAAAGTAAGGCTTGATGTGTTTCTTACATCAAATAACCTTGTTTCAAGCCGTGAAAGAGCAAAAGCTCTTATTATGGCAGGTCAGGTTTATGTAGATAATCAGAAGGCTGATAAAGCAGGTATGATGATAGATTCTGAATGTAAAACCGTTGAGGTGCGGGGAGAGCAGCTTAAATATGTAAGCCGCGGCGGCCTTAAGCTTGAAAAGGCAATGGAAGCATTTCCCATAAACCTTGAGGGAGTTGTTTCTATGGATATAGGAGCATCAACAGGCGGGTTTACAGACTGTATGCTTCAAAACGGTGCAAAAAAAGTCTTTGCAGTGGATGTAGGCTACGGTCAGTTCGCATGGAAGCTCAGAAACGACGAGCGTGTGGTTAATATGGAAAGAACCAACATCCGTCACGTCACATCTGAGCAGATAGGTGAAAAGCTGGATTTTGCATCAATAGACGTTTCGTTTATATCTCTTAAGCTTGTTCTTCCTGTGGCGGCAGAGCTTCTTAAGGATAACGGACATCTTGTGGCTCTCATAAAGCCTCAGTTTGAAGCAGGCAGGGAGCAGGTAGGCAAAAAAGGCGTTGTCCGGGACAGTAAAGTCCACGAACAGGTAATAAACAATGTTTCGGAATACGCTAAGAATGCAGGCTTCTATGTTTCGGGACTTGCATATTCTCCCGTAAGAGGTCCTGAGGGTAATATAGAGTATCTTGCATGGCTCACTAAAGAAGATAAAGGCTTTGAGCTGAATGAAAATGTCGTTTCAGAGCTTGTTGCAGAGTCCCACAGTAAGCTTTAAGGAAGGAGTAGGGAAGTATGTTTCTTTCCGATATGTGTACAGTTTCAGGGAATAAGGGCACGGGAAAGGGTTATGCCAAGGTTAACCTTACTCTGGACGTGACAGGTAAGCGTCCCGACGGCTACCACGATATTCAAACAATAATGCGTACTGTGAATTTGTACGACACTGTAACGGCAGAGCTTACAAAAGATTTGGGAATTCAGCTTACAACCACTCTCGATTGGCTCCCTACAGACAGTAAAAATATTGCATACAGAGCAGCACAAATGCTCTTGGAAGAGGCGGGAGCAAAAGTGGGAGTAAAGCTCCATATACAAAAAACAATTCCCTGCGGCGCAGGGATGGGTGGCGGAAGTGCAGACGGAGCAATCGTTCTTGCGCTTCTTAACAGGCTTCTTGGAAACCCTGTTTCCCACGAAAAGTTGCTTGAACTTGGTGCAAAGATTGGTGCAGATGTGCCTTTTTGCTTAATGTGCGGAACTGCGATTGCAACAGGGATAGGCGAAAAGCTTGAACCTTTGGATATAAAAGGAACAGTACCTGTTTTGGTTGTAAAACCCGAAGTCAGTGTATCCACACCCGAAATGTACAGGATTATAGATGAATGTGATATTCTCGTCCGTCCCGATACAAAATCCGCTGCGGAAGCTTTAAAAGCAGGTGATATACAGGCTCTTGCAAAATCAATGTGCAATATAATGGAAGCCCCTGCTATAAATATGCATCCCGTAATCGGTGAAATACGTGATAAAATGCTTAAAAACGGCGCTCTCGGTGCAATGATGACGGGGAGCGGCTCGGCAGTTTTCGGAATATTTACGGATACTCAAAGTGCCGATAGCTGCAGTAAATTATTTGCAGAGGATTTTAAAGATGTTTATTCCACAATTCTCCTGTAACTGCGGTTTTGTTTCGCAAAGATTACAAAAAACACAAGATTTTGGGGTTTACGTAACAAAAAATTAAGAAAATTCGCAATTTATATGTTGCACTTTTAACGGAAATATGTTATTATATCATTAATAGATTATGTAAAAACACAAAACGGAGGGATTTTTATGAAAAAGCTTATCTGTGGTTTGCTTTCAGGTATATTGATGGCAAGTTCATTTTCAGCAGTAATGGCTGAAGAAAAATTCGTTGATTTTTCAAGAGACGACTATGCCTGGGCTTATGACCACGTTATGGATATGGTTGATAAAGGTTATATAACAGGTTATGAAGATGCTACCTTCAAGCCCGATAACGGTGTAACAAGACTTGAAGTGCTTGCACTTTTCTCAAGAGTTCTCGGAGCTTTAAAGGATGAGAATGCACCTGTTCTCGAAGCTGCAGTTGAGCAGTATAAAGATACTCTTAAGCCTTACGGTCTACCCTGGGGTGAAAAAGAAGTTTCGTTCCTTCTCTACAGAGATGTGCTTTCACCCGCAGACCTCAATACATACCTTGACGGCGAGCTTAAAAATCAGCCAATGCCAAGATATGAAGCCGCAATTATTATAACAAAAGCAATGGGCGGCAAGGTAACAGGCGGTTCACAGTCTGTAACTCTTGAATATACCGACTATAGAAAAATTCCAATGGATGCACTTGAATACGTTGAATTTGTGTCAAACAAAGGAATTATGACAGGTATGGAAGACGGAAGCTTCTCACCCGACACAAGCGTTCTGAGAACTCAGATGGCAGTTATGATGGGCAGAGTAATTGAAAAAGCAGGCTATGAATTCATAACAGGTAAAATTGCAAGCGTTGACACCGACGGCAGAATTTTCTCAATATACGATTCAGAGGGTAATATTAAAAAGTATACTTATCTCGATAATGTTATGATGAAGATTGAGGGAGAGGAAACAATCCCCCGTAATATGATAACAGGCGTTGACGCAATAGTTACACTCAGCGGTAATAAGGTTGCATTTGTTGACACACTTTCATCTGTTCCCGACAGAACAATAAGAGGTACATATCAGAGCCGTGCATCTGCTTCGGGCGTTGTAAGAATTACAGTCAAGAATTCAGAAACAGGCAATAAAGAAACATATGAATGCAGCCCCACTTTAGCAGTAATGTATGGCGACGAGCCTTCAGCTCTCACAAACTTTAAGATTAATGATCCTATCATTATGGAGCTTAAGAATAACATAGTTGAGAGAATAGTTGGCGAAGCAAAAACCCTTACAATTTCTGGGGCTCAGATAAAGAAAATCTCTCTTGATGCTGAATTTACAATGACAATTGCTCATGCAAAGGAAGAATATAACGGTGCAACATATCCAATTGCCGACGGCGTAACAGTTGTTAAGAATAACGACAGTGCCGAATTCAGTGAACTCTATGTGGGTGATATGGTAGACCTCACAATCACATACGGTGAAATCAAATCAATAAAAGCCACATCATCAACAAAAACAAAATCAGGTACGATTAAAACTATTATAATTTCATCAACACCTGAGATTGTTGTGAATATCGGTGGCGAAAATCAGACTTTCCCTGTTGCTTCATCAGCTAAGATAACAATTAACGGAGAAGAGGGAAGCCTCTACGATTTCCGCGTAGGTGACACAGTATCACTCACACTCGAAAGCGATACCGTAGTAAAGATTGCAACAACCACTGCTCAGACATCAAGCGGAAAGCTTGAAGGCACTGTAACTGCAGTAAATGCTGCATACGGATTTATAAAGGTATCATACGTAAACGACCTTGGAGTTACAGTAGATGAAACTGTATACTGTAAGGATGCAACAACAAAGATAATGAATATTTCAGGAGTTACTAAGAAGCTTAAGGATGTAGCCGTAGGCTCTGTAATTACAGCTCACGGAACAGTAAGCAATGGTGCATTCTCAGCAAGTATAGTAGTAATATCAGAATAAAATAAAAGGGGCTGTTTAAAAAAACAGCCCCGTTTTATGTCAGAGGAGTTATGGAATGAAGAAGAGAATAGAAAATTTTAAGCTATGGGTTATTGCTTTTGTTTTCTGTGTAGCTGTTATAGTTGTTTATAAAACATTTGACAACTTTAATTCAGTACTCGGCACGGTGGCAAAAATCCTTAAAGCGTTTTCGCCCTTTATAACAGGATTTGTAATAGCATATGTGCTGAATTTGCCCATTCAGAAGCTTACGGCATTGATTGGACGAAGCAAGCTGGGCTTTTTGAAAAAGCACAGTATGGGGATAAGCATTCTGCTTTCTTATATAGGAGCATTTGCTATCGTCGCTCTTGTGGTAGGTGCAGTTGTTCCTGCGCTTTATGAAAATATTTACGACTTTTATAAAAACTCTGGAACGTATGTAAACAACCTTAAAGAATTTATAAAAAATGTAGAGCTGTTTAAAAACCTCGGCATCCTTCAAAATATTGATTCACTTGATATTCCTGGAATGCTTTTATCAATTCTCGGTAAAATTGATGGCTCCAGTGTTGAGAAGTATGCGGCAGGTGTGGCAGTTGCAACCTCAGGTATAGTAAATGCAGTTATAGCAATTATCGCATCTGTATATATGATACTTGAAAAAGACACAATCATTAATTGTTGTAAAAGAACTATACAGGCATTTGTGAAGTTTGATATGGTAGATGATGTGTTTGCATACTGTCACAGAATAAACGAAATATTCACAAGCTATATTTATTCAAGACTTCTTGTGTGCCTTGCTATGGGTGCTATGTGCAGTGTTGTTCTCACGATAATGGGTGTAAAGTATGCATTTGCCCTGGGTATGTTTATAGGGCTTTGCGATATCATCCCCTATTTCGGCTCCATATTTGCCACAATTATCGCAATATTTATAACATTCTTAAGCGGAAGCCTATGGGATACTGTCTGGATTGCCGTTGTACTACTTGTTCTTCAGCAAATAGACGGTAACATTCTTGCACCTAAGATTATGGGCCACAAAATGGAGATAAGCCCGCTGCTCACCGTGGTATCGGTTGTGGTAGGCGGAAATCTCTTCGGATTTATGGGTATGCTTCTGAGCGTTCCCGTTGCCGCAATACTTAAAGTTGTGTGCAGTGAAGCGATTGAATACGCAGAAAAGAAAAAACTTAATAAAGAATAATATAAGGGGAGTTGCCCGTGGGCAACTCCCCTTATATGTTTATAGGAGTACAATGTTGTCTGTCTGTCGTTTTTTTCTTCTTTGCTTGTCGATAATATCCTCAATTGTTATTCCATCAAGATATGTGGTGATTGCTTTATAAAGCCCTTCCCACACATATAACGTTTCACATTCGTCACATCTTTCACATTTGTTTGGCTCATATTCCAGGCATGATACGGGAGCAAGGCTTCCTTCAGTAAGCCTCAGAATTTCTCCGACGGTGTATTCGTCGGCAGGACGGGCAAGTCTGTATCCCCCCTGAAAACCACGGTTGGCTTCAAGTATGCCCGCACCGTTAAAAAGAGGTACTATCTGTTCAAGATATTTTTTTGAAATCTGCTGACGTTCTGCAATGTCTTTAAGTGCAATAAATCCTTTGTCTTCGTTAACCGCCAGGTCAACAAGCATTCTAAGTGCATAGCGGCCTTTTGTGGAAATTTTCATATAAAACATACCTTTCCTATTTGTTAACTAAGTATATTATATCACACCTTTTCATAAATTGCAATAGCATTTGGAAATTTTTTCAGAATAATTTTTGCCTGAAAAATCCTTCGCCGTATATCCCGTCAGATACGGAGGAAGTAAGAAAAGCGTTGTCATCGGTTTCAAAAACCGTGTCCTTAAGCTTTGAAAACTCTCTGTGCCTCACGGCACACATAATAATTTTTCTTGTTTCTCCGGTAAATCCGCCCTCGGCATTTATAACTGTTGCACCTCGGTCCAGCTTTTTGAGGATAGCTTCGCACACCTCTTTGTGCCGTGACGTTACAATAAACGCAATCCGGGAACTGTCGCCGTAATAAACCATGGAGTCCACAAGCTTGCCCGAGCAGAAAAGTGCAATTATTCCGTAAAGCCCCGCTTCAATATCGTGAAAGAGCAAAACAGAAGCTGCCAGTACAAAGCAGTCAATAATGAGAATTGCAAGACCTATTCGTAGGTGCGGAAATTTGAGCCTCAGAAGCATTGAAAGAATATCCGTACCACCTGTTGTATATCCTGCAGAAAAAATCATACCAAGCCCTATTCCCAGAAGCACACCTCCGAATACGCTGCCGAGAAGTCTGTCCCCTGAATAAACAGGGAGCAGCGGTGTTATAACCACATCTATGAGAAGTGACGTAAGAATTAGTGCAACTGAAGTTTTTGCAATAAGTCCCCTGCTCAGCTTTCTGTAGCCTGCATACAGTATGGGTATATTTATAAGTATGCTTATAGTTCCGATGGGTAAGCCGAATAAGTGATTGAGAATAATACTTGTTCCCGTTGCACCGCCGGGTGCAATATCGGCAGGGTTCAGAAAGCATACAATTGCAATGGCATACAGATGTGAGCCGAGAATAACATACAGGGCATTTTTAATGGCATTTCGGGTTATCTTCATTTAAGTAACATCCTTGTTTTTTGTGTAGTTTTACATTTTACCGTGTTTTTTATGTATAACACGGGCGGTGTTTATCACAATTTATAAATTTTGGCATAAGTACTTGAAATTATGTGCTTTGGGTAATATAATAAAGTAAAGGATGTGAAACAAATGATAAAGTTATGTGTATTTGATTTAGACGGAACAGTAATGGATACTCTCAATTCTATTGCTTATTTCGTAAATTATACTTTAAATAAATTAGGTTTTCCCGAGATTGAAACAGAAAAATTTAAATATTTTGCAGGCGACGGGAGAGCAACTCTAATACACCGTGCCCTTGATTATGTTGGGGGTGACACGGATGATAACTTCCGCCTGGCAACAAAGTATTATGATGAAGCATACGAAGGAAACTTTATGCACCTTACAAAGCCTTTTGACGGAATTGATAAAGAGCTTCAAAAACTAAAGTCGGCAGGAGTGATAATAGCCGTCCTGTCCAATAAACCTCATAATGTGGCAAAAGCGGTAATAGAAAAAACCTTCGGCGATGATTTTTTTGCTCACGTTGAAGGTCAAAGGGATGAAATTTCCAAAAAGCCGTCACCTGACGGATTTCTTGCCATTGCCGAAAAATTCGGTATAGCCCCCGAAGAATGTATGATGGTGGGAGATACCAATGTGGATATGATGACAGGAGTAAATGCCGGAGTGCATACTCTTGGTGTTTTGTGGGGTTTCAGACCTCGCAGGGAGCTTGAAGAAAACGGTGCAGAGGCTATTGCAGAAACAGTTTCAGAGCTTGCAAACTCAGTTATCAGCTTTTGAACAAATGAATTACAAATTGCAAAAAACAGTTGAATTATATACAAAATTGTGTTATACTTTATAAGTATTATGTTTGATGAGAGGCAAAAGAAAAATGAACAAGATAGGTTTTGACAACGAAAAATATATAAAAATGCAATCGGAGCATATCGAAAAGCGTATTTCCGAGTTCGGAAATAAGCTTTATCTTGAGCTTGGCGGCAAGCTTTTTGATGATTTTCACGCTTCAAGGGTGCTTACCGGTTTTGAACCCGACAGTAAAATAAAAATGCTCCTTCATCTTAAGGACAAGCTGGAAATCGTTGTGGCTATTTCTGCTCTTGATATTGTAAAGAACAAAATCAGAAGTGATTATAATATATCCTACGACCTCGACGTACTGAGGCTCATTGACGCTTTCAGAAAAATAGATTTATATGTGGGCAGTGTTGTAATTACCCAGTTCAGCGGTCAGCCTGCGGCAGAGAGCTTCAAGGCAAAGCTTGAAGGGCTTGGAATTAAGGTTTTTCTTCACTATCCTATTGAGGGATACCCCGCAAATGTTGAATTTATAGTAAGCGATGAGGGCTTCGGCAAAAATGAGTATGTTGTAACAGAACGCCCCCTTGTTCTGGTAACTGCCCCCGGTCCGGGAAGCGGTAAGATGGCAACCTGCCTTTCTCAGCTTTATCACGACCATAAACGTGGAATCAAGGCGGGATATGCGAAGTTTGAAACTTTCCCTGTATGGAACCTTCCCCTTAAGCACCCCGTTAACCTTGCATATGAGGCGGCAACGGCAGACCTTAACGATGTAAATATGATAGACCCCTTCCATCTTGAAGCATATGGTGAGACCACCGTTAATTACAACAGAGATATAGAGGTTTTCCCTGTTCTGAATGCAATGTTCAACAAAATCCTTGGCAAAAGCCCCTATAAATCACCTACAGATATGGGCGTTAATATGGCAGGCTTCTGCATAGTTGACGACGAGGCAGTTTGCAAGGCGGCTCAGAGCGAAATTATCCGCCGTTACTATAACACGAAATGTGCGGCTCTCAACGGATTTTTCGGAAACGATACAGTATACAAAATTGAGCTTATAATAAATCAGGCAGGAATAAGCCTTAAAGACAGAAAGGTTGTTGACGCAGCTCTTACAAGGGCAGCAGAAACAGAAATGCCTGCAGCGGCAATAGAGCTTCCCGACGGTGAAATAGTAACTTCAAAAACAACAGACCTTCTTGGAGCCTCTGCGGCACTTCTTCTTAATGCTCTTAAGAAGCTTGCAGGGATAGACAAAGGTGTAAAGCTCATATCACCCGATGTAATAGGACCTATACAGGTGCTTAAAACAAATCATCTGGGAAATCAGAACCCAAGACTTCATACCGACGAAACTCTTATTGCACTTTCCATATCTGCAACTACCGACGAGTATGCGAAGAGGGCTTTGGAGATGCTTCCGCTTCTTAAAGGTTGCGAAGCTCATTCCTCGGTTGTGCTTTCTCCGGTGGACAGCTCCGTTCTTAAAAAGCTTGGAGTAAATCTTACCTGCGAGCCTGTGTATCAGACCAAAAAACTTTATCACGGATAAAGAAAGGTGATTTTTGTGAAGAAAAAAATAATAGCATTTATAACCTTGTTGTGTTTATGTGTTCCATCAATTGCTTCGGCATACAAATTCCCAAATGCTTACTGGAAAATACATGATAAATACGAAGCGGCTGTGAATTCAAACGATTATAACGGAATTATAACCTATGGCAAACAGGCGATAGATATGATGCTTGGTGAGCCGCAGTCCGAATCATCCGTTATTTCTCTCATAGCAGACAGGGCTCAGAGAGTTGCAAATGCATATGCAACTCTTGGAATGTATAACGAAAGTGCCCAAATGTTTGAATTTTTCCTTCCTTATGCCGAAAAAATGGACTGGAAGGACAGCGTTATTATTGCAAATGCAAACATCCCTCATTATAAAACAAAAATTCAGCTTTATACCGACGGCGGCACCTCTCCCTACTACGGAAGTAAGAATGAGCCTGAAAACGGTGTGCTTTTCGGCACACTTTCCGAGAGTGAAACGAGAAATATTGTAAAGAGCGATACAGCGGTCCTTGTTTATCACGAGCTTGGTTATCCCATAGTTCATTACGTAGACGATTTCCTCAAAGAAGCAGAGGATAAAGGTCTTACTCTTGAGCTTGCTCTCAACTGCCCCGGTCAAGGTTCTGATATTGCTAATTTTGAAAGCAAGAAATACGACATTGAAAATATCTCAAATCTTATAAAGCAATTCCCTAATGCTAAAGTGCTTCTTCGTTTCGGTGCGGAGTTCAATGTATGGGGCAACCAGGCAACCCCCGAGCAGTATAAGTCGGTATACAGATACGTTTCTGACTATTTCCACCGCAACAACCCCAACGTAGCAATGGTGTGGTCCCCAAGTGCGGTTTCAAACTGGGGAATGGATATGAATGATTTTTATCCCGGTGATGAATACGTGGATTGGGTTGGGGTTTCCTTTTATATGACTAAGCATTTTATCGGCAAGACCGATGTCCCCGACTACGAGCAGGCATATTTCAAAACAGGAAAGTACTGCGATCCCGTACTTTTAATTGGCGAAGTTATTGAAAAGTACGGCGAAAGAAAACCCATAATGCTGTCGGAAAGCGGTGTCAGCCATAATATCAGCAGTGCGTATGTATCGGAAAATACAACTTCCTGGGCAGACCGCAAAATGCAGGAGTATTTATACTATCTGCCTATGATTTTCCCTCAGATTAAGTTTGTTGCATACTTTGATACTTATGTCAATAACGAAATGAATAACTATGCTCTTGTTCATAATAAGACTTTGCAGAACAGATTTGCCCAAATCAGCAAATATTCAAGATTTATAAAACGTGGTAACACGAATGCAACTATGTGCTACCGTCCCATGTGGAACAATATCCCCGTAGATGGAATAGTTCCTGTTTCTTGTTATGCCCATATATTTGGCGAAGACGTAACAGCTGTTCAGTATTATGTGGACGGGGTCTTGTATTCGTCATCAAATCAGGTGCCTTTTACATCATATATCAATCTTAATGATTTTGCAGACGGAACTCACGTAATCAAGGCCGTTGCAATCACCGAAGGCGGAAAGAGTGCGGAGTGTGAGTACACTGTAACCTCTCAGAGAGGAAGCGATATAGGTGTTTATGTGTCTGATAAAAAAGTAGAATTTGACCAGGCTCCCGTAATCCACCTTGGCAGAACAATGGTTCCTCTCCGTGCCATATTTGAAGCTCTCGGTGCATCAGTTGATTGGAATGGTGCGACGAGAACGGTAACGAGCAGAAAAGGTAATAACACAATCGAGCTTACAATAGACAGCGATGTTTTATACAAAAATGGAGAACCTGTTTATCTTGATGTACCTGCAATGCTTGTAAATAACAGAACGCTTGTCCCCGTAAGAGCAGTCAGTGAAGCACTTGGTGCAGACGTTGACTGGAACGGTGGAACAAGAAGTGTGTTAATAAAATAAGTCATTATAATGCCCTTCAACGGATGTAACAAAGCCGTGAAGGGCATTTTTTGAAAGATATTTGCATAATTTTAAACAAATTAATATTTTTTTAAGAAAAAGGGTTGATTTAAGTAATATATGGTGGTATAATTCAAATATCTATATATAAACTGATACCATGGGAAAGAGAGGGAGTGTTTTATTCTTGGCGAATTTTGATGAGATTTTAGAACAGCTCAAAGCCGGTGCCGGGAAGCTTAGCGAAACTGTGGGTAATGCAGCAAAAGCGGCGGCTTCTAAAGTTGAGAGTAAAACGGCGGAAGCAAAAATACGTTACAGTATCAGTGGAGCGGAGGAAAGATTAAAGCTAAACTATCAGGCGATTGGAGAAGCGGTTTATAAAGCATATAAATCAAATACGGAGCCTGAGGATTTCTCCGTTTATTTTGAGAGAATTAAATCGGTTGAGGAAGAGATAAAAGAGTTAAAAAAGCAATTGTGCGAAGAATGTGAAGTAACGGTTTGTCCGGGGTGTAAGGAAATCATAAAAAGCACTGATGCATATTGCCCCGTGTGCGGAGTGAGAATAAAAGATGAATAAATTCAGTAAATTTTTAAATAAAATTAATGAATGGAGAGATAAAATAATGACAGAAGAGAGAAAAAGGGATTTGCAGTCAGTGCTTGCAGCAGGTAAGAAGGTTGTTGCAAAGCTTAAAAAGTATCACGACGATAAAATAGTTTCTTACGACGGAGAGGACGCTTTCTATACAGACGCTGATGAATATGCAGAGGCAACTCACGTATCTAAAGAAGATGCATCTTATGCGGAGGGTACGGCTGCGGCTCAGCAGGATGCTCCCGGATATTACGAAAAAATACTGAGCAAAATAGAAAGCATAAAGGATAGCATAAAGGGCAACGACGCTGTTGCAGAGGTTGTTAAAAAGGCAGAGAGTGTTTTCAAAAACAGTGACGTCCTCACAAAAGAACAGCTTGAAGCAGAGCTTGACAAAATTATGGTTGAGCTTGATGATAAGCTTTCTGTAATTGCCGAAAAGTCGGCAACAGCTGTGGCTTCAATTGAAGGTCTTACCGAGCAGTCAAAGTCTAACTATACAAATATAACATCTTCAATTACAGATGTTTCCGATAAAGCTGACGGAATGCTTGAGGTACTTGCTGAAGTAAGTGCTGTTCTTAAGTCATCAGCGCCTCAGATAGAAGAAATCCGTGAAGCTTCGATTGGTATCGACAAATTAACCGATTCAGTTTTCGAACTTAAAAATACCAATATCAAAGTAAAGAACGAAATTGAAGATATAAACAAAAAAATCAGATTTCTTAAAATCTGGGGAATTACTGCATGCAGTGTTCTGGCAGGTCTTGCCATTGCAGCTGCGGCAGTTGCAGTTATTTTTTAAAAAGTACTTGCATTTTTGACGCATTTGTTGTATAATGATTGAGCAGATAACGAAGAATAATCGAGTTTATATTTTTAATACGAACTAAGCAACTTTTTGGCGATGATGACCGAGCCCGTGCGATTAAAACCCGTGAACCTTGTCAGATGGGGAACCAAGCAGCAATAAGCGGTGCTTTTGATGTGTTACGGTAAACTCGGTCGGAGCCATTTTTTTGTGTTCAGAGGTAAAACCATGGCATATAAAGCTATTTACAGAAAATGGCGACCTATGGTGTTTGAAGATATTATAGGTCAGAGCCATATAACCAAAACTTTAAAAAATCAGATAACGGAAAACAGAGTAGGGCATGCATACCTTTTCTGCGGAACTCGTGGTACGGGTAAAACCACTGCAGCAAAGATTTTTGCAAGAGCAGTAAACTGCCTTAACCCGAAAGATGGAAGCCCCTGTAATGAGTGTGATATCTGTAGGGGTATATTAAGCGGCGGAATAATGGACGTTTCCGAAATAGATGCCGCGTCAAATAACGGAGTAGACGGCATAAGAGAGCTGAGAGATGATACAAAATATGTAACAGCCTCAGCAAAATACAGAGTGTATATAATAGATGAAGTTCATATGCTCAGTACAAGTGCTTTCAATGCACTTCTCAAAACTCTTGAAGAGCCGCCCGAACACGTCATCTTTATTCTCGCAACTACAGAGCCTCACCAGATACCTCAGACTATACTTTCAAGATGTCAGAGGTACGATTTCAGACGTATCAAGCCTTCCGAAATCATAGTAAGGCTTAAAGAGATAGCATACGGTGAAGGCTTTGAAATAACTGATGAAGCATACGCTCTCATAGCCCGTCTTGGTGACGGCTCTATGCGAGACGCAATAAGCGTTCTCGAAAGGGTAGTATCAGCTCACGGAAGTCATATCACATATGAGAATATAACCGAAACTCTGGGAGTTGTACCTATTGATGCGGAATTTGAAATGGCAAAGGCACTTCTTGAAAATGACGCCGACAGGATTTTTGGAGTTCTCGGTAAGATAATTGATTCGGGGATAGACCTTAATGTGTTTACCGACTCTCTTATATCACATTTCAGAAACCTTATAGTTTGTAAGGTATCATCTTCGCCTGATGAGCTTATAGACTATAGCGATGATGAAATCGTAAAGTTCAAGGCGGTTGCGGCAAACGCTTCCTATGAGAAGCTGTCATATATATCGGACAGGCTCACTGAAGCTAAAAGCAATGCAAAATGGGTAAAATCACCCAGAGTGGTTTATGAAACTGCATTTATCAAAATGTGCCGTCCCGAGCTTGACACATCACCCGAGGCAATTATTGCACGTATGAGCGATATGGAGGAAAAGCTCCGAAACGGAAGTTTTACCGTGAGGGCTGAGGCACCTTCCCCGGAAGATGCTCCGCCTGAAAAGAAGGAAGAGAAAAAAACGTCGGGTAAGCTGTATTGCCCAATCCCTCAAGAGAAGCTAAATGCTTCCAACCCTATTGTGGTGGTAGCGAAAAAATGGGAAAAGATAACCGCTGCTGTTATAAAGCATAACCCCCATCTTGCTTCAGCACTTCTGAACGTGGGTATGACAATAGACGACGAGGGTATTATACTTTTATATAACAGAAATTCAGAGCTTGGAGCATATAATATTGCAGCAAGTCAGCTTAAGAATATAATCCATCAGGTTCGCCGTGCATGCGGAGTGGAATTGAATGTAAAAATTGCATTCAGGGACGAGCTTGAAGATTGTTTGGTGGATTTCTGGTCCTTACCTGATACATCAACGCCAGAGGCAGAGCCTGCCGATAAGGATGTTCCCCCAATGCCTGATACTGACCCTTTAAACAGCGTCATGGAGCATATGGGTGATTTTGTGGATATGGTAGACGACAGAGAATTTCTCACCTATAAGCGTGAAGAAAATGAATTTTCACAGTCTGAGCTTGAAGATGAAGAAGATGACGACCGTGAAGAATTTATAGAAGACGGCGAAATGCCGGAAGAATAATTTTAATAAAAACCGGAGGTAATTATGGGAAAGTATAAAGGATTTGCAGGAGCAGGAATGAATCAGAACAAAAACGTAAGCAATGTTTTGAAGCAGGCTCAGAAAATGCAGGAAGAAATGGAAAAGGTTCAGTCAGAGCTTGAAGAAAAAACGGTTGAAGCGGCTGCAGGCGGTGGAGTTGTAAAGGTAGTTGCCAACGGCAAAAAAGAGCTTCTTTCTGTTGAAATAAGCCCCGAAGCTGTAGACCCTGATGATGTTGAAACTTTGCAGGACCTTATTATGGTGGCTGTAAATGAAGCAGTAAAAAAAGCTGACGATATGATGGCTGAAGGAATGGGAGCGATAACCGGCGGACTTAATATTCCCGGCTTGTTCTGATAGGGAGGGTATTTCGGTTTGGCAGAGGATTTATCTGTAGAAAAGCTTATAGAACAGTTTGAACAACTGCCCGGAATAGGCCCTAAAAGTGCGGAACGTATAGCTTTTCATATTCTTGAGAGAATGAGCAGTGAGGCTGTTGCCTCTATGGCTGATACAATACGGCTGGCTAAGGAAAAGATAGTTTTCTGCCCTGTTTGTCAGAATCTTACAACAGAAACGCCCTGCCGGATCTGCGCATCTGCCAAGAGGGACAGGTCTGTTATCTGCGTTGTTGAAAGCCCTGAGGATGTGAATGCCATAGAGGGTACTAACGAATATAACGGTTTATACCATGTTCTCCACGGAGCGTTGTCCCCGGCAGACGGAATATCTCCTGAGGATATAAAAATAACAGAGCTTATAACTCGTTTGGCTGACGGTAGTGTAAATGAGGTTATAATGGCAACAAACCCCACGGTTAACGGTACTGCAACGGCGGTGTATATTTCCCGTCTGATTTCCCCTATGGGTATAAAGGTAACAAGAATAGCCCATGGTGTGCCCGTGGGAAGCGGGCTTGAATATGCCGATAAAATAACCCTCATAAAGGCTCTGGAGGGCAGGCAGCAAATTGGTTAATATTAAAAAAAGGTCATACATTCCCCCGGGGAAATACCTAAGGTGTGTGTGGTCTTTTTGCATTTGAATTTACATAAAAGGAAGAATAATTTTTGGAACTCTGGATTGTTTTTATTATACTCTACGGAATCTTTAAGGGTATAAGGGAGCCTATAAAAAAGAAAACTCTTGAAAAGTGCGATATGCTCAGTGCTTTATTTATGTACACCTTTGTAGGTTTTCTTATGTCAGTTCCCCTGACAAGAGGAAGCCTTTTAATGAGTCCGTATATGTTTTTTATGGTCGCCATAAAATCATTTGTAATATTTATTGCATGGATGGCGGCATTTGTGTCTGTACAAAAGCTCCCTGTAAGTCTTTACGGCGTTGTTGATATGTCCCGTGTGATTTTTTCTACGGTGATGGGAGTGTTGCTTCTTGGAGAGCCTCTGACACCTAAGGGAATTGTCAGTCTTGCACTTGTCATGTGCGGTCTTTATCTTGTTAATTTTAAAAAGACAGGCGAAAAAGAAAATTATAATGTAAAATACGTGTGGATAACAATAGGTGGCTGTGCTCTTAATGCCATGTCAGCTATTTTTGATAAGTACCTGATGTCAACAGGGGAGATAACCAGCTCTCAGCTTCAGTTCTGGTTTATGCTGATGCTATCTGCATTTTATCTTGCATACATACTTTTAAGCGGAAGAAAGGTAGATGTAAAGGGTTGTATAAAGCATCCCGGAATATATATTCTAAGCTTTCTGCTTGTAATGGGCGATAAGCTTCTTTTTATTGCAAACGCCGAACCTGCAAGTAAGGTTACTGCTATGACGCTTATAAAGCAAAGTGCCGTTATTGTAACCATAGCAGCCGGTAAAATTGTCTATAAAGAGAAAAATATAGCCTATAAAACATTATGTGCGGTTATAATTATAGCAGGAATACTTCTTTCTGTAACAAGATGATAAAATTTTAATTTTTTTAGTTGACAAAGTTTATTCTATTTGCTAAAATTACAATAGGGATTTATTTCTTTTTGGGAGGGATTTTATGAAAAGAAAGGTATTGCCTTTTTCTGTCAGAAACAGGATTTTGTTTCTGATAGATATGTTGATTATAATTGCGGCACATTTTCTCGTATTGATGCTTGTTGCAGACTATAATGAGCTGCCTTACAGGTTTATGCTTATACTCAGATTGGTAGGGGCAGCTTGTATTACTTTTGCCGTAGTTCTTAATGTAGGCAGGAATTATAAAATTTTCTGGGCATACGCAGGGGCAAAGGACTATCTTAGAATGGCAATGTCATTAGCTTTGGCAAGCTTTATAACCCTGACCGTTGATTATTTGATACGAAAAAATGATTTGTATCTGGCTGTAAGATACAGATTTATCCTGTGCTTTGCAGCTATGTTTGTTTCTTCTGCAGGAATACTGATGGTGCGTATGCTAATTCGCGGACTTAACCGATTAAATAAGGAATACCATTCTGTGGCATCTACTATGGTGCGCACCCTTATAGTGGGTGCGGGCGAAGGTGCTACAATGCTTATAAAAGAAATAAAGAATAACGAAAAGCTTGAGAACAATATTATCGGGCTTGTGGATGATGACTTCCAAAAACGTAATCTCATTATCCGCGGTGCCAGGGTTCTTGGAACTGTGCAGGATATACCTAAGCTGGCTGAAAAGCACGATATCGAAGAAATAATTATCGCAATTCCTTCTCTTGAAGCCGAAAGAAATAAGCAAATTCTTGCTATTTGTGCAGAAACAAACTGTGAGGTTAAGATTTGTACGGGGCTTGAATCAATGAAGGAAGGGGAATTTAACAAGAGTAAACTCCGCAGCGTTCAGATTGAAGACCTTTTAGGCAGAGATCCCATTGAGCTTGATAATGATGAAATTAAAGGCTACATAAAAGACAGAGTTATTTTTGTAACAGGTGGAGGCGGCTCAATAGGCTCAGAGCTTTGCAGGCAGATTATGAAGTACGAGCCCCAAAAGCTTGTTATAATTGATATATACGAGAATAATGCCTACGACCTTCAGATGGAGCTTAACAGGCTGTATCCCGAAAATCAGCCCGACGTTATAATAGCATCCGTCCGAGATATGGACAGGTTAGACAGCCTTTTTGATAAATACCGTCCCTATATTGTTTTCCACGCGGCGGCGCATAAGCATGTGCCTCTTATGGAAACCAGCCCCGGCGAGGCAATAAAGAATAATGTTTTCGGCACGTATAACACAGCTAAATGTGCCGACAAATATGGTGTTCGCCGCTTTGTTATGATTTCCACCGACAAGGCCGTTAATCCCACAAATGTTATGGGTGCCACAAAGCGTATATGTGAAATGATTGTTCAGTGTATGCAGCAGGTGAGCAAAACAGAGTTTGTGGCAGTGCGTTTCGGAAACGTGCTGGGCTCAAACGGCAGCGTTATACCTCTTTTCAAAAAGCAGATTGCCGAGGGTGGTCCCGTAACCGTAACTCATAAGGATATAACAAGATTTTTTATGACTATTCCCGAAGCTGCACACCTTGTGCTGCAGGCAGCAAGCTATGCAAACGGCGGAGAAATATTTGTTCTCGATATGGGCCAGCCCGTACGTATATACGACCTGGCAATTAATCTTATAAAGCTTTCAGGTCTTCGTCCCGGTATTGATATCGATATCGAAGTAACAGGCCTCCGTCCCGGTGAAAAGCTCTATGAGGAGCTTCTTATGAACGAGGAAGGTCTTAAGGATACAAAGCATAAAAAAATCTTTATCGGTCAACCAATCCCCGGAACTATGGAAAAGCTTGAGGCAGACCTTGCACTACTTTCTGAGGCGGTTGAGAAAAAGGATAACGAATATATAAGAAGTGTTGTGGCGCAGGTAGTCCCCACATATGTAAAACCTGAGCTTGAAAGGGTTACGGCAGCATCATAAACTGAAAGGAAAACGCTCTAAATGGCACAGGAAACAAAAGGAAGAAAAAAAGGACCTCACGACGGGCATAAGAAAAGAATGAGAAAGAGGTTTCTTCAGAATAAAGGTTTCACAGGCTTTAGCGATCATGAAATTGTGGAAATGCTTTTAAGCTATGCAAACGTCGGAAAAAATACAAATGAAATTGCACATGATCTCATCAAGAAATTCGGCTCCCTGGAAAACGTGCTTGAAGCAGATGCTGATGACCTTATGAAATTCGAAGGAATAGGTGAAAGAACCGCGGCGCTTATTTGTATGCAAAGAGAGCTTTTCTGTCTTTATGAGCAAAGACTGCATGGTTTGAGTAATAAAAAACCAAGATTAGAGGATAACAATTATATAAAGACCGATTTCTTTCAATATATCAGTACATTGTTTGCAGGTGCTAATATCGAACAGGTTTATATGATATGCGTAAATGCAAGAAACAGAATGATGGAGGCGAAGCTTATAGGTGAAGGCTCCAGCGATTGTGTTATTGTAAATCAAAGAAAGATTTTGAAAGAAGCAATCAACAACGATGCCAAAAGCGTTATTCTCGTTCATAATCATATAACGGGTATTGCACTTCCTTCAAATGCAGATGTGGAAAACACAATTAAAATCCGTGCCTGTCTGGAAGCTGCGGAGATTGAACTTGCAGATCACTTTGTATATACCGAAAAGGGATGTGTTAGCATACTCAAGGACGCACGTTATAAATACAGAAAATAATATACATTGTGACGAATTTGTATGTAACGCAGGTGAATTTTTAATTTCTGTTTGTTACTTTTTAACATATTATCAAAAACCCTAAAAAAATAGTTGACTTTAAAATAAAACCATAGTATAATTGTAAAGGTTGAAAAACTTATTCCGTAGACAGCAGGCACAAAGGTAAGTCCCGCCGAGGTATAGTAATAATTTTTATTGATTACTTTTGCTTTGCGTGTCTTTGGATGTGCAAAGCTTTTTTTGTACGGAATACACCAAATTTTACGGAGGTGAAAAGAAATGCCAAGTGCAAAGGTTTTAGAAGCTAAGAAAGCTCAGGTTGCTGAAATTATCGAAGTTCTCAAATCTGCTCAGACAGGCGTACTTGTTGACTACCGCGGTCTTACCGTTGAAGAAGACACAGTTCTCCGCAGAAACCTCAGAAGTGCAGGCGTTAAGTATTTCGTTGTAAAGAACACATTGCTTCGTCTTGCTGCTAAGGAAACAGGTCTTGATGCTCTTGATGAAATCCTTCACGGACCTACAGCTCTCGCTGTATCAGACACAGACGCTGTTGCCCCTGCAAAGGTTATAGCAGAATATGCAAAGAAGAACGATAAGCTCGAAATCAAGTCAGGATTTATTGATGGAACAGTTGCTACACTTGATGAAATCAAGAAGCTCGCAGCTACACCGTCAAGAGAGACATTGATTGCAACAATGATGGGAAGCTTGAATGCTCCTGTTTCAAATCTTGCAAGATTGCTTGCTACTATTGCTGACGGCGGTGTAGAAATTGCCGACCTTATAGCAAAGAAGAACGGTGAAGAAGCTCCTGCAGAGGAGGCTCCTGCTGAAGAAGCAGCAGCTCCCGCAGAGGAAGCACCTGCTGAAGAAGCAGCTGCTCCTGCAGAAGAGGCACCCGCAGAGGAAGCAGCTCCCGCAGAGGAAGCAGCTCCCGCAGCTGAAACTCCTGTTACCGAGCCTGCCCCCAGAAAAGAGAGACCTTCCCGCAAAAAGAAGGCTCCCCGCAAGGACAAGCCCGCTCCCAAAAAGGAAGAAAAGCCTGCCGAAGAGACTGCTCCCGCCGAAGCTCCTGCTGACGAAAAGATCCTGAAGATCGCTGCAGCACTGCCTGCCGCCCTTTCCGAGCTGACTG